>NZ_LZRN01000001.1 GCF_001678675.1 Gelidibacter algens
ATCCTAACCGTTACTTTTTTTTATGATGCTGTTGGGATTTGGCCTTATGGGACAATCCAATACTGAAGCCGTTTTGGAGTGGCAGGAAACGGCACAACTGAAATGGTCAGATTTTAAAGGTCAACCCAAGAATCTTGGAGATGTAGTGGCATTGACAGCCTCTGGAATTTCATTCGAGTTTTCCATACAAGATAAAAATGGTAAAGCTGTAGGTTTCAATTCTACTGCTAAAGCACATTTTTATCCAAAACGCTCTTGGGTACATCAAAAAAAAGCCTCAACACATGTTTTAAAACATGAGCAGTTGCATTTTGATATTACGGAGTTGCATCTGCGTAAGTTTAGGAAAGCCATCAGTAATTTAAAGCTGTCACATCAGATAAAAAAAGAATTGAATACCACCTATCAAAATATCAATAAAGACATGGCTGTGATGCAAAAAGTATATGATCAGGAAACAAACCATTCTAAAGATACAGTGGCACAAGTGTTTTGGCAAAATAAGATAGACAGGGCGCTAAAAGATTATGGTAATTACAAAACGACCCCATAAGCTGTGCTGCAACCAGATAAAAACTTTCTCATCAAATTAGCTCATATGAAAATGCCATTTGGTAAGTATGAGGGCAGATTCTTGATTGATTTACCCGAATACTACGTTGTTTGGTATCATAATAAAGGGTTTCCAAAAGGGCAATTGGGGCTCATGCTTGAAACTGTATACGAGCTAAAACTAAATGGTTTAGAGGACATAATCAGAAACATTAAAATGAGGTATCCGAAGTAATTTTTTAACTTTAGAACTTCAAATTTGTTTCCCATGGCTGAAGAGCACATCGAAAAAAAATTCAAATTTAAGCATCTGCCTTCGTTATTTACAAAAACATTTAAGGCATGGAATGATGATGACCCGTGGCGTTTAAGTGCCGTAGTGGCCTATTATGCGGTTTTGTCCTTGCCAGGATTGATTGTTATTTTAATCAATGTGGTTGGAAGTATTTGGGGTCCGGAGATTGTTCAGGGACACTTGACCAATGAAATTTCTTCAGTATTGGGACAGGACGCGGCAAATACGATTAAGGTCATGATCACCGAAACAATGGATACCGAAAAAAATATTATTTCAACACTAATAGGTATTGCCAGTATTGTTTTTGGTGCCACAGGAGTGTTTTACCAATTGCAGATTTCCCTCAATAAAATTTGGAAAATAGACGATTCAGGTAAATTCAATTTTAAAAAGTTGCTGACAGATCGTGCTCGAAGTTTTGCGTTTATCTTGGTCATTGGATTTTTGCTGTTGATTAGTTTTATTGTTACAGCAATACTTGGAGTACTTAATAGCTATATCAGAGAACTGTTTCCAAATATTGTATTGTATGTTGCTTATTTGTTGGATTTGGTACTTTCATTAGGTGTGGTGAGTACGCTTTTTGCCCTGATGTTCAAATATATGCCAGACACAAATATCAGTTGGAAAACGGTATGGGTTGGTGCACTGATAACCGCCATTCTGTTTACCCTTGGGAAATATTTATTGGGCCTTTATTTCGGAACTGCTAATCCAGGATCAACTTATGGCGCCGCAGGAAGTATTGTTTTAGTCTTGCTTTGGGTATCTTATTCTTGTCTAATTTTCTTTTTTGGAGCCGAATTTACCCGAGTGTTTTCTCAAAGATATGGTCATGATTCCCACACTATTTCTGAAAGTGAGACTGATCTAAAAGAAGAAAGAAACCCATCGGAATAATCAATAATGTTCAAATTTTAAAACTTATCTTTGTTTAAATTATCATAAGATGCATAAAGCCGGTTTTGTAAATATTATAGGAAATCCTAATGTTGGTAAATCGACATTGATGAATGCCTTTGTGGGCGAGAAATTATCGATTATCACCTCTAAGGCGCAAACAACCAGACACCGTATTCTCGGTATTGTTAATGGTGAAGATTTTCAGATGATTCTTTCTGACACTCCAGGAATTATCAAACCCGCTTATGAACTTCAGGAATCAATGATGGCTTTCGTCAAATCTGCTTTTGATGATGCTGACGTATTGATATATATGGTTGAAATTGGAGAGCAGGAACTAAAAGATGATGCGTTCTTTCAGAAAATTACGAATTCAAAAATTCCGGTGTTGTTGTTACTGAATAAGATTGATAAATCTGACCAGCAACAATTGGAAGAGCAAGTTCAATTGTGGACCGAAAAAGTGCCCAATGCAGAGATTTACCCTCTTTCAGCATTACAAGGCTTCAATGTCAAGGAAATATTTACCAGAATTATTGAACTGTTACCAGAATCACCTGCATTCTATCCGAAAGATCAACTTACAGATAGGCCTGAACGGTTTTTTGTAAACGAAACTATTCGCGAAAAAATCTTGATACACTACAAAAAAGAAATTCCGTATGCCGTTGAAATCGATACCGAAGAATTTTTTGAAGAAGAAACTATCATTAGAATGCGATCTGTAATTATGGTCGAGCGTGAAACTCAAAAAGGCATTATCATTGGCCATAAGGGAACGGCCTTAAAAAGAGTAGGGGTAGAAGCCCGTAAAGATTTAGAGTTGTTTTTTGGCAAACAAGTCCATTTGGAGCTTTATGTGAAAGTGAATAAAAATTGGAGAAGTGACCAAAGACAATTGAAACGTTTTGGATATAATCAGAAGTAGGTTTTAGTCTTCAGTCGGCAGTCTTCAGTCTTCAGTCGGCAGTTTTTAGGTTGTAGAACTCTTTAAATAAAGAATATCTATGTGTGTTTTTCAGTCAACGCTGCGTGTCTCTGAACTTCTCTGTGTACCTCTGCGATAATTTTTTAGTGTCAACTTCTCGTTTCAACTCAAATTATCCCATTGGTCTTTAAGGTTGTATCCATAAAATTATACAATTCGTGCATTTCGGATTTTCCTTTAGTTCTTCCAAAGCGTCCTGCAAAATACAATACAAACCAAGCAATAATCATCACGATCACCATTCCTAACTGAATGCCATATGGGTTTTTAAGGGTCCAATTGGTATAGGTCCAAATACCAAATGCTATAAAAAGTCCAGCCACCAAAAAATGTAGAAACATAAACATGGTCCACACCGTTGGGTTAGGTCCAAATAAGCCGTGAAGCATAGAGGTTTCACTATCGATTTCATTAATTTCCAAATGCAGTTGTGGCGACCAGAAATGCTGTTCCTGTTTTGGTAAGCGGATAAAGACATGGTCGTCCACCCTTACAATTTTATAAGTTTGACACGTTTTTTTAGAAGCTTCAAAGACTTTTAAAATGGTCTCATGGTCTTGTTTCAATTCCTTTTTAAATCGAGGTCTTAAAACAATTTCGTTCGTAATTGACATAGTTATAAATTAATGCGCTGAAAAATACTCTTTTTTTTTAGAAAGGAAACACTACCTTTGCAAACAATTTAAGAACCATGAGTAATATAGTAGCCATTGTAGGACGTCCAAATGTAGGAAAGTCAACCTTATTCAATCGTTTAATTCAACGCAGGGAAGCAATTGTTGATGCAGTAAGCGGTGTGACCAGAGATAGACATTACGGAAAATCTGAATGGAATGGCCGTGAGTTCTCTGTTATTGATACTGGAGGCTATATTATTGGGAGTGATGATGTTTTTGAGGCTGAAATTGATAAACAGGTAGAACTTGCCATTGATGAAGCTGATGTCATTATTTTTTTGGTTGATGTGGAAAGTGGTGTTACTGGGATGGACGAAGATGTTGCTGAATTACTCAGAAAGGTAAACAAGCCTGTGTTCTTGGCAGTAAACAAAGTTGATAATAATAAGCGCGCAGAAGATGCAGTAGAGTTTTATTCATTGGGTCTAGGCGAATATTTTACCATTGCCAGTATCAGTGGTAGCGGTACCGGAGATTTGTTGGATGAGGTTGTTAAAGCGTTGCCAGAACATGTTGAGGAAGTACAAAGCGACTTACCAAGATTTGCCGTTGTAGGACGTCCTAATGCTGGAAAATCGTCTTTTATAAATGCGCTGATCGGCAAAGACCGTTATATCGTGACTGATATTGCGGGTACAACCAGAGATTCTATCGACACAAAATACAACCAATTCGGATTCGAATTTAATTTGGTCGATACTGCAGGTATCCGTCGTAAGTCAAAGGTCAAGGAAGATTTGGAGTTCTATTCGGTCATGCGAAGTGTCAGAGCCATTGAACATTGTGATGTTTGTCTCGTAATACATGACGCCACGCGTGGGTTTGACGGGCAAGTACAAAATATATTCTGGTTGGCTGAACGCAATCGAAAAGGAATTGTCGTTCTGGTTAATAAATGGGATTTGGTTGACAAAGACACCAATTCAGCTAGAGACTATGAAAAGCAAATCCGTAAAGAAATGGAACCTTTTACAGATGTTCCTATTGTCTTCATTTCAGTACTCAATAAACAACGTATTTTTAAGGCCATTGAAACCGCCGTTGAGGTGTATAACAATCGGAGCAAGAAAATAAAAACGAGCAAGCTCAACGAGGTCATGTTGCCTATCATCGAGAATAATCCACCGCCTGCTTTAAAAGGTAAGTTTGTTAAGATTAAGTATATTATGCAGTTGCCAACGCCGCAGCCCCAATTTGCTTTCTTCTGTAATTTACCACAATATGTTAAAGATTCTTACAAGCGTTTCTTAGAGAACAAGTTGCGTGAAGAGTTTGATTTTCATGGTGTCCCGATCAGCATATACATGAGAAAAAAATAAGATTATGACTATTTTATTAGTTTTTTTAAGAAAATTCATACAGCTTCATAGTTATATTCGTTTTTTTAGAGCTATTAAATCATCATCAATCAAATTCATGAAAAAATTTCTATGCGTTCTCGCATTGTTGTCGTGCACTTATGCGACATTTTCCCAAGGTAAATCATTCAAGATTACAGGTACTTTAATCTCAGAGGAGGATCAATCTTTTTTAGAATCTGCCACGGTCTATTTGGAAACCCTTAAGGATTCTACGTTGGTCACTTATACGATTTCTGACAAAAACGGTACTTTCGTTTTAGACAATACAACCTATGAAGACTCCTTAAATCTGATTATTTCCTATATCGGTTTTGAAACCCATTCCCAAATTATAAAAATAGGAAAAGCTCCAATCAATCTAAAAAATATTGCTCTCAAAACGGCAAATGTATTGGACGAAGTGATCATCAGGTCACGTGCTCCGATAACCATAAAGAAAGATACGCTAGAATTTAATGTGGCGTCATTCAAAACAAAGAAAGACGCTAATGTTGAAGATCTATTAAAGGAACTGCCTGGCGTAGAGGTTGACGAAGATGGAAAAATAAAGGTCAATGGTAAGGAGGTCAATAAAATTCTGGTCAATGGGAAACCGTTTTTTGGTGACGATCCAACAATTACGACACGAAACCTGACCAAAGAACTTATTGAAAAAATACAGATTACCGATACCAAGAGCAAAGCAGAAGCGTTTAGTGGAGAAAAAGGTGATTCAGAGAATAAAACGATCAATTTAACCATAAAGGAAGAAAATAACAAAGGCGTCTTTGGGCGTGTTGCAGCAGGTGCCGGAACGGATGATCGTTATGAGTTTGCGGGTATGGCCAATATTTTTGATAATGAACAACGCATTAGTGTGTTGGCTGGAGGCAATAATATCAATTCTTCAGGCTTTAGTTTTGGAGAAATTAGAAAAATGTTTGGAGGCGCAAACAACGTGAGTTTCAATAGCAGTGGATCTTTTGTGATTGACGGCCGTTCTTTTGGTGGTGGTGAGGGCATCACAAGATCTAATAACGCGGGCGTTAACTATGCTGATGAAATTGGATCTAATGGTGATATTTCTGCTGATTATTTTTTCTCCGGAAGTCATTCAGATAATGCCACAGCCACAGAAAGGGAAAATTTTCTGCCAGAGTCACGCTATTTTACAAATTCAACCTCAAATTCAACGAATGATACTGATAGCCACAGCGCAAATCTGGCATTTGACGTAGAAATTGATTCCACATTTTTAGTGAATATCAAACCCTCATTTCGATACTCCAAATCAGCAACTACGTTTGAGCGTCAAGAGGCTTCAAGAGATGAAAG
This sequence comes from Gelidibacter algens, assembly GCF_001678675.1. GTDB lineage: Bacteria > Bacteroidota > Bacteroidia > Flavobacteriales > Flavobacteriaceae > Gelidibacter > Gelidibacter algens. The sequence goes on from NZ_LZRN01000001.1 coordinate 6,094, forward strand.
CAACACCTTGACCAATCAATCCGAAACGGCATCCTTTGTAGAAAACACAGGCAAGAACTTTAATAATTCTGTTGATCTTACCAAGCGTTTCGGAGCAGGAGGTGCATTCATAAAATTGGCTATTGATGCCAGTGTAAATGCTAATGAGAGTGATGATTTTCTGAATTCAGAAACTAATATCTTTGGAACAGATCCTATTGATATCATTAGGGATCAATTTACAGAAGGTGACCAAAACACTAACAGATTAACGTCTCGAATTACCTATCGCTTTCCATTGGAAGCAAAAAAATGGTTCCTTGATTTCCAATATATTTTTGAAACAGAAAAGCGTAGAGATATTAAAAGCACCTTTGACTTTAATGAAAGTTCTCAAACATATACTGATTTCAACGACTTACTGAGTACTAACTTTATTAATAAAAATGAACGTCAAAGCCCTAGTGTTAAACTGGTGTTCAACTCTGATAAAATGTCGTTCAGATTGGGGTCTGGTTATGCCAGCAGAACTATTGAGAACAGTGATAGATTGAGACCAGAACTGAGTTTGAAGCAAAACTTTAATTTTCTGGAACTGGATGCTAATTTTAATTATCAATTCAGTCCAAAGTCTTCTTTTTATTTCGATTATGATTATGAGAATGAGGCCCCTAGAATAGCCCAACTACAACCTTTTCAGGATGTTTCTGATCCGTTGAACACCATCACTGGAAATCCGAATTTGCGACCGTCAAAAGAGCATGGTGCTTATTTTGGCTACAACAGTTTTGACTTTCAGAAAGGAACAGGGTATTATGTGTATGCCAATGCTAATTTGACTCAAGATAAAGTGGTTTCAAAAACAGCGGTAGATGAAAATTTTGTAAGAAACACAACCTATACCAATGTTGATGGAAATTATTGGGCATACGTAGGATCAAATATGAGTAAGGACTTTAAATTAGATTCGCTGCAAACTCTAAAAGTCCGTTTGGGTTTGTCTGCCAACGTTAACAAACAGATCAATTTTAATAATGAGATCGAATATGCTGCGGTAAGCACCCGACTGAATCCTAGCTTACGACTGACGTATACGTGGAAAAAACTTTTTGAGATTCGGCCAAATTACCGATTGTCATTTACAAGAACACGTTATGATTTGGCAGATTTCGATGATCGGAACTTTTTAAGTCATAATCTGGGCATCCAAACATCAACCTTTGTACCTAAAAAATTAGAATGGCGTAATGATATCACGTTTAGTTATAATCCTAATGTGGCCGACGGATTTCAAAAAAGTGCTTGGTTTTGGAACTCAACCTTAGCCTATTCTGTTTTAAAAGATACTGGCACGGTGACTTTAAAAGTGTATGACTTACTCAATCAAAATACAAATGCGCAGCGTACTACCACAGACAACTATATTCAGGATTCTCAGAGCACGGTCTTAGAACAGTATTTTATGCTGAGTTTTAGCTGGAAATTCAATAGTCTTGGATCGAAAGGTGAAAGTCGAGGATCAGGTGAGATGATTTTTTTTGATTGAGAATGCTTGAAGAATAAAAGGAAAAAGTTGGAACTGGAGAGTAACTAATTTCTTGTCACGAAATTATTAGTGGTGGTAAAAATGCGATCATTTAGCACTCTACATTCACTTTCATTTATCCTATGTACAGCCCAATAATTTCCTGCGCAATCCAGGAATGTTATTAGATGTTTTGAAATTGAAATTGAACTCGACGTTGAAGTTGAACTCGGAACTTTAAAATTTTATCCGGCAGATTTACGCAATTTTTTTTTATAAGTCGGCTAACCATCCGTAGCTTTTGCAGAACGAGCACTTGCACTTGATGACGTTGAATTTTAAATCTAGTTTAAAATCTGATTGTTGAACTTGAAAGTCAAGCTATTTATCATCCTGACTTAAACTAGAAACATGGACCTTTAAACCCGAAACAATAAAGTTTACCACCCTCCAGAAGCGCCACCGCCTCCAAAGCCACCGCCACCAAATCCGCCACCAAATCCACCGCCGCCTCCAAAGCCGCCTCCTGAAGATCGACCGCCGCCGCCGCCAAAACCACCACGTCCAAGACTGCTTAAAATAATAGCGTCCCAAATACTAAAGTCATTGCCGTTCCTGTTTCCAGGGCCGCCGCCTCCCTTACCTTTTTTAGAAATCGAGATCATGATGATGATAAAAATCATAATCAGCATAAATATAAATCCGACAGGAAATCCTTGCGTGGTGCCTTCTTCTTGGCGTGTGCCTTGGTACTCGCCGGTCATCACTTCAAAAATAGCGTCAGCACCTCGGTTTAGGCCACCATAATAATCATCTTGTTTAAAATAGGGGATGATATCGCGTTCAATAATCCGCTTGGACATCGCGTCTGTTAATAAGTGTTCCACACCATATCCGGTGTTGATGGCAATCTTCCGATCGTCTTTGGCCAACAATACTAAAATACCATTGTCTTCTTTAGCTTGTCCAATACCCCATTTTTCGCCCCATTGCGCCCCTAAATAATTAATGTTTTCACCTTGTGTTGAACTGATGATGGCCACAACAATTTGTGTTGAAGTAGTATCTGAATATTTGATTAATTTTTGCTCTAAACTAGTTTTCTGACTGTCAGAAAGCAATGGCGTATATTGGTAAACACTTGTTTGCTCAGTAGTTTTTGTAGGTTTTTCAGGGATTTTAAATTGCGAAAAACCAATCTGAATACTGCATAAAATTAACAGTGCACTTAAAAGATAGCATTGATAGACGCTCCTTCTTTTATGGTAAATAGAGGTACTGCTAATTATTGACTGCATAATGCTCACTTGCTTTTTATCCTATTGAAATATCATTTGAAATCTCATTCTTATCACCGGCATCCCACGGGAAATGGGTTTCTAATTGCTGGCCTGCCTTTAAAATGCCGTCCACCAGACCTTGTTTAAAATGTCCTCTTTTAAAATGCCCTTGCATTACGTTTTTGGTACTTTCCCAAAAATCATCATCTACTACATTGTTAATGCCTTCATCACCAAATATAACAAAGGTTTTATCTTCAATGGCAACATAGATTAATACGCCATTCTGAAGTTTTGTATTATCCATTTTCAATAAACGGAACACTTCCAAGGCACGTTCATAAGTGTCAATTTTAGAGGTTTTTTCAAGATGGATGCGTATTTCTCCCGAGGTTTTGTTTTCGGCAGTCCTAATGGCGGCAATAACTTGTTGCTCCTCTTCGGCGGTTAGAAAATCTTCTATTTTAGACATATTCCTATTTTTTTAAAATTTAACTCCTCAGATAGCTGTTAGGGTCGATCTATTTGAAATCGAAATCGACATCTGGAGCGTTCTCAGCACCTGCATCAGCTTGGTAATAACTCATGTCATCAAAATTAAAAAGGCCTGCCAATACGGTGTTTGGAAATGTTTTGATGTGTTTGTTATAAGGTTCTACCGCTTCGTTAAAACGATCTCTCGCCACATTGATCCTGTTCTCTGTACCTTCCAATTGCGACTGTAGTTCAAGGAAATTTTGATTTGCCTTTAATTCAGGATAACGCTCTACAGAAACCAATAATTTTGATAGAGCACCCGTTAAACCATTTTGAGCCTGTTGAAACTGTGCCATATTTTCTGCCGTAAGATTGCTGGCATCAATAGTGGTGGAGGTTGCTTTTGCTCTTGCTTCAATGACTTCGGTGAGGGTCGTACGCTCAAAATCTGCCGCACCTTGTACTGTGTTTACAAGATTTCCAATCAGATCATTACGGCGCTGGTAACTACTCTCAACATCACCCCAGCTTCGGGAAGCAGTTTCACTAAGTTCTACCGCGGTATTGTTAAAGTTTTTTCCCCAAGAGTATAGCGCTATAGCTATTAAGGCAATAATAATTACTGGAATAAGCCATTTTTTCATGATGTGTTGGTTTTTTAGAGTTGTGATTTAATTTTAACGAGTTGTGATTTTATGTCTTCTAATTTACTGATGATGTCAAAATTGGTGAGGGCTTGTTGTCGTTCTTCCTTTAAATGCGTCTTAGCACCTTCAAGAGTAAAGCCTCGTTCTTTTACTAAATGATAGATGAACTTAAGGTGCTTGATATCGTCTGGCGTAAATTTCCGATTGCCTTTAGCATTTTTTTTAGGTTTGAGAATATCAAATTCTTTCTCCCAAAACCTGATCAAAGACGTATTCACCTTAAACGCCTTAGCCACTTCGCCAATGCCATAATATCTTTTTTCTGGTAGATCGATGTGCATATTAATCCAGGGATTGATTTTCTAAGGATGCACGTTCCAATAATTTGCTGTATTCTTCAGCTGATAAGTTACCATAATAGAAGTTGATAGGGTTGATGCGATCATCATCCTTCCATACTTCATAGTGCAAATGTGGTGCTTCAGAGCGCCCCGTGCTTCCTACGAAACCGATCAAATCGCCACGTTTAACTTTTTGATTGACACGTACATTATATTTGTAGAGATGGGCATATAAGGATTCATAACCGTAGCCGTGGTCTATCCTAATATGATTGCCATAGCCTGTTGCCGTATTATCGGCTCTAGTTACGGTACCGTCTCCTGAGGCGTAAATTGGAGAACCCCTTGGGGCTGTGAAATCCATTCCATAATGGAATTTTCTAACTTTGGTAAAGGGGTCCGTTCTGTAACCATATCCTGAGGCCATCCGGGTCATATCTTCATTGCTTACGGGTTGTATTGCAGGAATAGAAGCTAAGAATTTTTCTTTATCTGCTGCCAAAACAGCAATTTCATCTAGAGATTTGGACTGCACAACAATCTGCTTTTGCAAAATGTCCATACGCTTATTGGTTGCAATAATAATTTTGGAATTGTCAAAACCTTCCAGTCCCTTATAACGATTGATTCCACCAAAACCTGCCTTGCGCTGTTCTTCAGGGATAGGATTGGCTTCAAAATAGAGACGGTAAATTGCGTTATCACGCTCTTCAACATTGGACAAAACATTTTGGGCCTGATCCATTTTTTTATTCAACAATTTGTATTGTAGCTCCATATGTTGGAGTTCTCTTACCAAAGCACGCTCTTTAGGAGATTTAACAAATTGGCTTGCCAAAAACACAAAAAGAAATGCAAAAAGCGCTGAAGCCAAAATAAAAATGAAGGCATACTTAACGGTATTTCTCTTTTTTCGCTCTATTTTCTTATAAGAGAGGGTGTCTGAATCGTAATAAAATTTTACCTTACTCATTTCCTAATTTATACTATTTTTGCACAGTTAAAAAGACACTAAAACCGCCTTTAATCATTAACCAAACGGCCAAACCTACAAAATATTTCAATCGTAAATTTAGTAAAACTAAACGATAATCGATTACTGTAGGCGAGCGATGTGTAAACTTTAAAATAAATTTGTGAAAAAATGCGCCCTATGGCTAATTTGAGCACAATAAGACATCAATATAAACATGAAATCTCAAGACATACGTTCCCAATTTCTAACTTTTTTTAAGAATAAACAGCATGATATTGTGCCATCTGCACCGATGGTTTTAAAGGATGATCCTACCTTAATGTTTGTGAATTCTGGAATGGCACCTTTCAAAGAGTATTTTTTGGGCAATGCACAACCTAAAAACAACAGAATTACCGATAGTCAAAAATGTTTGCGGGTCTCTGGGAAGCATAATGATTTGGAAGAGGTGGGGTATGATACCTATCACCATACCTTATTTGAGATGTTGGGCAACTGGAGTTTTGGTGATTATTTTAAGAATGAAGCGATTGCCTGGGCATGGGAATTACTGACTGAAGTGTATGGTATAGATAAAAATATCCTTTACGTTACCGTTTTTGAAGGCAGCAAAGAAGACAAGTTGCCAATGGATCAGGAGGCTTATGATTTGTGGAAATCGTTTATTTCCGAAGATCGCATTTTGATGGGCAATAAAAAGGACAATTTTTGGGAAATGGGTGATCAAGGTCCGTGTGGGCCGTGTAGTGAAATCCATGTTGACATTCGTTCAGCAGAAGAGAAAGCAAAAGTGGATGGAAAAACCTTGGTCAATATGGACCATCCACAGGTGGTTGAAATATGGAACCTTGTCTTTATGCAATACAATAGGAAGGCCAATGGCTCTCTAGAAGTCTTGCCGCAAAAACATATTGATACAGGGATGGGTTTTGAGCGTTTGTGCATGGTGTTGCAGGGTGTCCAGTCCAATTATGATACCGATGTGTTTACGCCGATTATCCGTGAGATTGAAACTATAGCCAACAAACCTTATGGAGAGAATGAAGACGTAGATGTTGCCATTCGCGTCATTTCTGATCACGTGCGTGCCGTGGCGTTTTCTATTGCCGATGGTCAGTTGCCAAGTAACACAGGCGCTGGTTATGTGATCCGACGCATTTTAAGAAGAGCCATCCGCTATAGTTTTACGTTTTTAGATCAAAAAGAACCGTTTATCTATAGATTGGTAGATGTGTTGAGCAAAAAAATGGGCGAGGCTTTTCCTGAGCTGAAATCACAAAAACAGTTGATTGAAAATGTGATTAAGGAAGAGGAACAATCATTTTTAAGAACTTTGGATCAGGGACTGGTGCTTCTGAACAGAATTGTGGAAGAGTCAAATTCTGATACCATTTCTGGTCAAAAGGCCTTTGAACTTTATGATACGTTCGGGTTTCCGATTGACTTGACAGCCTTGATTCTGCGAGAAAAAGGATTACAATTGGATGAAGCAGGATTTCAATCTGAAATGAAAAAACAGAAAGACCGCTCTCGTGCAGCCAGTGAAATGTCTACAGAAGATTGGATTATCTTAAAAGAAGATACTGTACAGGAATTTGTAGGTTATGACCTTCTTGAGACCAACGTTAAGATTACCCGATATAGAAAAGTGATTTCTAAAAAGGATGGTGAGATGTACCAATTAGTCTTCAATCTCACACCTTTTTATGCAGAAGGTGGCGGACAAGTAGGCGATAAGGGCTATTTGGAAGATAGTCATGGGGATGTTGTTTATATTTTGGACACAAAAAAAGAGAATAATGTCATCATCCATTTTACAAAGAATTTACCAAAAGATCTCAACGGAACTTTTAAGGCGTCAGTAGATGAGAAACAGCGCAGAAGAACAGAGTCTAACCATACCGCAACCCATTTGCTGCATCAGGCATTGCGTGAAGTGTTGGGCGTACATGTAGAGCAAAAAGGAAGTGCAGTGCACTCCAAATATTTGCGTTTTGATTTTTCGCACTTTTCAAAAATGACCGCAGAGGAATTAAGTGATGTTGAAAATTTTGTCAATGCACGTATTGATGGCAAACTGCAACTTCAAGAACAGCGCAGCATCCCAATGCAGATGGCCATTGATGAAGGCGCTATCGCGCTATTCGGTGAAAAATATGGCGATACGGTACGTACGGTCCGTTATGGAAAATCTATGGAACTGTGTGGTGGTACACATGTCAAAAACACTGCAGATATCTGGTATTTTAAGATTATTTCAGAAGGCGCGGTGGCTTCAGGTATTCGTCGTATTGAGGCCATTACCAATGATGCGGTCAAAGCGTATTACCAAGATCATGACCGTGCATTCTTTGAAATCAAGGGTCTTTTGAACAATGCCCAAGAGCCGGTAAAGGCGATTCAAAATTTACAAACCGAGAATGCTGACTTAAAGAAGCACATTGAAAGTTTATTAAAAGAGAAGGCCAAAAACTTAAAGGGTGACCTTAAGGATGAGTTAACAGAAATTAACGGGGTTCAGTTTTTAGCAAAAAAAATAGATTTGGATGCTTCCGGAATCAAGGATTTGTCTTTTGAATTAGGCCAACAATATGACAATTTGTTCTTGTTATTTGCGGCTGAAACTGATGGTAAAGCATTGTTGAGCTGTTATGTTTCAAAAGAGTTGGTAGCAAGCAAAGGCTTGAACGCAAGTTCAATTGTTCGCGAATTGGGTAAATTTATCCAAGGCGGTGGCGGCGGTCAACCATTTTTTGCCACTGCGGGTGGTAAAAACCCAGACGGGATTGGTCAGGCTTTAGAGGCAGCTCGGGGGTATTTGAATTCGTGATTTTATCTCTCGCAGAGACACGGAGGCGCAAAGGGGATAAATTTAAATTTCAAAAATAAAGTACCAAATTCCAAAAGGATTGGGGCCCCGTTAATAAAATCCGGAATTACAAGAATAGTTAATAAGCTTTAAAGATTTTAAACTCAGCGTCTCTGCGACTCTGCGAGCCAAACAAACGAATACTTAATAATTAAAATAAACCAATAAGCTCTGCGACTCTGCGAGCCAAACAAAAAGAAAACTTATGACCGAAAATGAGATTTCTGGTATTATTGTAGATGCTTGTTATCACATTCATGTGTCATTGGGTCCTTGGTTATTGGAATCGGTTTATGAGGAAATTCTTTGTTATGAGTTGAGAGCAAAGGGATTGTTTGTTGAAAGACAAAAACCACTGCCAGTTCTGTGGAAAGATATTAAACTCGATCTAGGTTACAGAACAGATTTAATAGTTGAGAAAAAAGTTATTGTCGAAATAAAATCCGTTGAAGAAATTCATCCCGTTCATCCAAAACAAGTACTGACCTATTTGAGACTCACTGGCTTGAAATTGGGATTGTTGATCAATTTTAATAGCCCATTAATAAAATCCGGAATTACAAGAATAGTTAATAAGCTTTAAAGATTTTAAACTCAGCGTCTCTGCGACTCTGCGAGCCAAATAAACGAAAACTCATGAAATAAAATGAAATGTGATGTACTATTACAAATTAGATTATTGTTAACTTTAATACTTCTAACCGGTAGTAGCATTGCAAGAATTGGGAAATAATTTATTAACACCAATAAGCTTTACGCCTTTGCGACTCTGCGAGCCAAACAAAAAGAAAACTTATGACCGAAAATGAGATTTCTGGTATTATTGTAGATGCTTGTTATCACATTCATGTGTCTTTGGGTCCTGGATTATTGGAATCTGTTTATGAGGAAATTCTTTGTTATGAGTTGAGAGCAAAGGGATTGTTTGTTGAAAGACAAAAACCACTGCCAGTTCTGTGGAAAGATATTAAACTCGATCTAGGTTACAGATCAGATTTAATAGTTGAGAAAAAAGTTATTGTCGAAATAAAATCCGTTGAAGAAATTCATCCCGTTCATCCAAAACAAGTACTGACCTATTTGAGACTCACTGGCTTGAAATTGGGATTGTTGATCAATTTTAATAGCCCATTAATAAAATCCGGAATTACAAGAATAGTTAATAAGCTTTAAAGATTTTAAACTCAGCGTCTCTGCGACTCTGCGAGCCAAACAAATGAAACTACAAACCCAAATCCCACTTCATAAAAGAACAGAAAACCTGATCGATTATCGGTCTAAGATATTTTTATTGGGGTCATGTTTTGTAGAAAACATAGGTCAGAAGCTAGCCTACTTTAAATTTCAAAGTCATCAAAATCCGTTTGGCATCTTGTTTCATCCCAAGGCCATTGAAACGCTTGTTTTCAGAGCTATTGATGACAAAAAATATGTTGCAAATGACATCTTCTTTCATAATGAACAATGGCATTGTTATGATGCCCATTCTCAAATGAGCAACAGTTCTAAAGAGATGATGCTTGCCAATTTGAACATGCAACTGGATCTTACAAAGCAGCAGCTTAAAGAGGCCAGTCATGTGGTACTTACTTTGGGCACTGCTTGGGTATACAAACATCATACATCTAATTTTGCTGTGGCCAATTGCCACAAGGTATCCCAACAGAATTTCAAAAAAGAATTACTGTCCGTCAAAGAAATTACAGAGTCACTTCAAACGTTGATGCATAAAATTAAAGGTGTAAATGCTGCTGCTACAGTTATTTTTACGGTGTCGCCAATACGTCATATCAAAGATGGTTTTGTCGAGAACACACAAAGTAAAGCGCATTTAATTGCAGCCATTCATGCCTTGTTGGCAAATAAATCAGAAAGTGGAAATTTCTATTTTTCATCGTATGAACTTATGATGGATGAACTTCGGGACTATCGTTTTTATGCTGAAGACATGCTGCACCCAAATGCTACCGCCATAAATTATATTTGGGAGAAATTTCAGAAGGTTTGGATGTCTGAGGATGCTTTAGAAACTATGGTGGAAGTGGACAGTATTCAGAAGGGAATGTCGCATCAAGCGTTTAATCCAAATTCTGAAGCTCATTCCAAATTTTTAGCACAGTTGCAGCGTAGAAAGGAAACCCTTCATGCAAAGTTTAAACATATGACCTTTTAATTACAGGAAACTCTAATCTAGCGGCCATTGTATTCCTGACATCCTAAAGGTTTAAATTTTTTTTCTCCTGCAAAGACTCTAATAATTAAGGAGAAGAAACAATAGGCGCTCAGTGATGTTTGCTTCTTCAAAGGGCAAGGCCCTCAAAAAAATGCCTCCCTATAGTTAACAACAATGGCTACTTAAAAAACACAATTGGTATTATTGAAATGATATCAAGGTATAGACTTGATAATGGTGAAAAGGACAGGAAAAAGATGAAAAATGGAATTCCGTGAGAATATATTAAACCCGAGAATAGATTGCTGGTGCATTTAATAATAGCGCCTAGATAAGTATAAATAAATCTATGGCTAAGTGATTGATGGCGTGCATGTTGCGAAAAGGAATAGATGTAATACTCTTACAATACGCTTAATCTTTTTTAATTGCCCTTGGTCGAAAAAAACACAGACAAACAGACATTTAGCTCTATATTAGTTATGCTATTAATCAATTGTTAAAAAGGCGTCAGTTATCTCCAAAGCTTCAAAGCTTGGTTTGTTTCTGATGCTTTTTTATTGGTTTGATCCTCCATTGTTTCAATAGTGTGCCAAAAACAATTCTCTTAAGTCTTGTCAAATGACATCTGCGTGTTTGGATTATATATTCGCGTTTTTTTGAATTATGGAATCACGTGCGGCAATGTTCACGTATTATTTAAAGAAGTTTTTTTGAACCTTGAACCCTTACACTATCCGGCACCAAAACAGTATAGTCGCCATTATTCCTGATCACATCCCGCACAATGGAAGAGGAGATATAAGACGTTCTTGCGGCGGTCAGTAAAAAAACAGTTTCAATTCGGGAAAGTTTTCTGTTGGTATGCGCGATTGCTTTTTCAAATTCAAAGTCGGCAGGATTGCGCAACCCTCTCAAAATAAATTCCGCATCAATCTCCTTACAAAAATCGATAGTCAGTCCTTTATACGTCATGACCTTTACTTTGGGCTCATCCTTAAATTCCATTTCTATAAATTTGAGGCGCTCTTCTAAAGAAAACATATAGTTTTTATCGGCATTGATGCCAATGGCAATGACCACTTCATCAAATAAATGGATGCCTCTTTTGATGATGTCATAATGACCTAAGGTAATGGGATCAAAAGATCCTGGAAAGAGTGCGCGTTTCATAGTAATTCCTGAGAAATAAGTCCCGAAACTTCGGGACTGGTTTATGAGTGTAAATTCAAATATACAATTCTTTTTTTACAAGATTTTTCGAGCATATGAGTGATTAGAACTTTATTTTTTCAGACATTCCTCAATCGCATTCCCAAACAAATCTGATAAACTAATACCAGCAGCTGCTGCCTGCTGCGGTAAGATGCTGGCTTTGGTCATCCCAGGTACGGTATTGACTTCCAACAAATGTGGTTCACCATCCTTAAAAATATATTCACTGCGGCTAAAGCCTTTCATTTTTAAAACTTCATAGACTTTTTTGGCAATTGTTCTTACTTTCTCTTCTTGTTCCGTTGACAATCTTGCCGGGGTAATTTCATGGGATTGGCCTAAATATTTGGCCTGATAATCAAAAAAATCATTATTGCTCACAATCTCCGTTATAGGGAGCACGGTCACTTCGCCTTTATAAGTAATAACCCCCACGGATACTTCAATACCATCCAAAAAAGACTCAATAATCACTTCGTCATCTTCCTTAAATGCCACCTCAAGCGCCTTGACAAACTCTTCTTTTTTATAGACTTTACTGATTCCAAAACTGCTTCCTGCTTTGTTCGCTTTCACAAAACAAGGCAGACCAACTTTCGCAATAATGGCATCTTCATCAATGGCATCACCAAAATTCACATAATAAGATTCAGCGGTTTTAATACCATAAGGTTTTAGGGTGCTTAAACAATCACGCTTGTTAAAGGTCAAAGCCGCTTGGTACATATTACAACTCGTCTGTGGAATATTTAGCAACTCCAAATAACCTTGCATAAAGCCATCCTCTCCAGGAGTGCCGTGAATGGCATTAAAAACACAATCAAAAGTAGTTTTGGTGTTTTTAATGGTTACGGAAAAATCATTCATGTCGATGGCATGTTCCTGATTGTCGGTATCCACGTACACCCATTTGTTCTTAAAAACATGAATGCGGTGCGCATTATATTTGGCTGGGTCAAGAGTTTCATAAACCACTTGTCCGCTGTTGAGGGAAATCTCGAACTCACTCGAATAACCTCCCATGATGATGGCAATGTTTTTTTTTCATATCTATTTCCAAAAATTTGGGAATCTCACCGTTACTATTTTATTACTCCCGAAACGTCGGGAAGCGAATACTTTTCTATAAAAAACTGGAAACCCTTTCACCCGCTTCTATAGTCATCCATTGAAGTCACAATAAATGCGCTTTTTTGCTGTTTATCATTGGTGAATTCGTGGCATTCTATCCAAAACAAAAATATCACATTAAAAGCAAAAGAAAAAACGGTTGTGTTTTTATATATTTGCCACTTATAACTAACGTTCATGAGTCTTAGAAAATTTTTAACGAGTAAAGTGTTTTTGAAACAAATTGTCCTTGCTGTTGTTGCCATTATAGTGTTGAGTTTTTTAGCGTTAAAGTGGTTAGACTATCGCACCAACCATGGGAGTTTTGTAACGGTTCCTGATTTAGCAGGAAAAACCATAGAAACCGCTAAAATTGAATTAAAGGACAATGATTTGACCATGGAAATCCAAGATTCTGCGAATTACAATCCTAGCTATCCAAAATTTTCTGTTATTGAGCAATACCCAACAGCGGGCAGTCAGGTTAAAGAAGACCGAAAAATATATTTGATTCTAAATCCGTCAGGTTTCCGCAAAGTGGAACTGCCTATTGTAGTGGGTCGAACCTTTCGTCAAGCCAAGCCAACACTGGAAGCAATTGGTTTTGAGGTGGGTAAAATCTCCTATATAGATGATATTGGTAAAGATGAAGTACAATCCATTTCATTTGAGGGCAAAGCGGTCAAAGCGGGCGATTTACTCCCAATGACCTCCAAAATTGATTTGGTTTTAGGAAATGGTAATAGAGGTATAAACGACTTATGATAGAAGACACCAACCAAAATTTAGAAGAGCAAAACGATGATGAGTTGTATGAGCATTATGCTTTTACAGCTGAAAAAGGCCAGACGCCACTGAGAATTGATAAATACTTGATGAATTTTATTGAAAACGCCACGCGTAATAAAATTCAGGCAGCAGCCAAAAATGGCAGTATCTATGTCAATGACCTTCCTGTCAAATCTAATTATAAAGTCAAACCATTTGATAAGATTCGCGTGCTTTTTGAGCATCCTCCTTATGAATATTTGCTGACACCAGAGGACATTCCACTCAATATTGTGTATGAGGATGATGATTTGCTGGTGGTCAATAAAGAAGCAGGCATGGTTGTGCATCCCGGTCACGGGAATTATTCGGGCACACTCATCAATGCCCTAATCTATCATTTTGAAAATTTGCCCAACAATTCCAGTAACAGACCTGGTTTAGTGCATCGTATTGATAAAGATACCAGCGGATTGTTGGTTATTGCCAAAACTGAAGCGGCCATGGCAAACCTTTCCAAACAATTCTTTAATAAAACCAGTGAGCGCGAATATATTGCGATAGTTTGGGGCAATGTAGATGAAGAGGAAGGCACAATTGAAGGCAATATTGGCAGACATCCAAAAAACAGATTGCAGAATACTGTTTATTTTGGTGATGATGAAGACAAGGGCAAACCTGCCGTTACCCATTATAAAGTGCTGGAGCGCTTGGGTTATGTAACCTTGGTGTCCTGTAAATTAGAAACTGGACGAACGCACCAAATTCGTGTGCACATGAAATATATTGGACATACTCTTTTTAACGATGCCCGCTACGGTGGGGAGAAAATCCTAAAGGGGACTACATTTTCCAAATACAAACAGTTTGTTGACAATTGCTTCAAAATTTTGCCACGTCAGGCCTTGCACGCTAAAACCTTGGGTTTTGACCATCCTACAACCGGCAAGTTTATGAGTTTTGATTCTGAGGTGCCTCAAGATATTCAGGCGTGTATTGAAAAGTGGCGCCATTATTCCAAGCATCAAGAGATGGATCTCGAATAATCCAGCTATTTTTTTCTAAGATTTTCTTGGCATAATCGGGTTCAAGACTATTTTTATTTGGGCGTTACCCTCTTTCAATAAATTTCCAGAGGGTCAGGCTTTCACTACTCGCTCCCTTCCACCGCGCCTGCCCGCCAAGGCAGGGAGCTCAAACATGCCGTTCAATCCTTAACGCATCGGCTCGCGTAATTGGAATTTGTTTCGTAATTTTGAATATCAAAAATGTTATGAATCCTTTAATAAGATACCCGCTTTGGTGGGCATTACTATGAAACTCGTATTATCCCCAGCAAAATCCTTAGATTTTGAAACCACATTACCCACAGAAAAAAGCACACAGCCGGAATTTTTAAAACACTCAGAGCAGTTGAACAAGTTGCTCAAAAAGAAATCTGTCAAAGCCCTATCAGAGCTTATGAGTATTTCTAAAGATTTAAGCCAACTCAATTATGAGCGCAATCAGGAGTGGGAAATACCATTTACTAAAGAGAATGCACGCCCTGCAATTTACGCGTTCAATGGCGATGTGTATAGAGGTTTGGATGCTTACACCATTCCCAAAAATAAAATAGAGAAGGTTAAGGATACTGTGCGGATTCTTTCAGGATTGTATGGCGTTTTGAAGCCTTTGGATCTCATTCAGCCTTACCGTTTGGAAATGGGTACGAAATTGAGTGTCGGCAAACATAAAAATTTGTATGAGTTTTGGAAAAAGGATATTACAAACGCTTTGAATAACGAATTAAAGGACGGTGAAATATTCCTGAATTTGGCGAGTGTTGAATATTTTAAGGCTGTAGACACTAAAACTTTGAAAGTACCTGTAATAGATGTTGATTTCAAGGAATTGAAAAATGGGGATTATAAAACTATTGGGATATATGCAAAACTGGCACGCGGCCTTATGACCCGCTATATCATTGACAACAATTCAGAAACTCTTGATGATGTTAAAGGTTTCGATTTAGAAAACTACAGATTTCATGAAAAGCTTTCTGCAGACAACAAATTGGTGTTTACGAGATGAAGGAACGGATGGTCACATTGGATAAATTCTCTGTGTAGAACCCAATGGAAACTAGGTCTTATAGCAACCTTAAGGTTTAGATTTTTTGTCGACACTTATTTTTTCAAGCGTTGTTGGTCTTTTTTTAATTCTAGGGCGTCTTACCCCATAACTCCCGCGTTGTATTTTTCCGCGTCTCGATTTTTTGTCACCTTTTCCCATGTGTTGTAAATTTACTAGTCGTTAAAATGAAGTACTTTTGAAGGTACTCAATTTTAGTACTCCAAACCACTATATATAGAAATTAATTTTAATTTAACAAATGTACTATTACTTTATTATCGCTTTTCAAGCCTTTTGTATCTATCACCTATTCAAAAATAGGAATTCATATTATTGGATTTTTGCAATTGTTTTTTTGCCGCTCGTAGGCTGTATTATTTATTTGGCGACCCAAGTATTCACTAAGCGCGATACCGAAAAAATTCAGGAGAATATAACCACAATCATTGATCCTTCCAAGAAAGTGAGAATGTTGGAACAGAAACTGGAATTTTCGGAAACCTATCAAAACAGGATCAATCTTGCTGATGCCTACCTCGCATCTCATAGCTATTCCAAGGCAATTGTGCACTACACTAAAGCTTTGGAAGACAAGACCCAAAACGGGTTTTATGCCAAATCACAATTAATTAAAGCCTATTATTACAACAAAGACTATGATGCGGTCATTGCGCACAGTGAAAGTGTGGAAAGTTACAAGGAATATGGAAAGTCAGATATTCCATTTCTTTACGGAATGTCTTTAGCAGAAAAGGGCCGAACTGAAGAAGCGGAGACCCAATTAAAAATAATTGACAGACCTTACTGTAATTATAATGAACGTTTATCGTTTGCAAAATTTTTAGTAAGTCTAGACAAAACCAATGATGCCAAAGCGCTGCTGGAGGAGCTTTATGGAGAGATGCAAAACATGACCAAAATGAATCTTCGTGTTTATAAAGCCACCATTCTTGAAGTAGAGAAATTGAAAAACAGCCTCTAAATGTTTGTTCACAAACATCCATATCCACCTTTCATCAATGAAGATACTACCAAACTGATTGTGGGCACCCTACCACCGCCACGGTTTTCAGTAGGGGAGTTGTTGGAAAAGGATGTCGATTTTTGTTACGGCAGTTATTTTAATTCGCTCTGGTTGTTTATTGATAAGATCCATGATCTTAATTTGAGGTTCGATAACTCACAAGAAGCGGTGACCCAGCGGAAAGATTTTCTAATGTCACAAAAAATTGGTGTTTGTGATATTGTTGAAAGTGCAGAGCGCGAAAAGATTGATGCGTCAGATCTGGGGATGAAAAACATTCAATTACGAAACCTGCTTGGGTATCTTCAAATCTATCCTAACATTGACACCTTGCTTTTTACAGGAGGCAACAGCAAAAACGGACCGGAATATTTTTTTAGAAAGCATTTGAAGTCCCACGGCTTACAATTAAAAGTCGTTTCCGACCAAGTGCCACGCATTCATGAATTTGAGATTCTTGGAGCATTGGAAATACCCAACACACTGCCTACAGTCGAAGGATCAAACCTTTCAGCTCTATCAGAATCAGGAGGTCTTGCAAACAGAATCATCAAAACCGTTTCACTTACCTCAGGCTCGGGTGCCGCCAATATTTCCATCAGCAGGATGCCTTTATACCAACAGCTCAAAGCTAAATCCCGGAGTCTTGGCACGGATTTCAATACCTTCGATTTTAGAGTGCTGCAATACCGAGAGTTTTTTTGAGTCAATACCTCATTCAAATGTGTTAATTTAGTACGTCATATTTTGTAAATTCAAGGGCTGGCTCAAGGGCTGCATTTATTTAACACCTAATCTCCCATTGTGCGGGACACCTCTATGAAAAAAGTTCTACAAATTAGCAATGGTATTGCGCTCGTATCCACCATTATTATCAACTATCTGTCAAATACTGGCGCTATCAATAACACGACCATAGGTGAAGTTTCCAATGGTTTAAATTCTTTGTTTACGCCGGCGGGCTATGCTTTTGCCATTTGGGGGTTTATCTATTTGCTATTGCTTGGCTTTATTATATATCAAGGCAGGAGTCTTTTTGTAAAAGTGAGAGATGATGACTTTGTACTTAAAATAGGGTGGTGGTTTGTAATCTCTTGTATGGCCAACTCTGCATGGGTATTCTTATGGCTCTACGGTTATACAGGTTTGTCTTGTATTTTTATCTTTTTATTGTTGTTCTCCTTATTGAAAATCGTCATGAACAATGCCATGGAACTTTGGGATGCCCCAATGTCTGTCATTGCGTTTTTGTGGTGGCCTTTTGTGTTTTATAGTGGCTGGGTAACGGTAGCAAGCATCGCCAACGTATCCTCTTACTTGATTAAAATAGAATGGGATGGTTTCGGAATGTCAGAAGAGGCTTGGACCATTTTTATGATCCTTGGAGCTTTAATCGTTAATTTGCTAGTGACTTGGACGCGTAATATGCGCGAATTTGCCCTGGTTGGCGCTTGGGCACTCATTGCCATTGCCTATAGCAATTATGAGATAGAAACCACGATCGCCTATATTGCAGGAGGTGCGGCTCTAGTGTTAATTGTGAGCAGTATGGTGCATGGCTATCAAAACAAGGAGACGAGTCCCGTAGAGAAGTGTAAGGAGTATTTTCAATAAGCTCACCTTACTCTTTCTTCGCCTTAAACGTCCCGTTGGGTTGAATCAAATTCATATCTGTAATGACCTTGTCGGTCTCTAAAAATTCTATCTTATAACCGTCTAGCACTTTAAGTGAAAATTTATGTTTTTCAGTTGGCATGAGTTCATATTCTGGTTGTCCAGGAACAAAAAGATAAAGCACAGTTTCATTTTTAGTATATATTTTTAAAGGGGTGCCCATCAAACTGTAATCGCCTACGTATTTTTCCAAATCCGAACTGCTCACGTCAATCGTGTTTGGGGTGCGTTTGAAGACAATGGGTTCCAGTGCGGCTTCTGCCTTTAGGGAAACACTTGAAATATCACCAACGTCATTGGTGGCAAAATTGAATCGCATTGGGCCTGCATCAGTTGTGTCGATGCCTGTTTTTGTCACTTCGTAAGGTTCAAAGACATCATAATGGTAATGTTTTAAATATACCTTCATCCTCTTAAAGCTCGCAAATAGGGAGTCGTTTTCAACCGCCACATCAAAGCTACCATAACCGGCATTTTCATACGACCCTGAATACTCTTGTTTTATATGCGAGGGACTGGTATTTTTAATCTGTGTAGACGTATCGTTCAGCTTCAATTCTTCTTCCATCTTTTTTGCCTTCTCCTGTCCTTCTAAAAAACGTTTGGTCCAATCTGTGGTTTTTTCTCCAAGAAGTCGGTCGGCAATAGTATTTCTGACCAAATTGGGTACTGAAGATCCATTTTGATTGGCCAACACCACAACCCCTAAACTATCGCTCGGAAAAAACGCCACACTTGCCGAAAATCCATCGATATTACCGCCATGCTCCACGCGGTAATGTCCTTTATAAGACGAGAGCATCCAGCCGTAACCATAATTTGCAAAGTGTAAATCTGGATTTTCTTTATCTGGCAAAGCGCCAGTCATCACCATTTGAGAGCTCATAGCTTCACTGATATAAGCTTCTGGTAAAATTTCTTCAGCGTTGTGTTTTCCTTTGTTGATCCACATTTTTAACCATTTCGCCATATCATTGGCACTGCTATAAATACTTCCTGCAGGGCTCATCCCTGAAATGTCATAATAGTCCATTTTGCTGATCTTGTCATCTTTTTTGAGCTCGTATCCCAATGCGGCATTATCACTCTTTTCCAAGTCGGTCAACAAGGTTTGTGAACGCGACATGCCTAAAGGTTCAAAAAAGCGGGTCTTAATATTATCTTCCCAAGATTGGCCTGTTATTTTTTCAGCGATGACGCCTTGCGCCAAAAACATAAAATTGTTGTAGTGCCATTCTTTCCGGAGGTCAGTAAAAGGTTCCTGATACGCAATCCTTTCAATTAAACTATCCTTATCTGCGGAAGGAAATAAATACCAGCTCAAATCATGGCGTGGTAAGCCTGTGCTATGACGCATCAAATCCTTAATGATAATATGATTGTCTAAATCATCATTATAAAATTTTAATTTGGGAATGTATGTGATGGGACTGTCATCAAAAGATAACTTGTCTTCCGCTCGTAATTGACCCAAAAGGGCAGAGGTAAAGGCTTTTGTGGAAGATCCAATGGCAAACAAGGTATTGGCATCTACAGGAACTTTATTTTCATAATCGCGGTAACCAAAACCTTTGGCATAAATAATTTTGTCACCATCAACTACAGCAACAGAAAATCCAGGGGCTTTTGTGGCTTCTAAAATGGCGTTGAGATCTTTTTCAATGCCTTTGAGGCGCTTGTCGGTTTGAGCGTTGATAGATGTGAAGAGGACGAAACAAAAGAGAAGGCAGATAAACTTTTTCATAACATAGTGGTTTTGATGGATTAGGTAATGAGTAGTCTTATGTCTGGAAAAGTTACGTATTTTGTTGAAATAGTTGACTATATATATTCATTTAACATGCCTCCGAAAAACCGTGACAATTTTAAAAAATAGATTCTATTCCTCTGGAAACCTGTTGTCCAATTATGTTTTAGAGTCAATTTAAAGCTGCTATCAATTGGCGTTATGCTAAATTAAAGCGTTGATTTTTACAGTGCGTCGGTCTTCGTTCTTATATAAGAAACATGCTCAACAAACAAACTTTTGCTCATAAGTTTCAGGATACGGTTCATAAAATGCATTGTTGAAATGTGGGCACCCTTAATGTTTGTTAGCGTATTCCAAACCATAATTCCCATTGGCCCATGCCATTGTGGGGTGCATCCATGCATCCAATGGCTGAAATAAAAAACCGTGGCGCAACCCAGTATGCAGTTCAATTTCCTCAAAATTCGCGATCTTACAAGTGGAATTTTCTTTTCTTTTAAGTGCAGAAGCGCCAAATGGATCAGAGGCTTCATAAATGGTCAAAATATTACCACAGAAGTTGATTTCAGGAATATTTTGGAGATCAAGTTCTTGAAAACTTCCAATAAACACAAAGTTCAAATCTTTATTATTTGTGAGGGTAGAAACATATTGGGCGATATAGCCGCCTTTAGAAGTGCCAACCACGGTTATATGTTG
Organism: Gelidibacter algens; assembly: GCF_001678675.1. Classification (GTDB taxonomy): domain Bacteria; phylum Bacteroidota; class Bacteroidia; order Flavobacteriales; family Flavobacteriaceae; genus Gelidibacter; species Gelidibacter algens. The sequence goes on from NZ_LZRN01000001.1 coordinate 26,716, forward strand.
GGCTAAAACTCCTGTCCTGATCAAACTGTCAATTTGGGAGGTGATCAAAATGGCGTAATCTCTAGCGTTGACGTTGCCATTTCTTTTTTCGCTTAAGACGGTGAACCCGTTATCTTCAAATTTTGAAATGATTTCCAAATAGGCCGTTTTGCCGTATTCGGGATGTAGTTCCTCCAGGTCATGTGTTTCCAAAAATCGATTGTGGAGAAAAAAAATAAAGCGGTCTTCATTTTTTGTGTTACATGCCATTAAGCTGATACCATATACTATGCCGATCAAACAAGTTCTTTTCGATATGCTGAGTTTTTTGATGGAACGTATGTTTTTCATTCGGAATCTAAAAACTTAAAAGTATGTTCATCGCTTCAGTGGACGTTGTAAATTCAGACATTTTCTTACTTGTGCCAAGATGTATGGGCGTGCGGTTCAGACGACTGCTTAATTCTTTCATTGGCATGTCCTCTAAGGTACCAAATTGGTACTGCCATATTTTCAAATCCTGAAGTTTGTAATTTTGAAATCCTGTGGTTTTCTTATCGTTGTCGGTAGGCAAAAAATCCAAGCGGCCAATGAGGGCATCTATTTTCTCGAAATCCTTAATCATCCCATCATAGATCAATTGGCTATAGAAGGCGTTCTTGAAAAGGTCATCAATAGCGTTCAGATCGGAAGATTTTATATCCGTCAAAATCACTGCGTACTGTGTTTTCGCATTCAAAATGAGCCAGCATTTTTTGCGGTCTACATAAAAAACCGTGGCATTCCATTTGCCGAGAATTCCGCATTGTGCATCTGTGCTTTGCGGTTTGACAATCTTCGTAATTAGTTTTTCGAGTTTCTTGGAAGTATGGATTGGTGTGCGCATTTAAATTTTGTATATGTGTTAATTGGTCAAACGGCGTTGTAAAGCAGTGTCCATGATATCATTAAAATGTTAATACCCCACCGCGGCTCCATCAGGACTTGAGGAATCAGTTGCGCCAATATAAATAGCAGCATCCGTAGGGACTAAAATGCCCATCAGGCGCCCCAAATTTTCCGTTCCAATCAACTGATGTCCCATTTGCTCCAATGCTTTTTGAGTATCTGGAGACATTAAATCTGTTTCGAAGATCAGTTTGTCTGGAAACCACTGGTGGTGGATTTTCATGGCTTCAATAGCTTTATCAATGGGCATGTCATAAGCGATGACATTTAAGATGGTTTGAAATACCGTGTTGATGATGGTGCGTCCTCCCGGGCTACCGATGATCAGATAGGGTTTGCCATTTTTCGTCACAACGGTCGGACTCATACTGCTCAACATTCGTTTTTCTGGTTGGATGACATTAGGATCCGTGCCAATCAACCAGCCGCTGTCTGTATAACCTGGTTGCGGATTGAAATCGCCCATTTCATTATTGAAAATAAACCCAAGTTTTGGAGAGCCCAATCCTGAACCGTAAGATTGCTCAAGGGTATAGGTCAAGGACACCGCATTACCTTGTTTGTCAATTACCGATAAATGCGTCGTGTTTTTACCGTCATAAAGTTGGCCGAATTTTAGAGTGTCGCTTACCGAGGCTTTGTTTCGGTCAATATTGTCATATCTCATTTTAGCAAATTCCTTTGAAGTCAATCTGTCTAGCGGCATCTCCAAATTGAAATCAGGATCGCCAAGGTACTCCGCTCGGTCGGCAAATGCACGTCGCATGGTTTCAGCAACCAAGTGGACATATGGGGTAGAATTAAATGGGATGGAGTCTAAATTGGCCTGTTCCATGATGTTCAGCATTTCAATAATGGCAACACCTCCAGAACTTGGCGGTGGCATGGAAATGATGCCATAATCCTTATAGGTACCTGTAATGGCCTCGCGTTCTATGGCTTTGTATTTACTCAAATCTTCAAGGGTAATTATACCGCCGTTGGCTTTCATATAATCAGCAATTTCTTTGGCAACTTCACCTTTGTAGAAACCATCTTTGCCTTTGTCCCTGATCAATTTTAGGGTATTTGCTAAAGCATTTTGAATCCATAGGTTGCCAAATTGGTTTAATTCGCCATTTGGTTTTTTGTAATACTCTTTCAGAAACTGAGGAGCGCTTGAGCTGTTGTTGAAACTTTTGGCATGCTTAGCAAGTGTGTAGGATAACAATACACCATTCTCTGCTAAATTTACAGAGGGTTGCACCAAATCTTTCCAAGGCAACACCCCATATTTTTGATGTGCCAAATACAAACCGGCGACCGTTCCTGGTACGCCAACTGATTTCAGACCTTCATGATTGCTGCCTGGTATCAAGGTGCCGCTCTCGTCCAAAAACATGGTTGGAGTGGCAAGTAAAGGAGCTTTTTCTCTAAAATCAATGGTGGTTGACGTTCCATTGGCGTCCACATACACCAGGAAACCGCCGCCACCAATATTTCCTGCTTGCGGATGCGTTACGGCAAGCGCAAAAGCTGTTGCAACAGAAGCGTCAATGGCATTGCCTCCTTTTTTTAGAATGTCAGTACCCACTTGTGACGCCACCACATTATCAGAAACCACCATGCCATTTTTGCCATAGGTCTGAGCGAAACTAGTTGTGGAACATAAAAATGCTCCTAAAAAAAGAGCGATGATAAAAGAGGGATGGAAGTCTTTCATGATTGTGTTTCTATTTTATGATGTCAAATAAGTTACATTAGCGCTGCATCTAATTTAGTAAATTAAAAAGGAAGCTACCATGCAGGATGGTTTTAATTGCTTGGGAAATGATCATCACTAAATAGGCACTGAATTCTTGCCAATGTTGTGTTTACTAACATTCTCAACTTTTTTTAAATATAAATGAATTATTAAGTTGATGTTTTGATCTGGGCACGTATCTCTTTCGCAACTTTACTGTTTTTGTTGGAAAACCAATAACGGCGAGTTAGTTGCAAAATGTCAACAACTGCAAAATAGCATCAGGAATAGCTAGGTCAGTTTTTGACTTGTATCCTTTTTTATCAGAATATTGCTAAAGTGTTAGAATGAAATTTGTCCTATTGTTAAAACACCTAATATAGTCATACAGCAGTGTTCTTTTTTTGATAGGTTGCGGATTTTTTAACTTGCTATTTTATTGGATGCTGTTTGCTTAGTATTCCTGTATAAGGCCATCAAACCAAAAACAGGACCTATGGCCAAAATGGTGAAAATGCTATTTGAATCTGTCAACGTCATTAATCCGGACATAAACTGAATGCTCAGTATGGTTATAGAAAATCCGATGCAATTTACGATGGTGAGTGCCGTCCCTTTTAGTTCTGCTGCTGCATTCTGGGCCACTAGTGTTGAAAATAGGGGGGAGTCGGCAATAACCACCATGCCCCAAAACATAAGAAATCCGATAAACAAGCCGTCATAGTCACTGGCAAAAAATAACGGAGACATGAGGCAACAGCCACAAGATAAAAGTAGGGCGATGAAGGCCGTTTTTTTGGCGCCTGATTTTTGCGCAATATAGCCACCAATAACGCACGCCAATCCACCAACTCCGATAATTAAAAACGATAAAAAAGGCACGTTGAACAATGCTTGAGGATGTTCTAGACTGTATTTTTTTAGCATGATCGGTACAAACGCCCAAAAGGCGTACAACTCCCACATATGACCAAAATACCCAAAGGCCACCGATCGAAACTCCTTATTTTTAAAGACACCAGCAAAAGCGGACAAATCGGCGCGCTGGCCAGGTTTTCTAAATGGACCGTCAGGCACCAAAGTGACCATTAATAAGCCGCCTAACACCGCAAGAGATGAGGTGAGCATCAGGACAGATTTCCATGGGTAGCTGCCAGACATATCTTTTAACAAATGCGGAAATGCAGTGCCGAGTACCAAGGCACCAACTAAAAAGCCCAGTGACTTACCAAGTCCTTTTTGATAGTAGTCTGCAGCTATTTTCATGCCTACGGGATAAATGCCGGCAAGAAAAAAGCCGGTCAAAAAGCGCAATGATAGCAAACTTATCATGGAATGCCCTTCCCAGATGATTCCTAAATTGAACGCGGATCCCAATAACGCACTAACTAAAAATACTTTTGAAGGAGAAAATCGGTCAGCAATAGTCAACATTGCAAAAACGAGTGTGCCCATGATAAATCCAAATTGTACCGCTGAAGTCAAGTGTCCTAAAGCATTTGCATTGAGTCTGAAATCTACAATAAGGTCAGTGATGACGCCATTCCCCGCAAACCAAAGGGAGGTACAGAAGAACTGGGAGATTACAATAATGGGGAGAATGGTCTTGGCGTGTTTCACTTTTAGGGGAATTCAATGGTACCAAATATACTGGAATAAATAAGGTAATTGCAAATATAGAATAAATGGGAAATTCATCGCCAATGGTACATTCTTTCAACTACCGGGATTAATTTTTTTGTGTTGTTGGTGTGAAATACCAACAGTGCCTCAGGAATGTTTAACTTGTAAAGGGCTAAGGATGGCAAGATATCACAACAACGACGAAAGTAATTTAGCGATTGTTGTTTTAGTACACTATAGGGTGAGAAATTTATTTTTGCAGGATGAGGGTTATGTTTAGGGACTGTGGGATGCTTCAGAGGAAGCGTTAAAAGCACGAAAATTGGATCGAAAATCTTTAGGGATTATCGTAAGCAGGCCTACACTAAAAATAAATTATATAAAATGTTAGTACTAGGCATTGTATTAATCGGTTTTATTCCATTCTAAAAAGACATTTGCCACTGAAGGATGCACTTCTTTATTCAAAATGCTAATAAATTCTTCGTCTGTCAGTTCTTCTTGATGCTTTTCTAATGCTATCCAAAGTTTTTTTAACACGTTTTTTCCACCACTATTGTAAATATCCTTGGCGGCTGAATGGAGTTTGCTTTGATACCATCCGTAATTTTTAGGTCCCATGCCCAAAGTAGGGTACAATTTTTCAAAGTCATTTAGACTTGTATAATTATAATCGGCAGTACCTGCTCCTACCACCATATCTGGAAAAGTTTCCAGAGCCGGCAAAAGTTCGGGTTGTTTTTCGGCTATATAGGTATGCAACATGATGTTTACAAACAATTCCCCCATCCAGTAGCGGTGCATTTTTAGACCTGCCTGTGCTGTGTAAGAATGTCCCATTTCGTGTAAGGCGAGTAAATCAAAGAAGGGCATCATACTGAAAGAACCGTCTGGTTTACCATATGCTTTTGTGACCTCTGCTGCCAAATGGGACGGAAGTTTGTCTACAGGGGGCAAAAAGCTGCGCCAAAAATCATTGTCTTCCACTGCAATTACCAATTGTCCCTCATCTACATTGTGTGGAAATCCATAGACCTCATGGAGCGGTTTGGCAGCAAAATCTTTCCAGTGTTGAGGGGAAAGGATGTAAAGTTTGGCTCTGGGTGTAAACCCTATCTCTTTTTGAAAGTACGCTCCTGCATTCTCCATAAACTGGGCAATGCTTTTAGCCCTTTCCATATGACCCTGACTATAATAGAATGTTTGGGTATAACCCTCTAATTCTTCGAGCTGGATGGGTTGGGTTGTCGTCTTTAAAGTGTCTTGAGCAAACGAATAATTGCTAAACATAAGCAATACTGTGAGGATGTAAATTGCACGGTTGATTGTGTTGGGTTGAGAATCTGTTGTCATGTTTTTTTTGACAAAGATATGTGGAGCAATTAGTGTCTGCATAGTAAAAAATGGACATCTTAATATCGCAGGTCTTTTTGCATTCTCAATGGTGTGGATAGAAGTTGCTGTTGGATGACGGAAGGATTTACCCCAGCAAAGGTTTTGAAGTCTCTAATCATGTGCATTTGGTCATAGTACCCTGCATCATACGCTATTTGTGTCCAATTAAGTTGTGGGCTAGATTCGTGCAATCTATAGGCTTTTGAAAATTTTAGAATACGGGCGAACATTTTTGGATTCATCCCAATTCTTTCCTTGCACTTTCTTTCAAATTGTTTGATGCTCAAGTACGAAAACGCGGCTGTTTTTTCGATTGCCATAGTGCCATTATGGTTTAGGAGAATACGCAAGGCGGAATCAATGGGTAATAATCCTTTAAGTTTTGTAACCTGATTTAAAAGGAATTTTTCTACGATGTTTTTACCCTCTTCCAAATTGGGCGTGTTCTGCAATTGTTCGTTTATACTCCTCATTTCTCTACCAAAGAAGTCAATGGCATCAAATCCGCCATCGAACAATTCATGCATGGGAATGCCCAACATGCGATACATTCCACCAGGAAGAAAATCCACACGAATGGCACTTAACTGACGATGCACTTTAATATTGACACGCGAAAATTGGGGACCTATCAATACCGTCAATGGCTGCTTGTCAAAATTACAGTCCTCTATCCTTCCCATGGATACAGGGTGGTTGCAGTAAAACATCAACGATTGAAATGGCGTAGGTGGATAAGGTGTTACCACATCATTGATCCCTTCAGGAAGTAAAACGTTTACGGTTGCTATGTTAAAAACATATTGCTGGAGGTTGGGATGCGGTATGTAGACGTTGATTTCCAATTTAAGTACTGTTGAATTTTAATAAAGTGGCCTCAAAAACTTCTTGCTTAAAATAGGAGTAGACTCTTATGCTTGCAACCTCAATGTGGATGAGGCGCGCCTGCCTGTCTGCAAACAGATGTCTCCGCTCTTACCATTAAAAGTACAAAACTCTGCTGTAAAATGCCCCACTCCTAAAGCGTGATGGGAAGATTTTCCGGATAAGCACAGTCCCGGCAATGGTTTATATATGACTTGTTGTAAGCAGTTTTCATTCTTTTGTATATTTCGCTTTACAAGGTTCAATACAAGGATAGGTTATAATTAATATATTTCCATTTTGTTCCAATTGATATTCATAATCAGAATTATTACAGACCGCTGTACTGAATGTCAAATTGGATATAGAATAAGTTCCAGAAGTCGAATTATTTGCCTCTATTGACATATCGCATAGTGTACCATTAGATGTTAAAGTCCCATCACTATGAAAAGTGATAATTTTTTCACTTTCAACGGCAGAGTATGTTCCATTCCCATCTCCAGGGTCTGCTAAAACTTCTATTAATTTCCAATTTCCAATTAATTCAGTATTAGAATTAGAATCATCATTTTTATTACAAGAAAATAAAATTCCGACTGTAATTAAAGTAAATATTAATTTTTTCATTGGTGCTGTTTTTATCTAGATGCCGTTACGCTAAATTGCTTACAACGTGTGTATCTAATTCACACTACCCATCTCTATTTCAAATATAACAAAAATCAACTAGCACTTCTAACTCTTAGTCTCCTCTATAATAGTAATTTAATCACGATTTTAATATTTTATGAAGTGTTCGCAAATCAAAATAGAGTGAATATATAGCATGAAACTATTTTCAATGATTTTGATTTCTTTGCAGTAAGGTTATAGAGTTGATACACTATTTGGGTTTTGTGGTCCCGCATTGCAACTGTTCGCTATCAAGAGAAAACACCAATACCAACGTAAGGGCAATAGTTCCTAACTTTTTAGTTGTTTATCAATTTCTAAGCTCAGTTGGTCTATTTTATCTTGAACCTCGTCATAAGATTGTAATATGAATTCTCTGTTCTTTCTAATTTTCCATAAGTAACTCAAAAGGATATTTCTTTCGGCCTCGGTAATATTTAGAGGTAATACCATACCGCTAATATTTCCTTTTGAGTTGAATTCAAATTGAGGCGCTACTAGTTTATTGATTTCTTGAAAGTAATTTTCTTGGAATTGCAGTTCATTATACTCTTCTTCAAGCTTCCTCAGCGTTTGGTAATCATACTCATATAGGGCTATTATTTGCGATCTCAAAGAATCATTTTTTATCAACTCCAAACCTTTGGATTTCAAAGTTTCATAACCAGATGTATTTTGAATGGAAAGAAAATCTCGTGTCAAAAGAAAATAATACTGTCGTAATGAGTCGAGGTTATTTTCTTGAGCAGTAATTATTTTTCTCCAATACTCACAAGCTTTTATACCTTGCTCGTGCCCCTTAACATTTAACTTTACATCGACTATATCTTTATCCAAACCACGTGAAATCTCTGAGAGTATGCGCGACTCGGCTCTGTTGTCACGTCTATTGTCATTCCAATTGTTTAATGCGAAAGCAGCAATAACCGCGATAAAAATAGAAAGGAATTCAAAGGTATATTTTTTCAAGTTTCAGGTTTTTTAAGTTTTAGAATATTAGCCATCCAAAAGGGCTACGATGGTCGAATTTAGGAATTTATTTTAAGGTTTAATACTTAGAACTATATTCTAAGGAACTTTAATGGCAAACAATAAGAGAAATGTGGTTCGAAAGAAGACCTCACAATCCGACCAACAACGGCGAATTTATCCCGTTACCATAGGCAATACTCAAAGTCCTAAAGATCCCAAACAGTGATCCCAAACCAAAAGGCCATCAAATTTATTATGATGGCCTTATTTAAAATGGACGACTGATTATACTTGATTGAAACCTATTCTTTAACTATGCGCTTTGTCAAGGAACCAGTCAAGCCATTGATCTTTATAAAGTACATCCCACTGACATAATTTTCTATTGAAATCTCTTTTGTCAACCCCATATTTTCGAGATCGAAGGAATGGATGGTTTTTCCGGTAATATCCATAATCTGACCAGATGCCAACTCCAGTTGATTTACGTTTTTGATTGTTAAACTTGTGCGAACCGGATTAGGAAACAACTTAATGCTGGATTCTGACAATTCGAAATCGTTAATATTCAGTGTAATATTGGTCACTTTTAGCACCACTTGATTATTGTTGAGACACGTGACCGAAAATGTATAGAACATCCCATTAAATTCCGCAGAGGTGGTAGGTGCAAGTGAACATTGTGAGATGGTGCCCGACGTTGTGGCGATGATAAACTGTGCATTCAAACTTGGTACGAAATTGAGATTGACATTGACGTTTCCAGCAAAAATGACATTTGTGCCAGTGATGGCGAGCACGTCGTACTGTGTGCCTGACGTCAAGCCGTTTAACTCAACGTCCAAAACGGACGTTGGTGACGATTTAAATATCCCATTGAAAGAAAGCGTGCCTGGAGAGCCTCCTGGAGCGTATGTTCCGTTATTTGTGTAATTCGCGGTATTGGCAATCGTCACATTGGCGACGCCCTTTACGGTGCCGTCTTCATCATTGGTAAATGGAAGAAATTCTGAAAAAATAAGGTTTCCTAATTGGGCATCGATAACACCGCTGTTGTTCAATGTCGTTTGAATTCTAGCGTTTCCAGACATGGCGGACATTTTAAGCAATCCAAAATTATTCAAAATTCGGGAAGCACTTCCTGTATAGGAAATATTGCCTTCATTGCCTTGCAGATCAAGCGTTCCGGTTAATTGATTATTGAAAATGCCATCGGTAATATTAAAATCGCCACCGTCGGTTATATTGAAATCGCCTTCATTGTTCAATGTTGTCGCACCAATGATGGATTTTGTGTTTCCGGTTATGAGAAAAATAAGACTGTTGTTTACAAGGGTTCCCCCTCCTGTAAGATTTCCAGACGACCATTTTACACCACTATTTCCTGTAAAATTGAATGTACCAGTCGTTGCAACTGGTATGGTTACATTATTTGTCCAATCAATTTCACCAGTTAAGTTTCCCGTCAATGTTCCCGAAACATTAATATTAATGCTCCATTGCATAACACTTCCGCCTGAAACGTTGTACACACCATTGGTTAGGTTTTTGTCAAGAGAATCAAAAATCAGATTACCACTTGATACGGTTATTGTACCACCATTGTTGTTCAAAACGGTTTGGATTCGGGTATTGCCACCAGTTGCAGTACTTTTAATGAGACCTGCATTGTTCAGTATACGGCTTCCAGCGCCTGTATAAGAAATATTGCCTTCGTTGCCGCGCAGGTCGATAACACCAAGAGCTAGATTGTTGAAGATGCCGTCGGTAATGTTTAGATCCCCTCCGTCAAGGATATTGAAATCCCCTTCATTGTTTAAGGTGGTCACACCAACAATTGATTTGGTGTTTCCGCTTGATAGGAACATCAGGTTTTTGTTCACCAAAGTGCCTCCCCCTGTAAGATTTCCAGCGATCCATCTCACGCCACTGCTTCCTGAAAAATTGAAAGTGCTTGTGCCGGCTGAGGATACAGTACCCGACCATTCCAAGTCTCCGTTCAAAGCGCCAGTCAAAGTTCCCGTAAGATTGGTAGTTGATGTCAATTGGAAAACACTCCCAACCGAAACGTTTAAGACGCCACCGTTCATATTTTTGTCAAGAAAATCAAAAATCAGATTACCATTTGATACGGTTATTGTGCCACCGTTGTTGTTCAAAACGGTTTGGATTCGGGTATTGCCACCAGCTGCAGTACTTTTAATGAGACCTGCATTGTTCAGTATACGGCTTCCAGCGCCTGTATAAGAAATATTGCCTTCGTTGCCGCGCAGGTCGATAACACCAAGAGCTAGATTGTTGAAGATGCCGTCGGTAATGTTTAGATCCCCTCCGTCAAGGATATTGAAATCCCCTTCATTGTTTAAGGTGGTCACACCAATAATTGATTTGGTGTTTCCGCTTGATAGGAACATCAGGTTTTTGTTCACCAAAGTGCCTCCTCCTGTGAGATTTCCAGCGGTCCATCTCACGCCACTGCTTCCTGAAAAATTGAAAGTGCTTGTGCTAGCTGAGGATACAGTACCCGACCATTCCAAGTCTCCGTTCAAAGCGCCAGTTAAAGTTCCCGTAAGATTGGTAGTTGATGTCAATTGTAAAACACTCCCAACAGACACATTCAATACGCCACCGTTCAGGTTTTTGTCAAGAAAATCAAAAATCAGATTACCATTTGATACGGTTATTGTGCCACCATTATTGTTCAAAACGGATTGGATTCGGGTATTGCCGCCAGTTGCGGTACTTTTAATGAGACCTGCATTGTTCAAAATACGGCTGGCAGAACCTGTATAAGATATATTGCCTTCGTTGCCGCGCAGGTCGATGACACCTGAAGCCAGATTGTTAAAGATACCGTCGGTAATATTTAAATCGCCACCGTCAAGAATGTTGAAATTTCCAGTATTGTTAAAAGTGGTCACACCTACAATAGATTTTGTATTTCCTGAAGATAAGTTAAAGGTCCCATTGTTTGTCAAAGTGCCTCCACCTGTGAGAGACCCAAAGGTCCAGGCACAGGTAGCATTCGCCGCCACCGACGACGCGTTGAGAATACTTAAAGTGTTCGACATATTAAAGGTAGAATTTCCCTGTACCACAATGGACTTGGTCGTTCCGGCAACATTCAAATTAACCGTAAATCCCGTGGGAATCACCACATCATTCGCGGCAGTTGGCACAGCATTCAGACTCCAGTTGGCAACGGTATTCCAATCGGTGTTGGCACCAGCACCTATCCAAGTGTTGGTCTGGGCAAAAAGCGTTGCGGACAACGCAAATAGAAACGAAAATAGTAAGGGTTTTTTCATAATTAATAATTTAATGGATTAATAGCTTTGTTCTGTAGGTATCGATAAAAGTAAAATATGTCATCATTGGGACAATCCGAGATAATGACCTATATCATTATCTCGGACTTATTTATGTGCTTATTCTTAAACTGATAGGGAGTCAATCCTGTCAGTTTTTTAAAACTTGCGTAGAATGTCGATTTAGAATTGAAGCCTGATTTTGTCGCAATGTTCATGATGTTTTCAACGGAATTAGCCATAACTCCTAAAAATGTTTTGGCTTCTTTAACCCGCAGTGTATTCACATAATCATTAAAACTCATTCCTAAACTGGAATTGATGATGCGAGACAAATGGCCCTGGCTCACATTCAGCTCAGAAGCGACAGTGCTTAAGGTCAGCTCGCTGTCCAAAAACCGTTTCTGATCCACCATCAAATACTGGAAGGCTAAAAGAAAGTTCTTCTTGGAACTTTTGCTGACGTTGAGATAGGCTTCTTGTGCTTTGCGTTCTTTGGTATTCATTGACTATCCGGTTAATTGAATAGTCTAAAATTATACGAAGCAACAATTTTCAAGTTCCCAAATAATGATCTATAGCATCATCTCGGACTAATTCGAGGAACTATTTTTAAATTGAAGTGGTGTTAGTCCAGTGAATTTTTTAAACGTAGAATAAAATGTGGATTTCGAATTGAAACCTGCTTCAAGACCAATGGCCTCGAGAGTGTAGTTAGAAAAATCTGGATGTCTTAAATATAACTTTGCCTCATCAATACGAAAGGAATTCACATAATCGCTAAAACTCATTCCCAATTCAGAATTTATGGTTCGCGACAAATGTCCTTTGCTGATATCCAAAATTTCGGCAATGCCTTCAAGATGAAGGTTACTATCCAAAAATAACCGGTCCTCAATCAACATCCTTTTGAATTCTGCTGAATGTTGACTTGTTTTTTCTGTCTCTTCAGGAGCGACAAAATCTCTTTGAATTGCAAACGCCCTTATTTTTTGTTGTTGTTCGTTGATGCCTATTTTATAGATCCCTATATATCCAAGCCAATAAGTTGTCAAGGAAGCTGCCAAATAAAGTGGATAAAACACCAGTTCATCGTCAAAAGCATATGCAATCGTATAGAGAAACCACACCAATATCAAGACCGACAAGAGCAACAAAGTGACCTTAAACCAGGTCAGTTGTAATTTTATTTTATCTCTTTTAAAAATCGTATTCTCTTTTTCATACTCCAAGATTTTTTTGGACAATACCACTATAATCAGTAGGAAGAAAAAAGTGTTCAACAAATCGCCATAAGTGTCGCCATAATAAGGGATCATGGCTAAAATAGCTTCGATCTCTTCATTATTTGGAAGTAAAGCAACCAATAGTTTATAAAGAGCACTCAAAATGAACATAACTATAAAAGGCAGATAGAGGCATTTGATTTTTTTGTAATGATAACCTTGGGATTTAAAAATTTGATCCCATAGAATAAAAGAAAGGGAGGAATAAGTGTTGCCCACGGCACATAAATGATTTGATAAAGCGCAATGTCACTGATGAATTTCATTTCATTTAGGCTGAATTGCAAATTCTCCAAACTGAAACACAAAATGAGCAATGCTAAATACACACTACTTTTTGTAGTGTATTTACTTGAGGTTAGAATAATAGCGGCAAAGAAAAGACCTTGGATGATCCCAGCTAAAATGAGTGCATTATAAATACCTACATTCAATGGAACGAAATATTATCGGTTATTACAGAAGATTCGCCTTTCCCAATTAAAAAAAAAGGATTTCGGATGACATAACCTACAACCGTATACACAAGGAATAATTTTGAATGAATTGAGGTCATCTTTCAAAAATTGAAATTAAATATAATCAAATAATAGAAGTACAAACCTTCAGCCAATATAATTTAGATAAAAGCACCATATCAGCCGTTTAAATCGGAATTAAAAGAATAGGATGCGCATAATGGTAAACAATTCATTAATTTTCAGGTGCTATCAACTCAAAATTTTATATTCATTTTGGCCAATGTTGGTGTTTTAATTGGCTAATGTTGGTGCTTCTAATTGGCAATGTTGGTGTTTTCCACCGACATTGTTTAGGTTTCTATATGAGTTTAACTGAATTATTCAATTGAGATTTGCTCTGGACATGTGTCTTTATTGAGACTGTAAGTTGTTGGTGAAAAACTTCAACAACGGCGCAAATAATCTTAGTAAAAGCCGAGCTTACCGCATTACCCACAAATGAACCTCAAACATTAATCTTTCATCTTTTTATAGTTAAAACTATGCAGTTTAACAAAATAATAGATATAAGACTATAAATCAAAGTATATTGCTGAGCTAAGAACAACCACCATAATTAACAACTATAGCTTTGGTCAATAACTACAACCAATGAAAAACATTTTAATCTATGGCGCTTCTGGTCACGCTAAAATGATCGTAGATAGTATTCAAAAAAACCATACCTATGCAATGAAGGGTTTTATTGATTCTTACAAACTTATTAACGAGGTTGTTTTTGGCCATAGTATTATTGGTGATTTGAAGCAACTTCCTGATATCGTAAAGCAATTGAATATTGAAGGTATTGTTATTGGCATTGGAGATAACAGCACTAGAAAAGCTGCATACCAAAAAATAAAAAAAATTGCTCCACAATTAGAGTTTGTTTCCATTATCCATCCTAGTGCCACCATTGCTTTGGATGTCTCAATTCCTGAGGGCACTGTAATAATGCCTAATGCGGTCATCAATGCGAATGCTAAAGTGGGTAGGTTTTGTATTCTCAATACAGCATCTACTTTGGGACACGATTGTAAGATGGCTGATTTTTCTAGTTTAGCATCTGGGGTTACCGTAGCAGGTAGTGTACAAATTGGGGCTGGCTCAGCTGTTTGTCTTGGCGCAACTATTATTCAAAATCTAACTATTGGCGATAATACTGTTATAGGAGCAGGATCATTGGTCTTAAAATCTATAGGTAACAACAAGATGGCATACGGGGCTCCTATACATACAATTAAGGATAGGTCTCCAAATTCTAAGTATTTAGGTTAAAATAAATTAAATCATGATTCTAAATTTTGCACGGCATAAATTGTTTTGGCTATTGGATGCATTAAAAAATGGTCGGATAAAAAATCAGTTAAAGGAAATAGAACGATGTGTTGGACATCCAAATTCTGATGAAGCAATTCAAATTAAAGATGTTTATTTAAGCCGTTTATTGGATCATGCGGTAAAAACGACACCGTTTTATAAGGCTTTAGTTGATGTGCATACTATTTCTGATTTCCCGGTAATCAGAAAAACTACTGTTCAAGAAAATTTTGAGGGTTTTCAATCGCGTGAGTTTATAGACAAACCTAATTTTAAAGTCTCTACAAGTGGCTCTACAGGTGCACCTTTTTTCTTGTTTCAAAATGAAAAAAAGCGCCATCGAAATCATGCAGATGTCATCTATTTTTTTCAAAAAGCGAATTTTAATGTTGGCAACCGATTGTACGAGCTTGAAGTATGGAGAGGCCACAATAAAAAAGGCAAATTAAAATCCTGGGTGCAAAATGTGAATCAGTTTGATATTACGAGATTGACGGATGAAAGCATTGAAGCGTTTTTAGGATTATTAAAATCTGATAAACAATCTAAAAAAACATTGTTAGGCTTTGCTTCTGCATATGAAATGCTTGCACAGTATTTGGAAAAGAATAGTATAACATTAAGTGATTTAGGAATTACTTCGGCCATTGCCAATGCAGAATACTTGAACCCTTACACAAAATCTACTTTAGGTAAACATCTTAATACCGTTGTTCTTTCTAGGTATTCGAGTGAAGAAATTGGAATTATAGCACAGCAAACAGTTGATTCACCTAATAGTTTTGTTATTAACAATGCAAGTTACTATGTGGAGTTGTTACACTTGGAAAATGACACACCTGTGCAATTGGGTGAGTTTGGAAGAATTGTTGTTACCGATTTGTTCAATTATGCGATGCCCATAATCAGATACGATACTGGTGATATTGCACAATTTGGATTGAATAAAGATGGTGCTATGGAGTTTGTTCAAATTGAAGGACGTAAAATGGATGTTATTTTTGACTCTAAAGGCAACATGATTTCTTCATTTGTGATCTATACAAAGTTTTATACCTATTATCATCTATTAAAACAATATCAATTTATTCAGCAGGGTGAAAAAGAATACGAAATAAAGCTGAACCTTCAAGGCGATAGTTTTCAGTTTGAAAAGCAATTAGTAACAGACATCAAATCAGATTTTGGTGAAGATGCCAATGTGATAATAACGTATGTAGATGAAATTCCTGCTTTAGCTTCCGGAAAGCGCAGAAAAGTGATTAATAATTATAAATAATATTCTAAGGTTTAAGCCCAAGATCGTTTTGAGGCTTTGCTCCAACCACTTTTTTTACAAGATGAATTTTTCTTAAACTGACTGCCATGCTTTTTTTATAGGTGCATGTGAATGGTATCGTTACATGTATGACACGTAGCCTTTAAAATAGAATAATTTCCGGTTTAGCAATTAGCCAAATCTTTGATTTGACACGTGATTTTTAATAGTGAAACCCAAATCAAAGATTTGGCGGACTTGGTCAATAAGTGAAGACCTTGCATTATATATAAACCAGCTATGTTCTATATCTCTTGCTGTGTGCAGTTTTTTTTATTTCAGTAGTTTTGTAATATCCATTCTCTGATGTAAAATTCTAACGATTTCTACAATATCATTTTCTACTTTTCTTTAAAAAATCAGATGTGATTTAATTTTGGTAATCCGATAGTTTTCCCTTGTCTGTTCTGCTGATTTTCCAGTCAGGAAGTTGTCCGCAATAAATTCATTTTCTTTGATTGTCAAGTCATAATATCTGTCGGCTTGTTCTTTAGACCATTTATGAAAGGTATAAATCCAAATATCGTTTAAATCGTCAATCGCTTGTTTACTTATTCGGTATTTGTTTCTGCTCATAAGTGTTTACGATTTAATTCAGACAAGTTTTGATTAGGGTCAAAATTTTCATCAAATCCACTTTGTTCGCCGATTTCAAGAGCTTTAATCAGTTCTCTTTCTTTCTTTCTTTCTTTTCTTCACGTTCTAACAAACGTAGTGCCGAACGAATTACTTCACTTACAGAACTATATCTGCCAGATTTTATTTCCTCATTTATAAATTCTTCAAAATGATTTCCGATTGAAATTGATGTGTTTTTTCCCATTTTATAAATATTGAATCAAACATACCAAATCTTGGTAACTAAGCTAAATTGCACATAATGTGCCACTGTCATTAAGAATAAGATGTTGCAAATTTGAAACTCTTTAAAGTATAATTCAAGGTCTTTTTTTTAAAGACGATTACACTTAGATATAGTTTTATGGGTTGCGAATTTGATTTTCTCTGATATTTTATGGCTGACTTATTAAAATATTCACTTATTGAATAGAAGTTTGTTATGCCTTCTTTTTCTAAGAGCGTAAAACCTTGATATCTTAAATAAGAGGCTATATTTCTACCTCTGTACTTTTCAAAGACGTACATACTATGGAGATAACTATCGTTGTCACCTAAATTAAAATAATGGTTTCTAAAATAAAATGACTGTCTTCTTATAAATAGAAAGGCTACAATGTCAGTATGCTGTTTTAAACCAATACAGGTCTCACCATTTTTTAAATATGCTAAAAGGTTTTTATTTTCAATACCTTTAATAGTACTTTTTATAAAGTTAATTTCAGATTCGCCAAACACGGAAAATTTTAGATCTAAATCGTTTGCTTTAATAGTGGGTGCATCAACTGAATGTATCGTAGCTTTAGACCAGTGATATGGCATAACATCTAAGCCCAGTCTTGCAACATTATTGCGGACGCCATGCCAGAACATGCCGTGTTTAATAATTGTCAAAATAGATTTCAGCCTATTTTTAACTCCTCTATTGTCACTTTCCATATTACTTGATTTACTATGAAATATAATGAACGTCAATAATAATTATAAAAACAATCAGTAGGGATTTAAGCCTAGTTCTAAAATTTCATCGGTAAACTTTCCGAATAAAGGACCATTTGCAATTTGGTGCATATCAATGTTTTGATTATAGGTGTTGAACTCAATGAATATGGGCGAATCAGTGTTGTCAAGCCCGATATCCCAAGACACAAATTTAAAATACGGAACAATAGGATGCATAGCCTTAACCATATTCACAACACTAACATAGTTAGGGATTTGAAAGCCCTCAAAAGCGACATTAGTAGCGGTTTTATATAAAATATCTCCCTTTTTAGTATAGCCATTGTTTTGCAAATACCCTTTATCATCGACACCAATGATGATACCACCAATAGAGAAGTTATCGGTTTGGCTACCTGGCTGTCCTATCCTGAGTAGTGTTGATAAAACATACATGCCATCTGGTCTCAGATAGGTCAATAGCCTTAGTGTATTGAGAGAGGATGGATTTAAAACTTTTAAGGCTTGGCTTTGTTCAACAAATTCTTGAACAATAAAATCTTTTTTATACACTTTGAAAACCTGTGGGATGGTCAGGTTTTTATAAGATGTTAGTTTGTCTTTAACTGTAAAGGTCGTTACCAATTTTCCACTACCTGAATCAATTGTTGGTTTAATAATTAGGGGCTTTTGAATATCGTTGCAGGCTTCAATAGCCGTTTGTTCATCAACAACTTTATTGTTGGTATAATAAAACCCATTAATATTTTGTACAACACGTTTGGGTTGGTTAAAATCCTTAAACAAAATATAGGATAGATTTTTATCCAATAAAGCTGGCCATTGACGCATTTGATTGAACCTTGGAGAAATGATGGAACTAAAAATATCATCAGGAATATAATCGGCATGAAATTCACCATTCAAGCTTGTATAATAACGGTGCCAATAGGTGTTGTTTAATGTATAGCCTTTAGATTTAAAGTAAGACTTAGCAGCTTCAATTTGAGTAGGTTTTAATTTTGGGGTCTTGTTTTTATGATTGAACTGTTTGATGCTTCTTCTGGAATCCATCATTGAATTGAATTCAAAAAAACGTTTTCTGGAAGTCAAAACGTGTTTTGTCAATAGTCGTTTTAGTGAAGAATATATGCTCATTAGTAGCTTTTTAAAGTTAAATTAAAACCCCATCCTTTAAACAAGACAACACTCAAATATAATTTAACAGGCTTGGAGTTGAGTTTCTCTTTGAACTTAATTGTAGACTTATTAAAATATTCACTAACACTATAATAGGTATTTACATTCGTTTTTTCTAAATACTTATAACTATGATAACGCAAGTACGGCGCGATATTTTTTCCTCTATAGGCTTCAAAAGTGTACATGCTATGCAAATAGCTTTCTGTTGGTTTCAAATCGAAGTAACGTTGCCTAAACGTAAATGGTTTACATTTAATAAACATATAGGCTGCTATGAGACCATTGTTTTTTAACCCAATACAAATTTCACCATTTTTGAGATCAGCCAATAAATCTTTTTGCTCTATGCCAATAATGGTATCCTTTATATAATTAATTTCAGGTTCACCAAATATTGAAATCTCAAAATTGGAGTCTTCACCATAAATCTTTGGAGGAGTTATAGGGCTGGTAGCTTCCTCAACCCAATAATAAGGCATAAAGTCTAAACCTATTTTTGCTAAATTGTTTCTTACCCCATGCCAAAATAAACCGTGCTTTATAATATTAGAGAGCCATTTTATACGATACGAAAGCCCTGTTTTATCTCCTTCCATAGCAATTTAATTATAAACACGACCATAACGCCCATATCCTGGTTCCATATCCATTTGCGCCCTAAATTCTGATGGCGTCATAATTTCTCTATTATTTGCCTTTGCAACAACATGTATCCGTTCTACTAGTTCACTATTGGTTGCAAGTTTGGTTTTCTCTACATCGTACCAAATGTTATCTTCCAATCCAACGCGCACGCCTTTGCCAATTGTTATAGCCAAAAAGTTCATCATCATTTGTTCAGTTCCCACACCGGCAATGCTGATCAGTGCATCTTTGGGCAGATCATTTAACATCACCCCTACATGGAGCAAATTGGTTTGTGCACAGGCTATATTGCCAAAGAGGAGATTATAATATAAGGGAGGGGTTATATATTCTTTTTTTACTAAGTAATTGCCAAAATTTATCATTCCAACATCAAAGACTTCCAATTCAGGCACAATGCCTTTAGATTTCATGGTTTTTGCTAAATCTTCAATCATATTTGGAGCATTCATACTTGCTACCTTATTAAAATTTAAGGAACTTAAGGTTAAGCTTCCCATATCTGGTTTAAGATCACCTTCTAACTGAAGTACATCTGCTCTTTTATCTAGGGTATTGAAATCACGGCCACTGAGGGATGTACAGATCACTAAATCAGGTGCATATTTTCGTATCCCAGATATCAATTCAGCATACACTTCTTTTTTATAGGTAGGAACGCCTGTAATTTCATCTCTAGCATGAATATGGGCCAGAGTAATTCCTAATTCATAAGCGCGATGCACATCTTCTACAATTTCATTGATGGTTGTAGGAACATGAGGTGTCATCTTTTTTGTCGGAATCATTCCGGTAGGGGTAAAATTAATTATTAACTTCTGCATAGGGGCTATAGCTTAAATGAAGTTAAAATTTAGTATAATAGATTGCATTTAAGGTAAATAAATCGTTAAAAAGGAAATCTTTACTATGAGACGTCTATTTATGATGTTCTATGTTAAAAAAGTGCTATTGCTTGTAAGGCATTTCATCAGCGACGATAGTTCAATACCTATCAAATTCTTAACACAAAAACGTCATATTGAAATCCAATCGATCAAAATAACGGTTAGGAAATTTCTTTTTATATGTATAATTAATCAGTGTTGTCCGATAAAAGTAATACATGATTCTGGGAAACCCCATTCTATATTTAGTCCCTACGGGACTAGTCTTTGCAGGGGTTCTATTTAGTTACCCATATTAAATGCCTAACGGCATATTGTCCCAGGGGGACAAAATATTGGTAATCATAAAGTTATAATAAGTTCAATGTCCCGTAGGGACATCATATGGTGTTTAACCGGACAATACTGATAATTAATATAAGTGACATGTGTAGTTATCAATCGGTTTTATAATACTCATTAACCATTTCTCTGCGCTTGCCTGAACCAAGAAGTGGTATCCCATCTACATAGTTAACTTTGATATGTGCATCTTGACCAAAATAGGTTTTAAACTCTTTAATCATGCTGTTTTCATCTACTTTAATGGTAGTATTAAGATTTATGTCATAGTCCTTCAATCCTTTTTGAACTAATTGATACTGCTTAAAATCGCCATACTTGCAAAGCTTATCCGTAATATGGGGTGGTACTAAATTGCCTTTGGTATCGTATATCAAGTCCAATTTTCTGCCATAAAGTTCAGAAAAATAGGGTTTGTTTTTGGTGTCAAGATGCATGGTGCCAACATCACCAGTGTCATATCTAATCAAGGGTGTTGCAAGATTATAAAGATCTGTAAGCACAATCCTTCCGTGTTGGCCATAGTTTAATTTTCTGTTTTCATTTAAGTCGAAAATTTCTATAATATAACTCGAATCATTGATCCAAAATCTTGGGTCATCACCTTGGAATTGTTGGGCAATCACACCATTTTCAAGGTTTGAGTAACGAGACACAGGCCATACACCAAAATATTTTTTTACGGCATTCTTAGTGTAAAGATTTATAGATTCAGAAATGGTTATAATGGATTGTGTTTTAAACGTAATGGGGTTTTCGGGCAAGGCATCCAAATGCCTGCAAATTTTTTCAAAAGCTGAAACATAACCTTTAAAGTTAATAGCCTCTTTACTTTTATTAAGCTTAGTAATCAATTCATCAATGGTGTCATTCGTGAGCTTAAATACATCATGGGGATGGATGTTTCTCAGTTTTAAACTACATTCTTGTTTAAAATTGAATTTATCAGGCCAAATTTTTATATAGACCAAATGACTTCCAATCCTGTAATTTGATTTAGAAGAAAAAAAGATATCATCGGCTGTATTTTTATTGACTTTTTCTTTGTTTTGATAAATACTAAAGGGCACTCCTGTTGAGCCACTTGTGGATGCTTTGACACATGTTGTTAATTCAAATGTATTGGATGTGAAATCTTTGAGATTATCCCTAATTAAATTTTTATTTACTACAGGAAAATCTTCCAAAGAATTAACGGCGGTATATGCCTTGTAATACGCTGTTGTTGCTATAGCATGATTTAATAGGCTCTTCAAATTCTTTTCGTTGTCGTCATGTCGCACATCAGAATTTGCCGCATCCAAATTAGCACTCGTGTAATTAAGTTTGTCTTTTACAGGACTTCCTTTTAACGTATCTAAAAACCAGATTATTTTCTGTCTAATGTTTAGGATTTGAGCCATTGATATATAACTTTTAATTAATCTTATTATAGTTTCTCAGTTTTGGCCATTCTGGGTGTTTTTCACCAACAGTGTGAATTGCCAATGTTGGTGTTTTCCACCAACATTGTTTAAGTTTTTATGTTAGTTCAACTGAATTATTCAATTGAGATTTGATCTTGGACATATGTTTATTTTGGGACTCTAAGTTGTTGGTGGAAAACACCAACAACGGCTGAAAATACTGTAGCACGCTTTTCCCACTTCTCAAAAATTTACTTATCCGATTTCAATAAAGTTATAATTAACATTACATTATTAAGTTCTATTTATTGAGATTGCAAGTAGAATTTTTTTAAGAATTTATTAATTGCCTTTTCTAAATCTTCTTTATTTTCCATAAATGGAATATGCCCTGATTTACTCTTCCATAATAACATATTGGGGAATAAAACTCCTTTATAATGTTTGGGACCAATAGTCCAATCATTTTCACCATAAAAAAACAATACGGGAATTTTAATATCTGGAGTATATTTTTTAAAGTTAATCAAGTAGTCTTTGTGTGATAGTCCAATGCCACCGAAATCATAATTCCAGTTGGGGATTTCGTCAAAAGTATTGTTCATTATCGTTTCATTATCTTTATTTGCATAGGCTAATTTCCACGTTAAATCTTTTTCATTTAGCAGCGGAAAAAGGCGATTCAATTTATCTTGAATGCTAATAGTGTCATTCTCATAAAAAGACACATCTTTCAAGCCAAGTATTTCACAAGCTTTAGGTATCCAACTTTCGCTGATACTCTCGGTAAGATTGAGAGAACAATTAAACATCATCATACCTTTTATGGATTGAGGATGTTCCTTTGCATAGCCAGTTACCACTGTCCCTGAAAAAGAGTGCCCCATAATAATCCAACTTTCAAATCCCAAAAATTTTCTAATTTCTTCAAAGTCTTGAATCATTCTGACCATACTATAATTACCATCTGCTGGACTGGTTGAACGGCTAACGCCTCTCAGGTCTAGATAAATCATTGTAAATCGTTTTTCTAATATATCACCTGCAAATTTTTCCATCCAATAACTTCCTGAACCAGGTCCGCCATGTATATAGAGACATGGGGTGCCTTTTCCTTTGACGTTTAAATATAAGTTTACATTATCAGAGGTAGTAAAATATTGCTCTTGACCTTTACAATTGATAGTAATTAAGACAAATGAAATTAAAAATAATAGTTTATTCATTACTAAATTTTGTTTAAGTCTATACTCGTTTTATAAATGTGCTTTAAGGTTGACGACACAACCCATATCTATTCCAAATTTATAAAAAAATTTACTATGAATTGCAACACTTAGCCTCCTCACTACTATCAATTTCCTCTTCTGTTAGGTTGTAGAGGTGATAAACTATTTGTGTTTTGTGGGCGTTTTTTTGTAGTTTAAATGAATTACATAGTAAGGTTTTTCCGGGGTTCACTTTTGTCTTTTGAGAAATGAAGTTGGTGGTGGAAAACACCAACAACGGCGTCATAATATTCTTCATTCCAACCCTACCAAAATAAACCTTTCTATCTTTATTATCAATAAGTTGAATGACGAATTTTTTCCGCTATTATTGGAATCATTGGAGCGAACTTTTACAGTCCTTCGACACTTCTCCCAAAAAATCAGATTTTTCAGAAGCTCACCCGAACAAGTGTCGAACAAGGCCTGAACAAAACCCCTAAAAAATACTCGCAATCAGACAATATACGCCATGTAGAACAGGAATTTCAAGGGGTTCTCCATGTTGCAATTGGTGAGGTAGAGTGGGTGTTTTTCATTTATTGAATGCTCTGCATGTTGCAATATTATGCGGTGCATAGCACACTACCCAATAAATAAACCCTACCTTTGCCAAAAATTTAAAGGAGTGACCTAACATACTAGTGCTTGCTTCGTAAACACAATTTATGTCATTCAACTCATTAGGATTATCTGATGCTTTACTTAAAGCAGTCAGCAAACAAGGTTATACAACGCCTTCACCAATTCAACAAAAGGCCATTCCGTTAATATTAGAAGGTAAAGATGTCTTGGCATCGGCACAAACTGGTACCGGAAAAACGGCAGGTTTTACACTGCCAATGCTCCAATTGTTATCGCTAGGGCAACCGTTGCGTCAACGCCCAGTTCGCGCTTTGGTACTAACACCAACTCGCGAATTGGCGGCACAAGTGTATCAAAATGTCAAACAATACAGTACCTATTTAGATATTAGAAGCACCGTTATTTTTGGTGGTGTTAATCAGAATCCGCAAGTAGCCACCCTCCGCAATGGTGTGGATGTGCTTATTGCAACACCTGGGCGTTTATTGGATTTGCATAACCAACGCTTATTGTCGCTCGCCAATATTGAGATTCTCGTGTTGGATGAAGCTGACCGGATGTTGGATATGGGCTTTTTGCGTGATATCAAAAAAATTATGGCGGTCATGCCTGCCAAACGTCAAAACCTTTTGTTTTCGGCTACATTTTCTAAGGACATCAAAGCCTTGGCAAATGATATCCTGAACCATCCGGTATTGGTAGAAGCCACACCAGAAAACACAACGGTAGATGCTATTGACCAACAGGTTTATCGCGTTGCCAAAGGTTTGAAGCCTGATTTGCTGGTCAAATTGATTTCTGACGGCAATTGGGAACAGATACTGGTCTTTACACGCACCAAACATGGCGCCAATAAACTGACCAAAAAATTGATCAGCAGCAGTATTACAGCCATGGCCATCCATGGTAAT
Organism: Gelidibacter algens; assembly: GCF_001678675.1. Classification (GTDB taxonomy): domain Bacteria; phylum Bacteroidota; class Bacteroidia; order Flavobacteriales; family Flavobacteriaceae; genus Gelidibacter; species Gelidibacter algens. The sequence goes on from NZ_LZRN01000001.1 coordinate 51,434, forward strand.
AAAAGTCAAGGAGCCAGAACCAAAGCCTTGGACGGTTTCAAAAAAGGAACGGTTAGAGTGCTCGTAGCCACTGATATTGCTGCCCGCGGACTGGATATTCCGTTATTGCCACACGTGATCAACTTTGAGCTGCCTAATATTCCTGAAGATTATGTTCATAGAATTGGTAGAACAGGAAGGGCAGGAGCTAGCGGACTGGCCATTTCATTGGTGAGTGCTGACGAAACGAGTTTCCTTCGTGATATTGAAAAACTGATAGGCGAACGAATTCCTATGGAGATTGTGGAAGGTTTTGAACCAGATCCCAATGCCTCTACCGAGCCAATTAAACAGGGGCAGGGACAAGGGCGTAATAGCAGACCACAATCGAGAAAATCTTCAGCTGGCAATAGCCAATCGTCTGGAAGTTCTAACCGAAATAGAAATAGGAGGAGAAATTGAAGTTGAAGTTGAAGATGAAGTTGAAATTGAAATTGAATTTGAACATGAAATTTAAAATTGACGTTGCTTAGTCAAAGTTTAAAAGATAAAATGATTGCGGTTTGTGATGCTAAAATTGCTTCCAAAGGCCCCAATGTGGGGTTGTCTTTTTATGCTTTCTTTGCGAACAAAAATGATCATCCTGAATTGTTGATGGAAGCTGCCACATGGTGGATCCTGACGCATAAGCTGGATCACTTTGAGAAGGCGTTGAAGATTAGGGCTTTGGTGGCTGAATAGGTTTTTCTCGCAGACCTCGTTTCTTGGCACGCAGAGTCGCGGAGGCCCAGCGTTGAAATTGAAGTTGATACTTCGACTACGCTCATTTACCGAGATGAATATGAAGAACAACCTAGGAACTACAGACTAACAACTATAAACTCTGAAAAATGCAACCCAATAACCCCTTACATGGCATCAAACTGGAGCAGATTATTAATGATCTGGTGGCACATTATGGATGGGAATATATGGGGATGATGATCAAAATCAAATGTTTTAACGACGATCCTTCGGTGAAATCTAGCTTAAAGTTTTTAAGACGCACGCCTTGGGCACGCACCAAAGTAGAAGCCATGTATTTGAACATGTTGGCAAAAAAGCGTTAGTCGGAAAGTGGCTTTCCTATCTCATTAATTTCATCTGTATTTGGAGTCTTAGGGTTAGGTCCCCATTTATTTGTCGTGCTTTCACTGTCCTGAACTGTAAAAATCAAAAGGATAATTCCACCTACATAAGGAATTATGGCTAGAAGGTAAAACCACCCACTCTTACCAGTGTCATGAAGTCGCCTGATGGTAATGGCCAATGCAGGAAGAAAGGACATTAGGAAATAAATCACCAAAAGGAACATCGGGATATTCATCCATTCTGCTTCATCCATCATTCCAGATAGAAAGGCCAAAATAAAGATGAATGGCACATGAAAAAGCATAAACATCCAATATTCGGTGCGTCTGGCTCGTCCGCTAAAGTCTACATATTTATATTTGAAAGCGTCTAAAAACCAATCCATAGGTTGTAAGTTTTATTTGAGTAAATGCTAAAATAAAAAGATTTCTAAATAATCAGCACAAAAAACTTGGATTTTGGACAAACGGTTAAAAATATGTTGATTTTCAATAAATTGAGATGTTCGAGTAGAAATTGTTAGGTATGTGAGGATCTTTTCTGTCTCGTCGGGTAATCTTGATTCTTATTTATAACAGCGCAGCGGTCTTACTTCTTTTTGACACAGATTGCACGGATTACACGGAATTTACAATAATAGCTAGATCTTCAATAGTTCTAGAATCCAGTCTTAATACTTAATACCAACAGCGCAGCGTTCTTAATTCTTTTTGACACAGATTGCACGGATTACGCGGATTTCAAAAAGAAAGCTAATTTTCAATAATTCACAGATCAAGTCTATATTCTAACATCTATCGGCGCAGCGTTCTTAATTCTTTTTGACACAGATTGCACGGATTACACGGATTTTAAAATAAACGCTAAGTTCTTCAATAATTCACAGATCAAGTCTATATTCTAACATCTATCAGCGCAGCGATCTAAATTCTATTTGACACAGATTGCACGGATTGCACGGATTTTAAAATAAACGCTAAGTTCTTCAATAATTTACAGATCAAGTCTATATTCTAATATCTAACAGCGCAGCGGTCTTAATTCTCTTTATACGGATACATCATCTTAAAAGTGTCATTCACACTCTGATGTAATATAGTGGCATGGTTTTCTTTAGGCAAGAACAGAAATTCAGCCTTAAGATTTGGTTTCCCTGAGTTTTTTAAAAGATCAGCCAAGCTTTTAGCTTCCCGTTCCATAATCTCACCTTCGGTTCCAACAGCAACAAAAACATTGACTGGTATGGTCTTGTGGGCTCCAAGAAACATTTTGGCATCTCTGAGCAAGGTCTCATTGTCCCACCATAAACTCGGACTCACAATTATATAATCTGTAAACAATGTTGGTTTGTTGAACAGGATTTCTGTTGCCAGCAAACCACCCAAGGACTGCCCGATGAGCATTTTTTGTGCGTTTGTAGCGTAATTGGCATTGATGTAAGGTTGTACTTCGTCTTCCAAAAAGCTGATAAATTTCCGTGAACCTCCAGTAGTTGGAAAGTCTTTCTTTAATTTTTTATCGATTGTAGGGAAGGTGAAATCGCGTTTGCGATCAATATTTGCAATGCCCACCACGATGGATTTTGGCATGTTCATTTGCAGATTGAAAAACTGCACCAAGCCTACAATGTGGATAAAATCTTCATTCATACTGCCGTCCAAAACATAGATTACTGGATATTTTAAAGTATCAGATACTTTATAGCCTTCTGGGAGATAGATATTGAGCGTTCTTGATTCTGACAGGATTTTAGAATCGAGGGTCACCACGTCGCCAATTGTCAATGGGGTTTTTGAACTTTCCTTAATAACGGTTTGTGCTTCTGCGGAATTGAAGCTTACGATAATCAATAATATAGTGAGAAAAAGGTGTTTCATCTATGAGGTTTAAATAGGGTGTGTTTTCTTTTTAGGAATGGTTTCAAATATAGTTTATAGATGGGATTTAATGAATTTTTAGGACACGGATTACACGGATTACACGGATTTCAAAACAAAAGCTAGTTCTTCATATTCCACGAATCAAGTCTTAATACAGCTCAGCGATTTTAATTCTTTTAGACACAGATTTCACAGATTCAAAGGATTTCAAAACAAAAGTTGTTCTTTAATACTTTGCAAATCAGGTCTTATGATTAATACTAACATCGCAGCGGTTTTAATTTTTTTTGACACAGATTAGACGGATTACACGGACTTCAAAACAAAAATTGGCTCTGAAATACTTCATACTATCGAGGCAGCCCCCTCAAATCTACTCTAATCTTCCTCCTCTTCGAACAAAACAATCGTCGCATCAAATTCGGCATCCTTAAATTCGTCACGACTGATCCAATATTCAGATGTGGTCATAATGTACGAATTATCGCCAGTAGCCTTCAATTGCCAAACAATATCTTCCGCTTCATCAAAGGCTTCCTTTCCTGCCAATTGATCAGCAAACAAGCGTTTGATCACGCTGTTGTTGGCCAAGGTATGGTCCAGAACTTTCAACACCACTTCTTTGGTCACGTCTTTATTGGGCGTAATCTCAAATTCAATGATGGTAGCCTTTGTGCTCGGAAACGTTCCGTTATAGGCTTTAAATAGCAGTTGGTTGATGTTGAAAAGGTCATGGTGTAGGCTGATGTCAGTATACTCTTCAGAAATCTTATCGAGTAACATGTCATGAGACATCTGGTCGATTTGTCCTTCGTTTAAATACTCAGACAATTTATAATCTAATAAAATTGCAGCCGCCTCAGGGCCTTCAAAATCTGAGATGGCCATAAAGAGCAGGTCTTTGAGTTCTTCAGGTTTGGAATTTTTGGCGTCCGGAAATCCGAAACGATTCAAAAGTTCAATATAATCTGCAGACGTCCATGCATCTTTAAATTCTTCAACAGTTTTCACACTATTGATAATCATATGATAGTTCATAATTACTTCTTTTTTAATTCAAATAAATCAGTTCTTCTATCTTTCAAGTTTCTGACACTTCCAAATTGGTTCAGTTCTCTTAAAAGGTCAATATCCACATCAGCAATCAGGATCATTTCAGCGTTCTGAGTTGCTTCGGCTTTGACACCGTTGGTAGGAAACGCAAAATCACAAGGTGTAAATACCATAGATTGCGCATATTGGATGTCCATATTTTGGACATTCGGTAAATTACCCACACTACCTGCAATGGCTACATAGCATTCATTTTCAATAGCTCTTGCCTGTGCACAATGGCGCACACGGGAGAAGCCGTTTTGGGTATCGGTCAAAAAGGGGACAAAAAGGATGTCCATACCTTCATCAGCCAAAATACGGCTCAGTTCAGGAAATTCCACATCATAACAAATAAGGATACCTATTTTACCACAATCAGTATCAAAGGCTTTTAGCTTGTTACCGCCAACCATGCCCCATACCTTGGCTTCGTCAGGGGTGACGTGTAGTTTTTCAAAACGTTCTGTACTGCCATCACGCCTGCACAAATAGCCTACATTATAGAGCTGACCATCCACCACTTCAGGCATGCTGCCTGTAATAATATTGATGTTATATGAAATGGCTAATTTTGAAAATCGCAGGACCATTTCTGGCGTGTATTTTGCCAGTTCTCTAATGGCCTCTGGGGTTGACATATGGTTGTTTCCAGCCATCAACGGCGCGTTGAAAAACTCGGGAAATAAAGCAAAATCACTTCGATATCCAGAAACAGAATCAATGAAAAACTCAGCTTGCTGCATCATTTCGTCCATATCCTTATACAAGCGCATTTGCCATTGTACCAATCCCAAACGAACGACTTTTTTATTGGTTGTAGCCTTTTTTGACTTTTTCTCGTAGTAGATATTACTCCATTCCAATAAGACCGCATAATCCTGCGACGACGCATCGCCTTCAAGATAATTCTTCAGAATTCGGGTGGGATGAAAATCATTGGAGATTTGAAAATTAAGCACCGGATCATGGATTTCCTTGCGCCTTACTTTAGCGATGTATTCTTTAGGAGACAAGGTGTCTGAAAACTTGTGATAATTTGGAATTCGGCCACCAAAGGCCAAACCTCTTAGGTTTAAGCGTTCGCACAATTCTTTTCGATAATCATAAAGTCGGCGTCCTAAACGCAAACCCCTAAATTCAGGTTTGATAAACACGTCAATGCCATAAATCACATCGCCTAGGTTGGTATGCGTGCTAAACGTATAATTTCCAGTAATATCTTTATAGGTGTGGTTGTCCTCAAATTTTTCATAATCAACTATGATGCTTAAGGCACAACCTGCAATTTGATTGTTGACTTTAATCACCACCTGACCTTCAGGAAATTCTTCGGTCAGCTTTTTAATTTGATGTTCTTGCCAAAAGGCATCAGGCATGGTGGTGTATGATTCAATCATGGCCTGTTTTAATTCCTGATAATCATCAAGGTTTAAATATTTTAATTCTATATTTTCAATCTCATTCATAGTGTAATTCAATGATGTTTGTTTGATGCTGCGAAGATAGTGATATCTAAACTGCTCTTATTATTTTATTTATCTGAGGGCTTTTATGCCTTCATAAACGACGATTCCTACAGCGTTGCCAAGGTTTAAACTCCGTACATGTTCACTAAATAAAGGAATTTTATAAAGTTGGTCTTTATGAGTCTCTAAAATTTCTTTAGACAACCCAACTGATTCCTTTCCAAAAATCAAAAACAAATTGTCTTTAAACGGAATGTCCCAATAGTCATTAGTGCCATGACTTGATAAGAATGCCATGTTTTTATCCTGGTGTTGTTCAAAAAATGTTGCGACATTTTCGTAAGTAGTGATGTTGACGTGTGGCCAATAATCCAATCCGGCGCGTTTAAGGCGAGAATCGGTAATTTCAAACCCGAAAGGTTTCACCAAGTGCAAATGTGCGCCAGAGGCTAAGGCCAATCTGCCAATATTTCCTGTGTTGTTAGGGATTTCAGGTTCAATGAGAACAATGTTTAAAGGCATATTAATGGTTTAATTTGTCGCAAGCTACGGCGATTAAGGGGAATTGTTCATCAAAAGTGATGTTGGCATTGTCTTTAAAAACAGTGGTGTTTTGGGCGTCCACTTCCACATCACCATAACCTTGGAGCAGGCTATTCCCTTTTTTTAGAAAAATCAATTCCCCCTTTGATGTGGTGCCCTCGGCTTCAAAATCATAATCGGCATACAAAGTATCACCTCTCATTACACCTTCAAAAGAGCCGTGGCTGGCGTCTTTCTCGAATACATTATAGACCATTTTCCCGGTCACAAGGGTTTTGTTCTCCTTTAGCATGAGTTTGATGGTATCTTTGTTTTTGGCGTACATATAGCAGTGTTCCTCAATTTTTATTTTCGGTTTTTCATTCGCTTCAGTTTGTAGAGGTGCTGCTTCTGCTTGGGGTTCTTTGCAGGAAATACTCAATGTAAACAATGATAAGACCACTGTTTTTAAGATTGTTTTCATTTTTATTCCGAATTATTTTTCACTCGTCAATAACTAAAAAGAAACCTATTCCTTACAATTAAGAATAGGTCTCCTGTGCGTTTATATCAAAAAAATTATTTTTTATTTTTTTGTATCTTTTATTGTTTTTTTATCAATGTCAAACTGATTGACATCCTCTTTATTGACTCCTGTCGGATTGGTAGGTGTGGTCTGTTCAGTGGTTCTTTTAAATTTCTTGTTATCGTCTATAACTCCCATGATTTCTAGTTTTAAATTCCTTGATAAGTTAATAAAAAGAGAACGGAATTATATTAAGATTGTCTTAAAATTTAAGGGCGACATTAGCGCTTGACTATTCTATGGCCTTAGGAGCGGACTTATAAAGCTGTTGATGTTTTCAGGCCCATTAGAAGTTAAATGCTTTATAAATGCACTTCCTATAATGGCGCCTTTAGCATGCGTTGTGGCTTGCGTAAACGTTTTATGGTCAGAAATACCAAAACCAACTATTTGCGGACTCTCCAGCTCCAAGTTGGCAATACGCTCAAAGTAATCTGTTTGTGCGTCTCCAAATCCAGAACTGCTACCCGTTACACTGGCGCTACTTACCATATAAATAAATCCTTTTGAAAGTGAGTCAATGAATCTAATCCGTTCATCAGAGGTTTGTGGCGTAATCAAAAACACGTTGATGATGCCATACGCTTCAAAAACAGCTTTGTATTGCTCGTTATAAACATCCACCGGTAAATCAGGAATAATGAGTCCGTCAATACCCACTTCCGCACATTTTTTACAAAAAGCTTCCACGCCATATTGCAACATCGGATTGAAATAGCCCATGATGACCAGAGGAATGCTGACCGTTTTTCTGACGGCTTGAAGTTGGTCAAAGAGCACATCAGTTGTCATCCCATTTTTTAGAGCTTGGGTAGAACTTGCTTGAATAGTTGGCCCATCTGCTAAAGGATCACTAAAAGGCAATCCAATTTCAATCATGTCCACACCGTTCTTTTCCAGATCTTCAATGATGCCTACGGTATCCTTTAAATTTGGATACCCTGCGGTAAAATATATGGAAAGTAATTTTTTGTTTTCTTGTAATTTTTTGTTGATTCTGTTCATAGAAAATTTATTTTTTCATTTCCGCGCAAGCGGAAATCTCATTTGTTGATGCTCCAAGAATATTGGGAATCCTTTGTTAAACTTTATCTTTAAAAACCTATCAGGTTTTCAAAACCTGAGAGGTTTCGTGTGCATAAAAAATATTGAGAAGAAGCGATTTTTATTGGTCTCAAATTTAGTTAAAACTATGTACTTTAGTGCATCTCGCTTTAGCTTCTAAAAATTTTGACACGAATTTCACGAATTTTCACGAATTCATTGGTTCATTGAAAATACAGTCGTAAATCATTTACTGTAAATTTCACGAATGCAACAGACTTTCAGTCTGTTTTAAAAAATCTATGGCACTTTAGTCCATAATGATTTAGTTTCATATACCTCCGTCTTTTTTGTAACCACAATCTTATCTACCACAGGTGCATTAATATATTCCAAATTTTAATTTAAGATGGACGTACTTGCGTTAAGGATTGAGGCATTGTTGGAGCTCCTCGAAGAGAGCGACTGCCGAAAGCCTGACCCTTGGGTAACGCCATAATTTTAAAGATTAAAATGCTTTACATAAGTATCCAAATCCTTATCCCCACGACCAGAAAGGCTGACCACAACTATATCATCAGGTTGAAACTTTTTATGTTCAAAAATGGCCAAGGCATGGGAGGTTTCAATAGCAGGAATGATGCCTTCCATTTTGCACAAATCCAATCCTGCGGTCATGGCATCATCATCTGTAATGGCGATAAATTCAGCGCGTCCACTTTTGCACAAGTGCGCATGCATCGGGCCAACCCCAGGATAATCCAAGCCTGCAGAAATACTGTAAGGCTCCGTAATTTGACCATCAGGAGTTTGCATCAAAAGCGTTTTGCTACCATGAATAATCCCTTCCTTTCCCAATATAGACGTAGCAGCACTTTCACCAGAATGCACACCTTTGCCCGCAGCTTCCACCGCAATGAGCTTGACCTCTGTATCTTCTAAAAAGTGATAAAAAACACCAGCGGCATTACTGCCACCACCAACACAGGCCACGACATAATCAGGCTTTGTGGTACCTTCTTTTTCTTTAAGCTGCCATTGGATTTCTTCAGAAACGATTGCCTGAAAACGCGCTACCATATCTGGATAGGGATGTGGGCCAACCACGCTACCAATAATATAATGGGTGTCTACCGGATTATTGATCCAATCCCTGATGGCCTCATTAGTAGCATCCTTTAGTGTGCGACTTCCAGAAAGTGCAGGCACTACTTTTGCGCCCAACATTTTCATTCGTGCTACGTTTGGAGCCTGACGTGCAATGTCAACTTCTCCCATATATACAATACATTCCAAGCCCATCAGTGCACAAACCGTTGCCGTGGCGACCCCATGTTGACCAGCCCCAGTCTCTGCAATAATACGGGATTTGTTCAAGCGTTTGGCCATCAAAATCTGCCCAATGGTGTTGTTGATTTTATGTGCGCCTGTATGATTGAGGTCTTCCCGTTTTAAGTAGATTTTCGTATTATACTTCTCGCTCAATCGTTTTGCAAAATAGAGTGGGGAAGGACGCCCTACATAATCTTTAAGCAAGGCATTGAATTCTTCTTGAAATTCTGGTTCTGCCATTACCTTGAGGTAGTTTTGGCGCAATTCTTCCACATTTGGATACAGCATTTCAGGGATGTATGCACCTCCAAATTCGCCGTAATAACCTTTGTCATTAATGTTGTATGTCATTTTTCACGAGATTAGAACTCACAAGTTTTCAAAACTTGTGAGGTTGGGTTTAATTTTATTTTTAAATTCTTTTAATATTTTGAGATCTTTCAAACCTGGCTCACTTTCAAATTTGCTATTCACATCAATGGCATAGCAATATTTAGAAGCGTTGCCTTGAAGGAATGCGGTGATGTTGTCAGTTTCTTCCAATCCAATGCCACCACTTAAAAAGTAAGGTTTAGTTGATGGGTAATTTTTCAAAACATCCCAATTAAAGGTGTAGCCGTTGCCTCCTGGGAGTTTGCCTTTGGTGTCAAACAAAAAGTAATCGCACACCAATTCATAAGGTTGTAATTGGTCAAAATTGAAATGGTCTTTGATAGAAAATACTTTTACAATATCAATTTTGCTGTCATTGCTAGCGTGGCATGGCAATCTCTCATTTTTAATTGCGTTTACGTTGTCGATGTTCTCCTCGAAGTGACGTTTTAACTGGCTGCAAAACTCAGGTGATTCTTCACCATGTAACTGGACGACATCCAAGCTGTATGTTTCTACTTTTTCAAGAATCTCATCCATTGAAGCATTCACAAAAACCCCTACTTTTTTTGTTCCTTGGGGTAACTGTGGCATATTTCCATTGAAAAACCTAGAAGATTTTTCATAGAATATAAATCCGAGATACTCTGGTTGCAGTGCGGCAATTTCTGTGATATTAGCTGGATGCTTCATACCGCAGATTTTGATCCTCACCCCAGCCCTCTCCAAAGGAGAGGGGGTTTGACCCGGAATTTGTTTAATATTTTCGCTGCTCATTTGAATTTCGATGTTTGTTTCAATATTTAAGTAAATCTTTTATAAATGTGGAAGCACTTTCACCAGCATTCTCTGTTTTCATAAAGTTTTCTCCTATTAAAAAGCCTTGGTACCCATAAGGTTGTAATGCTTTGATGGCTTCAATGTTACTGATGCCGCTTTCTGATACTTTTATAAAGTCGTTCGGAATTAATGTGCTCAAGTGTTTGCTGGTGTCCAAACTCACCTCAAAAGTTTTTAAATTGCGATTGTTTACCCCAATCATGTCTAAACTTGGCATGACTGATTTGTGTAATTCTTCTTCATCATGGATTTCTAGAAGCACATCGAGATTTAAGCTTTTTGCCAATTCAGAAAACTGTTTGATCTCTTCTTTGGATAAAATGGCTGCAATAAGCAAAATCACATCGGCTCCGTAGGCTTTTGCTTCCAGAATTTGATAGGTGTCAATAATAAATTCTTTCCTGAGCAAAGGCAATTGGCAACTTGCTCTTGCCAACAACAAATCGTCCAGAGATCCTCCAAAATATTTGCCATCCGTTAAAACAGAAATCCCGCAAACTCCCGCATCTTCATAACCCTTGGCCACGTCAAAAACATTCAGGTTTTGGTTGATAACCGATTTTGATGGCGAACGTCGTTTGTGCTCGGCAATGATTCCTGAAGAGCTGTGCTGCAATTTGTTGACTAAAGAAACAGTTGCTCTTTCAAAAAACACCGATTGTTCCAATTGTGAGACAGGAATAATCAATTTTTTGAAGTCAACTTCTTTGCGCTTATCAGCGACGATATGGTCTAAAATGTTCATTTTATAATCTGTTGTGTGTTGTGTGTTGTGTGTTGTGTGTTGTGTGTTGTGTGTTGTGGGTTTTGTGTTGTGGGTTGTGGGTTGTGGGTTTTGTGTTGTGTGTTTTGTGTTGTGTGTTGTGTGTTGTGTGTTTTGTGTTGTGTGTTGTGTGTCTGCTATGTCGACTTGACTGCTAACTGCCAACTGCTGACTGCCGACTAACTGCTACTTATTTTAACTAAGGTCTCAAACTTCTCTCTCGCTCGTCCGCTCAACAATGCTTCTTTGGCCAATTCAAAACTGTCTTCAACAGATTTTTTGGTAACTGTGGCAATGGCCATGGCGGCATTGGCGCAAACCACATTATTTTGTGCTTCTGTGCCTTGGCCATTTAGGACCTGCGTGAATATTTTTGCTGCGTCTTCTACAGATTCGCCGCCATAAATATCATGTTGATTTAAAGTCTCCACACCAAAATACTCTGGATTGATAATTGTTTCTGAAGCATTGCGGATCACTTTTGCTGGTCCAGTCAATGAGATTTCATCATAGCCATCCAGAGCATGAATAATCGTGTAATTTTTATCGGTATTTTGATAAAGATAGCTGTACATCCTCAACAACTCCAAATTGAAAACACCCACCATCTGATTTTTTGGAAATGCTGGATTCACCATTGGTCCCAACATGTTGAAAAATGTTTTTACGGCGAGATCCTTACGGATAGGCGCCACATTTTTCATAGCAGGGTGAAAGAGTGGTGCATGCAGCACACAAATACCGGCCTCGTCTAAGGAACGTTTTAGAAAATCGATGTCAGCGGTGAATTTAATACCTAAATGCTCCATCACGTTAGACGATCCGCAGGCAGAAGATACACCATAATTACCATGTTTGGTGACGTTAACGCCAGCGCCTGCAGTGACAAATGACGCCAATGTTGAAATATTAAAGGTGTCTTTACCATCGCCACCTGTGCCGCATAAATCAATGCCATTGTAGGCGTCTAAATTGACGTGTAAGCAAAGTTCCAAAAGTGCATCTCTAAAGCCTTGTAATTCTTCAATAGTGACGCTTCGCATCATATAAACTGTAAGGAATGATGCAATCTGGCTTTGATTATAATCGCCTTTGGAGATGTTGACCAGCACCTGTTTGGCTTCTTCACTAGAGATGCTTTCTTGATTGATGAGTCTGTTGAGTATGTGTTTCATGCTACTTCCCACGAAAGTGGGAATCTTTTTTGATTAAACTAAGTTTTTTGTACCTGTATAAAATAGAATTTACTTTTACATAAACGCTTCCTGACTCATCCCGTTTTCCTGGGATGATTCCACCTTCCCTATTAAAGGAAGGCATTTTGATCACTCTTATTTAAACTTAAATTCATGAGATTCCTGCCTTCGCAGGAATTTTAATCCAATTTTCTAAAATCTTTTTCCCATGCGGTGTCAACACCGATTCTGGATGGTATTGAACCCCTTTTAAATCGTATACCTTATGGCGTAAGGACATCACCTGACCATTTTCATCATAGGAGGTGGCTTCCAATTCTTCTGGCAAATTTGGATCCAACACCCAAGAATGGTAACGCCCAACTTCAATGGTTTTATCCAATCCGTTAAAGAGCGATTCGTCGGTAACACAACTGGTCACTTTGGTAGCCACACCATGATAAACATTCTCAAGGTTGATTAAGGTGCCGCCATAAACTTCGCCAATGGCTTGCTGACCGAGGCAAACTCCTAAAATGCTTTTTGTGGGTGCATAGGTTTTTATAATGGCCTTTAGCAGTCCCGCTTCATCTGGAATTCCTGGTCCTGGGGATAGCACGATTTTTTCAAAAGCATCCACCTCGTCTAAGGTGAGTTGATCGTTCCGTTTTACGGTAACCTCACAGCCCAAATCTTCAAGGTAATGAACGAGGTTGTAGGTAAAACTGTCGTAATTGTCTATAACTAGTACTTTCATATGCATTCCCCGCGAAGGCGGGGATCTTTTTTGATTAAAATTAAAACTCGGTGTGGATGCTAGAGTAAACGTAAAGCTCTTAAAAACCCTTCCGTCATCATCCCGTTTTCTCGGTATGAATCCACCTTCCCTTGAAATAAGGGAATTAATTCTTTGCGTTTATATTTCCTTCCCCATCTCAATTGCCTTCGTCAATGCACCCAACTTATTGTACACTTCCTGCAGCTCATCTTCGGGCTTTGACTTAGACACTATGCCGGCACCTGCCTGCCAATGTAGTTGGTGGTTTTTGCTCAAAAACGTTCGGATCATAATGGCGTGATTAAAGTTACCTTCAAAATCCATAAATCCGATGGCGCCGCCATAAAAATCACGGCTCGTTTTTTCGTATTTCTCGATGAGTTGCATGGCCCTATGTTTTGGCGCACCGCTTAAGGTTCCCGCAGGAAAGGTGTCGGCAACCATTTGCATGGTGGTCGTGTCTTTATGTTTTTGACCAGTGACCTTACTTACTAAGTGAATAACGTGCGAAAAGAACTGCACTTCTCTATATTTTTCTACCGTTACCTGACTGCCGTGACGGCTCAAATCATTTCGAGCCAAATCAACAAGCATCACATGTTCAGCATTTTCTTTATCGTCAACTGCTAATTGTTTGGCGAGTTCAGCGTCCTTTTCATCGTTTCCGGTCCGTTTGAAGGTGCCTGCAATTGGATGGATTTCGGCTTTGTCTTTATTGATGACCAATTGTGCTTCTGGCGAGCTGCCAAAAATCTTAAAATCGCCATAATCAAAATAGAAAAGATACGGAGAAGGGTTGATGCTTCTCAAAGCGCGATAGACATTAAATTCATCACCTTTAAATTGCTGTGAGAATTTTTTGGAAAGTACCAATTGAAACACATCGCCTCTGGCACAGTGCTTTTTTGCTAGGATTACATTGTCTTTGTACTCATCATCGGTTAAATTTGAAGCGGTCTCACCATCTGTTGAAAAATTAAAGGCCGCAAAGTTTTTTGATTTGATGAGCTGTAAAATTTCATCGATATTGTTATCAGTATCATAGCAATGGGCGAATACATAGGCCTCATTTTTAAAGTGGTTGATAGCGATGATGTTCTGATAAACCGCATAATAAATATCAGGAATATTTTGATGGCCTTCTTTTTTTGCAATGTCTACATCTTCAAAATAGCGCACCGCATCATAAGCAATGTATCCAAAAATGCCATTATTAATGAACTTGAAGCTCTCTTCAGAATGGATTTTAAAGCGCTGTGTAAAATTATGGATTACATTGGCCACATCAGTATCCGGAGTGATGTGAGTAAACACTTGACTTTTATCAGGAAAGGTTTCTGTAATGGTTTCATCCTTCACTTTTATGGAAGCAATTGGGTTGCAACAGATATAGGAAAAACTGTTATCATTGGCATGATAGTCACTACTTTCCAAAAGAATGCTGTTTGGGAATTTATCCCTGATTTTTAGATAGATGCTTACTGGCGTGATGGTGTCAGCCAGTATTTTTTTGTAATGTGTGTATAGACTAAACGTCTTCATAGGTTTCAAAGGTTATAAAAATGCAAAAAGGCCTGTCGTGAATGACAAGCCTTTTTTATATTAAATTAAATATACTATAGCGTTACCTCACGAATGTTGTTTCGAAAAGTTCCACCACCAAGTATGATTTAAAATTGTGTACATGTTTTTGTTTTGTCAAATATAGAAATGAAAATTAAGTTTTTCAAACAAATTGAAAAGAAATTCTAAAAAAGAATCCACTTCCTAAGTTTTTGGAAGTAGGATTCTCGTTATTTGATGTGGCTACTAACCAATTTTAAAGTTTAGAATTTAAGGTTGATGCTTAAATCAAATTCATCATAGATAGCTTTATCTTTCAAGTTGTCAAAGAAACTTGCTGAGCCATATTTGATGTCATATTTTGTTCTGTCAATCTTTAAGTTAGCAATAGCAGAGTTATTGTCTTTTATAGTCATGTTAAAAGTGTTTGGAAAGCTGATGCCCTTGATGGTCAAATCTCCTGTGACTTTATATTTACCGTCTTTGCCTTCTACCTTGGTAATCACAAATTTTGAGGTCTCGTGATTGGTAGTTCCAAAAAAGTCATCTGATTTTAAATGACCTTCAAGCTTGCCTTTCATTTCTCCTTCTAAATCTGTTACGGTCAATGTTGACATGTCCATAATGAAAGATCCTCCTGTTAATTGGTTGTTGTCATTAAATTGGAGAGTACCTTCTTGAAGTTTAATGGTACCTTCATGTTGTCCTGTTACTTTTTCTCCTTTCCAGTTGATTTTACTGTTAACCACGTCAACTTCTTTTTCTGTTGACACTGTAAAAGCGGCGAATGCCATTGCTAAGATTATTGTAGTTTTCATAAGAATTTGTTTTTGATATTAGTATTTAAATTAATGGTTTTAATCTCTGAGTTTTGTTAATAAATGATTCAAGGTTTGAAGTTCTTCCTGAGTTAGGGGAGACGCTATGTGTGCTTCTGTTTTTTCAATGACCGGATCAATCTCCAATAAGGCTTTCAAACCTTTTTCTGTGATGAAAATGTCAACCTTACGCCTATTTTTTTCACATATAAATCGTTCTACAAAGCCTTTCAAAATGAGCTTATCCACCAACCTTGTGGTATTACTCATCTTACTGACCATTCTGTCCTGAATGTCCTGAAGGTTGGTCGGTTTGCCGTGTTGGCCCCTTAGAATTCTGAGTACGTTAAACTGTTCAATAGAAATATCAAAGGGTTTTAGTACATGTAACATACTGTCCTTAATTGTCGTACTGGTGTAGGAAATATTCAAAACGGTCTTTTTTGCCAATGGCATTTCGGATTTTGTTTTTAAAATATCTTCCAACTCTTTCATGTACAACAATTGTATATACAAATGTAATCGTTCTTTTTAAATTAACATCGATGCGGTATATAATTTTTTGTTAAAATTCCAGTTGAGATCAAATGGATTTTTATTTTTATGACATGAGAATACTGTGTTTATTAGTGTTGGTTTTATTGATGTCATGCAAGAATGAATCTCAAAAGAATGGGACGGTTGTAGATGCACATAGCCCAGTTGAGGTACGAGAGCGCCCGTTAGAGATCTATGACTTTGAAGGCTTAAAGCCGTTTTTAAAAACTACATCAGATACGGTGTATGTGGTTAATTTTTGGGCCACTTGGTGTGCACCCTGCATTAAAGAAATGCCATATTTTGAAACTTTGAACGCGAGGTATAAAAACAAAAATGTAGAAGTGCTATTGGTGAGTTTGGACTTTCCTAAGAAGTACGATTCCCATTTAAGGCCCTTCATAAAGAAAAACGGATTACAATCTAAAGTTGTAGCTTTGGATGACGCCGACTTTAACTCATGGATCCCGCAAGTTGATCCAGATTGGTCAGGGTCTATACCTGCAACGCTCATCTTTAACAAAGACAAACGTGAGTTTTATGAACAATCCTTTACCTATGACGAATTGGAAACCGAACTTCTAAAATTCATCAAATAACATTCGCTTCATTCCCTTTTAATAATGGAACGTTTCTTGAAGTGTTAATGAAACTATTTAAAAGAACATCACATGAAAAAAATAAAAGGAATTATAGCCATCGCCGCAATTATGATGCTTTCGGCTTTTACAACGGTAAGCAATGGGTACAAGGTTGGAGACATCGCCACAGATTTCAATCTGAAGAATGTTGATGGGACCATGGTGTCGTTGTCAGATTATAAAGACGCCAAAGGATTTATCGTCATTTTCACCTGCAACACATGTCCTTATGCGGTGGCTTATGAAGATCGAATCATTGCCCTTGATAAAAAGTACGCATCCAAAGGCTACCCTGTTATTGCCATCATGCCCAATAATCCTGAGATCCAACCAGGAGATTCTATGGAAGCGATGAAGCAAAGAGCACAGAAAAAGGGCTTTACATTTCCGTATCTAATGGATGAAGGCCAAAAAATTTATCCCCAATATGGCGCTACAAAAACACCACAAGTGTATGTGCTTCAAAAAACCAGTAAAGGCAATGAAGTAAAATATATTGGAGCCATAGATGATAATTATCAAGATGCTAAAGCGGTCAAAACCAAATATGTTGAAAATGCTGTTGACGCTTTAATGTCAGGTCAACCTATTAAAGAAACTGAGACCAGAGCGATTGGGTGTTCTATAAAGTCTTAATTAGTTGGCGTTAAACGATGTCTGAAAAATTTATTGAATTCTTATAATTAGAAATATTTTTTTAGAACGCTATTATTTGATTGTCCATGTAAACAGCAACCAAATTGACGCGTAACTGTTAAAAATTAAATCTGAGGTGTAACACTTCGGATTTTTTTTCGTCTTTGTCCTAAAGAAATGTTAAATTTGCATCTTTGAATATAATTTCTATGGCAGATTTAACACAACAACAATGGTCTTCTCAAATGGAGAATGACAAGGATGCAGTAGTTCTAGATGTTAGAACACAAGAAGAAGTCGATGAAGGCTATATTCCTGGAGCGATCCATCTAGACATTCATCAAGGTCAGGAGTTTATCGAAGCGATTAAAAAATTGGATGCAAACAAGAGCTATTATGTGTATTGCAGATCAGGCGCTAGAAGTGGACAAGCCTGTTCCATAATGAATCAGTTAGGATTTGAAAAAGCATACAATTTAATGGGCGGTTTCAGTAAATGGGACGGACCATCCACACAATAAAAAATAATTTTTTCTTTATAAAAAGAATAAACCAAAGATTATGAAACGCCTTTTACTAGTATTTACAGTTGTTGCGGCCTCATTCTTGGCAAGTTGTGAAGATGATCATGGCAGCGAAATAAAAGTGGTGACCCCTGAAGAAATGCAGTCATTAATGGAGTTGGAAGACGTGCAACTGGTAGACGTCAGATCTGCCAAAGAGCGGGTGGATGGCTTTATCAAGAATTCACAAAATATCGATTTCAATTCTCCAACTTTTGATGAAGACATCCTAAAGTTAGACAAAACCAAGCCTGTCATTTTATATTGCCATGCTGGCGGACGTAGCGCAAAATGTGCCAAAAAGCTTCAAGAGGCGGGTTTTATTAAAATATATGATCTTAAAGGTGGCATCACCCAATGGAAATTTGAAGGCTTTGATTTAGAGTTGGCCAATTAAATACTTCCTAGTTTTTTACTCTTATTTTTCTAATGGTGTAGCGTTTCTTCTTTCGGGCTTATGTTCCCTACATCACCCTCCATCCGCTAATTTTTACGGTAATTCATCGTGGTTTTTGTTGAAAAATAAATACATTAGCCTGTTAAGATGTGATGGCTTTTCTATGAGTCGATTAGAAGGGACAGATTCCTGATAATAAATCTTATCTACCATCAAGTTGAAGAACCCATAATTTCCAATAGCTTATAAACTTGGACCAGCATAAAAATAGAACACTTCGTTTATGGAGAAAGCTTAAGGATGGTGATGTTGAGGCTATGGGTGATCTTTATGATATTTATGCTGATGAATTATTTGCATATGGCATGCAGTTTTCGGCCGATAAGGGTCTCGTCATGGATGCCATACACGATTTGTTTTTAAATCTTTACAAATACCGAAAAACGATAGCCGAAACGGATAATGTTACCTACTATCTGTTCCGTTGCCTCAAAAACAATATTCTTAAAAAAGCGACAAAAGGGCTTTCTCTAGTTGCATATTCTCAAAATCATGAATTGAATCATGATGAGCCATCTGTGGAAGAGCACATTTGTGCTAAAGAATTTGAAAACGAACGCGCCTACAAACTTGCAAAGGCCATCACCAGGTTAAGTAAAAAGCAGAGAAAAGCCCTATCCTTAAGGTTTACAGAAGAACATTCTTACGAGGACATTGCCGCCATTATGGACGTTTCCGTTCAAACTTCAAGAACAATTATTTATAGGGCTATCAAGACGTTGAGAAAACAGCTCTACCTATTTATGACCTTCTTTTTTTAAAGTTTTTAATCTTTTCAAAAAAAAAGTGTCTATAAACTAACCCTATCTGACTTACTATAGTAAGACACCCCGTGTTTTGATGTCCACCGTCAAATACAATGTGCTTTAGTAATCTATTTAGATAGTCCTATGCAAGATCATTCGAAAAATAATATAAATTTTCAACAGCTTTCAAAACATGAGAAAGCTCGTATTAAACAGCGCATCGCCAGTTCAGTGTATGCCTATATAAGACGCCGAAGAACTAAAAAATATGGTTTTGGAATTGTGGCGGCTAGCGTTGTCATGCTCCTTTCTATAGGATTTTTTAACAGTATTAAAGAAGATTCCTCTATTGAGGTTTTTGCAAAAACCGTAAAAGATCAAAAATCTACTCATAAGGTGCAGTTGGTCTTGAATGATGATCAACAGGTTGAAATAGAAGGAGACCACTCGTCAATTAGTTACTCAAGTACGGGAGACGAAGTTAAGATCGGGAAAGAGCAATATGTAAGTCAAAACACTTCAAATTCAGAGACCATCGTATATAATACGCTCATCGTTCCTTTTGGTAAGCGTTCAGAAATTGTGTTGTCAGATGGGAGCAAGGTTTGGTTGAATTCTGGTTCAAAGCTGATATTTCCTGCTCAATTTTCTAAAGATAAACGAGAGGTCTACCTAGAAGGTGAAGCTATTTTTGAAGTGGCACATCGTCAAAAACAGCCATTTTTGGTAACATCTGAACATCACGAAATTGAGGTGTTGGGAACGGTTTTCAATATCAGCAACTATAAGGATGATACTGCAATTACTACAGTTCTACAAAGTGGAAGTATTCAAATCAACTTTACTGAGGATCAACTTTTCAATGCTGATAAGGCCATTAAAATATCTCCAGGAACACTAGCTTCTTTCAATAAAAATAACAGAGCCATCACCACCAAAACTGTAGCAACTGAGCCCTATTTTTCATGGCGCAACGGAATTTTTATTTTTAGAAACGACTCGTTAAAATCCATTATGAAAAAAATCTCACGCTACTACAATGTGGACATTGTGATTAATGATGAACACTTGGCCAACGAAACTTTTTCAGGTTATCTGGATGTCAAGGAAAACATTGAACATGTGATGCAAACTATAAAAGAGACAGAATCTTCAAAATTTGAATATGAACTAACGCAAGATAACAAACTCATTATTAACTAAAACCTTATCAGCAATTGAAAAAATAATCTGTAAAAAAAAACTAGAAGATGCGTCAACATCCTCTAGCATTTAAAAAATCAACATTACCGTAAGTCAGCAATATTAACCACTAAAACAAAATTATGAATAAAAATGAGAACCTTTATTCTTTTAAAAGGATAAAATCTTTTAGATACTATTTGGTACATATGATGCGAGTTTTCCTCTTATTAGTCACCCTTGGTCTCAGTTCAGCTTTTGCAAATTTTTCGAAAGCTCAAACCAAGATGGATATCAACGTGAAGGATGTTTCCTTGGAAGAATTATTTAAAGAAATTCAAAACAAGAGCGAGTTTATTTTCTTTTATAAGGACGATGTTTTGAAACATAAAGTGTCGCTATCATTGAAAAATGCAACTGTAGCAACCATTTTGGATACGGCTTTAAAAAACACCAACCTGATCTATAAAATTGATTATAGGCAAGTGGTCATTAAAGAAGATTTGAGTGTTGATGCCAAGCAAATGGCTAACCAAAACCAACAGCAACGTACCATAAAAGGAAAAGTGTTGGATGAAGCTGGGGTGCCACTTTTGGGAGCCACAGTACAGCTAAAAGGGACAAATAAGGGTGTTACTACAGATTTTGATGGTAATTATGAATTGTCCGTTCCAGAAAACGCGACAACTTTAGTCATCTCTTACTTGGGGTTCGTTACTCAGGAAGTCTCCATAGATGGGCAATCAACAATTAACGTTACCATGGTGGCTGATAACATGGCTTTGGAAGAAATTGTCGTTATTGGTTATGGTACAGAACGAAAATCATTAATAAGTGATGCCGTTACCGCAATCAGTTCAAAACAAATTGAAGATTTACCTGTGTCATCAGTAGATGGTATTCTACAAGGACAGGCTTCTGGTGTTCAGGTCATGCAAAACTCAGGAACTCCTGGTGGCGAAATGTCAGTGCGTATTCGTGGTTTAACGTCTATTAGTGGTTCTAGTCAGCCGCTTTATATTATTGATGGAATTCCAGTAACTACGGGCGATTTTGGACAAATTGGCTATTCCGGACAAGGGTCTAGTGCCTTGACTGATTTAAATCCGAGTGATATTGCCTCCATCAGTATCTTAAAAGATGCGTCTGCAACAGCCATTTATGGTGCTAGAGCGTCCAATGGTATTGTGTTGATTACCACCAAACGTGGTAAGGCACAACAATCGGTTGTGAGTGTCAACGTGTATTCTGGGGTTCAACGTGCTTGGAATAAATTGGATATGTTGGATGCAAGACAGTGGATGGACTATAGAAATGATCTCACAGGAACGACCGTTTTTACGCCTGAGCAAATGAACAACATCACTATTGATACCAATTGGCAAGATGTTATTTTTAGAACAGCACCTGTAAGTAGCTATGAGGTTTCTGCAACTGGAGGCTCAGAAAAGACCAAATTTTTTATCAGTGGAACGTTGTTTGACCAAGAAGGAATTTTGATAGGTACAGATTACCGAAGAATGAACGCACGTGTCAACATTGACCATCAACTTTCAGATAAGGTAACCATTGGAACCAGTATCGGGTTGACCTATGCTAAAACGGATCGTGTGGAAAGTGACCAAACACTTCATGGGCCGCTTCCAAATGGTATTTCAACACCAGCCATTTTTCCTGTTTATAATGAAGACGGGTCTTACAATCAGTCAGGACCTTATTCAAATCCGGTATCTATCGCTAATGAAGCTATTAATGAGAATTTCTCTTACAGAACTAATTCCAATATCTATATAGACTGGAAAATTATAGAAGATTTGACCTTCTCATCAAAATGGGGTGTTGATTTTTTAAATTTCAGAGAACATGGGTATGAATCGACAAGAACGGTACAAGGTGCAAAATATAACGGTCTTGGATTTGAAACGTATAGCAACGTCACCAATGTGGTGTCCAATAACCTTTTAAAGTATAATAAACAGTTCAATAAACACAAAATAGAAGCTTTGTTAGGGTACAGTTTTGAAAGCTATAGTTACCGTTCCTCTTTTATTAGGGGGCAGGATTTTGCGGATGATGATTTAGAATATATAGCTTCTGCAGCGACCATTGTTTCAGCAAGTGCAGGTGCAACTGACACAGGGTTGAGATCTTATTTTGGACGTTTAAATTACAATTTTGATGATAAGTATATTGCTACGTTTTCAGGACGCTCTGATACGTCAACAAAATTTGGAGAAAATAACAGAACAGGGTTTTTCCCAGCAGCATCTGTGGCATGGCGTATTATTCAAGAAGATTTTATGGAAAGCCTAACGCCTATTTCTGATTTGAAACTTCGTGTGAGTTATGGTTTGACAGGCAACGATGACATCAGTCCATTTTTGTTTTCTGAGCTTTATGGCAACACAGCGTATGGCGGTTTGCCTGCCATCTATCCTAGCAATATTCCCAATCCGGATTTGAAGTGGGAGAGTACTTCACAGTTAAATATTGGTTTGAATTTAGGCTTGTTTAATGATAGAATTACACTGACTGCTGATTATTATGACAAACAAACCAATGATTTGTTATTGAGCCGGCCATTGCCGCCAACCTCTGGTTTTTCATCTATAACAGAAAACGTAGGAAAGGTCGAAAACAAAGGGATTGAAGTGTCATTATCCACTCAAAATTTTATTGGCGATTTCACTTGGAACACAACCATGAATATTTCAGGAAACAGAAATAAAGTATTGGAACTCTACAACGGGCAGCCCATTGACGATATTGGTCGTGGTGGTAACCGGATTATGGAAGGCCAACCCATTGGTGTTTTCTACAGCTTTAAATCGTTGGGTGTAGATCCTTCCACAGGAGATATTGTGTATGCCGATACCAATTTTGATGGGGTCATTACCTCTGCCGATAGAACCATTGTTGGGAATCCGCATCCAGATTTTATCTTCGGGTTGACTAATAACTTTGCTTACAAAGGACTCGATTTAAGTATATTCCTTCAAGGATCCTATGGCAATGATGTATTTCACGGTTCAAGATTGTTTCTGGAATCCCTTCAAGGAGGTGATAACCAATTGGAAGCTGTTACCAGACGTTGGCAACAACCAGGGGATATTACAGATATTCCAAGAGCCACTAATGATCCTGTGGCATCTTCTCAAAACAAACGTGTCTCTTCAAGGTATATTGAAGATGGCTCCTATTTGAGAGTAAAAAATGTCACATTAGGTTACACTTTAAATACTGACGTTTTAAGAAAAACCTTCTTTAGCTCTATTCGTGTGTATTTGAGTGCACAGAACTTGTTCACGTTTACAAAATATACAGGTTTGGATCCTGAGGTTAATTACAGAGGTGATGATAATTCAGTTATTGGAACTGATTTCTTTACCTATCCGCAGGCGCAAACATTCACTTTAGGTGTTAATTTAAAACTTTAAAAAAATGAAGAAGATTATACTCATAGCCTTAATCATCGTCACAACATTTTCTTGTGATGTGCTGGAAGTTGAACCGCAAAATTCAATTCCTGCGGCTGAGGCATTTAAAACGAAAGAAGATATTGACAAGGGTATTTTGGGAGCGTATGCAACATTTCAAAGTTTGAGTTATTACGGCAGAACCTATAGCATTTTTTCAGACCTAGGTGCTGATAATTTAGCCCATCCTTTGGCTGCAACAGCCACTGAGTATGCGGAAGTAGATAACAATAATATTTTGCCTGAAAATAGCTCCATAGATGGTATTTGGAGCGTCATTTATGACGGCATCAATGTGACCAATAATGTCATTGATAAAGTGCCTGGCATTGCAGATATGACTGACGCTGAAAAGAACAAGGCCTTGGGAGAACTCTATTTTATAAGAGCCTTAAACCATTTCAACGTTTTGAATTATTTTGGCGCTGTGCCAATTAAGGTAACACCAACGGTAGGTGTTGGTAATTTGGATGTGCCAAGAGATCCTGTAGAGGCAGTATATAGCCAAATCATCAATGATCTACTGTTTGCCTCAGAGAATCTTCCCACATCAGGCAACAAAGTAAGAACGTCCAAATATGCTGCAAAAGCATTATTGGCCCGTGTATATTTGTACAAAGGAGAGTATGCGCAAGCCGTAACATTGGCTACTGATGTCATTCAAAACGGAGGGTACACCTTATTAAGTGATTATGCTGAGGTTTTTGAAGCAGATCAATCTCCAGAATCAATTTTTGAAATCTATTTTTCCCAAACCGAGAGAAACAGGATTGCAGAATATAATTTTCCAACGGCCTTAAATGGAAGACGGGAAGTGGAACCATCTGCAGATTTGCTTACAGCCTATGAAACCAGTGATGAACGCTATGACGCGACTATCGCTTTTGCGGGCACTAGTGCTTATGCCATTAAATACGACGATTTAAGCCTTGGAGCCGATAATTTCGTGGTCTTACGGCTGTCAGAAATGTATTTGATAAGAGCGGAAGCTGAAGCTAATAAAACGACGCCAAATGTGGAGGCTATCCAAAGTGATATCAATCAAATTAGAAATCGTGCAAACCTGTCATCAACCTCTGAAACGTCTCTAGCGCAATTGCTCAGAATTATTGAAAAGGAGAGACGTGTTGAATTTGCATTTGAAGGCCACCGATGGTTTGACTTGGTAAGAACAGGAAGAGCAATTGCTGTACTGCCTAATGTTAACACTGTCAATCAGACCTTGTTTCCAATTCCATCTGATGAAATCCAAACCAATAATGACCCAGGAATGACGCAAAATCCGGGCTACTAAATAACTCATGACCATATTTAAAATAGATCTTATGAAAACTAAATTTCTAAATTACATACTACTAAGTTTCTTCACTTTAGCATTTGTTTCATGTCAAAATGATGATGATGTAGTGCCACCACAATCGCAGGCTGAGTTTACAGCTAGCCCGTCAGAAGTTAAGGTAGGCCAAGACATTCAATTTACTAACAACTCTCAAAATGCGACAGCCTATTTGTGGAGTTTTGGAGATGGTACGACTTCCAATCAAGTATCACCAAGAAAATCATACCAGTCTAGTGACGTATTTTTGGTGAGTTTGGTATCCACAGGAGCTGGCGGTTCTACAATTTCCAATATGGAAGTTACGGTAACGCCTGCCAGTGCTTTTACGGTTGCTGATGTGGATGATTTGACGGCTAAAATCCCCGTACAATTTACAAACACCTCATTAGGTGCTGCAAGTTACAGTTGGTCTTTTGGAGATGTCAACAACTCAACTTCTACCGAACAAAACCCAAACTTTGCTTATCCTTCAGCAGGCACGTATACCGTGAGTCTTACGGCAACAAGTAGTGCTGGTTCCAATACCTTCACCAAAGAGATCATGATTGCCGTAGCTCCAGAATCACCTGGTGAGTTATATTACATTGATTTAAGTGATGAGTTTATAAGAAAACTATCTCTTGACGGTTCAGGCACTGTTATGGATGTCCTAGATTTAGTAGGTAAAGGCGGTGTAGGCATGGCCTATGATGCGACCAACGAGAAAATTTACTTTAGTGATTTTGACACGTATCCATTTGGAAATATTTGGAGAGTCAATCGTGACGGTACTGGTTTAGAAGTTGTTGTTACAAATATTGGAGATCCTTATGCCATCGCCTTAGATGTTGCAGGTAATAAAATGTATTGGGTAGATGATGAGGGTAATGTGTCTAGAGCAAACTTAGATGGTACAAGTTTAGAAATAGGAATCTTAAATGTACCAACGGCATCTTGGAGAGCTTTGGCTTTAGATGTAGAAAACGGAAAGTTGTATGCTTATGATGCCTCCCTTGACGAAAATTTAATTGTTGCAAATCTTGATGGTACTAATCCGCAAATTATCATATCAGGAGTTTATGGGTATGCCATTGCTGTAGATACTGTCAATGATAAAATCTATTTTGATGACCAGAATTCGGGAGAACTTAAAATTGCCAATTTGGATGGTACTAATATTGAAACCGTTGATACCGATGGGACTCGTATTTACGGGATCCAAATAGATTATGATTCCAACAAACTCTATTGGTCAGGAAGGGATTCTGGAGAATTATACCGCGCTGATTTGGACGGATCAAACAAAGAAGTTTTAAAATCTGGTTTAGGTAGTGTAAGAGGCATTGTATTAATTAAATAAAAGACTATGAAATGGCCATTATCAAATTCGGAAATCGAACGATATGATCAATAGGACATTCCATCTGACCATAAAAAAATCAATAAAACATAACAGATGAAAAATTTAGTTATAATAACCTTAATGTTGACCCTTGGAGTAGGCTTTCAGTCGTGTAGTGATGATGATTTTCCGGTACCTCCAGCAAGTACGGTGCCTTCATTTACTTACAATATAAGTAACGACGAGTTTGCACCGGCAACGGTAAGTTTCAGCAACACCTCTATTGTTCCAGAAACTGTTGGTACTGCCACCTATTATTGGAATTTTGGAGATGGCGAATCGTCTTCAGAAGCCAATCCTACCTATGTGTATGATGAAGCTGGAGCGTATGTGGTTAATTTGGTGGTGACTACTTCACAATCTTTAGAAATAAAGAAGTCTTCACAAACCATCGTCATTAAAGACCCGAATGCTACCGGAACGCCAATTTATTATACGGACGGTGCTCAAGTGTATCAAGGTCTTATCAATACGCAAGCCCCAATTTTTACACCGCTCAGTGGTGTAGCGCCGCAATCGTCTTACGGCATGGTGATGGATACGTTAAATCTTAAATTATACATTAGTGATTATGACGCTGACAAAATCTATAGAGCCAATTTAGACGGCAGTAATTTTGAAGATTTTAGAACAGGCCTAAACAGTCCTAACGGAATGGCTATCGACTATCAGGAAAATCAAATCTATTTTGATAGTAGTGATGGTATCCAACGAGCAGATTTAGATGTTACAGACCTTTCACAGAAAGAAGATTTTGTTTCAGGTCAAGCAAATGATCCTGACGGTGTGAGTATTGATGTTCAAAACCGAAAACTCTACTGGATTAATTATGATGGTGGTGTGTGGTCTAAAAATCTGGACGGCACAGGAGAAGCGGAGATTATTCCAGGTGTTGAAGGTGGTAGTATCTTAGTGGTGGGCAATCGTATTTATTATGATGAGTTTGTGGCTTCTGGAGATATCAGGTTGAAATCGGCTAATTTGGATGGTACTGGTGTGACCACCATTGCTGTAGGAATTACAAGAGTTGTTTATGGTTTGGCATATGATGCCAACGCACAGAAACTATATTGGGGAGACCGAAATAATGATACGATGATGCGCGCTAATTTAGATGGCTCAAATGCCGAAGTTTGGTACCAAGCCACTAGTGATACAAGAGGTATTGTCATAGGAAAACAATAAGAAAGATGAATATTAGTAGATTAATAGCAGTCTGTGTGCTTGTCGGTAGTTTCTTGCAAACTACCGTTAGCGCGCAGGAAACACAAAGTAAAGGCAAACTCTTTATCATAGGCGGAGGCTCAAGACCTGCAGCCATGGTGGATAGAATGATACAAGACTCAGGAATTGATAAAGAAGGTTATGGCATTATTTTACCAATGTCTAGTGCTGAACCTGATTCTGCCGTGTATTATGCCAAAAAACAGTTTGTAGAAAAAGGACTAAAAAATATTTTCGGATTGCATTTTAGTAAAGATGAGGTGCTGACCAAATCAAAAATTGATTCCATCAAAAACGCAAAATTGATCTACATTTCTGGAGGTGATCAAAACAGATTTATGGATGTGGTTGCTGGAACTGACATTGAAAAAGCAATCCATCAATCCTATCAAAATGGGCATATGATAGCAGGAACAAGTGCAGGAGCAGCAGTGATGAGCAAAATGATGATTACCGGGAACGAATTGAAACACCCTGATTACTCTTCGACATTTAGAAACATTGAATCTGACAATATTGAAATCAAGACCGGTTTGGGAATGTTGACCAACGTGATCATCGATCAGCATTTTGTGAAACGGAGCCGTTACAACCGATTGATAAGTGCCGTGATTGAACATCCTGATATGATGGGGATTGGTATTGATGAAGCCACCGCTATTTTGGTGGAAGGTACAACGGCTGAAATTGTTGGAGATTCACAAGTTATTGTGCTACGAAATTCCAACAGTTCAAAAAACCAGCATGGAGAAAAACTGGGCGCCCATGACCTACAACTGAATATCTATTTGCCCGGAGAAAAATTCACACTAAATTAAACAGATAATTTTGAAGACTATATCAAGAAGAGTTTTAGTAATTTCAATAGCATTCATAAGTGCATTTGCATTTGCGCAGAATGAAAAAATGGAAAAAAAAATAATAAAATCTGTCGATCAACATTCTGATGCGGCTATTGATTTGCTTAAAAAGGCAGTCAATATCAATAGCGGCACCATGAATTTTGAGGGCGTGAGAAAAGTAGGTGAGTTATTCAAAGCGGAATTGGAGCCATTGGGCTTCCAAACGGAATTGACTAATGGCGATGCCTATGGCCGTGCAGGACATTTGATCGCCAAGAGAGAAGGCAAGAAAGGTCCAAAATTTCTATTGATTGGACATTTGGATACGGTTTTTGAATTGGATAGTCCGTTTCAAGAATACACAATGTTGGATGGTACCATGATCAAAGGTCCAGGAGTTGCCGATATGAAAGGTGGGGATGTCATCATCATTTTGGCGATGAAAGCGCTTAAAGATGCCGGTGTTTTGGAAGATATGTCCATAGAAATTATCATGACTGGGGATGAAGAAAAAAGCGGAGAGCCTATTGAATTGTCCAAAAAGGATTTGATAGAGGGTGCCAAACGTGCTGATATTGCTTTAGGTTTTGAAAATGGTGATAACAATCCGAAAACCATTGTGGTTTCTCGCAGAGGATCGTCAGATTGGCAATTGAAAGTTACAGGAACACCCGCCCATTCCTCCCAAATTTTTACTAAAGAAATTGGTGTAGGTGCTATTTATGAAACCTCACGCATTTTAAATGAGTTTTATGTACAGCTATCCAAAGAGAAAGATTTGACCTTCAATCCGGGGTTTGTTATTGCCGGTACAGATTTGGATTTGAACGATGATCTCACGGGAGGTACTGCCTTTGGAAAAAACAATGTGGTAGCGCAACATGCCATTGTACATGGCGATATCAGAGCCACCTCACCAGAGCAATTGGAAAATGCTCAAACCATTATGAAGCAAATAGTAGCCAATAATTATCCCAACACTACCGCAGAATTGATATTCAATACGGGCGGTTATCCACCTTTGGCTTTGACAGAAGGCAACACCAAACTTTTACAATTCTATGATGGTGTAAGTCAGGATCTGGGTTTTGGTTATGTGGCAGCAGTAAATCCTAGAAATGCAGGAGCAGCGGATATTTCGTTTACCTCGGGGTATGTCGATATGGCGCTTGATGGCTTAGGATTGACTGGTGGCTCGGGAGATCATACAATTGAAGAAACTGGCGATTTGAGTACGGTGGCTACCCAAGCAAAAATTACTGCCGTGATGCTTTATCGATTAACGCAGCAGAAAAAATAAATCGCAAAACAGAAGAGACCCATGAAAAAAATTACATTTCTCTTTTTACTGAGTATCCAAACGATATTGGCTCAGAATTATAAAGAATATTTGACCGGTAGTGCTATTGACGTTGCAACCAATCATCAAGCAGGGGTTTGTTTGATGGGTGGCGCTTCAGAGCAAAAAGAGGCCATGATTTGGTTTTTGAACCAAACCAATGGCGGTGATGTTGTGGTATTGAGAGCCGACGATAGTGATGGGTATAACGATTATTTTTATTCAGATTTGGGTGTGACGATCAATTCGGTAAGAACCTTTGTCATAAATAATTCTGACGGTGCCGTTGATCCAGATGTTTTGGAACACGTAGGCAATGCTGAAGCTGTTTGGTTTGCGGGCGGCGACCAGTATGATTATATCACGTATTTTAAGGATAATGCTATGGAAGGTGTCTTAAATACATTTATTAATACCAAACAGGGTGTTATTGGTGGCACGAGTGCTGGTTTGGCTATCATGGGAAGTTCTTATTTTTCGGCACAATATGGAACTCTTGACAGCGATGTAGCCTTAAGCAATCCTTATCATCCGCGCGTGCAGTTAGGTTATAATGACTTTTTGGAAGTGCCTTTTATGGAAGATGTTATTGCCGATTCGCATTTTGCAAATCGTGATAGAGAAGGGCGCTTGAGTGTTTTTATGGCACGCTTTGCTAAAGATAATAACAGACGTTCCTTTGGCATTGCCGTTAATGATCATACAGCCATTTGTGTAGATGCCAACGGAAAAGCTTCTGTATATGGAGATTATCCCGGGTATCAGGATTTTGCCTACTTTTTGCAGTCCAATTGTGTGGCAGCTTATGCACCAGAAACGGTTGTAGCATTCACACCCGTCACTTGGAATAGAGGAGGAGAGGCCATAAAAGTTTTTAAAGTTCCTGGAACAGGTGCAGGCACCAATTATTTTGATCTGTCAGACTGGGAAACCGGGAATGGCGGAACTTGGGAAAATTGGTCCATCAATAATGGTGTTTTTACAATGGCAGCAGGAACAAATCCGATGTGTGATCGACTTTCTACTTCAGATTTTGAGAATCTAGAGGTCAACGTTTATCCTAATCCAGTTGTGGACAGAATTTTTATAAAATCACAGTCACCTATCAATTCCGTAAAGGTTTTCAACATGTTAGGAAAGGAAATTCAAGTCCGTAGGATGGAAGACAATAGTATTGACGCATCTAATTTAAGTTCTGGACTCTATATTTTGAAACTGCGTTCAGAAACATCAGAGCAAACTTTTAAATTTTTGAAGAGATAACCAACCAATTATTTAGTAGTAGAACCTTGTATGAGCTTGTATCATGCAAGGTTTTTTTTATGTCTAACGGCTGGAGATACACACTACCTGAGAAAACACTGTGCAGATGGGGCAACTCTGATTCTTATAGGTACAATGACAGAACTTTCATGATACAGTAGTTTAATGACTAAAATCATGGCGTAGGTGTAGATACTTACGTAATTTTATAAGATCAAATTCAAACCCATGAAAAACATTCTGCTATTAACTGATTTTTCCGACACATCGAAAAATGCAATTCGTTATGCTTTGGAGTTGTTTAAAGATGAGCACTGTACTTTTTATGTGCTTTATGTTCAAGATGCCACCACATACACCACCGATGATGTTGTAGCAACCGCATCATCAAGCTTATATGATTCGCTCATTAATAAAAACCGGATCAAATTGGCTACTTATGTGTCTGATCTCAAAGCGGAATATGATGTTGAACATTTCAATTTTAAAACCATTGTCGACTTTGATTCGTTTATAGCCGCCATTCATCAGAGCATAAAAACCAAAGACATAGATGTGATAGTTATGGGGACCAACGGCGCCACTGGCGCTAAAGAAACTGTTTTTGGCAGTAATACACTCAAGGTCATCCGTAGGGTCAATTGTACAACCCTGATCATTCCTGAAAATTTTGCTTATGTGGCCCCTAAAGAAATGTTATTGGCTTTGGATCCGTCAGATCAATTGAATGGAAAAGCAATAGCCGATTTTTTTAAATTCCTTAAGCGCCATAGCACGAGATTGCATGTTTTGAGAGTCAGTTCTGAGAGTGACACTCATGAGCTTCCGGATACTGATAAGAAAAATTTAAACCATTACATGACTGGTGAAAACTACCTGTATGATCTTGTGGAGAATATACCCATGGAACATGCAGTGGATACCTATATACAAACCCATCAGATTGATATGTTAAGCCTCATTGTACAGAAGGAGTCATTTTTGGAGCGTTTATTTGTGGGCTCGCCTACCACCAAAATCAATCAAAATACGCATTTGCCATTGCTTATTTTTCATTCCTAAGAGGCCTCTACAAAAGAGCCGTGTTGAACTAACCTTGCTTACCCAAATCTTAAATGATAAGTCCTTCAAGATACTCCATGATCTCAGATTTTAATTTGGCGGTTTGCGTTAAGAAATTGACAACATCCAACTCTATTTCATTATTTTTTCTGACGAAATAATCATCGCAGGACAGCTCGTCACATTCAATTTTGAGTTGAACCTCATTGTGTTGCCTTTCAATTACAATAGCCAATTTGGAGGTTTTTTTTAAATTGATGTCGATCTGCTTCTTAAAAAGCGTGACCTTTTCAAACAGGTTGAGCGTTTTTGGATCGAAACTATTAGAATCCAGCAACTGTTTAAAGAATTCCAACTCTTTAGTGAGTAGCGTCAAACGTGATTTGTAAAAGGACAAATTAAACCTAAGCTCTTCTATACTCTTGTCTCTATAAGGGTTTTCGTCATTATTAAATTGTTCCATGGGTGCAGTTTTTTAAATGATTATGTGTTCTACATCAGATAGTTTGGGAATGCTCACATTCCAATGGTAGGTATCTTTTATTTTTACTCTAAAGGCATCTAAAGCAGACGGCTCACCATGGATGAGGTACACTTTTTCAGGAATATTGATAATGTCACCCATCCAATGTAGCAATTCATTCTGGTCCGCATGGGCCGATAAACTTTCAAGATGTTTGATGGTTGCTTTTACTGGGTGGTATTTTCCCGAAAACTTGATCTCATGGGCACCGTCAAACAGCAGTCTTCCACGGGTGCCTTCAGCTTGATAACCTACCAATAAAACAGTCGTGGACGCATCATCGATAAGTTGCTGCAAATAGGTGAGGACTCTTCCGCCAGTAACCATACCGCTTCCTGCAATGATTATTTTAGAGCGTTTGTCATCAATCGTTTCCCAGGTTTCCTTGTATGATTCAATAATAGTTACATGGTTGCACATCGCATTATAATCAGAATCAGACAGTTTATGCCATTTTGGAAAGCGTTTAAAAACATTCAACACATTGTTTCCCATTGGGCTATCTACAAAAATAGGAATATTGGGAATCTTATTTTTCTGATATAATTTCCAAAGGATAAACATCAAGGTTTGAAGGCGTTCTACCGCAAAACTAGGGATGATGAGGTTGCCTTTTTTGTGAAGGGTCTCAACAATAATATCAGCAAGCAGTTGCTCTACATCTTCTGTTGGATGGAGTTTATCGCCATAGGTACTTTCTACAAAAAGAAAATCTGCCTGATCGGGACGTTTAGGATCATCCAATAAGTAATCATTGGTTCTCCCAATATCTCCAGAAAACACAAACCGTTTGGAATTGATGTCCAATTCTATAAACGTCGCCCCAAGAATGTGTCCGTTGTATTGAAATCGGTATAAAATGTGCTCTGATAAACTAATCCATTGGTCTTCGGCTTCTGCCTGAAACAAAAGGATTGTTTTTTCAGCCTCCGCAACGGTATAAAAAGGAAGCGCAGGGCTATGTTTAGTGTATTTTTCGTCGTTGGCCTTTTCTGCTTCTTCTTCATGTATTTTAGCACTGTCCCTTAAAATGATTTCGGCAATGGCCAAGGTAGGTGCGGTGCCAATTATTTTACCACTAAAACCTTGTTTTACCAAGCGTGGTAAATAGCCAACATGGTCTAGATGTCCATGGGTAAGTAAAACTAAATCTATTGTGGCAACATCTATAGGGAGGTCCGTCCAATTGAGTTCTCGCAGTTCCTTTAAGCCTTGGAACATACCACAATCAATCAGAATATTTTTTTCAGAGGTTTGAATATAAAATTTTGAGCCTGTAACCACACCGGCGGCTCCCAGAAAATTAATTTTTACATGATGGTTCATAATTTTAGATTTTACAGAGCATTTTTATCTCGTTTTTGATCTTTGATTTGCGAGATTCTGAAATCCCGAGATGGTCCAAGAAAAAAACGTCGTCTATCAAGTCTCGACACAGCACAACATCTCTACTTAGCAAAAATTGTTTTTCCCGTTTGGTCAATAGTGTTGAAACGGTGATGGGATATAATCCCAATCGGTCTATCCTGTTTCGCAATCCGTCATGTTTTGGATAGTCCCAACTCAAAAGGTATAAACCTATACAATTTCCGTATTGAAGGGCATCTTCCGTAAAACGTGTGTTGGTCACCACCCAACCTACATCCAATACTGTTTCATGTGGTTTTGAGTTCCAATGTATTTTGACATCCTTAAACCGAGAGGCTATATATAAAGGAACTTTAACATTGCAATTTCTACCTTCTTCACTATGGAATTTACATTCTATAAGGGTGGTGTTGCCATTTTTTGTGGCGATAACATCTATTTCATGGCTCACACATTGGCCTTGCACTATCTCACTCACATGAGTGTCATAACCTGAATATCTTAAAATGGCGCTTATAAAACGTTCAAACGGATATCCTGTAGGACCCAACTCATAAATGGCTTTTTTAAGCTTGTATTTTGAGGCTAAGTAGCTTCCTTTTTTTTTAAGTAAAGCAAAGGCCCTGTTATAGATTTCCTTGGTTGAAATGCCGTGGTATAATTCTTTCTGCACTTGTTCAATAATATCACTTACTGTATGCTTGTCGGCACCTGATTTCCCTAAAGATGCACGCAATTTGTCCAATGAAAATTTTACTTTTTCACCTGATGACTTAATGATGTCAATGTTAGTATCCATAGTTTTCATAGAAATAGTTTAAAATCAAACGCTGACTGTAAAAATACCTTCACTTAAGTTTATGCGTTGTCGTTATTTCTGATTTTGAGAATTAACGTCTTAAGTCACCTATTTACTTGGAATAATTAAAAATGGAATGGTAGGGTGGTAACCTATGTTTTTAATAATAGGCTCTTTGGTGATATTCTCAATAATGCTATGCTTATAGTTGAACATGGCCAAAATATCAATATCTAAATACTTCAATAAAGTACATTAATCACGTCAGATTTTTTGTGATAGGCAGGCATCCAATGGAAGCTATGTTCAGTGTCCTTTAAGTACTCTTTGAGGATGCTTATATTTTTATTTTGCTTTTCACTCAAATCCTCTTCCACATTAATGTGCAATACGTTGATATGAGCATCATACAACGACGCAAAATCTTGTAAGGTTTTTAGCGTCTTGGCATCATATGGACGATTAAAATCTGTGGGAAAAGCTATTTTTTTTGGAGTCTTAAAGTCTTGCTTATTTAACACAACCAATACCGGGCAACTTTTTATATGTTTAATAGTCTTCACGGTATAACTGCCAAAAAAGAACGCGTCTACACCAATTGCACCTTTGGTACCCATGACGACCAAGTCAATATCATGTTGTTTGATGCTTGCTTCAATGGCATGTGGCAATTCATCACTACTTGAAATCATTCCGAAAGTGTGATTTGTGTTCGTGTTTTCTTCATCCATTTTCGCTTTGAGTTTGGTCAAGTCTCTTTTTGAGTTGTCTCTAAAAGTACCAATAAAATTACTGCTCATTAACGAAGGAGACCTTGAACTTGAGAAAGCATATGAATTTAGAAAATAGAAGGTACACGTTTCATTGGCATACAGTTTTAAAGCATAAGATAGTGCGCTCTTTGAATTTTCAGAAAAATCTGTTGGAATTAAAATTGACTTCTTCATGTGTTGTAAATTTGATTGTTATTAGATGACGGCTCAACCACGACCGGAACTGTTTTATGAAATGTGATGTGGTTGCCTGTCGATTTAAAAAATATAGTCTTAAAAAATGATTTTTTGATATTGATGATGACTAGCTTATCAACTGCGATATTTTAACCTCTTAAGTCGTGCATGACCAATATAGGTACTTTGGAATCATACGCAATTCCTTTGACCAAGGGTTGATTAATGATACTTGCAAAAAAAGTATGTTTTTTATTAATAAATGCGACCATATCACTTTCTCTACTTTCAACAAAGCAGTTTATAGCAGCCGGAACAGACATATTTCTCAGAAAATGGAATGAATGATTGACATCAACAAAATAATCTTCCAATTGTGTTTTCGTGTCCATCTGTTTGTCACTCAATTTGTCTTCTACCATAATATGCAGTACTTTTATTGAAGCGCCGCATCTTTTGGTGATATCCATAAGATAATTCAATTCTCTCCTTTTAAAGTGTGTTTTGTAACTTGTTGGAAAGACAATCTCTTTTGGAAGGTTTAGTTTTGCCAATTGCGGAACCACAATAACAGGACAATTCCTAATGTCTTCCATTACCCTCAACGCTGTGCTGCCATAAATTTTATTTTTCGAGTTTGTTTCACCCTGAGTTCCCATAACGATAAGCTCGATATCTTTCTCTTCCACTACTCTTTCAATACCATCTAAAGGATAACTGGACGTAGAGATGGTTTGAAAACTATGCTTTGAATTTCCATTTTCTCCAAAAGCCAAATCGTTCAAGAGTTTGTCCAACCCTCTCATAGATGCTATTTTTGAGGTTTCATAAAGTTCACTTCCTGGTTCCATGTTTATGATGCTATCTAGATCATTTGCATCAATATAGAATACGTTGAGAAGATAAAAAATACAAGGTTCATCTTTATAAAGTTCCAGTGCATAATTAACGGCTTGTAAGGCGTTAACTGAAAAGTCTGTTGGTAATAATATCCGTCGTTTCATGAGTGCTTTTTTTAATTTTATGAGTAAACCTATAGGTGTCAATGGTAATGACCCTAGTCTATATTAACTATTCACTTGGGATAATCAAAAATGGAATGGTAGGTTGGTAACCTATATTTTTAATAATAGGCTCTTTGGTTATATTTTCAATAATGCTATGCTTATAGTTGAACATGGCCAGAATATCTATATTTAAATCTGCAATAAAATCATTAATTACTGCCGATTTTTTGTTGTACGCGGGCATCCAATGGAAGCTGTGTTTATTTTCCCTTAAGTGCTCTTTGAGGATGACCATATTTTTGTTTTGTTCATTGCTCAAATTCTCTTCTACATTAATATGCAGTATGTTGATGTGGGCATCATACAATGCCGCAAAATTCTGCAAAGGTTGCAGCATCTTAGTGTCGTAAGGGCGGTTAAAATCTGTTGGAAAGGCAATTTGCTTCGGGATTCTAAATTCAGTGGTGCCAGGTACAGCTAGTACAGGACAACCTTTTATGTTTTGAACAGTCTTTACTGTGTTACTGCCAAAAAAGAACTTATTCACGCCTGTTGCGCCTTTGGTGCCCATGACCACCATGTCAATAGTATATTTTTTAATGCTATTTGCAATGGCATACAATAATTCATCACCGCTTGCGATGATTTCAAAAGTATGGCCCGCATTGGTGTTTTCTTTTTCGGCCTTAGCTTTGAGTTCTTTCAAGTCTCTTACTGAACTGTCTTTTAGGATCTGAATAAAATGCGTTGTGATAAATGTTCTGGATTGTGAGCTGGAAAAGTAGAATGAATTCAAGAAATAGAATGTACATTCTTCTTTGGTGTATAATTTTAAGGCATAAGCTAATGCGCGCCATGCATTATCAGAAAAATCAGTAGGGATTAAAATGGACCTTTTCATGTGGTTTTAGTTTTTTGAGTGTTAAGTTGTGAAGGCATGACCAAAAAAGGAGCGTTAAATGGAATCCGATTTGGTTGACTGTCGATT
This sequence comes from Gelidibacter algens, assembly GCF_001678675.1. Classification (GTDB taxonomy): domain Bacteria; phylum Bacteroidota; class Bacteroidia; order Flavobacteriales; family Flavobacteriaceae; genus Gelidibacter; species Gelidibacter algens. Next base: position 89,101 of record NZ_LZRN01000001.1, read on the forward strand.
TAAAAAAGTAATATTTTCTAAAAAATAAGATTTTTTGTTATTGATCATCGCCAACATATCTACTGCATTTTTTTCTTGATAGGCAAGTATGCCACGCATAACATTGTCGCCTTTTAGGTCGTGAAACTCATGATTACCTTGTGGCAAAATCTTTTGTAAAGACGCTTTGTTATTGAGTTGTACTTCAGATAAGTCAGTGGTGAGCACATGGAGAATGTCAATTCTTGAATGGTGCGTTTTGGCAAGTGCCAACAACGGTTCCAATTGGCTTGTGTGGTACGCAAGCCCATAATCTGAAGGAAATAAAATAGACGAAGGTGTTATATAGATAAAACCATCAGGAATTGCCAATACTGGACATTTTACATTTTTAAAAACTTGAACCGTATTCGATCCAAAAAGCACTTCTTCTGCGCCTGTAGCTCCTTTAGTTCCCATGACAATCATATGTATGGTATGCGACTCCATAAAATCATGTATCCCAGAAATCAAAGTATCAAAGCGGGCCATGGTTTGAAACTCATGGTTGGAATTGTTTCCAAAGGTATCAGAAATGCGTTGTTTTAAAGTTTTTAAATGCTCAAGTGAGGTGTTTCTTATGGTGTCTTCCAAACCAAATTGTGCAGGATACCCCAACACATACTCCACATGATAGATTACTGGTGTGTACGTATTAAGCAGATAGAAAGTGCAGGCGTCATCTTTAAAAAGATGGATGGCATAGCTGATGGCGTTCCATGAATTCTCAGAAAAATCAGTTGGTAGGAGAATATGTTTCATAAATTTTAATTTGAATAATTTATGCGTCACGTTTTAGGTTTTGCATCGCCAAAAACGGAACCTTAAGGTCTAAACTTAACTGATCAACACGAGAAGGATAAAGAAAAGATTCTAAAAATGATTCTCTGGTATTGACCATCACAAGCATATCTATGGGATGGTCTTTAACATACTGCTCAATGGCCTCCACCACATTTTTGCTGTCAAGAGTTTTAAAATTAATCTCGTTTTTACACAATGCTTCTTTTATAAAAAGCTGGTTGTCTTCCTGTCTGATTGAAAGTTTAGTGCTTTTTGAAATATAGACCACATCAATGACAGATCTATACGGCGCCACCATATCACAGAACAATTTAAGCTCTCTTCTTTTAAAGGGGATAAGATAATTGGTAGGGAATAGAATCTTTTTTGGTTGTGTGTAGGTCTGTTTCTCAGGAATGGCCAAAACAGGACACTGTACATATTTTAAAACCTGCAATGTCTGGCTGCCAAAGGTGATGTTTTTGTCATTGCTCTTACCTCGGGTGCCCATGATAATGAGGTCTATATTCTTTTCATTTACAATGCTATCAGCCTCATCAATAAGAATGTTGTTGGCAGAAATGGAGTGATAGGTATGACGTGGATTTGGAGAAATCTCATGGATGTCCTTCAAAATTTGCTCCAAATGTGCAGCAGATTTGGCAGCCATCATTTCAGTGACGTCATCAAGGTTTTCGCGGGTTAGCGCTGCCGTTTCTTTATGAATGGCATCTTCATAGGCATGCATGATATAAAACTCGCACTTTTCATATTTAAAAAGTTCTAGTGCATATTTTACAGCATTCATAGAATTGTCTGAAAAATCAGTTGGAATCAATATATTTCTCATAGTATTCTGTTTGTTTATACGTTAAAGTTAAGAAGCAAACGTGACAAAAACTATGATAAATATCAGACGCTAAGGATAAAAGGAAAGGAAAATACTAAAATTTAGTTAATGCAGCACCAAAAATGGAACATCAGTATGGTAGCTTATTTTTTCAATTTTTGAGTGAAATAGGATATGCTGAAAATAATTCAGATTTTTTGCGACCATAACAATCATATCAATGTTCCTACTTTCAACAAAACACTGCACGGCGTCCTCAACTTTTTTATTGGTCAAAAAATGGAAACTATGATCGAGATTACTGAAATAATCTTCTAACAGCTCTTTATTTTTATTTTGATCATTGTTTAAGACAGCATCTTTTTTACTGATATTTAAGATACGAATGGCAGCACCATGCTTTTCTGTTATATTGACTACTGGTTGAAGAATGTTAATGTTGTACAGCATTGAAAAATCTGTTGGAAACGCCACCTCTTTGAGAGTTTTGAATTTTGCATTTTCAGGCACCACAAGGGTGTTACAATGAACTTTCGTAATAACATCCCCAGTGTTGCTGCCCACTATTATTTTTTTGAGCCCCGTAGCCCCTTTGGTGCCCATGACAATCATATTGATTTTTTTTTCACTGACTTGTTGTCTTATGGACTCTACCAAGAAATTATGATCAGTTACGGTGTAAAATTTGTGTTTTTTGCTAGTAGATAGTTTTGTAGAAATATGGTTTAAGGTGTCTCTTAACCTTGCTTTTGCAGTTTGGGTGTAAACATCTTCAATTTGTGCAGTGGAGACAAGGTAAGGGGAGTCATTGATTCCGATAGCACTCGATTTTATGACATGCAGTAAATAAAAATTGCAGGCTGTTTCTTCAAATAACCTCAAGGCGTACTTGATAGCATTCAATGAATTCTCTGAAAAATCTGTGGGCAATAGTACATTTTTCATTTCTTAATCTTCATGAAACAAATGTAGAGGTCATTGCCTTTTCAAAAAATGATAAAAATCATATTTGATTTTGAGAAGTGGTTAGCTAATATTTTTGAGTTTTTCTAAATCTAGAATTCTGATGTTTCTGCCTTCTATTTCCAGAATACCCTCCTTTTTAAAAGAAGACATCGTTCTGATTAAAGTTTCAGTAGCAATGCCTGCCACACTTGCCAAATCATTTCTGGAGATTCTGATAGGATCTTCTGGTTTTTTATTTAGTTTTTCTGCAAATTTCAGAATGGTCGTGGCTGTTTTTTTATGGACAGAACTGTACGCCATTTGCAGCAGTTGGTCTTTGGTGCCTTTTAAATCTTCAGTCAATAAATGGATCAATTCTAAGGTCACATGATGGTTGGTGTTGAGAATTCCTTTAAGGGTATGACTGGAAACGCCTACCAATTCCGTTTTTTGAATGGCCGTCGCTGTTTCTTGATACGTGGTATTTTCAGTAAAAGACGTGTAGCCAAACAAATCATCTTCTCTGTGTAACGCTGTGGTCAATTCCTTGCCTTGCTCATCCAACTTATGGCATTTCACAAGGCCTTTAATGATCAGGTAAATAGTATTTGAGTGTTGGCCTTCTTCATAAATATACTGTCCTTCATCAACAACACTGTTTTCCCCATTATCATCAAAAAAGTTTTTGAGATCATTCAGGGTCCGCAAATCGTGTTTATTTTCTTCAAGGGTTTCTGCCCTTTCCTGAATGTCCTTTAAGATAGAAACTTTAGCCAACCTACTTTCTATGGCACTGATCAGTTCATCTTCACTAAAAGGTTTGGTAATGTAATCATCAGCGCCCAAGTTCATCCCTCTTCTAACATCTTGCCGTTCTGTTTTTGCCGATAAATAAATAAAGGGGATGTGTTTAGTACTCTCATTTTTTGATAACGCATCCAATACGGCATAACCGTCCATTTCTGGCATCATAATATCACAAACAATTAGTTCTGGAAGATGTTCCATTGCAAGATGCATCCCAATTTTGCCATTGGGTGCGGTCATCACTTGAAAATTTGAAAGTTCCAATAACTCTGCGGTGTTCTCTCTTAAAACGGTATCATCTTCTATTAAAAGTATTCTTTTCATATGATGCTTTGATTTGGTAATGTGATTGTAAAAACGCTACCATTATGCTCTTTACTTGCAAATTCAATGGAGCCTCCTAAATTTTCGAGATGGCTTTTAACAATGTTGAGGCCAATGCCGGTGCCTTGGATGTTTAGTACATTTTCAGCTCTAAAATACCGATTGAAGATGTTTTTTTGTTCAACTTCAGGAATGCCTATCCCACTATCCTTGATTTTAAACACTGTATTTTTATCATTTTGTACAATTTTGATATCAATATTGGTGTGCTCTGGAGAATATTTAATGGCATTATGGACAATGTTGGATAAAGATAGTTCTAAAATCTTTTCATCTTGATGTAGTGACATATCGTCAATGTTTTCAGGATAGTTAATTTTCTGTCCATCTTTTAAGAGCATGTTGGCATTGTAAATGACCTCATTGAGTATTTTACTCAATTTAAAGGTTTTAAATGTGTAGTTGACTTTTCCTGTTTCCAAGCGCTCTACAGATAGGAAATCATTGAGGATGTTGTTGAGATAATGCACTTTGTTGGTAATGGTATTCAAATGCTTATCCCTTTTTTCTTGGTCTTCAGCTAACTTGTATTTTCCCAACAAAACGGTGGAAGTCAAAATGCCGCTCAAGGGCGTTTTAAATTCATGAGATACCAACGATAGGAATTTGGTCTTCAATTCATTAAGTTCTTTTTCTTTTTTAAGTGCGATTTGGGTTTTTTCTTCAGCCTTGATGCGGCGTTTGTTTTCTTTGTCCAACTCAAAATTCACAAGTTTGAGTTCCTCTACAGTATGGTTCAATGTTTTGGTGCGTTCCTCAACCTTTTTCTCTAGTCTGTTGTTGAGGTCTAATATTTCCTGTTCTTGTTTTTTTCGATCACTAATATCAATTATAAGTGCCATGACATAGGTTCTATCATAAATGACAAAAGGGTTCAGTCCTGCTTCTACCGGAAAAACCGAGCCATCTTTTCTTTTTCCATAAATATCACGCCCTTTTCCCATTTGCCGACGCTCATGTTTTTCCATGAAGCCATCAAAATGCGCGCCGTGCTGAGCATGATATTGTTGAGGAATCAAGGTGTTGAGCGATTGGCCTACAAGATCTTCTCGTGTGTAACCAAAAATAGTCTCTGCAGAGGCATTTACCTCCTTAATGGTTTGTGTTTCATCAACAATGATAACGCCTTCAGAAACGGCACCCAATAGCATGTTGAATACCTTTTTTTGGTCTTGTTTGAACATAGATTTTAGACAAAAAATATAAGAAGTAAAAATACAAAAAATTGACCCCAATAAAGGGTAATCCCGTCAGATATCCTGAATTAATAACCAATGGTCGAGTTTTGATAAAAAAATTAGGTGACTTAGTTCATAGAATGATCTGTCTTGGAGCCTATAAAAACTCTCAATCCCTTTGATGAAGGGATAAGGACACGTTTGTAAGGGGTTATAGAGGACAAAAATAATCCTTGATGTCATTTTTAGAACCTAATGCTAAGTATTTCAAGGGATCCAATTATTGCCTCCTTATGATGGATATCATTTTATAACATCATAATTTGAGATACCTTTAAATACAAAACCTAAATGATAGAACCAATAAACGGACGTCTCTCTTATACTTTAGGCGATTAAATTTATCAATCAATTCAAACAAAACAAGATTTTATAAATGAAAGCCAATCTCAATTTAGGTAAATACTACGGCACGGAGGTTCAAATCCATTGGACATTTTTCCTGTTAATTGCATGGATTGTTTTTAGTGAGATTTTAAGTGGTTCATCTACGGATCGTATTTTGTTCAATCTTCAGTTCATTTTAGCGGTTATGATTTGCGTGCTATTGCATGAACTTGGGCATTTATTGGCCGCCAAAAGATTCGGTGTTAAAACCAAAAAAATGGTATTGCTGCCTATTGGCGGTATTTCAACGGTCGATAATACAACCGAATCTCCCAAAGTAGAATTCTTGATCACCCTAGCTGGTCCGCTAGTAAATATTATCATAGCTATTGTCCTGTTTTTTGTAATTCCTGTACGTGACTATATCAGTTTTAATCTTGGTGAATATTTTACAGCCCTAAACGATTTTTCTGTTAGGACCTTTCTTTTCTTTTTGTTTATTGTGAATGTAGCCTTAGCTGTTTTCAACATGATCCCCGCTTTTCCTTTAGATGGCGGCCGAATTTTGAGAGCATTATTGGATGTGAAATTCACGCGTGTAAAAGCCACATTTTTAGCAACAAGGATAAGCAATGTTATAGCGATTGTATTGTTATTGATTGGCTTGCTGTTCAATCCGATATTGGTATTCTTATCATTATTCCTCTTGATTGGAAGTTTTAGTGAAAACAGAATCGTACATCAAATGGGATTGCTCAAAGGACATCAGGTTAGGGAAGCCATGCTAAAAAATATTACGGTTTTTGACCCTGAAGATACTATGGAAGCTATTGTAAAAGTTATTCTTACGGGCTCTGAAACCAACTTTGTTGTAGTGAGTGATAAGAAGATAGTTGGGCTACTGTACCATAAGGATATTATTCAAAACTCACATAAAAGAACGCTCTTGGTTCGCGATTTCATGACGGTCGATTTTAAAACTATAAAAGCCCGAGAAGGACTATCTGTTGCCTATCGTCTTTTGCAAGATGAACCGCACCCTTTTTTACCTGTCACAGAAAATGACGAACTTGTTGGTGCCATTAATTTTGCAAATTTGCATGAGTTTTTATTGATGGAAGACAAATTAAAACACTAAACACGCTCTAATTAATGAGGTTTCCAATATACATAAGTTTACTGTTTTTGATGGGGTCCTGCAAGAGTAAAGAGGACAACAGATACCCTGAATACAAGACGCTTACAGAATCTGTCTATGCTTCAATACTCATTCAGCCCGATAGTTCATATCAAGCTTATGCCAGTGTCGCGGGAATTTTAGAAAGAAATTTTGTTGTAGAAGGTGATTTGGTTCTTAAAAACCAGATACTGCTTCAAATTAATAACAGTGTCCCACAAGTGACCATTGAAAACGCAAAACTGTCCTTGCAACTTGCCCAGCAAAATTATACAGGAGAGGCTGCAGTTTTAAATGGGATTAGAGATGAGATGGCTTCAGCTAATCTGCGATATAAAAATGATTCCATAGTTTATAAGCGTCAAGAAAACCTCTGGAAACAAAAAATCGGTTCCAAAGCCGATTATGATGCCAAAAAATTAAATTATGAAGTATCGCAGAAAAACCTTCAACAATTAAAGAATTCATACGAGCAAACAAAAAATCAATTGCAGACTTCCATAAAACAGGCAAACAATAGTTTAAAGACGTCTATAATTTCTAATAAGGATTTCACCATCCAAAGTAAAATCAATGGAAAAGTTTATGCCCTATACAAAGAACCTGGGGAGATCATTACAACGATGGAGCCCTTGGTTTCAGTTGGGAGTGCTTCGGTTTTTGTGATTGAGATGTTGGTAGATGAAGTTGATATCGTCAAAATAGCCTTAAATCAATCGGTGGTCATTACGCTTGATGCTTACAAAGGAATGGTGTTTAATGGAAAGGTTTCTAAAATCTACCCGCAAAAAGATGAACGCAACCAAACGTTTAAAGTAGAAGCACGATTTGAGAAGCAGCCCGAGGTGTTATATCCTGGGCTTTCTGGCGAAGCGAATATCATTATTTCCAAAAAAGAAAATGTCCTGACCATCCCTAAATATTATTTGATAGATGGCACCAAAGTAGAAACAGATCAGGGCATTGTCACCATAAAAACAGGCGTGGAAAATATGGAGTTTATTGAAATTATAGAAGGTATTACGGATAGCACCTTGCTGCACAAACCAAAATACTGATGAACTGGAAGGTCATTCTCAATATTGCCAAGACCCATTTGATTACAAAAATCAAACAAACGGCTATCGCAGCCTTGGGCGTGACGTTTGGTATAGGATCTTACATTACGTTGGTGTCTTTTATGACCGGGTTGAATACGATGCTGGATGACTTAATGCTGAATCAAACACCTCACATCCATATTTACAATGAAATTAAGCCCTCTAAAAATCAACCCCTCACGCTCTATGATGAACTCAGCAACAGTTTCCATGTGGTCCATTCCATTAAGCCCAAATTAAATCAAAAAAAGATCCATAATGCACTCCCAATCATTCAATATTTAGAAGAGGATGATCAGGTAAGAGGCGCACTGCCTCAAATAAAAACATCCATCTTTTATATTGCAGGATCTATAGAAATTGGTGGGACACTAACAGGAATCAACGTTATTGATGAGGCTAATTTATTCAATTTAAGAGATTACATCGTACAAGGGACTCCTGAAGCTTTGGACATTACTGACAATGGTATTTTACTGGGTATAGGGCTTGCGGAAAAGATGTCGCTTGCCGTGGGAGACCGTGTTCAGGTGAGCACTAGTAAAGGTGATGTTTTTCCGTTAAAAATAGTCGGGTTTTATCAAAGCGGGGTGGCAGATATTGATGCTGTCCAAAGTTTTGCCAATCTTAAAACAGTGCAGCGCATTTTGGGTGAAGCTGAAAATTACATTACAGATATTAACGTCAAATTGAAGGATATAGAAATGGCATTGCCCATGTCAAAAAAAATAGAGAACCAATTTGATTTAACGGCTGTAGACATAAAAACTGCCAATGCACAATTTGAAACAGGTACAACGGTCAGAAATTTGATCACCTATGCCGTTTCAATTACCTTACTTATTGTTGCCGGTTTTGGCATTTACAACATTCTGAATATGCTTATTTATGAAAAGATGAATGACATTGCCATTTTGAAAGCGACGGGATTTTCTGGGAAAGATGTCCAATATATTTTTATGAGTCAAGCCATGATTATCGGATTTGTGGGCGGTATTTTAGGCCTGTTGGTTGGCTATGTTTTGGCAAAATTTATAGGCACCATTCCCTTTGAAACGGCTGCCTTACCCAGAGTTAAAACATACCCAGTAAATCTCAATCCTATGTTTTTTTTGTTCGGGTTTATATTTGCTATGGTATCCACGTTCTTGTCGGGCTATCTTCCTTCTAAAAAAGCAAAAAGAATAGATCCAGTAACCATTATTAGAGGACAATGATGACCCCAATATTAGAAGCGAGACATATTGATAAATATTTCAAGAAACCTGTGAAATTTCAGGTGCTGAAAGATATTAGTTTTGGAATTAACGCGGGCGAATTTGTGTCCATTATGGGCAAATCTGGATGTGGAAAATCGACGCTGCTCTATATTTTATCAACCATGGATACGGCTTATGAAGGAGAACTCTATTTGAACAACGAGCTTATTACGGGGCAAAACCCAGATAAATTATCATATATACGAAATAAGCATATTGGGTTTGTATTTCAATTTCATTATTTGCTATCAGATTTTTCAGTATTGGAAAATGTGATGTTACCAGCTAAAAAATTGGCAGAAAAATCACCTCAGGAAATTGAATACGATGCTATAGGAAAACTTCAGATACTCAATATCCCACATTTGGCAAAAAAAAAGGCTTCGCAAATTTCAGGTGGGGAAAAGCAACGAGTAGCTATTGCAAGGGCACTGATTAATAGTCCTTCTATAATTATGGGCGATGAACCTACAGGAAATTTGGACAGTCATAATTCTGATAATGTATTCAATATTTTTAAACAGTTAAGTGAAGAGCAGGGCTTATCATTATTAATTGTAACCCACGACGAAGATTTTGCCAACCGCACCCATAGGATTGTCACCATGGAAGACGGAAGAATAATAAGCGTTTAAAGATTTTATCGACGTATGGCAATATCTCATTATTAATCTTTAATGAAAATAGTATGGAACAAATTAAAATGTGGTTCGATGAAAATCCCATAGTGTATAGCATCTTCAAATACCTATTGATTGTTGCAGCTGTATTGATAGCTGTTCAGTTTTTAAGAAAGGCACTAAAGCGAAATATACCAAACACTGCCATAAGATATAAGTCGCAGAAGGGTATAGAAATCTTGGGATATTTTGTCATCATAATTCTGTCAATCTCCTATTTTACTGGTAATATCAAAGATTTTACGGTCGCCATAGGATTGTTTTCAGCAGGACTTGCGTTTACCTTGCAAGAGCTGATTTTGAGTATTGTGGGTTCTTTGTACATTTTTATTGTGAAAGTTTATACCCCAGGAGATCGGATAGAAATTAATGGCATTAAAGGCGATGTGATTGATGTGGACAGCATTTATACTACCATGATGGAAATTGGCCAATGGGTAGATAGTGATAATTATAGCGGACGTATTGTAAAATTGAGCAATGCCTTTGTATTTAAAGGTCCTATTTATAATTATTCGCAGGATTTTCCATTTATTTGGGATCAATTTGATTTGCCAATTCGCTATGGCTCTGATATGGAACTCGCAAAATCAATCATCGTAAAAATTGCATCCGAAACGCTTTCAGAGTACACCAAAGCCTCAAAGATGCAATGGGAAGATATTGTTAAAAAGTATTATATTGAAGATGCCCAGGTAGAGCCAACGCTTGCCATAGCATTGACAGATAATTGGGCACAATTTAACCTCAGATATATTGTAGATTACAAAAGGCGGCGTTCTATAAAGCATTTATTGAATTATTCTATTTTCAAAGCAATTGAACAAACTAATGGTAAGGTCGTGTTGGCGTCTTCGACGTTAGAAATTATAAAAATTCCGCAATTGAAAGTAGATGTAAACAAAGAGTGAGTTGAAATCTTTATTATAGCTGACATGATATTTATCATTTCAATTTCCATTTATTGCAGTTATTTTTATTAAAAATCACACCTTATGAAAACAAATATGGGAAAATCCGATCGAATGATCAGATTGTTAATCGCTGCAGTTATTGTGATACTTTATATCGCCAACATCATCTCGGGAACTTTAGGGATCATTCTTTTGGTAGTTGCAGGCATTTTTATCTTGACCAGTGTGGTCAGTTTTTGTCCTTTATATGCGTTGCTTGGGATGAACACCTGCAAGACCAGTCAAAAGTGGAATGATTAAGCGGGTAGTGCATACATCAAACCTTTAATGACATGAAAAACACTATAAAATCATAACGCCATGTTTATAAATTTAGAGGATAAAAATATCAAGTTCATTTTAGAGAATAATTACATTGGGCATCTGGGTTATATCTATCATAACAAACCCTATGTTGTGCCAATTACCTATTATTTTGACAAAGAGGATAACAGTATTATTTGCTACTCCGGTGCAGGTCATAAAATGAATGCCATGAGAAAAAATAGCGCTGTATCGCTACAAGTAGAAGAAGTTGAATCGGTTAGCAACTGGAAGTCAGTATTGGTACACGGCACTTTTGAAGAATATTCTGGAAGCGATGCCAAAGCCTATCTTCATAAGTTTTCATTGGGAGTAAAAAATGTGATTCTTGAAAAAAAACACATTAAACTTGACTTTATCAGTGAGTTTTCTAGCAAGATCTATAATGATAACATTCCAGATGTGTTTGTTATCAAGATCGAGGAATTTAGTGGGAAAATGAGACAAAATAAATTTGAAAAATAGAGCACATGAAATATATATACATAGGCATACTGATGCTGTTATTTTTAAGTTGTAAGGATGATGGACGCCAAGAACAAACTCCTGAAACTGAAGAAACAGAAAATGTTGTAACACCTACCGAAGATACGCTTAAACCGGGGGACAGAGATGTCGATGCGTTAAACAAGTCAATTTCCATTGAAGTCAAACAAAAGGAATTGATTGAAAAAAAGGACCAGCGGTCTGAGTTTCAAAAATTGATCCTCGATAAAAAATATGTTATTGACCAGAAGGATTACACGATCAATTTTAAGTATCCCTTGCTTGACGAATCCCTTCATGCTTCAAACCGAAATTTCAACGAATTTATCACTAACTATTATGTTAATATCAAAAAAACACTTTCTGATATACAAGCCAGCAAAATGCTGTGTGACAGTATTGAAACCATAAAATTTAGAGAAGAACGGTTTATAGATTACAAAATCTACATTGTTAATGATCAACTATTAAGTGTCCTCTTTTATAAAGAAAGCTTTTATTCAGGTGCCATGCATCCCAGCTATTCTTTTGACTGCTTTAATTTTGATTTAATCAACGGTGTGTTCATGACGTATGAAGACTTTTTTAATCAAGGCTCTGAAGATGAATTATTGAATATTATAAATGAAAAAATACTGAAAAAAATTCAAAATTCAGACATGTATTATGATTGTTGGGCATTATCTCCTTCTGATTTTTTTGAAAGCAAAAACAACTTCGTTCTTAATGATACCTATATAGAGTTTTATTTTGATGACTGTGTTATGTGTCCATCTTATACAGGGTCTTATTCCATTCAGCTTCCGCTCGTAGATTTGCTGTCGGTTTTGAAAAAGTCCAATTCAAATCCTTTGGTTTTTTAATAAAAAATCGAAGAATTAGTGAATAAAAAAGATGCGTTTTCTGTGCTTAAGTGCTTCTCCATAAATGATTAATATCATTTTAGTATTCCAAAGCGAGTGTTACTTTTAACGTACTAATTCAAAATATAGCATCATGAAAAAACTAATTAAAAATGGCGTTATCGTGTTGATTATGATACTCTCGAGCACGTCTTTTTCGCAAAACAAATGGTCTGTAGAATTTAGACCAGACATCAATTTCCCGACCGAAGATTTTGGCGATTCCAAGATAGAAACCGGTTACGGTTTTGAATTGACCGGTGCTTACCGTTTTATGGAACATCTATCGGCCTACGCGGGATGGAGCTATAATACGTTTGGTATCAAAGACTCTGATTTGGACTTTGATGAAACCGGCTATACCTTCGGATTACAGTTTATACATCCTTTAGGTACTTCGGAAACGCTTTCTTATCTCTTGCGAGCAGGTGCTACTTATAACCATATCGAACTTGAAAACACAGATGGCGATATTACTTCCGACTCGGGTCACGGGTTGGGTTACCAAATTGAGGCAGGCTTGAATTATGACTTGGGCACCAATTGGGATTTACGTCCAACCATTAGATACAGAGCCTTATCGAGAGACCTTGATATTGATAACACCACCCTCAATGTTGACCTCAATTATTTGTCCTTCGGACTTGGGATTGCAAAAACATTTTAATCACAACTTCATGCGTATCGCTTTTGCATTATTAATTATAGTCCATGGCCTCATTCATGTTTTGGGCTTTATCAAAGCATTTAAAATTGCAGATGTCAACCAATTGAGCCAAAGTAGTTCCAAATCAATGGGAATGCTTTGGCTCTTTGTTGCGATTTTATTCTTAACATCGGCAGTACTCTATCTATTAAAGAAAGATTGGTGGTTCTATATTGCAATTGCAGCTATTGCGGTCTCACAAATCCTAATCATTATCTATTGGAAAGATGCCAAATTTGGTTCCATTGCCAATGTTATCATTTTGATAGCGGCTATTATTGGTTTTGCCTCCGTCCAATTTGAAACGAGCTATAAAAAGGATGTCGCATCCGCAATGGAAAAAAATCCAGAGACCAATGACGTTGTTACGGAAAAAGACCTAGAATACTTGCCGCCAATAGTTCAGAATTATTTACACTATGTTGGTGTCGTTGGCAAACCCAAAGTAAAAAATGTCAAAGTCGTATTTGAGGGCGAAATGAGGGATAAGGGAAAAGACTGGTTTAAATTCACTTCAGAACAATACAACTTTTTCGAATTCCCCGCCCGACTCTTTTTTATGAAGGCCAAAGTTAAAGGATTGCCAACGCATGGCTATCATGCCTATAAAAACGAAGAAGCGCGTATGCAGATCAAAGTGCTTTCACTTTTTCCAGTGGTTCAGATCGATACACCTGAACTCTTTCCAGCGGAAACCGTTACTTTTTTTAACGATCTGTGCCTGTTTGCACCTGCAGCCTTAATCGATGACCGCATCGTATGGGAACCCATTGACGAGCGTTCCGTAAAGGCGACTTTTACTAACAAGGGCACGAGCATTTCGGCCATTTTACATTTTAACGAAAAAGGACAGCTGGTCAACTTTGTATCCAACGACCGAATAGCCATTGACCAAATGAAAGCCTTTCCGTTTTCTACACCAGCGAGTCATTATAAAAATATCGGAGGCTATAATTTGCCAACCTATGGAGAAGCCGTATGGCATTATCCTGATGGCGAGTTTGTTTATGGGAAGTTCAATTTGAAAAGTATTGCGTATAATGTAAATACACAGTAAAAACCAGAAGTGAAGACACCTTAAAAAAGTGTTAAGATGAAACTCAATAAAAAATGGCATCAAGCACATAAAATGCTAAAAAACATTACAATTGAAGAGCGCATCGAATGGCATACTGAATATCTAAAAAATTGCCAGTGTAGGACAGATGTGCCCGAAAAGATAAAAGTGGCGATGGATAAAAGGAAAATAAAACCATGATATCCATTAAAAGATTAGCATATAGGAGGCGTCATCATGAAAACTATCACTAAAATTTTCCGCATGGTCATAAGCGTTATCTTGGGATTCATAAGTATTCTTCTGGTTGTTTTGATCCTATACAGTCCAGGGAAATCAGAACCATTTTTAGATTCTGATGGAACTAAATTAGCTGGTAGCATTTCAGAGAAAACCTTTGTAACCATTGGAGGTGTTCGTCAGGGAATGTTTATAAAGAGTAAAAACAAAAATAATCCAGTCTTGCTTTTCCTTCATGGTGGTATTCCCATGTACTATCTGACAAAAAAATATCCAACTGGACTCGAAGACTATTTCACCATTGTATGGTGGGAACAGCTAGGTTCAGGACTTTCATATAACAGCAATATTCCACCAGAAACAATGACTTCTGAACAGATGATAAGTGATGCTGTAGAGCTAACAAATTACCTACGCCAGCGTTTTGGTCAGGAAAAAATATATCTGATGGCTCATTCAGGCGGCACTTTTTTCGGGATACAGACTGCCGCTCAACACCCTGAATTGTTCCATGCCTATATTGGTGTCAGTCAAATATCTAACCAGCTCAACTCTGAAAGATTGGCGTATGACTATATGTTGAAACGGTATAAAGAGACCGATAACAGAAAGATGGTCCGAAAACTTGAGAACGCATCTATTAGTGATGGCATTTCTGATTCTTATCTTCAAATCCGCGACAAGGGCATGCACGAACTGGGTGTTGGCACAACTCGGGATATGAAATCGGTATTCACCGGAATTTTCATACCGTCCTTAACATGTAAAGAATATACTGTAAAGGAAAAGTTTAATATGTGGCGAGGTAAATCGCAATCTGGTGTTAGTTCAATGTGGGATGAAATACTCACAACAGATTTGAAGGATAAAGTGACAAACCTTGATATTCCTGTCTATTTTTTTTCTGGGGTTTACGATTACACCACATCCTACACCTTATCCAAAGCATATTTTGAAAGGCTAAATGCACCTATAAAGGGATTTTATTCGTTTGAAAAATCAGCCCACAGTCCGATTTTTGAAGAACCATTGCGTTTAAGAGAAATTATTGAAAACGATGTATTGAATGGAAAAACAGGTTTATCTGATACTGTTTTAGAAGACTTCTGAAGAAATTATTAAGAGTCATGAAACATCCGAATCTATTGATTATAAAAATCGTCCACACCATTATTTGGCTGTTCTTTAATGTGGTTATTTTCTATCTTTTATATGCAGCAATAGTAAATAAAATTGATATTTGGGTTTGGATTTGCATCGGATTGGTGGTATTTGAAGTATTGGTTTTGTTGGCATTCAAGATGTTTTGTCCTTTGACGGTTATGGCAAGAAAATATTCGGATTCTACAAAAGACAATTTTGATAATTTTTTGCCGAACTGGTTAGTGAAACATAATAAGCTGATTTACACCAGTATTTTTGGTGTCGCTATCGTAATTTTACTATTCCGATTGCTTTCAAATTAGAGTTCAATTTCTTCTTTTGCTGCTATTTTTCCTTTTATTTCTACGTTATAAAATAGCCTCTGGCTAGGAAGTTCCGTTTCCAAGGTGTCCCTATTTTGGTTAAACGTAGCTGCCCTAAGTGAATATTATGATTGGTATCATTTTATAACCCATAAATAATGTTTATTTATGCAATAAAAATAGTCATATGAATGTTGGTTTGGTATTATCAGGAGGAGGGATGCGAGGTGCTGCCCATATTGGCGTGATCAAAGCGCTAGAAGAACATCAAATTTATCCTACGCATATTGCAGCGTCAAGTGCAGGCGCCATCGTGGGGTCTCTTTATGCTTATGGCTATAGCTGGGAGGAGATCTTAAGGTTTTTTAAGGATATTCAATTCTTGGATATTAAAAAATATGCCATCAATAAACCCGGATTTATTGATGCAGAAAAATTTTACGACGACTTTAAGGCCTATTTAATGGAGGATGATTTTTCGGTGCTCAAAAAGAAACTATTCATCACAGCCACCAACATTTTGAATGGCAAGCTAAAAATATTTGAAAAAGGAGAGCTGATCAAACCGGTTTTGGCATCTGCTGCTTTTCCTGGCCTGTTTGCTCCCGTAAAAATTAAAAGTTCCTACTATATTGATGGGGGAGCGCTCAACAACTTTCCTCTGGAGGCCATAAAACAAAAATGTGATGCGATTATTGGCGTATATGTGGATGGCTTTGATGTGCTAAAGATGAAGGATCTAAAACATTCCCACAATGTGATAGAAAGGGTGTTTAAGCTTAAGGCCGTTGCCGACAATCAGCATAAATTTGAAGAATGTGATGTCATGATCTATCCTGCTGAATTGAACAAATTTGGAACTTTTGATAAAAAAAACATCGATGAGATTTTCAATATAGGATACACTGCTGCAAAACATGCGCTTTCAAATTATGATCTGGAAAATTTTAGGACATCTTCCAAATCTTCTCAGTAACACCAGATCTTATTTTGTAGAATGCTCAGAAAAGTATATCTTTTTTTTTTATTTCAATTATGAAAGGAATAACCAGCTATTGCTAACCTATTTTCAAGAACAATCATAAACCTACATCCAAATATTATTTATTGAACGCAAGATTCTCGCTAATTTGAATACTTTTAGTATCTCAAGATAGTGGCGTGTTTAGAATTTAAAATCATGAAAAAGGCCTTAACATTTAAAGAACTCAAGTATCTGCCTTTAGGTGCTAAGACCACAATTTTTATTATAGATTTGAGGTTTTGAACCGATTTAATGAATGACGCTAGGTAGTGAAAAACAAAATACCCCAACCATAATTTAGATAGGGCCAAGAATCAATTTAACCTGTTACAGAGTTTCAATGACAAATTGGGTGTGTCATTGGCCGAATTCAAAATTTAACACAACCTATATAATAAAAACATACGCTTGCGCTAACAAAAACTATAATCATTATGACCCTTAACAAAAACCTATCTTTATGAGTAAGACATCCAAAAACAATTTCGTCCCAATTGCAATCATTGGAGGGCTCTTCGCTATTTTTGGTTTTGTCACATGGATCAATGGCGCGTTGATTCCCTTCATGAAAACCATCAATGAACTTACGCAAGCCCAATCTTATCTTGTAGCTACAGCATCATACATATCTTTTGTAGTTATGGCATTGCCTGCGTCATACCTCATAACTAAAATTGGTTATAAAAACGGGATCTCATTAGGATTGGCTATTATGGCAATCGGTGCTTTGGTGTTTATTCCTGCAGCTGATGCCCGTACTTACTGGCTATTTCTAGTGGCCATTTTTATTCAAGGTATCGGCATGACCATCTGTCAAACCGCTGCCAACCCTTACATTACCATATTAGGTCCCATTGAAAGTGGTGCCAAACGCATGGCGATGATGGGCATTGCCAATAAAGTGGCCGGTGCACTCGGATCAATCATTTTTGGCGCTTTGTTATTATCGGGTATTGATGAAGTCAATGAAAAATTGGGAACTGTTTCTGTTGAAGAGAAAACGGTGCTTTTAGATACGATGGCAGACAGCGTGCATACCCCTTATATTGTTATGGCTATAACCTTATTTATATTTGCTTTTTTTATTAGAAAAGCACCTTTGCCTCATGTTGAAGCAACAGAGGATGAGCAAATAGCAGGAGGAGTAACAACCAAGAAAACCATATTTCAATTTCCACATTTATGGTTGGGAGTCTTGGCACTGTTTGTTTATGTTGGCGCTGAGGTGATTGCTGGAGACACGATTATTGCTTACGGGATATCTTTGGGAATTCCTGCTACTGATGCAAAATTCTTTACAACCTATACGCTAATGGCTATGGTGGTAACTTATGCTTTGGGCGTGTTCCTGATTCCTAAATATGTCAAACAAAAAACAGCACTTGTAGCGAGTGCCGTCTTAGGCATTGTGTTCAGTATTCTTATTTTATCGACTTCTGGGTTTACATCGGTATTATTTGTTGCCGCCTTGGGAATTGCAAATGCTTTAGTTTGGCCGGCAATTTGGCCATTAACCTTAGATGGACTAGGAAAACACACTAAAACGGCCTCGGCATTATTGATTATGGCCATCTCTGGTGGTGCCATTATTCCGCCTTTATACGGGCGTTTGGTAGATGCCAATAAACATGAACTTATAACCAATGGAATTAATGAAGCTGATGCTTTGGCAGCCTCATCAACCAGTAGTTACTGGATTTTGATTCCGTGTTACCTGCTCATTTTGTTTTTTGCGCTCTGGGGCCATAAAATCAAAAGTTGGAAAAAATAGAAATGCCGTATGAGTTCAATTTTTGGAGTTAAAAGAAGTGCACGATTTTGAAAGTTATGGAGAACAAAGTCTATAAATGGGGAATGATTGGCTGTGGCAGCGTGACCGAGCTAAAAAGTGCGCCTGCTTATCAAAAAACGGAAGGCTTTGAGCTTTATGCTGTGATGGGAAGAGATATCACTAAAGCAAAGGATTATGCCAAAAGACATCACGTGCCTCACTTTTATGATGATGCTGAGGCACTCATCAATCACCCAGAAATTGACGCCATTTATATTGCCACGCCACCCGATTCGCATGAATATTATGCCTTAAAAGTAGCAGAAGCGGGTAAAATATGTTGCATTGAAAAACCAATGGCACCAAGCTATGAGGCCTGTGTAAGAATCAACGCAGCTTTTGAGGATAGAAAATTACCCTTGTTTGTAGCCTATTACAGAAGATCGTTACCAAGGTTTTTACAAATTAAAGAATGGATCGATCAACATAAAATAGGAAGCATAAGACACATTCATTGGCACTTTAGCAAACCGGCCAACGCCATGGATAAATCAAGATCATACAATTGGCGCACAGATGCCACTATTGCACCTGGCGGCTATTTTGATGATTTGGCTTCCCACGGATTGGACTTAATTGTGTTCTTATTGGGTAGCATAAAAAGCGCAGAAGGAATGGCGGAAAATAAACTGGGTCTTTACACCGCTAAAGATAACATCACAGGCCATTGGAAACATAGCTCGGGAGTTACGGGTTTTGGCACTTGGGATTTTGGTGCAGACAAACGTGAGGATGTCGTTAAAATTTATGGTAATGAAGGCAATATTACCTTCTCTGTATTTGGAGAGGATCCTATCATTTTGGAACGTGATGATGAAACAAAACGTCTAAACATCGCACATCCGGAACACGTGCAATGGCATCATGTTCAAAATATGAAAGCAAATTTGCTGGAAAATGCGATGCATCCATCAACCGGAGAAACGGCAGCCCACACCGCTTGGGTAATGGAACGCATCTTGAAAAATAAAATTGAAGTCATTAATAATTAAATACATAGGCATGTTAAAAAGCACAATTGATAAAGCGACTGGTTTTGAAAAAAGGTTTGAAAGCATTGATACATTAATGTTTGAAGATTCTCAAGCAGCTTCGAAGGCTGTCGCTAAAGAAATAGCGAAACTTATTAAGGTGAAACAATCACAAAAACAACCTTGTGTGCTAGGATTGGCAACAGGTTCTTCACCAAAAGGGCTGTATGCTGAGTTGGTGCGATTGCACAAAGAAGAAGGTTTGAGCTTTAAAAATGTGGTGACGTTTAATTTGGATGAATACTATCCAATGCAGCCCGACGCTGTTAACAGTTATGTGCGCTTTATGAAGAAGTTGCTATTTGACCAAATAGACATTCTTCCAGAAAACTGTTACATCCCTGACGGAACATTGCCTAAAGAAGACATTGCTGATTATTGTAGCCGCTACGAATCGAGAATTGAAGCCGTTGGAGGTATCGACCTACAAGTTTTGGGTATAGGTGGTAATGGACATATTGGTTTTAACGAATCTGGATCCCTTCAAAACTCTAAAACCCGTTTGGTGGCTTTAGACCATATTACAAGAGTTGCTGCCAGTAAAGATTTTGCGGGCCTATCAAATACCCCAAGAACGGCTATTACCTTAGGCGTCAAAAAAATCATGGAAGCCAAACGCGTTATTTTGTTGGCATGGGGTGAAGGTAAATCCAACATCATCAAAACATCAGTAGAAGGGCAGATAACCAATCAGGTGCCGGCATCTTTCTTACAAGAACATAACAATGCAACTTTTGTGCTCGATAAAGAAGCGGCATCTAAGTTATCACGTATCAATACGCCTTGGCTGGTTGAAAAGGTAGCGTGGACCGATAAGCTTATCAGAAAAGCGGTAACAGGTTTGGCCCTGCATCTCAAAAAACCAATTCTAATGCTCACCGATGCAGATTATATTGAGAATGGAATGAGTGATTTGTTGGCCGATTTTGGACAGGGTTACGATATCAACATTAAAATTTTTAACGATTTACAGCATACCATTACTGGTTGGCCAGGAGGCAAACCAAATGCTGAAGATACCAAAAGACCAGAACGTGCCGAGCCTGCCAAAAAACGTGTCTTGATCTTCAGTCCGCATCCAGATGATGATATTATCAGTATGGGGGGTACTTTTAGAAGACTTCACGAACAGGGTCATGAAGTGCATGTGGCTTACCAAACTTCAGGAAATATTGCCGTAGCAGATGAAGAGGCCTTAAGATTTGCAAGCTTTGTGTGCGACTACAATGATAAATTTGGTATTCAGAATGAGGAAACCGAAAAGATCCAAAAGAAAATGGTAAAGTCTCTCAAGGATAAAAAACCAAGTGAAATGGATATTCCAGAATCACGATATATCAAAGGATTGATTAGAAAGGGTGAAGCTCGGGCGACCAGTCATTTTATCGGATTGACAGATAAGCAAATTCACTTTATGGAACTGCCATTTTATGAAACTGGGACTATCGACAAAAATCCTTTGGGCGAAGAGGATATTCAGTTGACGGTAGATTTGATTGAAAGCATCAAACCCCATCAAATATATGCTGCTGGAGATTTAGCTGATCCTCACGGCACGCACAAAGTATGTTTGGATGCTGTTTTTGAATCTGTCAGGAGGTTAAAGTCAAAACCATTTATGAAAGATTGCTGGGTGTGGCTTTATAGAGGCGCATGGCAAGAGTGGGGTGTTGACGAAATTGAAATGGCAGTGCCAATGAGTCCTGATCAGGTATTGGAAAAACGTAACGGAATCTTTAAGCACCAATCGCAAAAAGATGGTGTGGTATTCCAAGGTTCAGATTCTAGAGAGTTTTGGCAACGTGCTGAAGATCGAAACAAAGAAACTGCTGAACTCTATGATCAACTGGGCTTGTCACATTATGCCGCAATGGAGGCCTTTGTAAGATGGCATTTTTAATTATAAGAAAATAGTTATGATGGAAGTAACCATGAAAACCTTGTCCTGAATGAGAGGCTATTCTATGTCTACGGTTTCCAGGGACCTCACCCTTAATTTTATTCCTGGGAATATGGGGGTAAAGAAAGAAAGAGTTGGTAATCCTACACTACTTCTAAAATACTTCTGTTGCGTTAGTGCGAGGAGTTCGGTTTGAAAATCAGCAAAAACTATCATAATTTATCGATCATTAGAAAAATGCACTACCTCAACCAAATATAGTTTAAGTGCATTTGTTAGTGAATATTGAAACCCCGTAAACCACAATAAGTTTATGGGGTTTTATCAAAATACCATGTTCAAAATCATGACGTTGATGATACTGTGGTTGTGCAGAGAAATCAAATTTTAAACTCTGCCCACAAGGGATAGTGATCTGAAATAAGCCAGGACAAACTGTTTTTTGTTAATTGACGGTTTTGAAGGGCAAATGGAACAAAGTCGTAATTGCCGCCACTTAAAAATTCCATAGAAAGTTTAGGTCCGTTGGTCTGACTGTTAAACCAAGCAATCTGATCATAATATTTTGTGGCGTTGAAGATGGATCTTGTGACGCGCTCATTTTGAAGTTGTGGAGGGATGTACAATCCTTCTGAAAGAAAGGTTCTTTCTAAAAGATCACCACGCTCATCAATATTAAAATCTCCCAAGGCAATCAAATCTTGATGATAGGCGTTGATATTACCTGCCCAACTTGAAAGCCATTTGGCAATCCCTCTCAATTCCTCGATTCGGCTTTCTGGACTTGTGCCATATAGGATATGCAAAGTGACTAATATAAACGTGTGTTTGTTTGACTGAAAACTCACTGCGTAAGGAGATCTTACAAATTGTTTCGATAATGCGTGGTCTCCAATATTTTCTTCCCATTCCTCAGGGACCACCAATTCTCCTGCCAATCCTGATAACCGTACGCGTCTTGTATCAAAAAGATATGCCATACGTTCGCCATTGCCCACCTTGCCCTTATTGACATCAGTAAGTAGAAATGACCAGTTTTCTCCAAGAACTTTAAGGGTATCTCTCAAGGCTCTGATATTATCCTTTACCTCCTGTACGGCAATGATATCAAAACGACTTATAATTTCGGCAATACATAAAACGGAATGTAAATCACGTTTAGGAGAATCGTCATCATCAGAATCCCATTTTCGGGTTAAATTTCCAAATGCGCGTATGTTCCATGTGGCAATTAGAAGATTTCTATCCAACTGTTTGGATGGAATTTTAGAGTTTAAATCTGCTATTAACAAATTCAAATTTTCCTGGACAGCAATCGGTGGTATGTCTGTTATAGAAATCATACTCTAAATATAATGCAATATTGCTTTAGATGTTCAGTACACTATATAAAAAATTGAATTTCAGTATATTGACGTGTTGTACTTGGGGTTGTCGTAATAGTATTGAGCATGACATAGTTTGAATCCTCAAATTCCATTTCGCCATTAAATATCCTTTTTTATTGAATAGAATTTAATTTTTCACTCCTATTCTGTATACCAATGGGCAGGTGCGATCTTTTGGATTTTTTTTCCAACTATTTAGTCATAAGAAAAGCGCAATCGAATATTTATCGATCGCGCTTTTCTTGTTTTAAATTACGATTAATTTTGATGTAATTGTAGAGATTAACCTGTTTGTTATAAGTTAATACTACGTATAAGTAAAAAAGCAAGTTATTCTTCCTCCTCTTCTTTTCTAGCTTTTTTATTTGCGGCTTCTTTTTTCTGCTTCTCTATATCTGAAGTTTCGTCTTTAGCTATCCCTTTCGCATGTGGAATTGGATGTTTTCCTACTGTGTTATCATAATTTGGTGTTTTCATAATGTTTATTTTTAGATTATTAATTAATTACTTATTTGTAGTTTTCAATTCAGCTGTTTGAATTATATCTCCTGAAAAATGTACAATTTTTTGAGACCGGAATTTTTTGATTCACTATAACCGATAGGGTGTATTCTAGCGGGTTTTATTGACAATTGTTCTTCAAGCTACAAATTTTTAGATCACATTGTGGAGGTATTAACGCTATTTAACATTTTGTTAGTGGATAATTAAGACCATCTAATAATTCGAGATTTCAACGGCCTGTTTGTAATGGTCGTTTTCTGAAAACAACAAAATCCGTTCAAGTAAGCTTGACGGATTTTGATGTTTTCTCTCATAACATTGTGGTGAGTGTAGTGGAGTCGATAGTATCGACATGTTCAACTTCTCGCCGTTTATAAGACTTCGAAAAGGGTCGCTTTTTTACTTGATATTTGTTAATGCCAGACGGCCTCTTCCGCTAAGAAACTCATAATAATAATAATAATAATAATAATAACTATTGTCCGATAAAGAATCAAGACCGCTGCGCTTCTAGAATATAGAACAAAGACTTGATTGCAACTAACTGACTAATATCTATCGTTTAAATTAAAATCACCCCATCACTCTCGGTAGTAGTAGTTTCTAAATGTCAAGGTGTCATTTTGAAAATCTCGTGGAATCCCTTCCTTTAAATGGGTGTATTAACTTTTTTTGTTTTACCGGACACTAATGAAATAATAATAATAATAATAATAATAATCTATAATAGGGTAAGCGCAACTAAAACCTAACGGATATCTTGCCTCTTGCATAAAACGGGGTGCCGGGTGTAAAATGAATTTCTTCAACTGACGCTGCCTCGTTAAACAACCTACTTTCAGTGGCAAATTGGGTCTCGTTCCATTCGGTATCGAATAAATTTTCAATGATGATACCAATCGTCCAATTCTTAATAGAATAATTAAGGTTCATATCTGTCACAAGATAACCTTTGGCCACGATGGAATTATCTTCATTAGCAGGCCTATCATTTACGAAGCGATAGTTTATTCCGCCAGAAAAATCACCAACATCCCTAAAATTAAGTCCAGCCGATGACGTAAGATTTGGTGCTAAGGGTATGTAATCTTGTCCCTCTGGCTCTTCAGCACTTCTAGCATGGGTATAGTTCACATCACCGTTTAGGTATAGCCAATCAGCCAGTTGGTATCGCAATCCAAAATCAACGCCCCAACGTTGTGTTTTTCCACTGGGTTCTACTATGGCAGCATCACCTACATACACAAATTCTTGTTGTAGGTATAGCGTCCAAAGAGCAGCATTGAGCACTAATTTTCCCATAGGTTTGTAAATAGCTCCAAAATCGACTCCAAAAGCGAGTGGAAGAATTTCTTTCCCATTGTTAGCGGTCACTACCCTGGTGTCATTGGAATGAAAACCAATTCCTGATTTTGCGAACACTTGAAAGTTGGGAGACGCGGCGTAAAGAACGTTTAGTTTAGGGCCTAAAAACACTTTGTCTTCACTTTTGTTGTCGTATGTTTCCGTAAGCAAATTAATATAATCAAATCTGAAGTAATCGAGACGAAGGCCAGGATTGATGGTCCATTTGTTTTTCTTATAAGTAAGGTCAAGGTAGCCGTATAGATTTAGCTCATCGGTGTTTCCATATGCCAAACGTTCCAACAAAGTTTGCCGATTTTTAGTTCGGGAAAGTTGAACATCGTTAATGTCATCATATCTAAAACCAATTCCGGTGTTATACTTCAACTGTGAGTCGTGGTCTCCTACATGAATTGAATGTTCATAACTGGTTTCTGCCCCAATAATGGTACGGTTTTCCGTCTGGCGTATCTGATCTGCATTTACCGGATCTTCCAAGAAAAAAGTGAAATTCGAAAACAATTCAAAATCATATGCAGAAATAAAAGCTTTCGATTTTATTCTTGAGTGCTCATCAAGTTGCTGTGAATGATTTACGATAATGTTAGACCTGCTGGTATTGCCTCCTTCAGTATCATCGATAGCGCCAAACCGAGTAATCAGACCTTGATCAACAGCTCGTTGAGGTATTTGACCCGAAGCATCCCACTTACTTTGAAAATGGGAAAGTGTCAAACTCAACTCTTGATCTTCACGATTGTTAAAATGGTATCGACCCATAACATTGAATCGATTGAAATCTTGTGGTGATTCGAAAGCACCATCTGACAGCACCATTTCTGAGGCGACATAGGCGTTTGCAAAGTCGCCTTGATATATTTTCATCATTCCCAAAGTTCGGATCGAGTTAAACTGACCTGCCTCAACAGATATAAGGTTTTGGTCGATTTTTTCCTTCGTTTTTAAATCAATATAACCGGCAGTATTGAAATTACCTTTTTGTGCGTAATAGGGTCCCATTCCAAAATCGATATTGTCAATCGTTTCAGGAATGATAAAGTGCATGTCAGCATAACCTTGACCATGTGCATGAGAAACCAAATTGACGGGAAGTCCATCAACATCTATAGTAATATCGGTGCCATGGTCAATATCAAAACCTCTTAAGAATATTTGTTCCGCCTTTCCGCCCCCTGCATGCTGGCCTATGATCAGGCCTGGTACTTTTCTTAGAATCTCTTGTGAAGATTTTACTGGGTTGGCTTTGACGTCAACATTCACAAAATTACTCAAGACATTTACCTTAGAAACCAAAACGACCTGATCTAAAGATACGGCGGACTCTTCAAGAACGACTTTAATGAAGCCATCCAACTGGTTTTCAGCGATGGTTAATTGGTGTTTTTTATAGCCGAGACCATAAAAGGAGATGATGTCTCCTACTGATATGTCATCGAGTTCAAAATATCCGGAAACATTGGAATGGGTATATGCCCCAGTGGTATTGTTATAAACACTGACGCCTTCTAGTGCTTCATTACCTTGTGATGCAACTGTGCCACTCAGGTTATGGGCATACATTATACTCCCTAAAAGAGTAAATAAAACTGTAAAATATTTTATCATTGTGCACTGTTTTTTTATGCAAATGGATTATTGCGAATTGGAAAATAAATTTGATAATAGGAGGGGAGCTGAGTCGCCATGTAGATGGCAACCTAAAGCGTTCAAGAAAATTGCGGAGGTTGCTTGCTCATATTTAAATAACCGGCTGTGACTTTTTTGATAAGCGGATTGTATTCGCCTCTAAAAAATGTCATAAGTATTTGTGGTGAAGTGTAGGCATGGGTGGTAATATGTTTGTCCAACTTATCAATGCTTGGTACTGTTTCGTTGTCGGAATCATGGTCGTCTGACGTATTGAATAGGGATTCATAAAGGTCAATTGCTACATGCGTGTGCTCTTTTAGCGATAGATCATGTTCATGATAGGAATGCGTGATACCTTCCTGTTCGGAAACAGAGTCATGCCCAATGAGACCACTAGGAGCTTTGGCTACATGCGAAATTTCATGAAAAACGGAGCTTATTTCATGATGTAAAGGATTGGCCAAATAGCAAAGCCCTATGAGCAATGCCAAATAGTTCATAACGCAGGGCTTCAAGCCTTTTTTGTGACTGAGGTTCATAGGGTATGCTATATTAACGAAAACTTAAGTTAGAAGGTTTTATTCTTCTAAAAGTGCCATTAATGTTTGTTCTATATATGCACTATATTCTGCAATAGTGGGTAGTTCAAAGATTTTATTCAAAGGGAAATTTAATTCAATTTCGTCATTAATTCTGGCCGTTGCACGAATGGCGGCCAAAGAGTGTCCTCCCAAAGCAATAAAATTATCATAAATACCAACTTTTTTAAGTTGTAAAACTTCTTGCCATATACGTTCCAAAATTTCTTCTATTTCGTTTCTTGGGGCTGCATAAGGCGTGTCTAATTCCAATTGAACGCTAGTTAGATTTTTCAAAGCTTTTTTGTCGACTTTGCCGTTTTTGGTTAAGGGAATTTCGTTTAAATGCTTAAAAACGGTGGGCACCATATAGGAAGGCAGTCTTTGTTCTGCGAATTCTCTAATGTCCTTTAGTGATAAATTGGGGTTACCAGTATAATAGGCTACCAGTTTGTCAGAATTCTGCCAATCATCATCGGATTTGTCATAACCGATTTCTTTCATAATACGTTTAACCTCGGTCTCGTCAATAACCTCATTGATTTCTTCAAGACTTTCGTCACGTGTTTTATGTCCTAATCTGACGTCCCAACTGTACGGAAATGAATAATTGCTATAGCCCATTTCTTTTTTATGGACATAAATTCCGACTTGGTTGATGAGACAATTGGTAGACCTACCAGTATCAGTAGGTCGAACCCAGCCTACATTCTCCTTTAAATACACGAGCAGTTCTTCAAGACTCACATCGCTAAAACGATAGAAATCCACGAATTCCACTTTTTCGTAAAGCTTATCGTCGTCAAACATAGAAACGTCTAAAAGTTTCTTCACGGCATCGTCTTCCTGATGGTAAAGTTTTCGGGCCTCTAGAATGGTTTGATCAATCTTCTTGGTATCTAACGCTTCGTCCCAAAACAATTCTTCGGTCAGTCTCGTCTCAAAAAATTGACCTCTTGAAAGACCGGTTACGATAAAGGGGATCTCTTTTTCTAAAGCTATTTGGGTACTGAGGGTATATATCGTTTTAAAGCAACCGTTGCACACATTATGATGCCTGTGCAGACTATCGACAAAAATGTCGTTCATATGAGGTGTTTCTCCATAAACATGGTCCACACCTAATTTTTTAATGATGGTATCAATATTTGCTTTGGCCTGATCAGAAATGTAGCCATTGTCCATCGTAAAAGCCAGCACCCTTAAGCCCATATTGACCAATCTGGCCAAGACGTAGGTACTATCTTTACCACCACTCAAAAGCGAAATACAGTCATAGTTAGGATTTTGATTTCTTTTGGAAGTCAACACCTGGAGCAGCTCATCATCGTTTTTGAAATAGCGTTCAGCTTTCACTTTATAACTTTCAAATGCCGTACAGAGATGGCATACCCCGTTTTCGTTGAAATCAGTATTGGGATAGTTTGAAGGAAGCCCACATTCTATACAATTCACCACGTCTTCTTCAGGAATAGACGTTTTGTCTTCTATCAATACAACGGCACAGAGGTCAATTTCTGGATAATTGACAAGATTCGATTCGATATCAGATAACTCGATACGATACCCTCTTAATTTTACTTGGTCATCGGTTCTTCCTAAATATTCAAATTCTCCGTTCCCGTTTATTCGGCACAAGTCACCAGAACGGTACATTTTAGAATCTTTAAAAAAAGGATTTGCGACAAATTTAGCTTCTGTCATTTCAGGAGCATCGACATAGCCTT
This sequence comes from Gelidibacter algens, assembly GCF_001678675.1. Classification (GTDB taxonomy): domain Bacteria; phylum Bacteroidota; class Bacteroidia; order Flavobacteriales; family Flavobacteriaceae; genus Gelidibacter; species Gelidibacter algens. Next base: position 117,780 of record NZ_LZRN01000001.1, read on the forward strand.
CCGCCAAACCGATGCCGCTCAAATATAGTTCTCCAACAACACCTTGGGGCACTATATTGTTATGGCTATCCAGAACATAGGCTTGCATATTCGCGATTGGCGTACCTATTGGGACGGATGTTCCTAGATGTTTTTGAGAGTCAAATTCACTCACTATGCAGCCAATAGTAGCCTCGGTTGGACCATATTCATTAAAGATTCTTAACGGATTGGGGAATGCAGATTGCATAGATTTTGCAAGGGCTATTTTAAGGTCTTCACCACCAATAATCATGGTATGGATGTAGGAAGAACTGATTTTTTTTTCTTGAACAAGAGCCAAGTGCGAAGGTGTCAGTTTAATGGTATTCACCATGTTGTCTTCAAAAACCTGCATCAGGCTCATATCGGCACCAAAAGTGTTCTCTTTATAGGTTATAATTCTGCCACCACTAATCAATGGTAACAGCGTCGAAGTGATGGTGAGGTCAAAACCGATGGAACTAAATAAGGGGAAAATCGATTTTTCATTGATGTTGTAAGCTGCCTTTGCCCAACCCAAATAATTGCTAAGAGCGCTGTGGGATATGCGAACGCCTTTAGGTTTACCAGTACTGCCCGATGTATATAAGATATAGGCCATGTCATTCTTTTTTAAATCCGATTGAATGGCCGTAAACGGCTGTTTCGAGATTTCTGAGCGTTCCTTGGTTATATCACATAATCGGTTTGAGTCTATATCTAAGTTTTTGATCAATCCACTTTCGGTCAATACCAGTGAGGCATCCGAATTTCCGATAATAAACCTAATACGTTCAGAGGGTTGGTCAGAGGGTATAGGTATAAAAGTGGCGCCCAATTTTAAAACCGCTAAAACCGCAATAATATACTCTGGATTTCTATAAAAATGAAGTGCTACTTTTTGGTTTTCAAGTATTTTTTTCTCATACAAATAATGAGCAAGTTGATTGGCTTTCTTGTTCAGCTCAGAATAGGTTAATGTTTGTTTGTCGCCCTGTAAGGCTACCGAATTAGGTCTTTTTAAGGCATTTTCTTCAAAGTAGGTAAGTGCAGTTGTTGTTGGTTCAACTATTTTAAAATCAGGGTCTATAAGTAATTTTTGCTCTTTAGGGGTTACTAAACTGGGCACTGAAATATCCATTTCAATATCCTGAAGCATGGCATCGAGAAGACTTAGCAAATGGTTAGGCACCTTTTGTTGCAGCTCATGATCAAAAGTACCGTGATTCAAGTCTAGCATTATCTTGTATTCTCCATTTGTTTCAGGGACCATGACATGACATCTCATTTGATGGTTACTATCAATATGACCAGTGTAAATCCATTCGGAGGTAGTTTTGAAACCATTGAAATTGGAGAAGCCGGTATGTATATAATTGAGGACTACATTAAAGCTGTTGCTGATCTCAGACGTCACCGTATCCTGTAACGCGTGTTTTAGGTTGTCGCTGTTTTCAAGTTTAACACGCTGTAACAGCGTTTTGAAACTATCGGCGTCATCAATTTCTGTCAACATGGGGAAAATCTCAAGAAAGTAGCCTACGGTGTGATGAAACTTTCTGCTGATCCTATTGTGCAAAGGCGCTCCGATAGATAACTTTTTTTGGCCACTGACCCTATACATAAAAATGAACAGTAGGGTTGACATGACATTGAACAAGGCTAATTGTGCTGTCCATCCCTTTACTTCAGGACGTTGTAAAAAGAGTTGTAATTTTTGTGAACGTTCTCGCCCCAAATGAAGAAAGACTCTTGAGGCTTCCGTCGCATCTGGTTTGGGATGAATACCATAAAAGGAATGGATTTTTTCTATATCACGGACCTTGGAAGACCAATAGCTGTCTTCGTGGGTTTTCGAACTGGCTGCATCCAATTCAGATTTGACATAGTCTAGATACGAGGCGCTATCAACGGGTTGAATTCCGTCATGATGACCCGATAGAGCTTCATAATATTTATTCATTCTATCGAAAATGATTTTTCGAGATACCCCATCGGTAATCAAATGGTGCATGTTCATGAACCAGATATATGTGTTCTCACTTTTTTTGATCAGGACAGTGTCAAAAACTTGCTGCGATAAATCCAACTTTTTCAAACTGCGGTTCAGGAGCCAATCTGAGATCATATTAAATTCTGGGTCAGAAGAAAAATCGATGACTTCTATGTTATAGTCCAATTTATCCTTTGCCTCTTGATATGGAATTCCATCTTCTTCATAAAACCGAATTCTCAACGCATCAGTAGTATCGATGAGCAACTGAAAAGCCTTCTCAAAGATTTGCTTATCAATGGCACCTGATATCTCATAAGAATAGGCCGTGTTATATAAAGGAACGTCTGGATTCATTTTTTGACCGACCCAGAGAGACATTTGACTTGCGGTGAGCTTTAGCTTCATGTATAAATTATTTGTGACTTAAAAAACTTAGATTTGAGGTTTTGATAGATAGGTAGATATGCTGCGGACAGAATTGAAATTTTCGACCGTCATATCCTCTGGATTTATAGTTACTTGAAATTCATTTTCCAAGAAGACCACTAGTTTCATCATTCCCAAAGAATCGACGATACCATTTCCTAAGAGGTCTTCATCCATATCTATGCTTTCTATAAATTCAATAGAAAGTTCGTCTTTAATATAAGTAATGATCTTTTCGTTCATAAAGTTTGTGTTTCAAGCAGTTCGATTATTTTATTTCGATCTATTTTTCCGGTTCCTGTTCTTGGAAATTTGTGCATAATAGTAATGTTTTGTGGTACCATATAGGAGGGAAGGAATAGTTTGCAAAAATCAATAACATCATCGGCGTTGATTTTCGCTCCATCTGCTAAACAAACCACTGCTTCAAGTTCTCTTATTTCTAAATCCTTTTTCACCACTATTACGGCCGCTTCGGTGATGAGTTCATTTTTTAATAAGATGGCTTCAATGTCGTCTAACTCAATTCTATACCCCCTAAGTTTTACCTGACGATCTATTCGCCCTAAAAACATGAGCTCTTTTTGTTCATTCTCATAAACCAAATCGCCCGTCCTATAATAAATATGATCATACCCAGGAGCCATTTCTATTTTGAAAAAGGATTTTTCAGTAAGTTCTTTTCTATTCCAATAACCGATCATCATTGTGGCTGTTCTGATCACTAGTTCTCCAGGTTCGCCATTATTTACCGGTTGATCGTCAGTGTCCAAGATTTTGAATTCGGTATTGTTCCAAACGGTACCCAAGGGTATCGGGTCGTCAGTTTCGGGTGGTTTCTCTAAAATATAGTAGGTGCATCGTGCTAGTTCTGACGGCCCATAGGAGTTGATGAATTTGGCATGTGGCCATTTCAGCATCAACTGCCTAAGCTGCTTAACGGGAAATACTTCGCCCCCAAACCTTATCCATCGTAAAGCACTGAAATCATGTTTTTCAATATGCCCATGCAATAAAACCTGTATCAAAATCAGGGGTACAGAAAACCAAATCGTAATGTTTTCCTTGGCTACCAATGCTGATAAACTTGCGGGAAGCTTTACGTAAGAATCGGGAAAAATTACCGTTGTGGCTCCTACTAAGGGTCCTGATAGGTACCCAAAAAGCGATTGGTCAAAATGCAGTGGCGCAAAATTTCCGATGATATCGCTATTGTCTAAATTATGTAAATCGGCTTCTAGCTTTGCCAAGCTCAGCAAACTGTGATGGGAGTGCATAATTCCTTTGGGCATTCCGGTAGATCCAGAAGTATATAAAATAGAGGCCAGATCATGTTCTAAAATTCTGGCCGGTGAATAATCATCCAATGTCCTAGAAAAGATAGCTTCCCAAGAAACGGTCTTTACGTCTAAATTTTCCGAGAGGCCAACTATGGATTTAAGAAAAGGGGCTTTTTGAGTAATTAATTTTATTTTTCTAGTTTGCGCTGGCGTTGTAACGATATGTTCTATCCCACAATCATTTAAAATTATAAGTATTCTTTCTAAAGGTAAAAACGGGTCAATAGCTACGAAAGCTCCGCCAGACTTAAGAATGCCGTAAAATGCAACGGCGGTATCAAGACAACGATTCATAAAAATAGCCACGCGATCTCCTCTGATAAGGCCTTTGTCTAAAAGGTAAGACGCCAGCTGATCGGCTTTGCTATCTAATGCTTTGTAAGAAATAGAGTCGTCTAAACATTTAAACGCATCTTTTTCAGGGTAACGGACTGCCGATTGCTCGATTAAATTCGTAATATTATAAAGCATGTATCATAAATTAATTATATGGAATGGTTTTTCATCAATATATTCCTGCTGACAATCCACTAATTTTGTAAATGACTAAGTTAAATCAAGATTATGAGGTTATCAAAAATAGGGGGTGTCCCTAAACCATTAAAACCGTAAGTTGGTCGAAAAAACAACAATTACGTGACAAATTTGTTAAATTAGTATCATATTTATTTGAGACACATAAACTGTTTAAACTATCAATCTTATCAAAAAAGTATTTAAAATCAATAGTAATCTTATCTTCTAAAGATTTTGATAATTTATTTGCAGAACTATAGCTTAAACAAATATTTGGTCTTAACTACAACCAGTTTAAACTAACCAATACCTTATGAGAAAGTTACATCTACAGATTACTTTCATTTTGCTTTTTTTAATACCAATTTTCACTTATGCCCATAAACCTGATAGAAGTGTAGTTTATCTTAGGGTCTATGAAACTGGGGGTATTGAAGGTCATTTTGATCTCGGCGTCGAAGATTTAAAGAAATATTTAGGTCTTGATCTAAAGTTGCACCCAACTTTGGAGGAGGTTGAGGTTTATAAGGAGGTAATCAGGTCATATATTTCAAAACACGCCTCATTTACTTCGCGATACGGAGAACATAAGATTGCGTTTACTGATGAGATGAGTATTTTATGGATAAGTTCAGGCTCGTTTGTTGTCTCTGATTTTTATCTGGAAAATATGGAAACGGTACCCGATAATTTGGAGGTAAGTTTCTCGGTATTTTTAGATGAGAATCCTATGCATACAAATGGTCTTGGAATAGAATATAATTGGAAGGCGGGACTAATCAATAACGAGAAAATTATTGCGTTAGATTTTACCACTAGCCACAGGACTAAAAATTTGGATTTAACGGACACCTCTGTTTGGAAAGGTTTCTTGGCAATGATAAAGCAAGGGATGTTGCATATCTGGGTAGGAATGGATCATGTGCTCTTTTTGTTGGCATTGATATTGCCATCGGTTGTAAGAAGGAGAAGTTCACTTTTAGGGGGAGGAGTGGGCGCTGTTGAAGATTCAGGGTATCGCATCTGGGGATGGCAGCCGGTACAGAAATTTAGACCTGCATTTTTGTATATTTTGAAAATCGTTACGTTTTTCACCATCGCCCATACCATTACGTTAAGTTTAGCTTCATTAAAAATTATAGTTTTACCTTCTTGGCTGGTAGAATCGATTATTGCCTTTTCCATAGGGCTTGCAGCCTTTCATAACATCAGACCTATTTTTAAAGGTAGAGATTGGATTATTGCGTTTGTTTTCGGGCTCTTTCACGGTTTCGGTTTTGCTACTGTTTTGGGCGAACTTGGCTTTAAGGGCGAAAATCTTTCGCTATCACTCTTTGGCTTTAATATTGGGGTGGAAATAGGACAGGTTGTGATCATCGCTTTAATATTTCCCTTTCTATTTCTGATGAGGAAACTCAGATTCTATCCGAAGTTCATGGTTGGGATGTCCGTAATTTTAATAGTAATTTCTATGTATTGGATGATAGAACGACTTTTTGATGTCGATTTTCCGTTGGATGAATATTTGTTGAATAAACTGCTTCCACTCGCCAAATGGTCAGGTTTAAAATAATGCGTATCGTAAAAAAATAAGTAAGTGGACTCAAAAAAAACGCAGCGATTATTAGACACATGGAAGAACAGCGATAAAAAAAAGTCGCTGCAAACCTCTATTTCCAAAGTGCCCCTGGGACTTCCCATTCCGCTTACCAGTGGGCAGCAAAGGTTGTGGTTCTTACAGCGCTTACTGCCTGAAAACCCCGTTTATAACTATTCAGAAAGTTTTATGTTAACGGGCCAATTAAACAATGAGGCATTTGCGCATAGCTTAAAACAAGTAGTTGAAGACAACAGTATTTTAAGGTCTACTTACCCCTACCAAGACGATAAGCCCGTTCTGGTCATTCACTGCGGTGTTGAGGTCAAACTGAATATAATTGATTTAAGTAAGGAGTCTTCAGAAGATAGAGAAAAACACAAAATTGAAACCCTGTTATCAGATGCAACGCGTCCTTTCAATTTGGCCGAATTTCCACTCATAAGAACTACCTTAATAAAACTAAGCGTATCTCAGCATGTCTTTTTGATGACCATGCACCATATTATCTTTGATAAATGGTCTATGGATTTATTTTTAAAAGCTTTGGGTAATGAGTATCGTGCGTTTGTTTCAAACGATAGTAGTGTGAAGGAAGAGAACGAGCTTCAATTTTCCGATTATGCGTTTTGGCAGAGGAATAAAGCATTGGATCCCGGCCAAGTTGCCTATTGGAAAGTGAAATTGGGTGGTGAGATTCCAACCTTAGATCTGCCAACAGACTACCCTCAACCACCAAGACCAACGTATAAAGGCACCTCATATAGGTCAAAATTTTCAGATGACTTATCCAAACGTGTACTGGATTTATCTAAAACTTTGGAGACCACACCGTATGTTTTGTTACTGGCGGTTTATTATCTGTTACTTCATAAATACAGTGGACAGAAAGATATTTTGATTGGTTCACCAATTTCGCATAGGATAAACAAGGCCTTGGAGAACATCATTGGCTTTTTTGATGAAACAATTGTTCTGCGCACCACTGTGATGCCGGAAATGACTTTTGCGGATGTTGTAAAAAGCGTAAGGGAGACAACATTGTACGCTTTTGCTAACAAAGATGTACCGTTTGAAGTATTGGTCAAAGAACTCAGCCCACAAAGGTCCTTGAGCGTCAATCCTTTTTTTCGTGTGATGTTTATTTATCATGCTGTGCAAAAGTCGCCTTCCTTTGGCTCTGCAATGGAGCTTTCCCATTCGTTCTTCAACCCAGGCGTATCGAAGTTTGATCTGACACTGTATGTTGCAAATCAAGAAGGTAGACTCTCCTGCGGATTTGAATATGCCAGCGATATTTTTAAGGAATCAACAATTATCCAATTTCAGGAGCATCTGACACTGTTACTGGAGGCGGTGACCACAAATCCAGATCAGAAGATTTTAGATATTGACATGTTGACGATCAAAGAAAGAAATTTCTTTTTTCAGGATCCTGATCTAGGCATAGGCTCCTTTCAAGAATATCAGGGCATACATCACATTATTGAAGCGGTTGGGAAAACTTTTCCACACCAAACGGCCTTGACCTACAAAAACGAATCTCTAACGTATCAAACACTAAACGAGAAGGCCGATGCCTTGGCCATAGCAATACTTGAACATACAAAAAGTCGAAATGAGATTATAGGCTTGAGTGTAGACAGATCTCTCGATATGATTATTGGCTTGCTCGGTATATTAAAGGCGGGTTGTGGTTATGTGCCACTTGACCCAAATTATCCGAAAGACCGTTTGGATTTTATTTTGAGAGATGCCGGATGCAACCTATTGATTACTCAAACACTCTTAGAGAAATATTTTGAGGGATCTGGCCAGCAAATCCTATGTATTGATGCTATTGAAGTTTCTAAAGACCGCCCTGTCCCAAGTCTCCCAATCGTAAGAGAAGATGATGTTGCTTATATCATATATACATCAGGGAGTACGGGCAGGCCGAAGGGCGTTCCAATTTCCCATAAAAACATTATTAATTCAACCGCTGGGCGTTTAGATTTTTACCCTGAAATTCCTGAGGTTTTTTTATTGATGTCTTCAATTTCTTTTGATAGTTCAAAGGCTGGTATTTTCTGGACATTATGCACGGGCGGTAATCTAGTCATTACTGAGAAACAAGCAGAACAAGATATAGCGCAAATTGAAGGTCTGATATCTAAGCATTCTGCAACACATACCCTTATGCTGCCCTCCCTATATAAGTTGATTCTTGAACATGGTTCGGTTTCTAATTTGACCAGCTTGAAAGCGGTGATTGTAGCGGGTGAGACCTGTTTGCCTTCGTTACGCAACTTACATTTTGAGAAACTGGCCCTACTGAGGGGACCGTGTGGTGTACCGCTTATCATATAAAAAAGAGTGATGCTAAAGTGGTCCCAATTGGAAAGCCTGTGGCCAATGCGAAAATATATGTATTAAATGAAAATTTGGGTTTAGTGCCTTTTGGAGCCATAGGCGATATGTATATTGGAGGCCCTGGCATTACCAGTGGTTATATTAATAGGCCTGAGTTAAATGAGAAGGCCTTTGTAAATAACCCGTTTAGCAACGTTACTAATGACCAGTTGTATAAAACGGGTGACCGTGGACGTTATGACCAGCATGGGAATATCGAATTTTTGGGTCGTGTTGATGAACAAGTCAAAATACGCGGCTTCAGGATTGAACTTGATGAGGTTGAAAAAGCAATACTTAAAAACAAAGCCGTCAATAATGTGGTGGTATTGGTAGAAGAAAAGAGTTCGACTACAAGACTGATTGCATTTGTAGAGACTGCAGAAGAACTGAATATGATGGAGCTTAAAGCGGATTTGAAGAAGATGCTTCCTGACTTTATGATTCCATCTGCCATTTTCACTATAGCAGAATTGCCATTACTGCCGAATGGCAAAATCGACAAAAAATCTCTCTTGCTCCTTGAACGACCTTCATCACAAGGTGTTGTGAATGATCATGATTTGCCTACAAGTGACATTGGGAGAAAATTGACGGAAATCTGGCAGGACGTACTTGGTCTCACCGCTGTAGGTGTTAACGATAATTTCTTTGAAATCGGTGGCGATTCCATCCAAAGCATACAAATGCTCGCCATGGCCAGAAAGGAAGGTGTTATTCTATCTCCCAACCAGATTTTTGAATACCAAACAATTAGAGAGCTTGAGAATTTTGTCTTAGAAAATGAGGGGCAGGATGAGCTATGGGATTATTTGGTGCCCTTTCGTAAAACGGGCAACAAAAAACCCTTGTTCTGTCTTCATGCAGGTGGAGGAAATGTATTTTTTTATAAAGGATTGGCGGATTATATTGATCCTGATAGACCATTGTATGGTATTCAGGCGTCAGGTATGTACGGTAAAAAACATAAGATGCATGCTACGATATCTGAAATGGCAAATGATTATATCAAGGCAATAAAATCTGTTCAAGCTGAAGGACCCTATAATATTATGGTGTACTGCTTTAGTGCTTCGGTAGGGCATGAAATGGCGATGAAATTTAAACGCTCAGGTGAAAAATGTAATTTGATAGTCATGGATACCATGGCAAAACCTTGGTCATTGAATACGCCACATCGCATTAAGGTTCGAATGGTTGTATTTGTGAATAGACTTTTGAAAAGTCCATTTTCCTCACTTAAAAATATGATTACAATACGTTTGAATAACGCTTCACGTCGGATGAAAAATTATGGAGGAAATAAGGAAAACACATTGGAGGAATTGCAAACCAACCTAGAAAGATTGTCCTTAACCTACCAATGGGAAGTATTCGATGGAGAAATTTCATTGATTCTTACGGAAAAAGCCCATGAAAGTCTAAACAGGGAAACTATCAACTCTTGGCATGAATTTGCTAGTGGCGGTGTTCGCTTACTGAAAACAAAAGGCAGTCATAGTAATTTGTTCAATGGAAATAACTTGGCATACGTAGCTGAAGATATTGAACAGTGCATGTTGGATAAAACATAAAAAATGCTCCTGCTCAACAAAGATAATGAGTTGATGCAAACAGTTTGTAGTGTTTCAGAAGAATGGAATTAACAGAAAAAGCAGCTTGTTTTTGGTTTTTTCAATCTTGACCAGACCCCAAGAAAACGGCATATTTAGAAGTTCGTTTCATGACTAATAGAAGAGGTAAATATATCTGCAGCAGTCTTGTTATGAAAGCTATATTCAGGCGAAAGAGCATCCCAAAGTTTGTGTGCTACCTATTTTGAATTCATACAGATCATTTGGGAATTAATTTATCGGACCTAATCTTCGTTAGTTTTAGACATATAGAGTGCTTTTTTATTGGATTATCTGCATATGCCAAAAAAAGATAAGCCTCATACCAATACACCTAGGAGCATAGCATAGAAAATTAAGCTTAGTCAAAAGAATAAAAAATCAAATCCATAAATTTGCTCTTACTGACGAAGATCTTAGATCTTTAAACACTTATATTTGAGTTAATATATAGTTGAGATCAATAGCTGCAAACTGAACACACATTCGAAAAGTATACATTGAAATACATAACAAAAACAGTTTGGATTTTATCATTGGTAAGTTTGTTTACAGATACAGCCAGTGAAATGTTGTATCCTATTATGCCGATTTACTTAAAATCAATCGGTTTTTCCATTGTGCTTATTGGAATACTTGAAGGAGTTGCAGAAGCGACAGCAGGTTTGAGTAAAGGCTATTTCGGCAAACTTTCAGACAATTCAGGAAAAAGAGTGCCATTTGTTCAAATTGGTTATGCGTTTAGTGCGATTTCAAAACCAATGATGGCCATTTTTATTTATCCACTTTGGATTTTCTTTGCTAGAACAATTGACCGTTTCGGAAAAGGAATTAGAACAGGAGCAAGAGACGCTATACTTTCAGACGAAGCAACGCCAGAAGCCAAAGGCAAGGTTTTTGGCTTTCACCGTTCAATGGACACCTTGGGTGCGGTTATTGGTCCTTCTTTGGCTTTGGTTTATCTGTATTATTTTCCAGAGAATTACAAAACACTTTTTTTTATTCGCCTTTATACCTGGACTACTTGCAGTTTTGGCTTCATTTTTATTGAAGGACAAAAGGACAAAAGAGATGAAACCAAAAGTTTCTACACCATTTTTCTCGTTTCTAAACTATTGGAAAGTAAGCCCAATAGCATATAAAAAATTAGGTCGTTGGACTTCTTGCTTTTACTACTTTTTAATAGTTCTGACGTTTTTTTACTTTTTAAAAGCAAAACAATCAGGACTTGATGACACTATGGTCATTGGTGTTTATATTTTTTACAATCTTATTTATGCAATGTTTGCTTTTCCAATAGGCATCATTGCCGACAAAGTGGGATTGAAAAAGATCTTTATAATTGGGCTTGTGTTATTTTCTGTGGTCTATTTTGGGATGTCAGCCAACACAAATCTGTATTTATTTTTTGGACTGTTTTTTCTTTATGGCATTTATGCCTCTGCAACAGAAGGAATTTCAAAAGCGTGGATTTCAAATATTACAGACAAAAAAGATACCGCCACCGCTATCGGCACATTTTCAGGATTCCAAAGCATCTGCACAATGTTGGCAAGTACATTTGCAGGACTTATTTGGTTTCAATTTGGAGCAACAATGACTTTTTTAATAACTGCAATTGCCACCCTAATTATTGTGCTATACTTCTGGACAATTCCTAAGCCTGACAACTTTAGAAACCAAGTAAAGAAATAATGGGAAAGGAAAATTCCAGTAAGATTTTGTTCAAAATATTACAAATTCATATAAGACACCTTTTCCCAAACCGTCCATCAATTATCCTATCTTTGCCCCTCTAAATATCAAGATGGCTTTTACACTACTTTCATCACCTTTACAGGGTTTTACAGATTATAGGTTTCGCAATGCCTTCAACCATTATTTTGGTGGCATCGATACGTTTTATGCGCCATACATTAGGCTTAATGGAAAGCTAAAAATTAAGCAATCCTATCAAAACGATTTGTTGCCAGAAAATAACTCGACTTTAGAGGTGATTCCGCAAGTAATCACTAATGATCCCGATGAGTTTATATATGTTGCCCAATACGTGCAAAGTTTAGGCTATAAAGAATTAAATTGGAATTTGGGATGTCCTTATCCCATGGTTACTAAATCTGGTATGGGCTCTGGCTTAATTTGCAATCCTAACAAAATTAACGAGGTCTTGCACAGAGCACACAACGAAACAGATATTTTGGTTTCCATGAAAATGAGAATGGGATATGATAATGCCGAAGAAATTCTAGATGCGTTTCCTATTTTAGATAGGTATCCGCTTAAAAATATTGCGATCCATGCCAGAATTGGAAAGCAGCTGTACACAGGGCCCGTAAATTTGGATGCCTTTGAAAAATGCATCAGCAGTACCAAGCACAAGTTGTACTATAACGGGGATATTACTAGCGTTTCTGCTTTTAAAGCTATGGAAGAACGGTTTCCAAGCATCGATCACTTTATGATTGGTCGTGGCTTAATTGCCGATCCTTTCTTGCCAAGTATGATAAAAAATAATACTACGGAATATCCCAAAAACCGATGGTCTATTTTTTCAGAATTCCATGACACTATTTACGAACAATACGATGACTACTTGTCTGGACCAACACCCATAAAAATAGAAAATGTTAGGTTTTTGGGAGTTCTTTTCCCAATCGACATCCAACCCCCAAAAAACATATAAAGCGAATAAAAAAAGCTGCAAACCCTATTAAATATAGACAAGCAGTAAGTCAAATTTTAAATACAGAGATGAAAGTTGGGAGCTCTTTCTAAAAAACTATCTTTATCGAATAGGCCAAACTTTTTTTATTGATAAAACCGAATACTTAATGATTGTGCTCTGTAGTTTAATGTTCTTTTTACCGTAGCCTTTCTATAACAAGAGATTGGTCATCTAAGGTTTTAATTTTCCAATTAATAGCTTCCAAACCATTCATTCCGTTATCAATGGTGATGGTGATAATTGAGTCATTTCTTTTCCAAGAGCCTTGAAAATCTGCAAAGATGAGTGGTGGCGTACCACACCAGCCAGAACTTCTTTCAATACAATTGCTTTCTGTTAAAAAAGATATGCCATATGCATCTTTTTTTAATGCGTTAGCGCGGTCTAATTTCAGCTCGGTATCATTGGCAACAGGCTTTATCCAATGGCCAACCAATTTGTCGGATTCATTAATTTGTAGTGATTCAACATCGGTATCACATCCAATATGGATAACCATTAAGAGTAATAGAAGGATTTTGATTCGTGGTTTCATGGTCCTTGTTTTTAAATTATGGTGAGATTAATAAATTTCACTTAATTCTTGATAAATCGTTGCGTTTGCTTTTGACTTCCAGATTCTATGGATATGAGATACAAACCAACATTAAAGTCGGACACATTGATGCTAATCGATTGTTTTTCATTAAATGGGAGACTATGGATGCTTTTGCCTTGCAAATCATGGATGGACAATTGACCATTGTTGATACTTTGAGGTAACTCAATCACTAGCATATCAGTAGCGGGATTGGAAACGATATTAAAAATCTTCAGTTCACTTTCGTCAACTCCCAAATTGCTGGTCACAGTTATCGTTCCAGACATACTTGCAGTACCATGGATACTACATAAATAATCGTTTGCGCCTATTACTGTAAACGTATGTGAAAAGGTAGAACCAACTGGACCTAAAAAGCCACTACTGAAGGTCTCCACAGAATTTCCGGGGTTATTTTCCACGGTGTGGTTAGGGTTGGTCCAAGTCCAGATGACTGTGTCGCCAGTTTCAATGGTCAAATCTACATTCGGACCGATCCCAGTAAACCAGTTTAGATTGTAAGTTGTTTGTGCATTTGCGCATAATACTCCGAAGAATGTTAGCATGGTAAGTAATTTTGTTCTCATGATTTAATTGTTTAATAATGATTAATTAATAATTGTATGTGCGCTCTAATTTAATTCTTAAAATCCACATTTTCAATAGAGTTACAAACTAAATCACTATGGACTAAAGTGCCATAGATTTTTTAAAACAGACTGAAAGTCTGTTGCATTCGTGAAATTTACAGTAAATGATTTACGACTGTATTTTCAATGAACCAATGAACCAATGAATTCGTGAAAATTCGTGAAATTCGTGTCAAAATTTTTAGAAGCTAAAGCGAGCACTAAAGTACAGAGTTTTAACTAAATCTGAGACCAATAAAATACGATGAAACCGAGTAACGCAATAACATTTATGCCTACAAGAATCCATAATATTCTATGCATTTTTTACTTTATTTTATTTATCGATTTTTTATTAATTAAGCATCTTGTATTCAAGTCATTACTTGTTTGTTTTTCTGTTTTTCAAAATGAAAATTGTTACAATATAAAGTATCACAATTGCAAAAGGAATGTATATAAATCTGTCTTCTGGAAATACATACCAAAGTGTCAATACAGAGAAGGTTCTCGTTAGTGTATGAAATAAACCAACCCAATGGTCAATAATCCATGTCACGGGAAGCCACATCAATCCGGTCAAAATTCCAACAGTTAACGGAAGTGAAGTATAATCTTGTAAAAAAAAATGGGATAGCTATGGCGTAAACCAAAATTGACTGTGCGACAGTCAGAAAAAATAGTTTGTCGAACGTATTTTTAGGTCTGCTTTTATCGAGAAAATCTTCTCCTGTCAGTTTTGATATTGCCATGGCTAAATAGACAATTGATCCTGTAGCAATAAATAGAACCCATACTGATATCGTGTCTGAAAAAAATAGGCCCGAAATCCCTACTGCAAGCCAAGCAAATAACCCTGCTAATGGCGAAGCCAAAAGTTTTCGTTGCTTAAACTCCTGTTTCTGTTTTTCTAGAGTCTCAATGATTTCTTTCATTTTATAGTTACAGTTAATTGGTTTATATAATTTTTTATCAATCAAAACGTACAGTGTTCCCCGGTTAAAGCTTTGTCTGATTCTTACTAAAGTTAATTAGAATTCTCAAAACTTTACTTTTGTACAAAGAATTTAAAATAATGCAGGTTTTCTTATGAAAATTCAGAGATAACATTTCTGAGATCTAGGTATTCAGAACGATATGATGCTTGGGAATATGGGAAATTAAGCTATTTTGATTACCTTTTCTTATCATTTGCTCTGGCAATTGAAATACTCAAAGCGCACCAAAATCTTCCTACTGATTTTTAAGATAAATATTGAAGTCAACAATCAACATTGAGCAGTTTTAATTTCTTCATAGGCGTTGCAAGTTACAAACCATTCATAAACTTTTTTTATGTAATAGATATAAGATATTAATAAAAATTTATGGGTCAATGTATCTAATTTTGTCTGTTGAACTAATAAATCAACAAATTATGACGAAAATAACGGTTGCCAAAGGGGACGGGATAGGTCCGGAAATTATGGATGCTACTCTCAAAATTTTGCAAGCAGCAGGGGCTAAGTTGGAAATTGAGCCTATTGAAATAGGCGAAAAGGTGTATTTGGATGGCCATAAGTCAGGGATTGCTCCAGAATCTTGGGAATCGTTGCGACGGACCAAAGTATTTTTAAAGGCACCTATTACAACTCCTCAGGGAGGCGGTTTTAAAAGTCTCAATGTAACTACCAGGAAAACCCTCGGTCTCTACGCCAACGTCAGGCCCTGCAAGTCTTACCATCCCTATGTGGCTACAAAACACCCAGTCATGGATGTGGTAATAATTAGGGAAAATGAAGAAGATCTCTACGCAGGTATAGAACACCAGCAAACCGATGAAGTGACCCAATGTCTTAAGCTGATTACCAAACCGGGAACAGAAAAGATTATCCGTTTTGCTTTTGAATATGCCAAAGCTTACGGGCGAAAGAAAGTTGCTTGCTTTACCAAAGACAATATTATGAAGTTGACCGATGGCTTGTTTCATAAAATGTTTGATGAAATTGCCAAGGAATACCCAGAGTTCGAGAGCGAACATTGGATAGTAGATATCGGGGCCGCCAAGCTAGCCGATACTCCTGAAAACTTTGATCTGATTGTGATGCCCAATTTATACGGGGATATCCTTTCAGACGTTGCCGCCCAAATCACCGGATCGGTTGGACTAGGGGGAAGTGCCAATATTGGAGCTGAATATGCCATGTTTGAGGCCATTCACGGCTCTGCTCCTAAAAGGGCTGGACAGGATTTGGCCAATCCGTCGGGATTGTTGCTTGGTGCTATCCAAATGCTGGTCTATATCAATCAGCCCAAAGTAGCTGAAAGAGTGCATAATGCTTGGTTAAAGACTCTCGAAGACGGGGTACATACCTACGATCTTTATAAAGAAAACGTAAGTAAGGAAAAAGTTGGCACTTCTGGTTTTGCTGACGCAGTGATCTCTAGATTGGGCCAAAGACCACAAAAATTAGAGGCAGTACATTATGATGAAGGCTTAAACCATCAGGTACAAGGCAGTTACTCAAAAGCAGTGCCTGCCAAGAAAGATTTGGTAGGTGTGGATATTTTTTTACATTGGAATGGGGAAGATAGGGATCCAAACGTATTGGGCGAAATTTTAAGCAAGATCACCTCAGGGCCGTTTAAAAATAACCTGATAACCAACAGGGGCGTTAAGGTTTATCCTGATGGGTTACCGGAAACGTTCTGCACTGACCATTGGCGTTGCCGTTTTACGTCTGAAAATATGGATCTTCCCGGCGACTATAAAAATGTCATTGCGCTAAGTCAGCGTATCTCTGATTTGGGGTTGGACATTATCAAAACAGAAAACCTATGCCGCTTTGATGGCGAGCGTGCCTTTTCACTCGGACAGGGACAATAGGAGCCTCAAAAGTTTAGTGTATATTGTTCGTAATTATTAAACACTGAATTGGGTACTGCACGTTTTCATTAAGCAAAAAAAACGGAGGGACTAGTATAGACATATGGCGAATTGCTTAAACCATATCCCACCATTAGTCCCTCTTACCAACCCAGTAAATAGAACATGGCCCAAATAATAGTAGTACAACATACAACCGTAGTAAATGAAGGAACATCTTTTATTGCAGATGTACTTTTAGTTGATGGACGCATTGAAAAAATTGGAACTATACCAATTAATCCGGGCTATCAAGTCGTTGATGGAACGGGAAAACATTTATTGCCAGGTATTATTGACGGTCAAGTTCATTTTCGGGATCCAGGGCTAACTCATAAGGGAGACCTATATACTGAAAGTAAAGCTGCCATTGCAGGCGGGGTGACTTCCTTTATCGATATGCCCAATACCGTACCCAACGTCTTGACAGTTGAAATGCTTGCTGACAAATACGAACTGGCATCACATAAATCGTTGGCCAACTATGCCTTCTTTTTGGGTGTCAATGGCGACACTATTGATGAAGTAATCAAAACCGATACGTCAAAATTAATTGGGGTTTCTGATGATGGCCTTTACTTCACTAAAAAAGGAAATTTGCTTGCCGATAATCCTGAAACAATGGAAAAACTCTTTACCCATTGTAAAGCTATCATCGCCATTCATTCTGAAAAGGAACAGTTGATAGAAAAAAACGAAAATGCTTATAGGCAAAAATATGGCGACAATGTTCCCGTCAAATTTCACCCAGTCATTAGAAGTACCAAAGCCTGTTACGAAGCCACAAAACGAGCTATCAGTTTGGCAAAAAAACACAATGCAAGACTGCACATTTTGCACTTAACGACCGAAGCGGAAACCCATTTATTTGAAAACGATATCCCGCTTCGAGAGAAAAAAATAACCACTGAAGTTTCTGTCCACCATCTTTGGTTTTCGGATAAAGACTACGAAAGGTTGGGAACGCTCATTAAATGGAATCCTGCAATAAAAACAGAACAAGACAAACAGGGCTTGCTACGGGCATTACTTGATGACAGAATAGATATCATTACCACTGACCACGCTCCGCATACCCTGGAAGAAAAACAAAAACCTTACTTTCAGTCTATGTCGGGGGCACCAATGGTGCAGCATTCCCTCAATTGTATGTTAGAGTTTTACAAGAATGGATTTATCTCTTTGGAGAAAATTGTCGAGAAAATGTGCCACAACCCAGCAATCCTTTATCGCATAGAAAAAAGGGGCTTTATCAAAGCGGGCTATTACGCAGACTTGACTCTGGTGGATTTGAACAATCCTTGGACGGTTACCAAAGAAAACCTTCTTTATAAATGTGGCTGGTCACCATTGGAAGGAACAACGTTTAGCACCAAAATAGAAAAAACGGTCGTTAATGGAAATTTAATTTATGACAATGGGCAGTTCCAGGAGGGTATATTCGGAATGCCCTTAGTTTGCAACAAGTAATAAAATGAGTGTATGACTATTATTTCAAAAGATATAGCGAAAGCTGTTGAAATCCTAAACAATCAAGACGTGGTTGCGATACCTACCGAGACGGTTTATGGTCTGGCGGGAAATATGTATAGCGAAAAAGCGATCCGTAAGATATTCGAGATAAAACAAAGACCTTTGTTCAACCCGCTGATTGTCCACATTCATTCAATAGCGCAGATAGATGACATAGCGCGCGAATTTCCGGATAAGGCAAAAGTACTTGCAAAGGCATTTTGGCCAGGTCCTTTAACCTTGGTTTTGAAGAAAAAAAAGAGCGTGCCAGATGTTATTACAGCAGGTAGAGATACCGTCGCGATTAGAATTCCAAACCACCCTGTGACCTTAAGCTTATTAAAAAACCTATCTTTTCCCTTAGCCGCACCTAGCGCAAATCCGTTTGGTAGTATCAGTCCAACAAGTGCCATGCATGTAGAAGGCTATTTTAAGAATACACTATCAATGATATTGGAAGGCGGGGATTGTAAAAACGGGATAGAATCAACAATTATTGGATTTGAAAATGATGAAGCGGTACTATATCGGCTTGGTTCTATTCCAATAGAAGATATCAAACATGTTATTGGCGAGGTTAAAGTTAAAAACAAGAAGGAAAGTGCGCCAAATGCACCTGGTATGTTAGCGAGACACTACGCCCCCAAGACAAAAACCTATCTCGTAGAAGATGCAGAACATTTTGTAAAGGCGTACTCCGATAAGAAAATTGGGGTATTACGATTTGATAAAGAAATGAAGTCTTCAAATATTGAACACGTAGAAGTATTGTCAAAAAAAGGTGACTTAACAGAAGCTGCATCAAACTTATACAATGCCCTACACAAACTGGATACCTTACATTTAGACATGATCGTGGCTGAAAAGTTTCCGGATTTTGGGTTGGGTGCCTCCATTAACGACAGATTGGAACGCGCTACAAAAACTAAATAACGACAACGGATAACATGAATAATGACTTATTTAGAAACAGGAAACTCATAATTGCCACAAAACATGAAAAAGAAAAAGTAATCGCACCACTTTTGGAAGCGGCCTTGGGTGTCATTTGCTATGTAAAAGAAGATTTTGATACAGATGCTTTAGGCACCTTTACAGGGGAGGTTGAAAGAAAGCTAGACCCAATTGCTACCGCACGGCAGAAATGCTTGATGGCAATGGAGGCTGGAAATTGCGATTTAGGAGTCGCCAGTGAAGGTTCTTTCGGTCCTCATCCTTCATTCTTCTTTGTAAGTGCTGACGATGAGTTTCTAATACTCATTGATAAAAAAAATAACCTAGAGATCATTGTACGTGAATTGAGTATGGCAACCAATTTTAACGGTATGGAAATTAAGAACGAACAGGAACTTCTGGATTTTGCTAATACGGTAAAGTTTCCCTCCCACGGACTAATACTTCGTAAATCGAAGTCTGACACTGAAAGCATCATTAAAGGCATTACAGACAAACAGAATTTGATGAAAGCTTATGAAACGCTGTATGAAAAATTCCATATGGTCTATGCCGAGACCGATATGAGGGCAATGTATAACCCCAGCCGAATGGCGGTGATTGAAAGTGCTGCCCAAAAATTAGTTGCTAGGGTAAAATCTTGCTGCCCCCACTGCAATATGCCGGGTTTTGGGATCACGGAAGCAAAAAAAGGACTGGAATGCAGTTTGTGTGGTTTGCCAACAAATGCTACTCTAAGTTATATTTATGTTTGTCAGCAGTGTCAATTCCAAAAAGAAGACATGTATCCACATCATAGAACAACCGAAGATCCTGATTTTTGCAATTATTGTAATCCATAACATCATAAGGGATTGACACCCGAGCTTTAAATTCAAACAGTTACATTGATAACAATCAAATTTGCCGAGAGCCAGATACTTAAAGGTCTACAGGAAAATGAACAAGGCTGAAGTTTAGGGGAGGAGTCAAGATCACGCACGGGTATCGACAAGAATACTTCAGATGCGACGCTGTATATAAGCCACTGCTGGGTCTGGGATTATCTGAAAAATTCTTAGGAATTTACCAGCGGAGTTTTGTATTTTTAGTGTTGCTTTGACACGCGGCTATTTCATCTTAACCTTGGTAGTCTTTAAGCGAACCGACTTACAAATAGTGAAATGAACGACGAATATATTAAACGAATAAACAAGGTCTTGAAATATATTGACGATAATTTAGACAAAGATTTATCGTTGGAAAAATTATCTGCCATTGCATGCTATTCGCCATTTCACTTGCATAGACTTTTTAAGGCATACACCAATGAAACACTGAACTCATTCATAACTCGCAAACGAATTGAAAAAACTGCGTCAGTATTAATTCACAAAAAAGAGATAACTATAACGGAGCTTGCATTGAGTTACGGATTTAATAGTAATTCTTCATTTACAAGAGCTTTCAAAAAATCCTATGGCGTAAGTCCTTCAGAATTTAAAAGGTTAAGCATAAATACTTATAGCAAGATTGGTAAAGTGCAAAGCAAGAATGGGCAAGTTCGACCAACATTTGAAGATTACATTTGCAACATGAATCATCATAACCGTTGGATTGAAATGAATGCAAAAATCGAAATAAAAGAAATAGAGAAGTTAGATCTTGCTTTTCTTACTCAAATTGGCGTAAGTGGTTTGCACAATGCCTTTGATAAGCTCGTCAAATGGGCGAAACCAAAAGGACTGTTTGAAAATCCTAATGTGAAAATGGCGAGAATTTATCACGACAGTTTTAAAATTACTGAACCCGAAAAAGTTAGAATGAGCGCTTGCGTGGTTCTGAACGAGCCGATTGAAGTGAGTGGAGAAATTGGTCTTACAGTCATCGAAAAAGGAAAATGTATAGTTGGACATTTTGAAATTGAACCGAAGGATTTTGGCAAATCCTGGAAGGCACTTTTTGTTTGGATGAATGAAAATGGCTTTAAAAAAGCTGATAAAAACCCTTTTGAAATATTTCACAACAATTTCAGGGAACATCCCGAAAATAAATCTATCGTTGACTTTTACATTCCGGTACTATGATAAGTAACAGAATCACTCAAAATTTAAAACAATGTTGACAACCATAAGTCCAAAATTACCAATGCGCAATAAATCCGCAACACAAGATTATTACATAAATCAATTGGGTTTTAAAGAAATAGGCGACTTTGAAGGGTATGTAATGGTCCAAAAAGAAGGTATAGAAATACACTTTTTTGAATTTAAAGAACTTGATCCAAAAGAAAATTATGGGCAAGTATATATCCGAACCGACAACATTGAAAGTTTATATTCGGCTTTACTTGCCAATAAAACAACAATTCATCCCAACGGAACATTGCAGACCAAACCTTGGGGGCAAAAAGAATTTTCATTGCTTGACCCTGACAATAATTTACTGACTTTCGGACAAAGTATTTGAAATCTACAATTGGGCATTTGGAGAAGCGCATGTCAACATAACAACGAAGAGGTTATGCCATTAGATGAAACTTTTGAGAGGATTTTACGGTCGGAAGAATGTCAGGAAAATAGTGTTTACTCAGCGCTCTAACTCCAGCAATTTTATATTTTTAAACTCTACCGGATGGCTCTCGCTTTGCAAAGAGATATAACCTCCTTTTATGGTTTCGCCTATTCTTTCTTTATATGCTTCAGTGTAAGCATCCATATCTGCCCCGCCGTATTGCGGTTTTGAATATCTCATTACTTCCTTCGTGTTGATTTTATGGATGATTAAAGAATCGTTGTAGACTTCAACTTCTAAATTGACTCACTGCTCATCGTAATACGTTTTGGAAGTTGAATTTGTACAATGCTCCGTAATCAGCTTGCCATCAATAACTACGTTGGTACCTGGTGTACATAAATTTGCTGTTGGCCTGCTTTCACCTTGGGTAATTCCTCCTAACATTTGCACCTCAATGCTCAATGGAAAACTTTGGTCTTTAGCCATTTCTTTGGGGTCTTGACAATGAATCATGACACCACTATTTTTGGTAGCCCACCCAGAACCATCTTCAATTTGATCTCCGGTAAAACGGTATTGCAATCTTAATCTATAATTGGAAAATGGAGTTTTATAGAAGAGATGTCCAAAGGCATCATTGAACTTTCCGTCATAGCCATCATAAACCACTTTAATTGCGCCATCTTCTACCCGAAAAGTGTTGTGAAGATTGTCGCCTAGATTGTAGCCTCTAATTTTTGGCGTCCATCCGTCTAAGTTCTTACCATTAAATAAGGAGATCCAATGTTCTGAAACTTTTTCTTCAATAGTGGCGTCGGGATTTTCAGTTTCGGGTTCTGATCTGCAGCTAACGATTAAAAATGTAACCAAAGCGATTAAAAGGGAGCTGGTTGTTTTGTACATAATGATGGGAATATTTTTAGAGCGACCAAGCTTTACCACCTGTAGCTTCTTCTACAGAGATACATCCTTTTTGCTGCCCCGGAATGGGGTTATAAGCTAACACATTCTCGCCAATCTCCTTGCTCGTAATGTAGGCAAAAACCGTCTGATCACGTATGGTTGTTAAAGTCTGAAATACTAAATCTTCTTCTAAGATATATGCTAATCTTTGCGCTCGTGTAATCCTTAAATATTTTGATAATAGCGATTCAAAATGTTCTGTTTTTAAAGCGAGTGGTTCATCGTTTAAAATCCCCAACTCTTCCATAACAGCATCTAAGCCCGTTTTATAGATTTCTTTTTCTTCGTCGGATATTGTTTTTGAGACAAATAGATCAATAAACTGTGGTACGTTAACATCTAAGGCTCCTGCAGTGTCCTTTGTTTTTGGCAAAATTAAGTCCACTAATTTTTGTAGGATATGCCCTTGTTTATTTGAAAAAAATAATGGTGTCCACTGTTCTGCATGCGATGTACAACTTTGAAGCATACTTAAGATGGTAGGCGTGGCAATAACATACCCTAAAGATAAACCCAAACCTTTTAGTGCGTCTCTTCTATTCATGATTATGTGTTGCTTGATTTGAATTGTTCCACGGCATGCTGTGCAGCTCTGGCCGTTAACGCCATATAAGTCAATGACGGATTTTGGCAACCTGCTGAGGTCATACAAGCACCATCAGTAACATATACATTAGGTACGCCATGCACCTGATTATGGGCATTAAGCACTGAAGTTTTTGGATCCCTCCCCATACGTGCGGTGCCCATTTCATGAATGCCTATGCCGGGTGCGTATCTCACATCAAAAGTGGTGACCTCTTTAAAACCTGCCTTTTCCAACATCTCGGCGGCCTGCTGTTTGATGTCTTCACGCATGATCAATTCATTTTCTTTCCATTCGGCATCAAAGGTAATTGTCGGCAGGCCCCAATCATCCAGCTTATCATAATCCATGGTCATTTTATTGTCATGATAAGGTAAACACTCACCAAAGCCCATAATGCCCATACTCCAAGGTCCTGGTTTTAAAATCGCCTCCTTAAATTTTTCGCCATAACCTATTTCCGCAACGTGCTCTGAAATTCCGTTTCTGCCACCGCCACCTTGATACCCATAGCCTCGCAAAAAGTCTTTACGTTCAGTGGCTTTATCACCTAAATTTCTAAATCGTGGAATGTAAATGCCGTTTGGGCGTCGTCCTTTGTAATAGTAATCCTCGTAGCCATCTACGATAGCGTTGGCACCTGCCCCTAAATGGTGGTCCATAATGTTATGTCCCAATTCACCGGAATCATTGCCCAAACCATTTGGAAATCGCTCTGATTTAGACTGCATTAATATGGAAGCCGAGGCTATTGCAGAAGCACAACAGAAAATAATATCAGCGCTAAAAACATGAGTTTCCTTGGTTTCAGCATCGATCACCTTAACACCTGTTGCTTTTTTTTGGGAGTCGTCATAGATGATTTCATGAACAATGGAATGTGGTCTTAACGTCATGTTGCCGGTGGCATCCGCAGCTGGCAAGGTTGAAGCATTACTGCTAAAATAGGCGCCGTAAGGACAACCTCTAATACATCTATTTCTATACTGACAATTACTTCTTCCTTTATGTTGATGATCACCAGTAATATGAGCAACTCTTCCTATAGTTAACAGCCGATCCTGGTAGTTACTGGCAAGTTGGGTTTTAAATTCTTCTTCTACACAATACAACTCCATTGGCGGAGAAAAAATGCCATCTGGCAAATGCGGAATTCCGAGCGCTTCACCACTGATTCCAATATATTTTTCTACATAATCATACCATGGGGCGATGTCATTGTAACGTATGGGCCAATCAACACCGTGGCCATCTTTAATATTAGCTGTAAAGTCTAAATCGCTTAAACGGTAACTCTGACGCCCCCAAGTTAGAGAACGTCCGCCCACGTGATACCCTCTCACCCAATCGAAACGCTTGGTTTCATTATATGGATGTTTAATATCATCCACAAACCAATGTTTACTTTCTGCAGCGGTGGCGTAGCCTGTTCTGGCTTGTTTTTCTTGTCTTTTTTGCGCTGCTATTGTGATGCCGCCACGCAATTCCATATCCCAAGGATCATCATGCATGGTAGGATAATCTCCATGTTTCACCATTCTTCCTCTTTCGAGTACCAAGGTTTTTAATCCATTCTCACATAGTTCTTTCGCCGCCCAGCCACCGCTAATCCCAGTGCCAATTACTATAGCGTCGTAATGTTCTTTTATCATAGTGTACTTTCCTTTTCAAACTATTATGGTCTACTAACGTAGAAGGAATAATCATAATTAATTAGGTGGTTGATACTTTTAAAGGCTAAACTTAATCAAATTAGTAGTAATCTGATAAAACTTTAGTATTTTCATGATACTTTATTTTTTTAAAAATATTACTATGAAACCAATTAAATCAAGATCAATATGACCAATAAGATTTTTAGAACTTTCTGTTTAACTTTTCTTGTAACAACACTCTTAGTAGGATGTAAAGAAACTGCAGCAAAGTCTGACCAAGCGCAAGTTATGGTTGGAGACAAGGCGCCATTTTTTAAGTTGTCACTAGCACAATGGTCTCTACACAGAGCCATTCAAAATAATGAGCTGGATCCGATGGATTTTGCTGAAAAAGCTAAAGAAATGGGTTTTGAGGGGATTGAATACGTCTCGGGTCTTTATACAAAAAAGTTGGAATCTATGGGGATGGAAGCGCTTCTGGATTCTTTAAAAGCAGAAAGTAAGGCACATGGTATTGAAAATGTATTGATTATGATAGATGGCGAAGGTGATTTGGCAGCATCCGATGAAAAAGAAAGAAATATGGCCGTGGAAAATCATAAAAAATGGGTTGATGCTGCGCAATTTTTGGGTTGTCATTCTATACGTGTCAATTTATTTGGCTCTAACAATGAGGATGAATGGACTTCAAATGCTACCAAAGGTTTGAAGCAATTGGCGGAATACGGTAAATCTAAAGACATTAATATCATCGTTGAAAATCATGGAGGTTTTTCTTCAAATGCCGAACTCTTGTCTAGTGTCATCAGAAATATAGATATGGATAATTGCGGAACGTTGCCTGATTTTGGTAATTTTTGTATGAAACGCGAAAGTGGGGGAAATTGGGACGGAAAATGCATTGATACATATGATAATTATAAAGGTATAGAAGAAATGATGCCTTACGCAAAAGGGGTTAGTGCCAAGTCTTATGATTTTGATGCTGAGGGTAATGAAACCACATTGGACTATCCTCGGCTTTTAAAAATTGTCAAGGATGCGGGGTATACTGGTTTTGTGGGCGTAGAATTTGAAGGAAGCAACGTAAGTGAAGAAAAGGGGATTGAATTGACACGGAATTTATTATTGAAAATAGGTAAAGACCTCTCTAAATAAACACATATTAACTCATTTAAATCGTACAAATTATGAGCAAAACTAATTATGATCATACAATTTCCAGGAGGAAATTTGTAGGAATGTCAATGGCTGCAACGGCGGCTTTTACCATTGTACCTTCTTTTGCGGTGAGCGGATTAGGTCATGTCCCACCTAGTGACAAGTTGAATATTGCCGGCATTGGCGTTGGCGGGATGGGTCTTGCCAATCTCAAACACCTGTCTTCACAGAACATTGTAGCACTGTGTGATGTGGATTGGAAATATGCAAGCGGTGCAGCTGCCACATTCCCCAATGCCAAAAAATACTGGGATTGGCGTAAGATGTTTGACGAAATGGGGAAAGACATTGATGCTGTTGTTATCGCCACTGCTGACCATACCCACGCCATCATTGCGGCACATGCCATGACTATGGGCAAACATGTTTTTCTACAAAAGCCCTTAACCCATTCTGTCTATGAGTCGCGGTTATTGACAAAATTGGCAAAAGAACATAAAGTGGCTACGCAAATGGGCAATCAAGGGGCGTCTGGAGAAGGCGTTGCAAAAACTTGCGAAATACTCTGGAGTGGTGCCATTGGTGATGTCAAAAGAGTGGAATCTTTTACAGATCGACCAATCTGGCCTCAAGGCTTAAATACGCCTGAAAGAGGAGATTGGGTTCCGCAGACTTTAGATTGGGACTTATTTACAGGTCCTGCTAAGATGAGACCTTATAACGAAGTCTACCACCCATGGAACTGGCGTGGTTGGTGGGATTATGGAACTGGAGCCTTGGGCGATATGGCCTGCCACGTTTTACATCCTGTATTTGAGGGCCTTCAATTGGGGTATCCAAGTAAAGTGCAAGCCAGTTCATCGTTGTTGTTAACTGATTCTGCTCCGGTGTCTCAGGCCGTAAAATTAACGTTTCCTTCAAGAGGAACAAAAGGTAAAATAAAATTAGGCGAAGTAGATGTCCATTGGTATGATGGCGGTATCCAACCCATGTTGCCAGACAATTGGCCAGCAGGAAAAAATCCGAATAAATCTGGTGGAGGTACATTTTTCTATGGCACTAAAGACATACTTCATGTGGGCTGTTATGGCATTGAGCCTGAATTATTGTCGGGCAAAACAATAGCTGCCCCTAAAACTGAACGACGCGTTGAAGAAGAACTCGGGTTATCTTGGAAAGACGGTGCACACGAAATGGATTGGGTGCGCGCATGTAAGGAAAACCCAGAAAGTAGAAAACCTACAACTTCTGATTTTGCTGAGGCAGGACCTTTTAATGAAATGGTCGTTATGGGTGTCCTAGCGGTAAGACTTCAGGCATTAAATAAAGTTTTGGAATGGGATGGAGAGAATATGAGGTTCACAAACATTGGCGCCAATGAAGAAATTAGAACGGTCATCAAGGACGGATTTAAGATTGAAGAGGGACATCCAACTTTTAATAAAGATTGGACGGAGCCTATGAATGCCATTGCATATTCGCAAGAGCTTATTAAACACACCTATAGAGAGGGCTGGACCTTACCAGATATGCCGTCGTAATAAAAATAAGTGTTGGATTTTAAAAATTAATAATTCAATCTAAAATAGCAAACCAATGAAAAAATTAAGTGCGATTGTAGTTTTTAGTTTAGCGTTGATGCCTTTGGTATCTAGCTGCAAAGACGAGAAAGAACAGACCAAAGAAGCAACCGAAACAGAAACCATCACTATGGATAAAAGTGAAGATGGTAAGGACTGGGTAGTTCTTTTTGACGGCACCTCATCAGAAGGCTGGCGAGGTTACAAAAAAGATCACTTTCCTGAAGCATGGAAAGTAGTGGATGGGACCATACATTGCGAAGGATCAGGACGGGGTGAAGCGGGCAATAAAGATGGAGGCGATATTATTTATGATAAAAAATTCAAAAATTTCACATTGAGTTTAGAATGGAAAATTTCTGAGGGAGGTAATTCGGGCATCTTTTATCTTGGGCAAGAGGAAGATCTAGATTATATCTGGAAAACGGCGCCGGAGATGCAAGTGTTAGACAATGACAAGCATCCTGATGCAAAATTAGGTATAGACAATAACAGGCAAGCGGGATCATTATATGATTTAATTGCTGCAAAACCACAAAATGCAAAACCTGTGGGCGAATGGAACCAAGTGGAAATTACCGTTTATGACGGCACTGTTGTCCACAAACAAAATGGTGTCAATGTGGTGGAGTATCACCTATGGACTCCTGAATGGAACGAATTGGTTGCAGGAAGTAAATTCCCGAAACTCAATGAAGATTGGGCAGACGTTGCCAACGAAGGTTATATCGGTTTGCAAGATCACGGCGATGACGTTTGGTTCAGAAATATTAAGATAAAAGAATTGTAGAATCCTCCACGTGGCTGCTCCCAAGGAGGGTTGTGCGTACTAAAGACCAAGGCAGCTATTAGTGATAACCTATAAGGTTGTGGTGAAAATGTGAGTTGTGGCTATAGACAATCACGCGAAAATCTTTTTACATTCAATCCAATTACTTCAAATAAAAAAGCTCAATCAAGGAAACTTGTTGAGCTTTTTTATGTTTAAATCCGCAACAAGGTTGCGCTTAATTGTGGAGCCGGAGACAACGACCATATTTTCAACTTCCCTCTGTTTATAAGGCTTTCAAAAGGTGCTATTTTTAGAGGTCACCGAATTGGTCTCGATTTAACAAACTTTAACGTTTTTGTTTTTGAAAGGATGTGAATTTATTATGTTCTAAATCATTAATGTCCGATAAAAATTAAACCGGCTTGATTTTATTTTTTATCTATATGATTTTCAGTGCTTTGATTTATATCTTTCGTTTTTTTTGAAAAACAGGTCACAGATTAAATACTAGTTGTTCTGATTCAGCTTTGTCAATTATCCAATCCTTTTCGGGGTTTTCCAGAAATCTCATCAAATTGATGTAATTGAAAAGGTGGATTTTGCAGAAGCTGACCAAATTTGAAAATGCCCAACTGCGCTTCAATCTCTTTTTAACCACTGCCAATAGCAGATTGACTATCAGAACACAATAAATTTGTATTTTAATTGCATTTTCATTATCTCCCAAGAAATATTTCAATGGAAAATTCTGTTTCAGCTGTTTAAACAGTATTTCTATTTGCCATCTTATTTTGTACAGGGCAGCAATTAAATCGGCGCGCAAGTCAAACAAATTAGTTAAAAATTCAAATTCTCGTTTGTTTACGCGGTCATAAAACGTCACTTTCCTCAATCTTAATTTCGATATTTCCTTGCCTTTTTTTACATCAACTTCAATAATTTCATCTTCTAAAACTCCGTTATGGATCCGTTCCCCAATATCTAATTTTTCGATACTTAGATACGATGCGTTGTCTTTTATGCGAGTTACAAATCCTGTTTTATGGGCTGTAAAATGCTCAAAAGCCTTGTAATCATTATATGCCTTATCAAAAACATAAATGGTGTTCTCATCGCATTTTAGCTTTTCTAAAAATTTATGATCGTGTGTTTTGGCTTCACTGAACCAGACCAAGCTCGGTACGATTTCATCTGCGTTGATAACAGAATGTACTTTTATTCCCCCTTTTCTTTTTCCGCTTTTTGGATTTCTGCCAACGCAACCCATAATGTCCCTAAAAAGGCTAATTGTTGAACTGTCGAAAATTTTGACCTGCTTTATTATGACATCTTTAATGCGGCTGTCCGATAAGAAACCACCATACTGTTTGAGCAATTGATGATAGATATTTTCAAAGACCAAAACATCCCTTTTCTTGTTTGCATCAGATAAAGTACTCCTTTTGGGAATATGGTTTAGCTGAAAACTACTCGTTTTTCCCGATAGACCCAGCATTGCTCCAGATATTTCACGCAATGACGTGCACTTTGAGAACGAACAGAAAAGCATACTTATCAAATGGTCCTTTGTGGTAAATCGCTTGGTGTAACGGTCTGAATCACATTTCTTGACCTCTCTTCTTATCAAAGAATCATCTATTAAAGAAATCAGCTGTCCGAAAACAGATTTACTGGAAAAATAATTACTTTTACTCATCGTATTTTAGTTTTTTGCAACTCCAAATTACGATTTTTTAAGAAGCCATTCATTTGGCTTCTTTTTTTATCGGACAACAATCTTATTTAGAACAGACTGAGTATTTAGTTGTTACTTTACAAAATGCGCTGTAATTTATTTAGTGGAGGCGACTAATTTTTTTTAATGAAGATGAACAGCATCTAAAACGAATTAAGTATCAAACATACTGTAAAATCATATTATAGTTTTTTTTAAAATTTATAATTTCTGGATTATATATTGAATCCGCATTTTGAAAGTACAACTAAATCTCAGTCTGTTCTAAATAGAAAAAAGCTGTCTCTAATTTCTTAGACAGCTTTTTTTTTAATTATAATCGTCACTAATTGCTATTTGATGATAACCTTTTGTGTTTTAAATTGATTATCAGTAGTAACTTTTACCACATACACACCAGTACTTACACGCGATATATCCACCGTATTCTCAGTATTGTAAGGATTTAAAACGGTGCTTAGTACCAATCGGCCTTGTATATCATATAGATTTGCTGTTGTTGCAGAAGTCAATGGGCCTCTAATTACTAAAGCTCTGGGCACTACCGTTGTATAGATCCGTAAGTTGTCATTGGACTGCATATCATCTACTGACAGGGTTTTAGACGAATAGTGTACATTGAACCGCTCGGCACTATTTAAATTTGTAGTCGTATCAAATGTATACGCGTTAGCATTCAATAAAGTAAACATATTATTTTGAATATCTTCCAAATAAACATTGATGTTGGATGGTATTGTAGAACCCTCATCAATACTGATGCTTAATTCAGTCCCCGCTTTCGCCTTGATTCCCAATGGTATAATCACATCGTTAAAATCGTCATAGGGCAAAGACTGGATAGCCATATCAAGACCTGTATTGTCTTCTAGTAAACTGGTAGCTATTGAAAAATCGACTCTTGCCCCTGAAAAAGTAGCAGCATCATAGCCAGAATCCAATCCTTTTGTAGAGCCTTCAATAAAATAGATACTAGTAGAGGTATCCTTGGAACCGCTGCGCAGTTTGAGCTTGCTTAAAGCAACATTTCTCTTAACTTGCCTCCCAAGAATAAAGTCATCTGAAGTTCCTGTGGTTCTCATTTCTGGCATAAACTTAACAATTCCTCCACCTAATTTAGATTTCACAAAAAAGCCCTGTCCAGGTGCAATCAATTGTGGCACTTCCGTAGCAATAGCACCGGCTAGAGTAGCAGAATTCCAAACTGTCCATCCATTTGAGAGACCAGTATAACCATATATGGCTTGATAGGCATCTCGGGAATCAAATTCAGCGGCATTGGCAGAAAAGAATGCATTAAAATCGATATATGAAGGATAGGGATTTCCAACAAGATTCCAAGCCTTGCCAAGAGGAGCATCAGAAATGACGATATCTACAGGGTTTCTAGTTGTCCGTCCTTTAAAGATCACAGAGTCGCCATTTAGGGTAGCAGCTCTATACCCCAAACCAGAAATAATCGGAATTTTTCCGCTATAATCGCTACCAATATTAAAATTCTCATAAGCACCACTAGATACATTGTAGGGCGCAAATGCAAATTCTCCACGATTATTAATATTTTCAGCTAGCTTAGGATTTATAGTCACGAAAGTCTGGTCAAAATTTGCCCCTTCTATAGGAGAAGAAATAAGATCATTGCCACCACCTGCTGAGGTTCCAATAACATTTACATGACGATTATAGTTAACTTCGCCAGTTAACCATCCTTTATCAATTAAACTAGCAAAAGACATTGATGTCGAATTTAAGGTAAGCCCACTCTTTACGGTTAATATAACAGAGGTATTCCCAATGGCATCTTCAATGGACAATGATGCACCTGGATTAATTGTCACACTTTGACATATCGTGTTTTCGGAAATTACGGCATTACCTGAATCAATTATAATCTCATCAAATTGACCCGATACACCACTTGGATCCCCGGAAGACCAGGCACCATTGAAGGTATAGGTTTTTGGAATCTCTACATTTATCTGCAAGGTCTTTTCGCATGGAATGTAGTCTGTTTTTATAATTCTAATCTCTGCAGCGGAGGCTCCTTTCTCCTGATTTGAAATCGCTACCAGGCGCACGTATCTTCCTTGTTTTTCAGGGAAATTGACGGTCTTTAAATCTCGGTCAAAAGTCCATGTTCCATAAGCATCAGGCTCGGTATCCCAAATTGTAGATGAATCACTTACATAAATTTGATAATTGGTAATTGTACCGTTTATTACATTATCTTGGCGGGGTAGATACTCAAGACCTGACACAAATGAGCTCACACCTAAATCAATATGAATCTCATGAGGGGGTGCTGCTTTTGGCAGAGGACTCCATTTTGTATGCCAGAAGGTTTTACCGTCGCGATCAACTGCTTTGAAACGTTCGGCTTTTTGACCAGTCTCCTGCTCACTACTCGCATAAATTGCCACTAAATTCTGCGCCAAAGAAAATTTCTTTACTGCAAAATTTACTGTATAGAGCCCAGACTGCGTGATATTTTCAATGACATTATCAGAGAGCTGGACCTCGAAAGGATCAGACACCGTATAATCAATACCTTCCACGTCAAGGAAGAAGCCTACAGTATCACCTTCACGAACTGTAATTTCTTTTCGACGACCGTCTCTGACCCCATTCAATTCAAATTCTAAAGCCACCTCATCACATGGCCCCTCAACATTGACAACATCTCTTTCCTTATTGTAAATGCTGCTAATCTCTTGAGCTGTAAGGGCAATGTTATATAATTTAAATTTATCCATACGCCCATCAAGTTCATCAGAAATACCACTACCGTTTGAACCTGTTGGTAGTGCACTGCGAAGACGTCTTTCATAAAAACCAGAAACTGTGAAGGTATTAAAGAATTCATCTGAAGTATTCATTCTTAGGTCACCTGACATTGGTTGATCACAAATCTTCTCACCATTAACATAAAGCTTCGCCCTCGCACCATCATACGTAGCTACAACATGCTCCCACACGAGAGGAGTGAAGCGTTCGTTTGTATAACAACTGAATATACCGTTAGTTGCATTATAGAATTCCAACTTGTATTGGGAACCATGATACCCAATAAAAAAAGAAGGATAGTCATGGGCAAAAATGGACACATTGGGTATATTATCAGCTTCATTTCTATTGACCCATGCCATCACTGTAATTTTATTCGTTAAGCCTTGTAATGCTGGTGATGGTGGAATTTCGAGGATCGAATTACTATTATGCTCCTTGCCATCCATTTCCAAAGCGTTTCCTGACAGTCCATTGGTACTCCAATAATTTTTGGTTAAAGCTATTGGAATGCCATTATCATCACGTTCCTTCATGGTACCGTGGTTATCTTTCCCTGAGGTATCCATAACCAAAGCGCCACTGCCTTCAAAAAAATCATACTCTACCAGTAAGTTGTTTTCTTTAATTTTTAAATCAGGAGGGCTTACCAATACGGCCTCAGAAATACTTGGCACACCATCAGCATTTAGTGCGAACAGCATATAATATCCCGGAGGCATCGTATTTGCATTAGGCATATTCAAATGATAATAGCCGTCAATTATTGAAAAAGTTACAGGAATGCGACGTTGTTCATTATTGATACTGTGAGTTGCCGTAGACATTCTCAAAAAAGCAAATTCAGTAACGTCTGCCGATGCAATAACTGGGAATGCTCTCTCGTA
This sequence comes from Gelidibacter algens, assembly GCF_001678675.1. GTDB lineage: Bacteria > Bacteroidota > Bacteroidia > Flavobacteriales > Flavobacteriaceae > Gelidibacter > Gelidibacter algens. The sequence continues at coordinate 151,583 of NZ_LZRN01000001.1, forward strand.
AAAAGCATTATCAGGGGCATTTAAACTAGGACGATCGGCCAACTCTCCAAGAGAATTAAATAAATAAGGTGGGCTATAAATTTCAGCATCTTTATGATTCGCAGGACAATGATCACCGCATAGGCCTCCTCCACCCATAAAGACGCGGCCATCAGCTAAAAGAATGCCGGCACTATGATAAGTTCTTGGGACTAGCATACTGGCCAACGGTATGAATAAATTTGTGGTAGGGTCAAACATTTCAGCAATTAAATGCGCACCTTCATCTGAAAAAACCACGGCATTTTCCATGCCTCCTAAAACCAAAACCTCTCCATTAGGGAGCACCACACTAGTAACATATATTCTGGCGTTTTGCATATCATTTAAGGTACGGGTTACGATAACATTGGCATCATCATTTATATCTATTACATAAGCCTTTTCATTACTTACGCTTCCAGAAGAATAAGATCCACTACCACCCACCTTTAAAATTTTGCCTATATCAAACATGACGGTGTTGCCATTCATCGATGAGGTGTCATCGCCTCTTGGACCAATTTCTACGAATGATCCTTTGATTGTCTCATTGCCGCCGTTAACATCAAACCAATGCATCGTCTCTCCTGGGCCTGCATGAAAAATTTTTCCATTAGGAGCAGCGAATAGCCAAGCATGATTATCCAACCTATAAGTACCCTCTGGTTCTAAGGCAGCATCGTTAGCATTCCAAAGTAGTTCACCTTTTAAACCCTTAAGCTCAATCCATCCAGTCGCCTCCGTCCAAATTTCTGCATCTCTCCCACCATATGGACCACCACTCCACGAACCGCCAATAGTAAAAGCAGAGCCATCAGATAAGGTTACGGCACCCTGATAGCCCCTCGGTATATTCAAGTTACCGGCATTAGTCCATTGTTCTGTTCTAGGATCATAAATACTGGACTTTTCATCAGAACTTCCTCCTGACACTAAGATTCTTCCATCTGCTAAGTTATTAATCCCAGGACAGAACATATCATGGTTGGTATCTGTAACCGTTCTTGGCAACACGCCTCCTAAGCTATCTAAACCGCCTAAAGGATCAAATATTTGGGTGAACGTGAAGCCGTCATCACCTCCAAAATCGTGATGGTATTTTGAAGACCATGTCACCAATCTACCATCTGGCAAATTAGCTACAGCGACAGGCACGATATCGAATTCAATTTTAGGACTCCATTGACCAACTTGCTGAGGGTCTTGAGAAAACCCTTTGAAACCTATAAATACTAACAGAAAAAAAACAGCGGAAAAATTTGAGGTTTTCATAATAGCAGGCATAATAGTTAGTAAAAAAGGGAGAGAAAAGTTGAAATAGTCTTGTCGACTTTTTTTCAACTCACGTTACAATAATTCATTTAAGAATAAATTAAATGGATTAGGGGCCCTTTAACTTCCAAATAAACACACTTATTTTGACAATAAACTTTATTCAAGGTGAACAGCTAATATTATCGACAAACTATCTCAAAATCTTTAGTTTTAATAGTCCAATGTCCTAGCTTTAAATTGTTTACGGATTGTTTCTATTTATAACGAAAATCTATCGGACACCATAATATTTTCGCATTATATAAAACAATTGAGAAGGAGAATAACACTCTTGAAAACACTTTATAAGCTGTGATTCCAGTTAAATTTTCAGATCGCAATTTTGATTAAAATAGTACTAATTTAAATCATCGTATCTAAAATCATTTCAATATCCTTTTCTGTAGTATCAGGATTAATAAAACAAAAGCGTGAAACGGTTTCAAATGCATCTCCATTTTTCCATTTGGTGGGTGTAACCAAAGCAAAACCCTTGCGGTGGTTTTCATAGGTCCAATGAGTATAATCTTCTGGTTGCCACCCTTTTCTTCTGTACAACACACAAGATAAACTAGGCTCTCTTACCAACTCTAAATCAGGATGTGCTTCAATCATTCTGCCCGCAATTTGCGCTAGTTCAATACCACGCTCTACGGCTTCCTTGTAACGATCTGTACCATGTGTGGCCAAAGAAAACCACAAAGGCAATCCGCGTACGCGACGTGTTAATTGGATTTGATAATCCGTCGGATTAAAACCATGTGCGCCTTCGTCCTTAAAAATATCTAAATAAGACCCTTGTTGGGAATGTGCATTTTTTGCCAATTCTGGTTCCTTGTAAAGTACAGCGCCACAATCATAGGGTGAAAACATCCATTTGTGTGGATCAATGGTAATGCTATCTGCTTTTTCAATCCCATTAAACAAATGTCGCACGGAATCAGCCACTAAAGCGCCTCCACCATAAGCGGCATCCACATGGAACCATAAGTTTTCTTGTTCACAAACTGCAGCTACACCTTCCAAATCATCAATAATTCCAGCGTTTGTTGTTCCTCCTGTAGCAACTACCGCAAAAAGCCGTTTGCGCTGATGCTCGGTCAGATGTTGAATGGTGGTCATTAAATCTTCGCCGGTTAAGCGTTCTTCAGAATCGACCAAAAGAATATCCACATCCGCCACTTTGGCCATCGCTTTGATGGATGAATGTGCACCAATAGAGGTGATGATCAAGCCTTTTTCGCGTTCATACTCCGGGTTTTCGCGCCAGTGTTCTCTTGCCGTTACAATAGCAGAAAGATTTGCCGCCGTTCCACCACTGGTAAACACACCAAAGGCGCCATTTGGCATGCCAGTGAGAGACACCATCCATTTCATAGCTTCGTTTTCACAAAAGATGCCACCGGCGCCTTCCATCCAATAGGCACCGTGAATACTGGACGCCGACGTGACCAAGTCAAACATAATAGCCGCCTTGGTTGGAGACGCTGGTACAAAAGCTAGATTACGCGGATGATCTACTGGCACATTGGCTTTTGCCAAATGTTCTTTCCACAAATTAAACGCATATTCGCCACCAATTCCTTTTGCGGTAATGGTTTCGCCCACCAGAGCTTTGAGTTCTTCTTCTTTTTTGGGCTTGCCAATAAGATGCTCAGTTGCTGAAATACGCCCAATGGCATATTTCATGACATCCAAAGTCATCTCAATTAAGTCCAAATCAATTTTATGCATACTCTTCATAGGTCGCTATAGTTTGTAGAAATTAGAACTCTTTCTAAAATTTAGAGTTCTAAGATTAAAAATTCGGAATGTAAGGGATCAAGGTTTTGAACTAATTTTTGAATGATCTCTTCGCCATATTCCAAATAGAATTCTGAAATATTCATGTTTCGTTCCTGAAGGCTTTGGCCCGGAAATAATTCATCCTGTAACAGTCTAACGCGATCTAAAATATCATCTAATTTTCGCTTTTGGGCTTTCAACAATCGGTGCTCAAGGTTTTCAAGACCTTTAATTTGCTTCACTTCCTGAGCAGCAACAGCGCCCTTAAAAGATTTATCAGTTTGTTCTGCCAATAGGTATAGGTCATCAAATTGTTTTTGGAGCTGATCTTTTTGCGGACTGAAATCAATGTTGATGTCTGAGATGGACTTGGTAACCTTAGTCATTAAATCATCCTGATTCAAAAAAAGGTCGCCGACTGAGACATTCATTTTAGCAAGTTTTTCCTTTTGCTTTTCTGTGATGAGCAATACAGAGTTTCGCAAAAGAAGCATAGGAAACGTCACATTGTGAGATTCAAAATTAGACTTCAATTGCAACCAATACGCCAATTCTCCACCGCCGCCAATATAGCAAAGGTTAGGCAGAATAATTTCTTGATAGAGCGGGCGTGAGATCACATTAGGACTAAAACGTTTTGGATGTTTTTTAACCTCAGCAAGCAACTCCTCCTTAGTCCAACGGATGTCAGTATCCAGAACACCGTATACGCCATCAGTTTCTAAAATACGTTCTCTTAAGTTGTGGTTGATGTAAAACAGATTAATTGCTCTGGGGTTGACCTGTATTTTATAGTTTGAGGGTAGGGCATTAATATCTTCATTGGTTTTTGACACCACTTTAAAGGATGTTTGCTGGATCAATTCTTCCTCAATGTAGGGCGTGTAAAGCTTTTTCAATAGGGCATCATTGCCATCCAAAATAACCAACCCATAAATTGAAAATAGTTTATTGACCAAAAATACGGGTGGCTTCTGTTAAGGTCGTATGTTCCAAATAGGCTTGATGGAACAGTTTTTTTAATGATTTTGCAGTTTCGCTAGAATCGAGTTGTGCAGCAAACACATCATACACCTGATCTAGACCTTCTAAATTGAATTCACCAACAGCACCAGAAGCCGCTCTGTTCCATTGTACTTTTTTCCCTTTAAAATTAAAAAAATTGATTTCTTCAAAATCATGATCCTCTGTAGCCATCCAATAAACAGGTACAAAATTATAATGGGGATAGGTCTCTTTCAAGGTTCTACACAAATTAATTGTGGAAATAATCTTGTAGAAAAAATACAGCGGTCCTGTAAATAAATTCAGCTGGTGTCCCGTGGTGACGGTAAAGGTTGAATTGTGTTTTAAGAGATCAATATTAGTGAGCGTCATTGAAGAAATACTCAAACCTTCATACTGAATCATCAACGCCCTCACCAAATCGGCTCTGTAGTCATTATTAAAAGAGCGTTGTTTTTCTTCAATCTGCTTTTCAAAATTTTCAAGTTTTGGAAAGCGGTTATAAAATGGTTTTAAGCCATCTTTTTCATCCAAATAATCGATGATCAATGAAGAAAAATAATTTGTGTCTTTAAATGGGATACAATCGGTTGGCATATTCAAATTTAAAAATGAATTGTAAAGATAGCGCTCTTGACTTTTTTTGAGTCCTAAATTTGAGTTAATTCACTTTGGCTTGCTATCTTTACTGAACTAAACTATTCCACACCCTTTCATTATGCAAAAATTATCCGTATTCCTTTTTGTTCTTATGGGCAGCATTTTTGTCTCAAAAGCGCAAAGCCTTCAATCGCCATCAGATTTTCTTGGTTATCCCTTAGGTACAGAGTTTTCAAGACACCATCAGGTCATCGATTATTTCAAAATGGTGGCTTCCCAATTGCCCGATCAGGTTAAACTTGAAAACTATGGAGAAACCAATGAAAGGCGCCCACTATACACGGCTATTATTTCCTCTGAAGAGAATATAAAAAACTTAGAGAACATTAGACAAAACCATCTCATGAACGCAGGAATAGGTGAAGGAACTGCAACCTCAAATGACATTGCTGTGGTATGGTTGAGTTATAACGTTCATGGCAACGAGGCTTCCAGTACTGAAGCGTCCATGAAAACCATCTACACCTTGTTGACAGAAAAACAAGAGTGGCTAAAGAACACTGTAGTTATCATTGATCCGAGTCTCAACCCAGATGGCCGCGACAGATACGTGAATTGGTATAATGAGACTAAAAGCACACCTTACGATATTGACCAGCAAGCCAGTGAACAAAATGAACCATGGCCAAGAGGAAGGGCCAACCATTATTTATTTGACCTCAATAGAGACTGGGTTTGGGCCACACAAAAAGAAACGCAAGCACGCTTAAAACTCTATAACAAGTGGATGCCACAAATTCATGTTGATTTTCACGAACAAGGCATAAATGAACCGTATTATTTTGCCCCTGCAGCGGAACCATTTCATGAAATTATCACCGATTGGCAGCGTGATTTTCAAACGCAAATTGGAGAAAACCATGCCAAATACTTTGATGCCAATGGTTGGTTGTATTTTACACGTGAGCGTTTTGATTTGCTCTACCCTAGTTATGGTGACACCTACCCTACTTATTTAGGAGCTATTGGGATGACTTACGAACAAGGTGGTCAATCAGGACTTGGAATTCTCAATGATGAAGGTGAAGTTTTAACTTTGGTAGACCGTGTGGAACACCATTACATTACTGGATTATCAACAGTTGAGATGGCCTCTAAAAATGCTGAAAAATTAAACACCGAATTCAAGAAGTACTTTGCCAATAAAAATTTCAAATATAAGAGTTATGTGTTGCGTGGCTCTACTGATAAAATTGAGGGCTTAAAATCGTTGTTAGACAAACATGAGATCCGTTATGATGATGCTGCTTCTGGAAAAATTTCAGGTTTCAATTACAGTGATAGCAAAAACGGAAATCTCAATGCCACTTCTGAAGATTTGGTAGTGAGCACCAATCAGCCAAAAGGACAAATGGTTCAAGTGTTGTTTGAACCTAACACCGTACTAGCAGATTCCATCACCTATGATATTACCGCTTGGAGTTTGCCCTATGCTTACGGTTTGGATGCTGTTGCCAGTAACGACATGGCAAAAACAACCAATGTAGAGGACACTTTTCAATTGAATTCTAAAAACACCAATGCTACGGGATATATTCTGAAATGGGACCATATGAAAGATGCTGAGTTTTTAGCAGAATTATTAAAAAAAAATGTCAAAGTCCGATTTACTGAGAAACCCTTCACCACCAAAAATCCTGAGCAAGACTTTGATAGAGGAGCCTTGATTATTGTAAGGGGCGACAATAAAAAAATTGCAAATTTTGATGCTGTCGTGATTGCTGCTGCGGATAAATTTAGAAGAAAAGCAGTGGCCGTTTCTAGCGGATTTTCAAAATCGGGACCAGATTTTGGTTCGCCTGATGTTAAGTTGGTCAACAAACAACATATAGCGTTGCTGTCAGGAAATTATACTTCTTCTTTGGGATATGGCGAAATATGGCATTTCTTTGAGCAGCAACTGCATTATCCAGTAACCTCTTTAAATACCGATGATTTTGCAAAAATTAATCTTGATAAGTATAGCGTATTGGTAATTCCTAATGGCTATTATGGCGTATTTTTTAATGACGCCAATTTAGAAAAACTTAAAACTTGGGTCAAAAAGGGCGGTAAGGTAATAGCTATTGATGGCGCTCTTGACATTTTTGCGGATCAGAAAGATTTTGGTCTGAAAAGAAACATATCCAAAGACACCACCACAGTAAAACCAAACCTTACTCCTTATGCCGAACGCGAACGTGAAGACACGAATGACTTGATTACAGGAGCAATTTTTAAAACCGAAGTAGACAACACACATCCTATGGCATTTGGTTATGGCGACAATTATTTTACCTTGAAATCAGGATCTACGGCGTACGGGCTTCTTGAAGATGGTTACAATGTGGCATATTTGGGGAAAAAACCTAAAAACGTATCCGGATTTGCGGGAAAAAACACTTTGAAAAATCTTGAAGACTCACTTATTTTTGGTGAAGAGCGTTTGGGCAATGGCAGCATCGTTTATATGGCTGATAACACACTATTCAGAAATTTTTGGGAAAATGGCAAACTGTTTTTCGTCAATGCCGTTTTCTTGGTGAACACCAATGCCTTTGAATTATAGATTGCTTAATATTAATAGTTAAAACAATTTACAGCGTCTATATTTTTAGTAATTTATACAATAAAAAATAGCACCTGATGAAAATTAAAAACAATTTTGCGCAAGCACCAATCCAACTACGCATGATGTGCGTTGCATTTTTATTACTTTCTGGAACTCAATTGTTTTCAAACACAATGTTCCAGAAACAAACAGTCGTACAGGCTTTTAAAGAATATCGAGGCACGGTCATTGATAGCAAATCAAAAAGTGCACTGGCTTTTGCAACCTTAAATGTCAATGACACCAATATCAGTACCGTTACCAATTCTGATGGTGAGTTTTTACTTAAGGTACCCAGTGATCTCATCAATAATGAAATGACCATCTCTTTTTTAGGATACCAGACGAAGATCATTCCGCTTTCAAATCTCAATGGAGAAGATATTCAAATTCTGTTGGAAGAATCCGTCATGCAACTTTCAGAAGTGAAAATAAACGCTCATAAGGATGCCCGAAGCTTAGTGAAATTGGCACTTGCAAAAAAAAGCGAAAATTACCTCGATAAAGAAACTGTTATGACTGCGTTTTATAGAGAAACTATAAAGAAAAGACGCAGAAACGCTTCCCTATCTGAAGCCATCGTAGAAATTTACAGACACCCCTACAGTTCTTCTAAAACAGACAAAGTAAAACTTATTAAAGCACGAAAAAGCACAGATTACAATAGGCTGGATACCTTGGCCATCAAACTTCAGGGTGGTCCTTTCAGTGCGCTTTATGCTGATGTCATCAAATACCCGCAGTATATTTTTAATGACGTCAATCTTTTCAATTATGATTTTTCTTTCGATAAAGCGACAGAAATTAACAACCGCGCTGTGTATGTCGTCAAATTTAAACAGCGACCAGACATTGTTGAACCTATGCATTATGGCAAGCTTTATATTGATGTTGAAAACTATTCGCTTATCAGCGCCATCTACAATTTGAATGTTGAAAATGGAGAAATGGCTGCGGAATTGTTTGTCAAGAAAAAGCCCATCGGCGTCACGGTTTACCCAACAGAAGCAGCATACCGGGTGGACTACAGACTTAAAGATGACCAATGGTATTATGGCTATAGCAATATCCAATTGACCTTTAAAGTGAATTGGAGGGGACGTTTATTTAATAGTGTGTATACCTTAAGCAGCGAGATGGCTATAACCGATTGGCAGAAGAGTTTGGATGATGGCTTTACACGGAAAGAAACGTTGCGACCTTCAGTAATTTTAAGTGATGAAGCCTCCGGATTCTCTGATCCGAGATTTTGGGGAGAATATAATATTATTGAACCTGAAAAATCAATTGAATCTGCTATTGAAAAGATCAACAAGCAATTGGAGAAACGAAAAGTGGATAACCAATGATATAAGTAATCTTCTAAACTGATTGGTTTTCAACCGGTTTAGAAGATTAAGTGGTTATAACGTGAATCGTTTTGAACTACCAAAAAAATAAAGGTTGTTAGAAAAACGATGCCTTATTTGGAAAGCCCTCTTATTTCCAATAAATAGTAATGAATAGTAACGGCAGGATAATAAGGATTTCTAGAAAGAAACCACGTCTCCATACAAATCAAAATCCTCAGCTTCGGTGATCTTTACAGTTGTAAATTCACCTGTCTTTAAATAGTATTTGGAAGCGTCAATACGTACTTCATTATCTACATCTGGCGAGTCAAATTCTGTACGGCCCACAAAGTAATTGCCTTCTTTTCTATCGATCACCACTTTAAGAATCTGTCCTATTTTGGTTTGGTTCAACTCCCAGGAAATTTGGGACTGGATTTCCATAATCTCGTTTGCTCGCTGCATTTTTACATCAGCAGGAACGTCATCTTCTAGATTAAATGCGTGGGTATTCTCTTCATGAGAATAGGTAAAACAGCCCAAACGCTCAAAGCGCATGTCTGTAACCCATTGTTTTAATTCTTGAAAGTTTTCCTCTGTTTCTCCTGGATACCCAACAATTAAAGTAGTCCTAATCGTCATCTCTGGAACCGTTTTTCTGAACTCCTTTAAAAGCTTGGTTGTTTTTTCTTTGGTAGTACCACGACGCATACTTTTAAGAATGTTATCAGAAATATGTTGTAACGGGATGTCTAGATAATTACAGACTTTTGCCTCCCTATTCATCACCTCCAAAACATCCATCGGGAAACCTGTTGGAAAGGCATAATGTAATCGGATCCATTCAATACCGTCAACTTTTACCAAGGCTTCCAATAATTCGGCCAAATTGCGTTTTTTGTAGATATCAAGTCCGTAATAAGTTAAATCTTGGGCAATTAAGATCAGCTCCTTAACGCCATTAGCGGCCAATTTTTCTGCCTCTATAACCAGGTTTTCAATAGGCGTGCTTTTGTGTTTACCGCGCATTAAGGGGATGGCACAAAAACTGCACGGTCTGTCACAACCTTCAGCAATTTTTAAATAGGCATAATTTTTTGGTGTGGTTGTTAAACGTTCACCAATAAGTTCATGTTTATAATCGGCACCAAGCGCTTTCAACAAACCTGGTAATTCTGTCGTTCCAAAATACTGATCTACATTTGGGATTTCCTTTTGTAAGTCTGGTTTGTAACGTTCACTTAAACATCCGGTCACGAAAACTTTATCAACTTCGCCATCTTCCTTTTTCTGCATAAAATCAAGAATGGTATTGATGCTCTCCTCCTTCGCATTATTGATAAATCCGCAGGTATTGATTACCACAATGTTGCCTTCCTCTTCATGCACCACATCCTTACCGCTCGCTTTGAGTTGCCCCATAAGGACCTCACTGTCGTAGACGTTTTTGCTACAACCAAGGGTTACCACGTTAATGCGGTTCTTTTTAAGTGACTTCGTTCTCATATCCTAAAAAATTAAGTGTGCAAAGATACATAATGATTTATGATATATGCATATTGATACATGCAATGTAAAAGGCAGGATCTGTTACTTTACACATTCTGTATTTAAACTTTTTCTGAATATCTTGGTCTTATAAACAAACGTCTCACTTATGAAAACTTTTTGGCTTTGTATTGCCATTTTGTGTTTTGGATTATCAAGTTGCTCCTCTGAGACTGCTGAAATTGAACAACCGCAAGATGAAGCGATTTATTTTCCTCCATTAACTTCAGAAACATGGGAAATGGTTTCCATTTCGGAATTGGGTTGGAACGCAAGCCAGCTTCAACCGCTTTTAGAGTATTTGGCGTTGAAGCATTCAAAAGGTTTCCTAATGCTCTATAATGGGAAAATTGTAGAAGGCACGGAAAGTTACATGAATGGACATAGTGCCAATACACTTTGGTATTGGGCGAGTGCAGGAAAAACATTGACGTCAACCATGGCCGGAATTGCGCAAGATAAAGGTTTGATCAAAATCAACACTAAGGTCTCTGATTATTTGGGAACTGGCTGGACGAGCGCGCCTTTAGAAAAGGAAAATTTGATAACTTGTAAGAACCTATTAACAATGACTTCAGGTTTGGACGATGGTTTAGGTGATGGCGTTTTGGCTGAAAACCTCCACTATACTGCCGATGCTGGAACACGTTGGGCCTACCATAATGTGTATGTCAAAATGCAGGATGTTATCTCAAAAGCGAGCAACCAAACTTGGAACGCTTATTTTAACTCACAATTGAGAGACCCAATTGGTATGGATGGTAATTGGTTTACTTTTGAAAACTCTAACGTTTATGCCAGCACCACAAGAAGTATGGCACGTTTTGGTTTAATGATCTATGCCAAAGGCAAGTGGGGAAATACTCAGATTGTGTCAGAAAACTTTTTAACTCAAGCTACAACTACCTCCCAAAACATCAATGAAGCTTATGGCTATTTATGGTGGCTCAACGGAAAACCAACCTACCACTTACCACAAACACAACTGGAGTTTCCAGGAAGTTTGATCCCTACTGCGCCATCAGATATGTATGCGGCCTTGGGTAAAAATGATCAGAAGTTATATGTTGTGCCCAGCAAAAAATTAGTGATTATCAGAATGGGAGAAGCAGCTGATGCCCAAAATTTTGGCCTATCAGATTTTGATAAGGTACTATGGTCTAAAATTAATGCTTTGATCAATTAATTATAGTTTTCTGGTGAAAGACGTCTTTTTGATTCTTGTTCATATTGATAAGCCCAACCCAACAACTGTTTTTCAGAGAATGGCTTTCCTATTAATGTCAAGCCCTTTGGTGCTCCATTTTCAGCATAACCCATAGGCACAGTAATTGCCGGATATTCGGCCACCGCAGCAAAACCAGCATGATAATTGTTTATAGAGAGAAAACCATCCAAATTGTTAACTTTCATGGGCGTATCAAAAAATAGTCGCCCGTTGGTTTTAAGCGTATTTTTCAGCGTCTCAAATTCGTCATCTGTAGCAGCATCTGCAACAACACCTGCAAACAGTTTTTGTCCATAAGGCATGGTTTTCAATGAATCTTTTAAATTAAAAGCCATGACATCTTCTACAGATTTAATGTTCAAGGATGAATCTCCTGAAGTTGAAATATAAACTGGTAAATCGGTTTTCATATCCAAATTCAAAAGTCTCAGAAAATCTGGGAGCTCAACTTTTTCTTCTTCAATTTCAACAATCACAGCACCTTTCGATTTTAAATTGGCAATAGCTCTGACATATAAAGAATCTTCCATCAAACCTTTAAATGCTCCGAAACGTTTTCCTTTTAAATTAAAGCCTTTAAAATCAACATCATTGGCATTTCCATTTTCTGAGATTGTATTGATGGATTTTGAGTCGTTCGCGTCATACCCAGTCATGGCATCCAAGACAATGGCGGTATCCGTGACATTCCTAGTGATTGGTCCAGGGGTATCCAAAGTTGATGAAATTGGCACAATGCCACTTCTGCTCAACAATCCAATGGTTGGTTTTAATCCGACCACAGAATTTTGGCTTGAAGGCGATAATATAGAACCTGAAGTCTCGCTCCCCACTGCTGCAACGCAAAAATTGGCGGCTACGGCAACGCCGCTTCCAGAACTGGAGCCTCCAGTATCCATGATTTTTCGACCATACGGATTTAAGGTCTGTCCGCCAATGGCACTATACCCACTTGGGCAATCGCCACAAAAGAAATAGGCCCATTCACTTAAGTTTGCTTTTCCCAGAATGAGCGCCCCTTGTTCCTTTAAACGCTCAACAATAAAAGCATCCTTAGTTCTATTGTTTTGAAACGCGACAGCGCCTGCTGTTGTTGGCATTTCAACAGTATTAATATTATCTTTTAAAAGAATTGGCATTCCGAAAATGGGATGCTTTAGCATTTTATTCTTAAAATCGATATCTTTTTGCTTGGCTTCAGAAATAATGTTTGGGTTCAGGGCGATCACTGAATTTAAGGACAACTCATTTTCTCTGTCAAACTTTCTGATGCGATAGAGATAGAATTTTGTCAAGTTCTCATAGGATAAGTTCCCATCCTGAATATGTTGTTGCAAGGTTGGAATGTCCTGCTCTAAAACTAGAGGTTTTAATGAGGCATATAGTTCTTCTGTAAAATTTTCAAGATCTGTATTGAAATTTTGCCAAAGCTCATCTTTGTTGATGTATTTAGAATCCAAGACCTTAAACTCCGTAAAGTTTTTAGTAGAAATGGCACTGATATCTGTAGAAGGCTTTTTCCCTACTTCTGTTGTGTCAGAATTTTTACAGGAAAAAATGAATAGAAATGTAAAGAAGAGTAGAAATAATTTCATAGGTATATTTTCAATAAAAATAATGAAAAACCATGCTACTGTTACAAGGTCTTTAAAAAAAGATGATTTCTTAGTACTGGACTTATGGTGAAAATTTTGGAAATAAAAGAAATGTGGAAAATGTTGTTGGTGGAAAATACCAACAACGGCAAAAATATTGTTGGTGGAAAACACCAACAATGGCATAAAACACCAACAATGGCATAAAAAGAAATGTGGAAAATGTTGTTGGTGGAAAACACCAACAACGGCATAAACCAGCAACGGCATAGCTGTTATTTGAACAGTACAAAATGAATTTAGCTTGACAGAAAGAGATTCTGGCTATTTAGGAATTGGCTACTTAAAAAACGAATCTACAAATTCAAATTTGTTAAAAACCTGTAAATCGTCAATACCTTCTCCAACACCAATATATCTAACTGGTATTTTAAATTGGTCAGAAATACCAATAACGACGCCACCTTTGGCGGTTCCATCGAGTTTGGTGACTGCTAAGGAAGTGACTTCTGTGGCTGCGGTAAAATGCTTGGCCTGTTCAAAAGCATTTTGACCTGTAGAACCGTCCAACACTAAAAGAACATCATGAGGTGCATCAGGGAGTACCTTTTGCATGACACGCTTTATTTTGGTCAACTCATTCATTAAATTGACTTTGTTATGCAAACGCCCGGCAGTGTCAATAATCACAACATCTGCATTTTGGGTGACCCCGCTTTTCAGCGAATCAAACGCCACAGATGCTGGGTCGCTACCAAAGTTTTGTCGTACCATGGGCACATCTACCCGGTCTGCCCAAATTTGTAATTGATCTATGGCTGCAGCTCTAAAAGTATCGGCAGCACCAAGAACAACGTTCAGGCCTTGTTTTTTAAATTGCGATGCCAATTTACCAATGGTAGTGGTTTTTCCAACGCCATTGACACCCACAACCATAATGACATAAGGTTTCTTATCTTTTGGGACGGTAAATTCCGTGGCATTGCCACTGTCAACTTCAGAAAGTAATCCTGCTATTTCCTCACGCAAGATTTGATTGAGCTCTGAAGTCCCTAAGTATTTATCTTTCGAAACACGCTCCTCAATTCTTCCAATAATTTTTAGAGTGGTATTGACACCAACATCACTTGAAACAAGAATTTCTTCAAGATTGTCAAGGACATCTTCATCAACTTTTGATTTTCCGGCAACGGCTTTATTGAGCTTGGTGAAAAAAGTGGTTTTTGATTTCTCTAAACCTTTATCTAATGTTTCCTTTTTTTCTGAAGAGAATATTTTTTTAAAAAAACTCATGTGTCTTTAAGTTGTATATCGTTTGTTGTGAAGTCGAATATGCCTTTCGACGACGGATTTGCGTTAGGGATTGAAGCGGCATCCTTTTTTTATGATGGATTGAGCTTGCGAAATCCGTCATAAAAAAAGATATAGCGGAAAGCCCGACCTTTAGGTAACGCCCAAAAAAAAATTATCCACCAACTACTTCTAACATTCAATCAAATATAGACATAAAAAAACTGCTTTCAAATGAAAGCAGTTTTAAAAAATATAGGGTATATATTTATTTTTTCTTCAAAAAGTCGTCTACAAACTCAGGTGCCATAACCGATTCAACGAACATGTAAGCTCCTGTTTTTTGAGATCTAACCATTTTAACAGCTTTGGTTAATCTCTTAGATCCTGTTTGTAACGATGCTACTGATTTCTTTGCCATGACTTACTTATTTTATCTCTTTATGAACTGTCATACGCTTAAGGATAGGATTAAATTTCTTAATCTCCATTCTGTCTGGCGTATTCTTTTTATTTTTTGTAGTAATGTAACGAGAAGTTCCTGGTTGTCCAGACTCTTTATGCTCAGTACACTCTAATATAACTTGTATTCTATTCCCTTTTTTTGCCATTATCTTAACTTTTTAGCTTGTGGCTATTATTTTAAAAATCCTTTAGATTTTGCTTCTTTGAGTGCAGCAGCAATTCCAATTTTGTTGATGGTTTTTAACGCTGATGTAGAAACTTTTAAAGTAACCCATTTATCCTCCTCAGGAATATAGAAACGTTTTTTGATCAAATTTGCATCAAATTTACGTTTCGTTTTATTCATCGCATGAGATACGTTGTTTCCAACCATCGCTTTTTTACCAGTAAGTTCACAAACTCTTGACATTCTTTCTAACTTTAATGATGTTATTTAAAACAGTTTGCAAATTTAGTAAAACTTTACAATATCAACAAACTAAAATTGTTACTTTTTTGAAATTTCTTTCTGAAGCATTTCAAAGGCCTTATTTGCCGCTCGATTAATGACTTTATGACGGTGGTTTCCAAACGTAAATTGTTCTGAAAACACCTTGTCTTTTGTGGCAAGTGCAATAAATACCGTCCCCACTTCAGCATCTGAATCGCCCTTATCAGGTCCTGCATTTCCTGTTGTGGCAATCGCATAATCCGTATCAAAAAGTTTTAGGGCTGATGCAGCCATAGCTTCTGCTACCTGACTACTAACCACTGAAAACTCGGCAATTAAGTGTGCATCAATTTTCAAAAGATCTACTTTGGCTTGGGTATCATAACTGACCACACTGCCTTTAAAATAATGTGATGCACCTGCATTTGCGGTAAATGACTCGGCAATTTTTCCGCCAGTACAACTCTCTGCAGTAGACACTGTTTTGCCCAAAGCAATCAATTGTTGTCCGATAACGGCTTCTATAGATTCATCACGTTCGTAGCCCACAAAAATATCTTCAATTTGTGGCAACAACAACGCAATTTGATGTTTTATTTCGACCTGAATCAACTGTTTGTCCATGGATTTACCCGAAAGGCGCAAACGCACCCTCCCCAAACTTGGCAGATAGGCCAATTTTATATAAGAAGGCAAATGATCTTCCCAAGCTTCTATACGTTCTGCCAAAGCGCTTT
This sequence comes from Gelidibacter algens, assembly GCF_001678675.1. Taxonomy (GTDB): domain Bacteria; phylum Bacteroidota; class Bacteroidia; order Flavobacteriales; family Flavobacteriaceae; genus Gelidibacter; species Gelidibacter algens. Next base: position 167,582 of record NZ_LZRN01000001.1, read on the forward strand.
CGCCCAGACCATAGGTCAATAGGGTTTCATGTTGAATGTAAGGGAATTTAAACTGTTGTCTTAACTTTGGGATTACCTCATCATCAATCAAGCCTTTCATCTCATAAGGCACTCCAGGAAGCGATATAAATACTTTCCCGTCTTTCTCGAGCCACATCCCAGGAGCACTCCCATGTAAATTCATGAGCACTTGCGCTTTTGAAGGTACCAGAGCTTGATCGAGATTGACTTGTGTGGGGATTTTATTGATGAAATCTGACCAGATGCGTTGAATATTTGCGGTTACCGCCTCGTTTCTGACCAAGGTGTCGTCAAAATATTCTGCAATGGTTTTTTTTGTAATATCGTCTTTGGTTGGACCTAATCCGCCAGTAATAATGATAATTTTGGCGTTCTCTTCAGCTTCTTTTAAAGATTTCAGGATGTGCGACTTATCATCCTGCACAGAGGTGATCTGATAAACGGACACTCCAATTTTATTGAGCTGCTTGGCGATAAAGGCTGAGTTGGTATCGATAATCTGACCAATGAGAATTTCATCTCCAATAGTTATAATTTCTGCTAACATTAGAGGTTAAAATCGTTTTTGATTTCTTCAGTAGTTCTTTCTACTGCCTCCAACACCAATTGTAATTGCGCCGAAACATCTTCGTCTTTCTTTTCAAATTTACCCCAATCCTGCACAGTAATCAACTCTTGCAAAACCCCAAGTTCAAACAGATCAATGGTAGGTTTCATTTTATGGGCCGCTTGATAGGTGGTATAATAATCTGCTTCAGCCACTGCCTTTTTGAGGCGTGCAGCATCCTCAGGAACTTCTTCCAAAAACGCCGCAGCAATTGCCATAATAAAATCCTCATCGCCATCAGCCAATTCACGAACGCGATAAAGCTTATAATTGTTTTCCATTTACTTGACTATTACTTTAAACATTTCGTTGTTTTCAATCCATCCCATAAGTTCATCATGAGCTTCTACTTTAGCAACTCCTGATGGTGTGCCGGTAAAGATAATATCTCCGATCTTCAAAGTGAAATATTTCGACACATATTCTATAAGCTCGTCAATTTTCCAGAGCATGTGACTCGTATTGCCCTCTTGCACAACTACTCCGTTTTTTTTCAATGAAAAATTAAGCGCGTCTACAGACTCAAACTGTGATTTCGGCAACCATTTGCCTACAACTGCTGCGCCATCAAATGCTTTGGCTTTCTCCCAGGGCAAGCCTTTTTCTTTTAATTGCTGTTGTACGTCTCGCGCTGTGAAATCAATACCAAGACCAATTTCATCATAATATTTATGCGCAAATTTTTTAGCGATATATTTTCCAACCTTAGAAATTTTCACTAAAACTTCCACTTCATGATGCACATCATTTGAGAAATCTGGAATAAAAAAGGGCTGCTTATTTAACAAAATAGCGGTGTCCGGTTTCAGAAACACTACTGGATCCGTTGGTTTTTCATTGGCCAATTCCTTTATATGCTCAGTGTAATTGCGGCCTATGCAGATGATTTTCATGGGTGTTCTTTGTAAAGTTGTTTGTTGTTTTTGTGTTGTGTTGCCACGAATGCCCGAATAGTTTTCAATTGTCAAAATTATAAAAAAAACAGAATGCCGTTGGTTAAAATTGTTGTCGAAATATTACACAGAGCTGCGCAGAGAGCCACAGAGTTACACAGAGCAAAACTGAAAGCTGACAATGTCACACTGCCAACTGCTGACTGTTGCCAGAGAAATTAGGAAAATAAGGAATGAATATCTCATAAAAAATTACTCAGAACGTGAGACCAAGAGATTCCTGCCTTCGCAGGAATTTATGCCAATTTATTATTAAAAGCCCTCAACTTTATGGCGGTCAATACTTTTTTGGTATACAGCGGAAAATCGGCATTGAGCAACCAACCAAAATAACCAGGCTCTTCATTCAGGACGTCTTCTACCCTTTTGGTTTTATGTTTCCCAAATGAGAAGCACTCTTCGTTATATTTATTGTAGACAATGAAACCCGCAAAATCGGCAAACTTTTTACGCGAACTGAATTCGGCCAAAAATTTGGTGTCATTTTCCAATTCTTCATATCTGCCCAGTTGCGCCTTTAAAACTTCATAGGTAGCATCAGTATCTGCAGCGGCGCTATGTGCGTCTTCCAAATTCTTATCACAATAAAATTTGTAGGCTGCAGAAAGCGTCCGTTGTTCCATTTTATGAAAAATGGTTTGTACATCAACGGCTACGCGACCTTTCATATCAAAATCAACATCAGAACGCAGCATTTCTTCCGCCAATAATGGAATATCAAACCGATTGGAGTTGAATCCTGCCAAATCTGAATCTTTGACCATGGTATTGATCTCTTTCGCTAACTCCTTAAAAATGGGCTTATCAGCAACATCGGCGTCAGAAATTCCATGAATCGCCGTAACCTCAGCAGGAATAGGCATTTCTGGGTTTACCAACCATGTTTTTCGTTCTTCCTTGCCATCAGGAAAGACCTTCAAAATAGCAATTTCTACAATTCTGTCAGTGGTGATGTTAATGCCTGTGGTTTCAAGGTCGAAAAAACAAATGGGTTTGGTAAGATTGAGTGTCATCTTTGTTTGTTGTTTGTTGTTTGTTGTTTGTTGTTTGTTGTTTGTTGTTTGTTGTTGCGTAAAAATAGAGAAACCCAACTGCTTTAAGGTTAGGTTTATGAATTGTTTAAGTTTTGCTTTGAGACCTGACAGCCCCGAAGCTTCGGGACTGTCAGGTTTGATCTATATTTTAAATTTCTCGATTCACATCCCAAGCTTCCAAATAGTCTTTGACCGCTTTTACAAATTGTCCACCAAGAGCACCATTGACGACGCGGTGGTCATAAGAATGGGATAAGAACATTCTATATCGGATTCCAATAAAGTCACCTTGAGGAGTCTCAACAACCGCCGGTACTTTTCTGATAGCCCCCAAGGCCAAAATACCAACTTGTGGCTGATTGATAATTGGTGTGCCCATGATGCTTCCAAAAGTACCCACATTTGTAACGGTATAGGTTCCGCCTTGAATATCGTCTGGTTTCAATTGGTTTAAACGGGCTCTATTTGCCAAATCGTTAACACGTTTGGTCATCCCAATTAGGTTCAACTGGTCTGCATCTCTAATAACAGGCACAATAAGATTCCCGTCAGGAAGCGCAGCGGCCATACCTAAATTTATATGTTTCTTTTTTATGATTTTATCATCTTGAAGCGAAATATTCAACATTGGGAACTCACGAAGTGCCTTCGCAACAGCTTCCATAAATATTGGAGTGAAGGTCAAACTTTCGCCTTCGCGTTTCGCAAAATCGTTTTTGACTTTATTACGCCAGTTCCAGATATTGGTCACATCAGCTTCAATAAAACTTTGTACGTGTGCCGATTTCTGTACAGACTCCACCATATGATGCGCAATGAGTTTGCCCATTCTGGTCATCTCAATAATCTCATCCCCGTTATCAGCAACTACTGACGTGGTTTTCGATTTTTCAGATGATTTCTCTTGCGCTGCAGGCTGCTGTGTTTGTGCTGTTTCTTTTACCGAGTCGGTAGAACTTTGCGACGTTGTGGTTGCATCAGATTTTCTATTTTCAATGTGCTCCAAAATATCATTTTTGGTGACACGTCCTTCTTTTCCGGTTCCAGAAATAGTATCCAATTCAGATTGGGAGATGCCTTCTTGTTTGGCTATATTTTTAACCAAAGGTGAATAAAAACGATCTTCAGTAGAGGTTACAGGCGCTGCTACCGCAGTTTTGGCTGCCTCAACGGTTTGGCTAACTTCAGCAACTTCAGGAGCTTCATTTACCGGCGCTTGCGCTGGTTCTTCTTTTGGAGCACTAGACGCATCGTCTGAACTGCCTTCCGTTTCAATAATAGCAATAGTTTGACCTACTTTTACAACATCATCCACCTTAAAGAGAATCTCTGTCAACACCCCATCTACTTCACTTGGCACCTCGCTGTCCACTTTATCTGTTGCAATTTCCAATACTGCTTCATCAGCTTCAATAGTGTCGCCCACATTTTTCAACCAAGAGGTAATGGTTGCTTCTGCTACACTCTCTCCCATTTTAGGAAGTTTCAATTCAAACTTTGCCATATTACTATTCTAATGCTAAAATATTTATTTGCTCTTGCAAAATTAGTTAAAAATGCCATACTTCATTACATAATCCTCTATAATTTCCGAATCCGTTGTGCATATGCTCACTGGAGTTTTGGCAGCACAATGACTTCTCCTTGTTGCTGTGAACTATCGCTACCAATGATAAACTGAGCATTTTTAGGTAAAATCCTAAAAGTTAAAAACTTCTTCTTATCTGAGGATATCATGTCATCAATAATCTGCTTGTAGCTCATGGTATTGCCATCAAAAATAACCTGAGAATTGACTGCCACGGTTTTTAAATTTTCTGCCATCTCAAATTTAAACGGAAACTTGATATTGACGTCCAGATGTTCAGATAATAGGATGCGACCACTTGTTTTTTTATCGACCTTTTTAGGTGTTTTTAAAACTAATCGAGACCCCCTTATGCCAAACCATACCATCATGTCAAAAGCCCAATTTGATTTGAAATGCTTATTATAAAAAATCTGCATGGCGCCATAAAAGCGTTTGGCATATGTTTTATCTTTTAAAGTGCTCTCTCCCTTATAATGTATAATGCTGGCTTCTCCAAAATAAAAATTCTGAAATCCCGCCTTTAAAACTTTGTAGGAAAGATCGATATCTTCACCATACATAAAATAATCTTCATCAAAGCCTTTTACGTGTTGATAAACAGTTTTTTTCAGAATCATAAAAGCGCCCACAAGAACGTCAACTTCACCAATATCAGATGGCGATACATGTTTAGCATAGTAACCGCTTGAAAAGCCCAACACTTTTTTAATTGATATGATTGGTGTAGGAATATTTCGTTTGCTTTCAGGCAGAAATTGACCGCGTCCATCAATAAGTTGACAGCCTAAGATCCCCATTTTTGGAATCACCTCAGCAAATGCCAAAGTTTTTTTAAACGTATCTTCAGCAACAACCGTATCAGGATTTAGAAGGCAGATATATTCGCCATTTGCTTGGGTAACGCCAATGTTATTCCCTTTGGAAAAGCCAAGATTCTGTTTGTTCTCAATGAGTGTAATCTCTGGAAAGAGCGTCTTTACCATTTGGCAACTGGCATCTGAAGAATGGTTATCAACAACAATAACTTCAGCATCCAAGTCTGCTATTGCGGCCTGGACACTCTTAATGCACAACTCTAAAAAGTAGCGCACATTATAGCTCAATATGACAACAGACAATTTCAAATAAACATCAAGATTTTAAGGACGCTTCAAAAGGGATTCTGTTTAAAATGCTCCTTCCTAGGGTCACCTCATCTGTATATTCCAGCTCATTACCTACGGAGATGCCTCTAGCAATAGTAGAGGTAACAATATCACAATCTTGGATTTGCTTGAAAATATAAAAGTTGGTCGTATCGCCCTCCATTGTAGAACTCAAGGCGAAAATCAGTTCTTTTACATGGCCTTCTTTCACTTTAGTGACTAAGGTTGAAATGTTGAGATCGTTTGGCCCAATGCCATCCATCGGGGAAATTTTTCCGCCCAAAACATGGTATAGACCTTTAAAGGAACTCGTATTCTCAATGGCCATGACATCTCTAATATCTTCCACTACACAAATGATTTCATCTGTTCTGCGTGGGTTTGCACATATCTCGCAAAGCTGAGTATCACTGATATTGTGGCAACTTTTACAAAATTTAATATCATTTCTCATATGCTGTAATGCCGAAGCCAAATGTAAGGTTTGCTCATTGGGCTGCCTTAGTAAATGCAACACCAAACGCAATGCCGTCCGTTTCCCTATCCCTGGGAGTTGTGACATTTCATATACCGCTTTTTCGAGTAGTTTTGAAGAAAATTCCATGGGTTCAAAATTACAATTTTAGTGCACATTTATAGTGTTTTGCGAAATTCTTATTTTATACTGAAAGGTGAAATTTGGAATTTGCATATTTTAATAAGTTATTTGCGCCTTATTTTAAATGCATGAATTCTATAACAATTATCCTGCTTATCCTATCCTATTTTGGAGTTCTTGTTTTAATATCTTATCTCACAGGAAATAAGTCAGACAATAATACCTTTTTTAAAGCGAACAAACAAGCCCCGTGGTATGTGGTTGCCTTTGGCATGATTGGCGCATCGCTATCTGGCGTGACTTTTATTTCGGTTCCAGGTTGGGTTGAAGCCTCGCAATTTAGCTATATGCAAGTAGTTTTAGGATATATTGTAGGCTATCTCGTGATTGGGACGGTGCTTCTTCCACTCTATTACAAACTCAATTTAACGTCTATTTACACCTATCTTGATGAACGTTTTGGAAACGCATCCTATAAAACTGGTGCTTCCTTTTTCTTGATCTCAAGGGTTGTTGGATCTAGTTTCAGACTGTTTTTGGTGGCGAATGTATTGCAAGTGATCCTGTTTGATGAGTTGGGCATTAGTTTTTGGCAAACTGTAACTATTACCGTGTTTTTAATTTGGTTATACACTTTTAAATCTGGGATTAAAACCATTGTGTGGACCGATACTTTACAGACCTTATTTATGCTGATTGCCATTGGAGTGGCCATTTATTCTGTAAGTAGCGACTTAGGCATCAGTGGCGGCAACCTTTTAGGATATGTATTGGACAGCGACATGTCTAAAACCTTCTTTTTTGACGATTTCAAATCTGGTGACTATTTCTGGAACCAGTTCATCTCCGGAGCTTTTATTGCCATTGTTATGACAGGATTGGACCAAGACATGATGCAAAAAAACCTCACCTGTAAAAGTTTAAAAGATGCCCAAAAGAATATGTTCTGGTTTACCATTGTTCTAACCATTGTGAATTTTGTCATTTTAAGCTTAGGATTACTTCTAACCGTCTACGCGCAACAAAACGGGATTGACGCCCAGAAAGATGACCTTTTCCCGATTCTGGCAAAAGAGCATTTGGGTATTGGCGTCTTCGTATTTTTCCTTATCGGATTAATTGCTGCAGCGTTTAGTAGCGCTGATAGTACACTGACTGCCTTGACCACTTCTTTTAGTATAGATATTTTGGATATTGAAAAAAAGTACGATGTTGCCAAGCAAATCGCTATCAGAAAGCGCATTCACATTATGATTTCTTTCGTTTTGATCTTAGTGATCATCGCTTTCAAATATGTCATTAAGGATGAAAGTGTCATTGCCCAGCTCTTTATTTTTGCAGGATACACCTACGGTCCCTTGCTTGGTTTATACACATTTGGCATGTTTACCAAATGGGAGATAAAGGACAAATTAGTACCAATTATAGCAATCTTATCTCCAGTTCTATCTTATGTCATCAGCGTCAACAGCTTGAAATGGATAGGCTTTGAATTTGGATTTTTTATTCTAATCTTAAACGGCCTATTGACATTTACAGGACTAATATTGATTCGTACCAAGCATCACTAGGGTACATGACATTTCAAATTCAATATGTTTCTCTTTCAACAACTTAAAGAATTGAGGATTTTCTGTCCCAGGATTAAAAATCACACGATTAGGTTTTAAACCTATCAGATATTCATAAAATGGCTCCTGTCTTCCGGCATTCATATATAAGGTGACGGTATCAATGCCGGTATAGGGCAGCAATTCTGTATCAATCTCAACGCCCGCAACCACACCTTTCCTTAATCCAAAAGCTAGTACCTGATGACCATGAGCTACCAGTTTGTACATGGCTAAATTGGAATATCGGCTCGGATTTAAAGAAGCACCAAATACCAAGGTTTTTTTATTTTTCTTCATCATATCAAATGTTAAAATTTGTTAAGAAATGCTAAATAGAGTAACAGCTTACAAATGTACTCGTCTGTAAAAGTAACAATCAATTCAAAATTCATCAATCAAATCAAAAAATTAATTACAAATGAAATCAATCTTGCTTTTATGCATTTTAATGTGTTCTACATTGTATGCACAACCATCGGCTACCCACGAATTGAAAGAAGGTTCTATTTCCGGAACCATCATAGATGCAAATCTTAATGAACCCTTACCTTACGTTACCATTGTTATTAAAAACAGTAGCAATGAAACTATTACTGGCGCCATCACACAAGACGATGGAACTTTCAAAATTGCCAAACTACCTGAAGGTAAACTTACAGCAACCATTCAGTATATTGGTTACAAAACTGTTGCACAACCTTTTCAAATTGGCGAAGACACCTACAATGTAGACTTAGGCAACATCCTTTTAGAAGAAGATATTGCAAGTTTAGACGAAGTGACGGTTGTGGCAGAAGTCTCAACCATTCAACAAAAAGTGGACAGAAAGGTAATTACAGTCGGAAAAGATCTGACTACGGCTGGTGCCACAGCTTCTGACATTATGAACAATATTCCCTCTGTGAGTATTGATCAGCAAACAGGCAATTTGAGCTTACGCGGTAACGAAAATGTACGCGTTATGGTGGATGGCAAATTATCCAATGTTCCTGTGGACCAATTGCTCAAACAAATTCCATCAACGTCTATCAAACAAATTGAACTGATCACAAATCCTTCTGCAAAATATAATCCGGAAGGTATGAGCGGCATCATCAATATCATTCTTCACAAAAACACCAATATTGGTTTTAACGGAAATCTTAATGTGGGATTGACCAAGGAAATTAATGCGAGATTTAACAGTTCTATCGATTTAAATTACAGAAACGGAAAATTCAATCTGTATGGAAATTATGGGAACAACATTGGCAACAGCACCAATTATGGTACTATTGAAAGACCTGACGATAACTCACAACAGATTTTCAATTTTTTCAACAATAATAAATCACATCTTTATAAGTTTGGAATTGATTTTTATGCAGATGACAACAATACCATTTCTGTATTTACAAACCAAAATACCTATGACGGCACAGGCATAGGCACTACGAGTATTTTAGCTCCCAACACAGCAGATAGAGGACAAGTATTTAACACTGTTTCAGATAATATTTCATCGCAATACAATGTAGTCTATAAACACAATTTTAAAAAGGAAGGAGAAAAAATCGATCTCGAAGTTGATTACAATGCCTTTGATCAAGGTGAAATCTCAGGTTTTAATTCCTTTAATATTCCATTCCCTCCAAATTATATAGATTTTGTAAATACCAAGCGCGACCAAACCACTATCAATATAGATTATGTCAATCCGTTGAGTGAAAAGGCAAAATTAGAAGTAGGCCTTGAAGCACGCCTGTTCAATACAGATGTCAATTATGATTCTACAGGACAATCTTTTGATGCAACAGGACTTATTGTCGATACGCCAAGTACAGACTTTAATTATCAAAGAGATATTTACTCAGCTTATGCAACATATGGCAAAACTTTTGAAAAATGGAGTTATCAAGTTGGTGCACGAGCAGAAGCTGTTACAGATGATGCCAAAGCCATCAGTATTTCAGAAAGTTCAAGTGAGACGACACCGTTTAAAAATGAATATTTTCAAGTATATCCTTCTGCATTTTTGACCTATACACCAAATGAAAAAAATTCTTATCAGGCAAGTGTGAGCCGTCGTGTAGACAGACCAGGTTTGCAACAAGTCAACCCAATTAGAGAATGGAGTACACCGCTAATTTCGTCGTTCGGGAATACAGAATTACAGCCTCAGTTTACCAATTCAGTTGAAGTGAACTATACCAGAAAACTAGAAAAAGGGTCCATCACAGGAGGTGTTTTCTATAGAATGATTGAAGACGAAATTAACCAAGCCGTTTTTATTGACCGATTGGATTTGAACAAAGTAATCCTCACCTATGACAATTTTGACAATACATCGGCGTATGGTATTGAACTGTCAAGTAATTATAAGCCTACCAAATGGTGGAATTTTAATGCCAGTGCTGATCTTTTTGCACAAACCCAAAAAGGTATTTCTGAAGTTTTAAATACACCGTTGGGGCAAGAACCAACCATAAATGATATTGCACTCACTGAAATTAAGGTAAACAATGTCGCGTACAACTTTAGAATGAACAATACATTTAAAGCCACCAAAAATTTAACCCTTTCTGTTTTTGGGATGTATAGATCAGAACAAGAAGGTTTGCAGTTTACCAACAAGCCCATGTATTTTGTAAATACAGGTTTAAGGTATTCATTTTTGGATGATGCTGCTACGTTTAGTTTTAACTACAATGATATCTTTAATACCATGAAGGCAAGATTTGAGAGCAATAGACCTTATCCACAAATTGGGCAGTTCAATTGGGAAAGCAACACTTGGAGCATTGGTCTTTCCTATCGTTTTGGAGGAGGAAAATATAGTGCATTACAAAGAAAAAATAGAGACGACAATGAAAAATCAGGAAGCGGCGGATTTATGTAAAATAACGACCTACATAATAGTTGATGGTTAATGTTAGGTAAGGTTGTTAATTGAGAAAGCCCAAAACAATTTAAATTTTGGGCTTTTGTTGAGTTAAAATTTTGTAAAAATATCGTAATTCACAGCTAAATTTGCAATTAAATTACGATTTTTGAGCACCTAACAAGCTATAGTCCTTTTTTTAAATTGATTTGAATTAGCCTTCTGATATTTGGAAAAGGTTATAAATAACTTAGGTTCATGTCAAATCCGGAGTTTTTACTTCGGATTTTTCTTTTCTTGTTATATGATATTTTATGTAGGTTTTAATCTCAGAATTCCATTTGGAGAAACCCACGGTTTTAAATCATCTCCCATTTCCATCGTAATACGTTAAATTTGAAAGATTATGCTTTCAAAAGCCAGGACAATATGTTAATTGATTGTTAAATTTTAATTATAACAAAATAAAACACAAGATTTTACGTCTAACATAACGTGATTATTCTAATAAATTAATCACAGTGTTAGTTAATGTTGGTTAATAGTAGAAAGCCCGAAACAGATTTATGTTTCGGGTTTTTTAATTCCTGCTTAGGCAGGAATCCTATAAGTTCACTGAAGTTAATCCTTATCATTCATAAAAAGTGTTGACATATCAGCGCAATTACATCAGCTTAAACAATACGCTCTAGGGCAGTTATTTTTCTTTATATGATTTCTGCCTTCATAAAAATTGGATTACCATTTAATAATCACACTCCCCCAAGTAAAGCCACTACCAAAAGCGGCCAATACCACCACATCTCCTTCTTTTACTTTACCTTTTTCCCAAGCTTCTGTAAGGGCAATAGGAATAGATGCCGCCGTCGTATTGCCATATTTTTGGATATTGTTGAAGACTTGATCATCATCCAAACCAAATTTCTTTTGTATAAATTGCGAGATTCTTAAATTGGCTTGGTGCGGAATGAGCATGTCAATGTCTTCTTTTTGAAGATTGTTTTTCATCAACCCTTCCATAATCACTTCACTAAATCTGACCACAGCATTTTTGAAAACAAACTGCCCATTCATATGTGGAAAATAGCTTTCGTCATTTGGATCATTATCTTTAAGAATATCGTTGACCCAGCGTTTTCCCATTCCTGGGGCTACCAATACCAATTCCTCGGCATGTTCTCCCTGTGAATGTAAGTGGGTGGACAAGATACCTTTTGAATTGTCTTCTTCTCTCGTTAAAATTGCAGCTCCTGCCCCATCGCCAAAAATAACTGTAACCCCACGACCTCGTGTGGTTTTATCCAATCCATGGGAATGGAGTTCGCTACCAATGACCAAAACCGTTTTATACATTCCGGTTTTTATATATTGATCAGCAACCGATATGGCATAGATAAAGCCCGAACACTGATTCCGAACGTCCAATGCGCCAACGGTTTTTATATCTAAAGCATGCTGTACCTGCACACCCGGACCAGGAAAATACATATCAGGACTTAAGGTGGCGAACACAATAAAATCGATATCGTCCTTATCAATTCCGGCACGTTCAATGGCCACCTTGGCGGCTTTTACACCCATTGCAGATGTTGTGTCTCCAGAACCTTCAATTGCCCATCGGCGCTCCTTTATTCCCGTGCGCTCTTGAATCCATGCGTCATTGGTATCCATCATCTGAGACAGATCCTCGTTAGTCACTACATTATCAGGCACATAATGTCCTAAACCAATTATTTTGGAATTATACATAAGTCAATTTGTTAAGTATTAAAAAGTATCGCAATTTAAACAATATTCATAGTATCCGTAAAATTACCTGTTTTAAATGCGTATTTCTGAAAATTACCCCGCTTTTTAACATTATTATAATGATGCGCTACGCCAGTTTTAATTATTTTTAGGACTTTAACTAAAAAACCCTTCATAATGAGAACACTATTATTAAGTTTCTTTTTGACATTGGCCGCAATTAGCTTTGGGCAAGTCAATTTATCCTATCAAAAACCCGATCAAAGCATCCTCACTCTTGCAGAAGCGCCGCTGGCGCCACGCATCAGTATGGACAACAACGGTGAAAATATTATTTTCCTTTACAGAAGCAATTACAAAACCATTGATGAGCTTTCTGAAACTGAAATGCGCCTTGGCGGACTGAGAATAAACCCAGTGACGAACATTGGCAGCAGAACTACCTTTTATACAGATATCAAAATGAGAAAAGGTCAAGAAGGCGACCCTCAAGATATTAAAGGATTGCCAGAAAACGGACGTTTTGCCTACGTGTCTTGGTCACCAAATCAAAAGTATGCCACTTTTACCAATACAACAGCTCAGGGCGTAGAATTATGGTATGTTGACATTAATACTGCACAAGCAAAAAAATTGACACAAGATAACCTGAATGCCAATATGGGCAGTCCTTATACCTGGTTTAAAGACAGTAATTCTCTATTGGTGCAAACACTTCCCTCATCAAAAAAAGAATTGATTGACCCGAAAGAATCTGTTCCTGAAGGCCCAACAATCTCAGTAAGTGAAGCCGGGGTAAAAGCTCAAAACAGAACCTATCAAGATTTACTCAAAAACCCAAATGACGAATATAATTTTGAGCAATTAGCCTTGTCTGACATTCAAAAAGTGAATTTGGACGGAACGTCTTCAAATTGGAAATCTACAGACATCTACCAAAGCATGAATTTTTCTCCTGACGGAAATTATGTGATGGTCACCACCATTAGCAAACCTTTTTCCTATTTGGTCCCTTATAGTAGATTTCCTTCTACCACCACCATTTATGATGCTAAAGGCAAATTGGTAAAGAAAATGTTAGAAGTCCCACTTATTGAAGATTTACCACAGGGGTTTATGGCTGAACGTACGGGCATGCGCGACTTAAATTGGCGTAACGACCACCCTGCAACCTTAGTATGGACTGAAGCTTTAGACGGAGGTGACCCTGCCAATGAAGTACCTTTTAGAGATGAAGTATTTCAGCAAACCGCACCTTTTACTGCTAAAAAACAATCCCTTTTAAAAACTAAGGACCGTTTTGCAGGCATCCGATGGGGGAATGAAAATACCGCCATTGCTTATGACAATTGGTGGAACACCAGAAATACACGAACTTACTTGTTTGATCCTTCCAACGCAAACAAAACACCAAAAGTTCTTTCGGATAGAAATTATCAAGATGTATACAGTGATCCAGGTAACTTTGTGACCACCTTAAATGCCTATGATGAATCTGTTTTAGACCTCCATGATGGGAAAGCGTATTTAATTGGAGACGGTTATAGTGATAAAGGCCAATTTCCTTTTATTGATGAAATCAACCTAAAATCACAAAAAACAGAACGTTTATACCAATCGCAATTGACTGATAAAGTAGAAAATATAGCGTTCGCCTTAGATGCAAAGGCAGGTGAGTTTGTAGTTCAAATTGAATCTAAAAATGAATATCCAAATTACTATATCAGAAATATCAAAAAACGCATCGGCCTTCAGCCTCTGACCCAATTTGAAAATCCGTTCAAAAGCATTCAAGATGTTCACAAAGAAGTCATCACCTACAAACGTGATGATGGATTGCCACTTACAGGAACCTTGTATCTGCCAACAGATTATAAAGAAGGTGAAAAATACCCGATGATCATGTGGGCGTATCCTCGGGAATACAAAGATAAAAACAGTGCAGCCCAAAACACGTCAAATTCCAATGAGTTCACCTATCCGTCTTATGGATCACCTTTATATTGGGTGACCAGAGGTTACGTGGTTTTGGATGACGCTGCATTCCCAATTGTTGGTGAAGGTGACGAGCAACCCAATGATTCTTTTGTAAAACAGTTGGTAGGCAATGCCAAAGCAGCCATTGATGCCGTTGATGCCATGGGCTATATTGATCGAGACCGTGTGGCGGTTGGCGGACATTCCTACGGTGCGTTTATGACAGCCAACCTATTATCCCATTCTAATTTATTTGCTGCAGGTATTGCAAGAAGTGGTGCGTATAACAGAACCTTGACACCTTTTGGGTTTCAAAGTGAAGAACGCAACTACTGGGAAGCTCCAGAAGTATACAATACCATGTCGCCATTTATGAATGCTGAAAAAATGAAAACACCATTATTGCTCATTCATGGAGAGGCTGATAACAACTCAGGCACTTACCCAATGCAAAGTGAGCGCTATTTCAATGCCTTAAAAGGTTTGGGTGCGCCTGTAAGATTGGTGATGTTGCCTAAGGAAAGTCATGGCTACAGTGCTAAGGAATCTATCATGCACATGCTATGGGAACAAGACCAATGGTTGGAAACTTATGTAAAGAATAAAAAGATAGAACAACCGATCAATAAAAAAGAAACAATTAAAAACTAGTTTTTTCATCCTACTTTATCAAAAAGCCATTCTCACTCAGAATGGCTTTTTTTGTGCCATCTTGTCACAAATGGTGAATTGGCATTTTTGTTGACTAGTACATTGAAACCACAAGAAAAATATTGTTCAACAGTTTCCCACTTCCGTGGGAACATTTAATAAATTAAATATGACAAAAGGAAATATTAATGTTTCGGTAGAAAACATCTTTCCATTAATTAAGAAGTTCCTGTACAGCGATCACGAAATCTTTTTACGTGAGTTAATCAGTAACGCTACAGATGCCACTCTAAAGTTAAAACATCTTGCCAATATTGGTGAAGCCACAGTAGAATATGGCAATCCAAAAATCGAGGTCAGAATCGATAAGGAAGGTAAAAAATTGCACATCATCGACCAAGGAATTGGAATGACTGCAGAAGAGGTTGAAAAATACATCAACCAAATTGCTTTTTCTGGAGCTGAAGAATTTTTGGATAAGTATAAAGAGGCAGGAAAAGATGCAGGCATCATCGGCCATTTTGGATTGGGCTTCTACTCCGCTTTTATGGTGGCTGAAAAAGTTGAGCTTATTACCAAATCTTATAAAGAAGGAACTGAAGGTGTCATCTGGACCTGTGACGGTTCTCCTGAATTCACCTTAGAACCTGTTGATAAAACAGAACGTGGTACAGAAATCATTCTTCACATTGCAGAAGATTCTACTGAGTTTTTAGAAGAATCTAAAATCCGTGAACTATTAACCAAGTACAATAAGTTCATGCCTATTCCAATCAAATTTGGAACTAAGGAAGTCAATGATCCTGATCACAAACCAGAGACTAAAAAGGATAAAGACGGCAAAGAAACTACTGAGCCTCAAAAGAAAACTACGGTTGATAACATCATCAATAATCCAAATCCGGCGTGGACCAAATTACCTGCTGATTTGGAGGACAAAGATTACAAATCTTTTTACAGAGAATTGTATCCGATGCAGTTTGAGGAGCCATTGTTCCATATCCATTTGAATGTGGATTATCCGTTCAACCTGACTGGTATTTTGTATTTCCCAAAAATGACCGGCGAATTGAACATCCAAAAGGACAAAATTCAATTGTACCAAAACCAAGTGTTTGTTACAGATAATGTGGAAGGCATCGTCCCTGAATTCTTGACCATGTTACGTGGTGTCATTGATTCTCCAGACATTCCGTTGAACGTTTCACGTAGTTATTTGCAAGCAGACGGTAATGTGAAGAAAATCGCATCGTACATCACACGTAAAGTTGCTGACAAGTTGAAATCTTTGTTCAATGAGAACCGTGAGGACTTTGAGAAAAAATGGAACGACATTAAGATTGTGATTGAATACGGCATGCTTTCAGAAGATAAATTCTTTGACAAAGCAGATGCTTTTGCATTATACCCAACAGTGGACGGCAAATATTACACGTATCAAGAATTATTTGATAAAATTAAAGACAACCAAACCGATAAGGATGGGAAGTTAGTCATCTTATACGCCTCCAATGAAGATGCACAACATAGCTATACTGAGGCTGCACAAGCTAAAGGCTATGAAGTGTTATTATTAGATTCGCCAATTATAAGTCACTTGATGCAAAAATTGGAGTCCACTAAGGAAAACATTACGTTTGCCCGTGTGGATGCTGACCATGTTGATAATTTAATCAATAAAGACGATACTAAAATCTCTAAATTGACTGATGAACAACAAACAGAGTTGGAAACCATTCTGAAAGAAGCAATTCCATCTGAAAAATTCATGGTGCAATTGGAAGCAATGGATAGTGATGCGTCTCCATTTATCATCACACAACCAGAATTTATGCGTCGTATGAAAGAGATGCAGGCAACTGGCGGTGGCGGTATGTTTGGAATGGGCAATATGCCAGAGATGTACAATTTGGTGGTCAATACAAACTCTGACCTGGTAGGTGAAATCTTAAGCACCAAAACCAAGAAAAAGCAAGAACGCTTAATCTCTCAAAGTTTAGATTTGGCACGTCTATCTCAAGGCCTGTTAAAAGGAAAAGAACTGAGCGATTTTATCAAACGTTCTTACGACATGATTAAATAACTAAATTCCTGCGAAGGCAGTCCCCGATACTTCGGGATCATAACTAGAACACAAACCACTTCGAGAAATCGAGGTGGTTTTTTTATGGACCAATCGAAAAATAAAGAGTCCCGTTTTCAAAGTTGTCTGAAAAAACTTTTGGCAATTTAATTGTTAATCGTAATATTGCAATTAAACAATGAATAGAGTAATCTTTGCCACTTTGGTAAGTTACATTTTCAAATTAATCCAGTTATCGCAACAAACATGATATGAAAACAACCTTATTTACGAGAATTGTAAATGTCATCACATCATTAGACATTGACGGAATCACCGATGAACGCAAAGCAAATCTACAACCGCTAACTGAATTTATTCAGTCAAAAGTTTCAAACCATCAGGAGGTTCGGATCAATTTTATTTGCACGCACAATTCAAGAAGAAGTCATTTATCCCAAGTATGGGCACAAACTTTAGCTTCCCATTTCAATATCCACAATGTTTTCTGTTATTCAGGCGGGACAGAGAGTACAGCACTTTTTCCAATGGTTGCAGAAACCTTGGAAAATGCAGGTTTTGAAATCAAAACGCTTTCACAAGGCCATAACCCCATTTACAGCATCAAATACGCCCAAAATGAACCTCCTATTATTGGGTTTTCAAAAACGTTGGATGATGATTTCAATCCAAAATCTGAATTTGCGGCGGTTATGACTTGCGATGCGGCCAATGAAGCATGTCCATTTATTGCAGGTGCAGAAAAACGCATACCAATACCATTTGAGGACCCAAAAGCATTTGACAATACCCCACAACAAGCTGAAAAATACAGTGAACGAAGTTTGCAAATTGCAACCGAACTAGTATATGTTTTCTCTCAAATCAATTCTTAAAAATGGAATCAAAAAAACTAAGTTTTCTTCGATAGTTACTTAACGCTTTGGATATTTATTGCCATGCTTTTAGGTGTGGGCATTGGCTATTTTTTTCCATCCTTTCCAAACGTCATCAACTCGTTAAGTAGCGGAACCACCAACATTCCCATTGCAATTGGTTTAATTTTAATGATGTATCCACCTTTAGCAAAAGTCAATTACGCGTTGTTGCCAAAAGTTTTCCGAAACACAAAAATTCTATCCATTTCGCTAATTCTCAATTGGATCATCGGTCCAATTTTGATGTTCATTTTGGCCATCACTTTTTTACGTGATTACCCAGAATATATGGTCGGCCTCATTTTGATTGGTTTGGCCCGATGTATCGCCATGGTTTTAGTATGGAATGACCTTGCCGAAGGCAGCAGCGAATATGGCGCTGGTTTAGTAGCCTTGAACAGTATTTTTCAAGTTTTTGCATATAGTTTTTATGCGTGGATTTTTATAACTGTGCTGCCACCTTATTTCGGTTTTGAAGGAGCGATTGTCGATATTTCTATCGGAACAATTGCAGAAAGTGTCGCGATTTATTTAGGAATTCCGTTTATCATGGGAGTTTTAAGCCGATTAATTTTAGTCAAACTAAAAGGTGAAGCATGGTATACCAATAAATTCATTCCTACTATTTCGCCGTTGACATTGCTTGCACTTTTGTTTACCATTATCGTGATGTTCTCGTTAAAAGGCGAAATGATTGTTGAAATCCCGATGGATGTTTTAATTATTGCCGTTCCTCTGTTGATCTATTTTAGCTTAATGCTCATCATTGGCTTTTTCTTTACCAAAGCCATGGGTGCCGAATACGATAAAACCGCGGCGGTTGCATTTACCGCAGCAGGAAATAATTTTGAACTGGCTATTGCTGTCGCTATATCAGTTTTCGGACTAAATTCAGGTCAAGCATTTGCTGGAGTTATTGGCCCTTTGGTAGAAGTGCCCGCATTGATATTATTGGTTCGGGTTTCATTTTGGCTGCGTAAAAAATATTACGGAAAAGCTCAAGCTTAAACCGATAAAACACTGCTATTATTCACGGATTTCATTTTTTTGGAATTCCGTGAATTTTTCATATTCCACTAAATGCAAGCGTTCATCAAAAACTGAAAATAGCAGTTCCTACTTTAGCTAAATAACAAGGTCAACACATTAGATCGGGTGGGAAACCCATGTGCAATTGCAATCACTCCACAAAAAATGCAGTAGTATTTTTTGGGGCTACTTTTTGTTTTTGAATAATTTAAAATTATCTTCGAACGAACCGTAGAAAATCTGTGGACCAAAAGCTCATTTTCAGCAAACAGTCATCGTTTCCAAGATCTTATTTCTGGGAAGCACAACTGACATCGCTACTTAAAATTTCCATTTCAACACCACATCCACTCTCATCACATAACACGCAAATATTATGAAGATCAAAAAGGTACTTATTGCCAATAGAGGAGAAATTGCTATTCGCGTCATGCGCGCCTGTACAGAGTTAAATTTAGCTACCGTCGCCCTTTACACTTATGAAGACCGATATTCCCAACATCGGAACAAGGCAGACGAATCCTATCAAATTGGTGAGGACAATCAGCCTTTAAAGCCGTATTTGGATATGGACGAAATCATAGCTTTGGCGAAAGCGAAAAATGTTGACGCCATTCATCCAGGTTATGGTTTTCTTTCTGAAAATTCAGAGTTCGCCCGAAAATGTGCTCAAAATGGCATCGTTTTTATTGGTCCAACTCCAGAAGTTATGGATGCGCTGGGAGATAAGATAACTGCAAAAAAAATTGCCGTAAAGTGTAATGTTCCTATTATTGAGAGCAACAAAAAGAAATTAACATCTTTAAAAATAGCTTTATCTGAAGCGAAGACTATTGGTTATCCTTTAATGCTGAAAGCTGCCTCAGGTGGTGGTGGTCGCGGGATGCGCATCATCAGAAAAGATGAAGATTTGGAACAGAATTTCGATTCTGCCAGAAACGAAGCTCTAAATTCTTTTGGTGATGATACGATGTTTCTTGAAAGATATGTGGAAGATCCAAAACATATTGAAGTACAGATAGTGGCAGATAATCACGGTAATATTCGTCATTTATTTGAACGCGATTGCTCTGTACAGCGTCGCCATCAAAAAGTGGTTGAGATTGCTCCTTCACATAACGTTTCGGAAAAAGTCAAACAAGATCTTTATAAATATGCAATTGACATTGCTACGGAAGTCAACTATAACAATATTGGAACCGTTGAGTTTTTAGTGGATAAAGAAGACAATGTGTTTTTTATAGAAGTCAATCCGAGGATTCAGGTAGAACACACCGTTACTGAAATGGTTACTGGCATCGATTTGGTAAAAACACAGATTTTCGTAGCTGGAGGTTACAAATTGTCAGACCAACAAATCAAAATTCACGAACAAGAATCGTTGAAGACCTATGGTTTTGCCCTTCAATGCCGCTTGACCACTGAAGATCCTGGTAATAATTTTACACCAGATTATGGCACCATCACGACTTATAGAAGTGCCGCAGGAATGGGCATCCGTCTTGATGCGGGAAGCATTTATCAAGGCTATAGCGTGAGTCCGTTTTTTGATTCTATGCTCGTAAAAGTCTCTGCTCATGGGCGGACTTTGGATGGTGCTGTTCGGAAAATGGTACGTGCTTTAAAAGAATTTAGAGTTAGAGGTGTAAAGACCAACATTCACTTTTTACAGAATGTCATTCTTCATGATACCTTTAAGGAAGGCAAAGTGACGGTCAATTTTATTCAGAACACCCCTGCCCTATTCAAGATCAAATTACCACAAGATAGAACGACAAAAGTTACACAGTTTTTAGCCGAGGTGATCGTCAATGGCAATTCTGATGTAAAGAATAAGGATACAAACAAAGTCTTCAGAAATCCGAAAGTGCCAAAGTTCAGTTTAGCGGCACCGCATCCAAAAGGCACCAAAGATATGTTGACGGAATTGGGTCCTGAAAAATTCTGTCAATGGCTTAAAAACGAAAACAAAATTCATTATACGGATACGACCATGCGAGATGCACACCAATCGTTGCTGGCCACCCGTATGCGAACTTTTGACATGATGAAAGTTGCCGAGAGTTTTGCTAAAAACCATCCCAACACGTTTAGTATGGAAGTTTGGGGAGGCGCTACTTTTGATGTTTGTTTGCGCTTTTTACATGAAAGTCCGTGGACACGCTTGCGCGAATTGCGTAAAGCAGTGCCGAACATTCTGTTTCAAATGCTGCTTCGTGGAAGCAATGGGGTGGGTTACAAGGCCTATCCCGACAATTTGATTGAGAAATTCGTTGAAAAATCATGGGAGAATGGCGTTGATATCTTTAGGATTTTTGATTCGCTCAATTGGGTCAAAGCGATGGAACCAAGCATCAATTTCGTAAGAAACAAAACGGGTGGCATCGCCGAAGGAGCTATTAGCTATACCGGAAATATTTTGGATGTCAATGAAACCAAATACAATCTGAAATACTACACCCAACTGGCCAAAGACCTCGAAAATGCTGGCGCACATATGATCGCCATCAAAGATATGGCGGGATTATTGAAACCCTATGCTGCAACTGAATTAGTGGGCGCCTTGAAAGTCACCGTCAAGCTTCCAATACATTTGCATACGCATGACACCTCATCATTACAATCCGCAACCTATCTCAAAGCCATTGAAGCTGGTGTGGATGTGGTTGATGTGGCATTGGGCGGTTTATCAGGATTGACCTCACAACCCAATTTCAACGCTGTTGTGGAAATGATGCAAGGACAACCGAGGGCCCACGAATTTGATATGAATACGCTGAATCAATTTTCAAATTACTGGGAAGATACGCGCGAGCTGTATTACCCTTTTGAATCTGGTTTAAAAGCGGGAACGGCGGAAGTATTTCAACATGAAATTCCAGGTGGACAATATTCCAATTTGCGTCCTCAAGCCATCGCTTTGGGCATAGGCGATCGTTTTGACGAGGTTAAAAAGATGTACGCCAGGGTAAATACCATGTTTGGTAACCTCATAAAAGTAACACCAAGTTCGAAGGTGGTTGGTGATATGGCCATTTTTATGGTGACCAACAATCTGACACCAGAAGACGTGATGGAGCGTGGCGAAGAAATTTCGTTTCCAGAATCGGTAATCAATTTCTTTAAAGGCGATTTAGGCCAACCTGCTGGAGGATTTCCAAAGAAGTTACAGAAAATCATTTTAAGAAATCAAAAAGCGTATACTGATAGACCAAACGCCCATTTGGAGCCTATCGATTTTGATGTAGAGTTTGAAGCTTTCAAAAAGAAGTTCCAAAAAGGCTTTACAAGAGCTATTGAGATGGAAGATTTCTTGTCCTACACTTTATACCCAAAAGTATTTGAACAAGCCCATGAGAATTACAAACAATACGGAAATCTAGCTTTGGTGCCTACCAAGAATTTCTTTTATGGCATGAAGCAGCGCGAAGAAACGTTGATTGAACTGGAACCAGGAAAAACGATTATTGTCAGGTTACTTTCTGTGGGAATTCCTAATGAAGACGGTATCAGAATTGTCTTCTTTAGTGTCAATGGCGAAAACCGTTTTGTAGAGGTTTTAGATAAATCGCTCAATATTAAAAAAGAAACCCATGAGAAAATCGACTCCACAAACACTAACCAGATTGGCGCCCCCTTACAAGGCTCGCTTTATAAGGTATTGGTAAAGCGCGGACAAAAAATCAAAGAGAATGACCCCTTGTTTATTATTGAAGCCATGAAAATGGAAACAACAGTCACCGCTTTTAAAGCTGGACAGGTAAAATCCATTACCCTTAAGGAAGGCACTATGGTGATGCAGGATGATTTGATATTAACCATGGGATAGTGGAGACGCAATATTTTGCATCTCCACATCAAGATATTGCTTCTAAATGCAATATCTAAAGAACAAGCACAATAACCCAGAAAATGTGTTTTCTATAATATTAATATTTAAAGAATTTTAAATTCTGATGTCCGAAAAATTCAGAAATAAATATAGAATAGAATCCACCCGTTTGCAAAATTGGGATTATGGAAGCAATGCAGCCTATTTTGTGACCATTTGCACCAAAAGCAGAAAACATTATTTTGGGGATGTAATAGAGACACAAAATATTGTGTCTCCACAAAATATTGTGTCTCCACAAGATATTGTGTCTCCACAAAACATTGTGTCTGCCCAAGAAATGCAATTA
The DNA here is from genome assembly GCF_001678675.1 of Gelidibacter algens. Taxonomy (GTDB): domain Bacteria; phylum Bacteroidota; class Bacteroidia; order Flavobacteriales; family Flavobacteriaceae; genus Gelidibacter; species Gelidibacter algens. The sequence goes on from NZ_LZRN01000001.1 coordinate 190,591, forward strand.
TCAGAAATAGGAAATATTGCCAATCAAAATTGGTTATTGATACCAAACCATTTTCCATTTGTAAAATTAGGGAACCATGTCATTATGCCAAATCATGTGCATGGAATTATAATTATTGACAAACCCATTGATTTGGTATTGTTGGAGACACAAAATATTGTGTCTCCACAACAACAACCAAATAAATTTGGTCCACAATCCAAAAATTTGGCATCAATAATTCGAGGTTATAAAGCATCTGTCAAAACATATGCAACGATAAACACCATTGATTTTGCATGGCAATCCTATTTCCATGAGCATATTATAAGATCTGATAAAGCATTCCAAAGAATATCTGATTACATTTTCAACAATCCGAAGAATTGGAAAAAAGACACATTTCTCTAATAAACCTTATCTTGAAAATATGAAAAAATTTCTCTTTATCTTATTGGTAATACCTTTCCAAATGATGGCACAGGTGGTGCCCGGATCTGTTCAATTTTGGGATACACTAAAAAATCATTGCGGAAAATCCTATGAAGGTAAAATCACAGCTGGAGGAGAAGAAGGCGATGGCTTTACAGGGGAAAAACTAGTGATGCATGTGCGCACCTGTGATGAAAACGAGATCAAAATCCCCTTCTTTGTGGGCGATGACAAATCCAGAACTTGGGTACTTACAATGGATGATAAAAATTTGATTCTCTTAAAACACGACCACCGATTGAAAGACGGATCTGAAGATACCGTTACTCAATATGGGGGACTCAGCCCAAATACAGGATTGGCCGATATCCAATTTTTTCCGGCAGATGAGTTTACGGCGAATCTATTGCCCCATGCCTCCAATAATGTGTGGTGGATGACCGTGGATAATAGCTCTTTTACCTACAACCTCCGCAGAATAGGCACAGACCGGATTTTTTCTGTAAAATTTGATCTGAACAAGGAAGTGCAAACACCAAGTGCGCCATGGGGCAATGAAGATTAATCTGAGCGTTGTAGCATGATTCAAAACATTCCAACAGGAATTGACTGCACCAGTTTTTTTGCTCGTCAATATTTAAATTAATCTAACAAATTCACACCACCACATCCTGAAATAAGCCATATTAAGTGTCCAAAAGGGTCAGATTCTCTAACATTAAAATAACATTACTATAGATTAGGGCAAATCAATTCATTTACCTTTGCACCAATAACAGCTCATTTTGAAAGCATATCTTAAAACCATAGAAATATTCCTAAAAAGCTCTCACTTCTATAGAGGTGTCCGGTTGAGCTTTGCTGTGGTGACCCCACTGGCCATACTCTACTTTTTGGGCTATTTTGAATATGCGCTAGCAATTGTTATGGGCGCCTTTTTAAATGCGCCTGGAGACATCCCAGGAAGTCTAAAGCGTAAGGTCAATGCCATTTTGATCAGCACGGTTTTGACCATGGTCATTTTTACCCTTGTACTTTTTTGCAAACCCTATTTCCCGCTTCTGATTATTATGTTGGCGGTCATATCATTTTTCGTATCACTGATTTCTGTTTATGGGTTTAGAGCCTCCTTGGTGTCATTTTCAGGATTGTTGGCGATGGTATTGGCTTTTGCTGTCCAGAAAGATACTGCTCAGGAAATTTTTTCGCATGTGCTATTGATGGGTTGCGGCGGACTTTGGTATTTGTTTGTGTCTTTCGTGTTTAGAAAGTTAGCTCCCAAAAAAGATGAAATTCAATTTCTATCGGAGACCTTGACGCTTATTGGCGACTATCTCAAGTTGAGAGCTCGCTTGTTGACAAAAAAAACAAAGCGTCAAGAATTGATGCAACAGGCCTTTGTACTGCAAAGTAAAATCAATGAAAAACATGAAACCTTAAGAGAATTACTTCTGCTGGAGCGCAAACGTTCAGGACGCTCGCATTATGACGAAAAACATTTGTTGATCTTCATTTCATCAGTCAACATTTTTGAACTTATTGAAGCCAAACATTTAGATTATGACGAAATAGATCGCTTATTCAGCGATAAAAAATACCTGAAAGCTTCCAAAAATCTCAATAAGGTGATGGGTAACCAACTGATAACCTTGTCTGACCTATTGATCCAAAATGATAAAGTCTCAGATAAGGATGCGTTATTAAATGCGCTCTCAAAAGTAAAAGATAATATTACCCAATATATTGAAGACATTCAATTACCAAAAGCGCGGGAAGGTGCTTTAGTACTCAGAAATTTATACGATTACCAGGAACAAATCTCCCAAGAAATTAGAGCAATACGTCGGGTCATGGCAAATGTTACAGACGCCTCCAAAGTGTCCTTAAAACGACAGGATACCACTCAATTTTTAACACTTCAGGAATACCGCTTGAATGTTATCGTGCAAAACTTTAGCTTAAAATCGACCTTATTCAGACATGCTTTACGGTTTACCGTCGCCATTATTTTCGCATTTGTTTTAGGAACCTTGTTGGACATTAGAAATACCTATTGGATCCTTTTGACCATTATCGTGATCATGCGTCCCAATTACGGACTGACCAAAGAGCGCTCCAAAGATCGGATTATTGGAACACTCATTGGCGCTGCCATTGCAATTGGCATAGTATTGCTGACCCAAAATGTCATTGTATACTCAGTTTTGGCCATCATTTCACTCACCTTGGCTTTTGCCTTGGTACAACAGAATTACAAATCGTCAGCCGCCTTGATTACCATCAATATCGTATTTGTGTATTCGCTTATCAACCCTGATGCCTTTCAGGTCATTCAATACCGGGTGATTGATACCATTATTGGGGCAAGTATTGCCGTGGTAGCCAATTATACCTTATGGCCTAGTTGGGAAGCCATGAACTTAAAAAGTGTCCTTGTGGATGCTTTGAACAAAAACCGAAAATATCTATTGGCTACCCAGCAGTTGTACCATGATAAAAGCAAAAACGAACTCGGCTATAAATTGGCAAGAAAGGAAGCCTTTTTAGCCATTAGCAACTTGAACGCCGCTTTTCAGAGATTGACACAAGATCCTAAATCTAAACAAAAAGAATTTCAGTTGATCTATGGGATGGTGACCTTAAACCAAACCATGGTCTCTGCCATAGCCTCAATAGGAAGCTTTGTGATCAATCATCAAACCACACCTGCATCCAAAGAATTTGATGCGCTCATTTTAAGGATAGCCAATACACTCCAGTCCTCCTGTAGTATTTTAGATACTGATCAGGAAGACTGTGAAACTACCAGTATTGATATTGAAAAAGCCCAGGAGAAACTTTTGCAATCCTATCACAGCCTATCAAAAGCGCGTGATGAAGACATACTAAAGGGCCAAACGGATTTGGATACTGAGACGCTTCATAATTTACAGGAAGCCTATTTGATTGCCAACCAATTGGTTTGGTTAAAGACACTTTCTGAAAATTTAAAGAAGTCTACTTTAAAGTACCAAGAGACCTTGTAAAAATTAATTGCATAAAATTCAGGAATGTTGTAACCATTTTACGATTACAAGCGTCATACGTATATAACCATCTGAAAAACAACTTTATGAAATCTTATCAACTCTTTAAATTCTTTTGTATCCTTTTTGTTTTACTTGCCTTTTCAACTGAGATCACCGCTCAAAATTTAGAAAAAGAGGTCGATACTTTTTTATCTTCAGAATATCCAAGTGATGCCCCTGGAGTTATTGTTTTAATTGCGAAAGAAGGCCAACCCATTTACAGAAAAGCCTTCGGAATGGCAGATTTGGAACTTAAAGTTCCCATGCAGCCCTCTAACGTTATTGAAATTGGTTCCATCACAAAACAATTTACGGTTGTTGCTATTTTAATGTTGGAAGAACAAGGAAAACTCAAGATTGAAGATGCCATAACCAAATACATTCCAGAGTATCCAACCCAGGGCAAAACCATCACCATACATCAGTTGCTCAACCATACCTCAGGTATTAGAAGCTATACTGATATGCCCAGTTTTCAAAAAATGGCACGAACTGACATGACTCCAACCGAGATCATTGATGCTTTTAAAAATGAGCCTATGGATTTTGACCCAGGCGAAAAATTTCTTTATAATAACTCTGGGTACATTCTTTTAGGCCACATTATTGAAGTGGTTTCAGGACAAACCTATGCTGATTTTATTCAAAAAAATATTTTTGACGTAGTAGGAATGACAGACTCTTATTATGGCAGCATGAAAACCCTCATTCCAAATAGAGCTTCGGGCTATTCAAGAAATGAAAATGGTTATTCAAATGCAGACTATTTGAGTTTGACATTACCTTATGCTGCAGGTGCTATCATGTCTACTATTGATGATATGCTCAAATGGCAAAATGCTCTGTCTGCCAATTCACTTGTTAAAAAAACGAGCATGGAAAAAGCTATTCATGGCTCATCCCTCAATAATGGAGAGCCTATTAATTATGGTTATGGCTTGGAGGAAGCTGATATAAATGGCTCTAGAAGTATTCAGCATGGGGGCGGTATTTTTGGCTATACCACGATGGGCATTTTTCTTCCAGAGGAAGACATGTATGTGATTGCTTTATCCAATTGTGATTGTGGCAATGTTAATGCTGCCGCCTTAAAAATAGCTGCCATGGCCATAGGGAAACCCTTTCCTGATAAAAAAGATGCTATTGCATTATCTGAAGCCCAACTCAAAAAATGGGTAAGCGTGTATCAATTTGAAGATGAAGTGATCAGATATGTCACTTTTGAAAACGGAAAATTATTTAGCCAGAGAGAAGGCAGCAGTATTCTTGAAATTTATCCGATGGCTGAAAACAACTTCATTTTTGATGGTGGCAATACATCTTATGAGTTTTCTATGAAGGATGGTAAAAAAGAAGCCAAATTCACCTCTGGTAAGACTATAGCTATTGGCAAAGAAATTGATAAGGTAAATCCTTCGGTTAAAACAACAATCAACTTAGCTTCTGAGGTTTTGGCACAATATGTCGGTAAATATGAATTACAGCCAGGATTCATCATGGACATCACCACAAAAGACCAACAAATTTTTGCGCAATTGACAGGGCAACCTCAGTTAGAGATTTTTGCAGAAAAGGAAGATACGTTTTTCTTAAAAGTTGTAGAAGCCCAATTGGTATTTGACAAAAATGATGAAGGAAAAGTAAAAAGTTTGACATTACATCAAGGCGGTCAGCAACTTCCTGCCAAGAAAATAGAGTAACATTTTTATAAACTTTTATATGATGAACCACTTCAATCAAATGAAGTGGTTTTTTTATTTATAACTGAGATTGACATTAGAGGTTCTTTACCAATCTCCGTTTTCTAATCCTTGAAGTAACCCTGTTATTTTTTAAAAGCATCCACGCCCTCATTCATCCATTCCAAATAGTCGTCTACATCTGGTGTGTAGCCAACAGGAGCATTGAGATTTTCCTCATCGTGCCCCATAAGCACATAAAAAGGTTGTGTATTTGTTTTATACTTGATGGTCTGGAACTCGCTCCATTTCTGTCCGATGTATTTTAACTTCTTTCCAGGTCGTAATTTGGATTCTACCACCTCATCGTCCTCAAGCTTGCGCTTGTCGTCAACATAGAGAGAAATCAATACCACCTCGTTCTTAAGAATGTTGAGTATTTGGTCATTTGGCCAAACGTTCTGTTCCATCTTTCTACAGTTTACACAGGCCCATCCTGTAAAGTCCAACATGACTGGTTTGCCAACTTTCTTGGCATATGCCAAGCCTTTGTCATAATCATTGAACGCCAATATTTGATGTGGTGCCAAAAGATGTGCGCCATCAGGAAGTTCTTGGGCATCACCGGTAATAAAGCCTCCTCCTGTTTTTGAATTCCCAACGCCATAAGGTGATTCAGCATAATCCAATGGTGGCGGGAAGGCACTGATTAAATTAAGAGGTGCACCCCAAAGTCCAGGAATCATATAAATAGTAAAACTTAAAACTAGCAATCCAAGACTCAAACGACCCACTGAAATGTGTGTCAGCGGAGAATCATGTGGCAATTTGATCTTTCCGAAGAGATAGAAGGCCAAGGCACCAAAAATAGCGATCCAAATGGCAATAAACACTTCACGCTCTAAGAAATGTAACTGTAACACAAGATCTGCTTGTGATAGGAACTTAAAGGCAAATGCCAATTCCAAAAATCCCAATACCACTTTAACGGTGTTCAGCCAACCACCAGACTTTGGCAGGGAGTTCAACCATCCCGGGAATGCTGCGAATAAACCAAAAGGCAATGCCAATGCCATCGAAAAGCCTAACATCCCAATCATTGGCGCAAGTCCGCCCTTAGTTGCAGAAAGCACTATAATGTTACCTACAAAAGGCCCTGTACATGAAAAGGAAACAATGGCAAGCGCCAAGGCCATAAAGAAAATGCCTGTATATCCGCCTTTACCTGCCTTACTGTCGATTTTGTTTGCCCATGATTGTGGCAGCATGATCTCAAAAGCACCCAAAAAGGAGACCGCAAAAATGATAAGAATAAAAAAGAAAATCAGGTTAAAGGCCACACTTGTGGAGAACTCATTGATGGCACTCGCGCCAAAAATGGCCACAACGCCTGTGCCCAAAAGAACATAGATGACAATGATGCAAAGTCCATAGATGAGTGCATTTTTAATGCCCTGGGCTTTATTTTTGCTTTGTTTGGTAAAGAAGCTCACCGTCATCGGGATCAATGGGAAGACACATGGGGTAAACAATGCGATAAACCCAGCGCCAATACCCAAGATGAATATTGTCCAAAGCCCTGTGTTATCGGCTTCTTTCTCCTGCTTATCCGTAACAAGAATTTCTTTATTGTTTTTTGTTTTTACGGGATTCTGAAAATCAATTATGTTGTTATCTTCTGAGGCATTAGAATCTGATCCGTTAGAATCTGTTCCAGAGAATTTCTCAGTCTTAGTTAAATCAAAACTCAGATCAATATATGATGGTGGCAAACATCTCATATCATCACAGACCATAAATTCCACTTCACCTTTTACAATCGAAAGCTCGTTATTCAGCAACTTAATTCGTTGTCTAAACTCAGCAACATCTTCAAAAAATTTGATACGCATTCCAAAAACTGGATCGTCTATGGTACGTCCTTCCTCTTCGATGGTGTTGCCTGTGAGCTCAAATTTCTCATTGGTTTCAAACGTAAACGTCGTTGGTATTGGTCCGTTATCAGGAACGCTTTGTGAATAAAGATGCCAACCTCTGTCTATTTTTGCCTTTGCTATGAGATCATATTCTGTATCAGAAATCTTTTCTACGGAAGTGGTCCATTTTACGGGATCCAAAACTTGTGCTTTTGCAGCTGTCCATGTGAATGAAACCAGTAAAAAGGAAAGAAAGAAATTTTTCATTTCGATAGTGTTAATTTGGGATTATCAATATTTAAAACAGAAAAAAACATAAAAACCATGTGTTGTAACTTCTCTATCACCAAGACTTTGTAACTGCGGAATACCCTTGTAATAAATTGTCAAAAATATTTATTTTTTTGTAAAATCAATCCGCGAAGGTAAATAAAAGAAACTGGAAGACATACTATTTTGATTGGTTGTGAGGGGTTTTAACAAAGTCTTTAGAAGCTTTTATCTGAAACAATCCAGATATACTTTTCTATTACTGCAAGGATAAATTACCTGCAAGTTGTTTTAATGTAATTTCTGATAGTTTAGCTTGATAGAGGGCATTGCTCAAACGTAAAGTAGCGTTGATGTAATTGAGTTGCGCCGTTCTAAATTCGATGGTAGGAATCGTTCCTATCTTATATTTTGACAACGTGATGTCAAGGTTTTCCTTTGCAATGTCTTCATTATTGGTTTCCAATTCAATCAAACTCAAATTCGTCAAATAGGTCTGAAATGCTACGTACAGTTGCGACTTAATCGTTTGTATTTGCTGGTCTATGACGAGAGATGAATTTTCAATTTGAAGTTTTGCTATTTTTTCGTTCCGATTCTGGATGGAACCGTTAAAGATGTCAATACTGGCAGCAAAGCCGTAGTTCCATCCTTGGGCAATATTTTTTGTGGTAAACCCTAAACTCGATTCTGAATCGCTAAAATTATAACCCGTCGTGGCCGAAATTCTAGGATAACGATTGCCCTTAATTTGCTTCAATTCCAATTCAGAGATACGCTTATTAATAAGTTGCGCTTGCAATTCCGGATTCTGTATCGTTGCCAAACGCTCCAACTCGGCCAATTGTAAATTATTAGCAATCAACACTTCATCTTTAACCCTGAAATTAATGTTGGTATCCCTTGCCATGATTTCATTAAGCCTGATCTTGGTATTCTCGTAGAGCTCGTTCTGTCTTATCTGAAGAGTTTTGTCAGTATTGAGATCTACCTTGGCGTTTAATACTTCCAACTTTGAGGCTTTACCTATACTAAATCGGTTATCAGCCAGATGTACCCGTTGTTGTGAAATGACCAACGTACTGTCCAAAGCGGTCAATTGCTGCTGTTGTTGCACCAAATCATAATAGGTAATCATCACCACACTCACACGATTCAGTAGGGTATTTTGCAGTTGTGCTTTCCCCAGTTTTTCAAGTTCTTTCAATTGGTCGTAGCGCGCAAACATCCCTAAGCCATCAAAAATAGTCCAGTCCAATCCTACCCCATAATTGAGATTGTTGTTTTTGGCATTATCCAATTCTCTTACAGTCCCATCAGAACGCGTTTGCGAAATATTTTGGGTACTGTTATTCGTATTTGCTTCAGCAAAAACCCTTGGGAGCATTCCGGCAAATCCTATGCTTACCCCCAAAGAATCTACTTTCAAATCATTCTGCGCCAAACGAATCTCGTAATTGTTTTGCAAAGTAATTTCTACCGCTTCTTCAAGCGTCAACAATTCTTGGGCAGATGTTTGGAAAGAGAGCATTCCCAAACATGCGCTCAGACAAAGTGACCACAGTTTATTCGGTTTCATAACTATCAATTTTATCAAATTCTGCAATGTGTTTTTTTTCTCGAGACCACATCATATAAATAGATGGAATGACAAATAAAGTCAACACCAGTGAAAACATCGTGCCTCCAATAATAACCACTCCCATCCCGATACGACTTGTAGACGCTGCACCTAGTGATAGAGCAATTGGCAACGCGCCTAAAGCGATGGTTAAACTGGTCATTAAAATTGGACGTAATCTTGATTCTGACGCTTTCATAATGGCATCATGCTTAGTCATCCCTTCTTCACGAAGTTGATTAGCAAACTCCACGATTAAGATCCCGTTTTTTGTCACGAGCCCTATGAGCATGATGGTGCCAATTTGACTAAAGATATTCCACGTTTGACCGAACAGCCACAATGAAAACAAAGCACCAGCGACGGCCATTGGCACGGTAAGTATAATCACAAACGGATCTATAAAGCTTTCAAATTGCGCTGCCAAAATTAGAAATATGAGCAATAGCGCCAATCCAAAGGCAAAAAGCGTATTGGAGCTACTCTCTGTAAAATCACGGGATTCTCCACCCAGATCAGTAGTAAAGGAGTCGTCCAAAACTTTCTCTTTAATGGATTCCATTGCCTCAATACCATCGTTAATACTCATGCCTGGCGCCAAACTAGCAGATACCGTCGCTGCCATATACCGGTTGTTGTGAAAGAGTTGCGGCGGACTGCTTTGCTCTTCAGTTGTCACCAAATTATCCATCTGGATCAATTGTCCCTTGTCGTTTTTAACAAACATCGACTTTAGGTCCATCGGTGCATTCCTGTCCTTTTGATCAAATTGTCCAATAACTTGGTACTGTTTGCCGTTCATCATAAAGTAGCCAAAACGTTGTCCACTTAACGACAGTTGCAAGGTTTGCGCGACATCCAAAACAGAAACTCCCAAGCTCTTTGCTTTCTCACGGTTTATGGTCACATAGATTTCAGGTTTGTTGAATTTCAAATCCACATCCGTATTGGCAAAAACAGCATTGTTTTCAGCCTCCTCCATAAATTCAGGGATTTTCTCTTTCAACTTTTCAAAATTAGGCGCCTGAATGATATATTGAATGGGCATCCCGCCTCTTCTGTTTACGGCAATAGTTGGCGTTTCAGAAACACTGGAACGTGCATTTTCAAAAGTTTTGGTCCATCTGGTAAGATCTTCAGCAATTTCCTTTTGCGAACGTTCACGCTCACTTGGGTCTACCAATGAAATAATGGCACGACCGCTATTGACCGAAGACGACCCCCAACCTGGAGACGTAATAATCAAACTCACTTTCTTTTCAGGAATGGAATCGTTGATCAGCTCTGTAATTTCGCCCATAAACCGATCCATATAATCATACGAAGCACCTTCCGGAGCTGTTACACTAACCCGAATATAACTCCTATCGTCATAAGGCGCTGTTTCTTTTTGAAGCAAGTTGTAGAACACTCCAATCATTATGATGCAAACCGCCAAAACAGGGAAACTCCACCATTTATTTTTCATGAATTTACCCAGGGAACTCGCATATGCCTTGTTCATCTTCACAAAATAGCGCTCTGTAACCTCATAAAATTTTGAGCGTTTCTGTTTCCCAGGTTTTATCAAATAGGCATTGAGCATAGGCGTTAATGATAAGGAAACAAAGGCTGAAATTAATACCGCAGCAGCAATCACCACTCCAAACTCCCTGAACAAACGCCCCACAAAACCTTCTAAGAAAATAACAGGAAGAAATACTGCTGCCAAGGTTACGGAAATTGAAATAACCGCAAAGAAAATCTCATTGGACCCTTTTATGGCTGCTTCAATGGGCGACATGCCCTCTTCTACTTTTTTATAGATATTTTCTGTAACCACAATCCCATCATCTACCACCAAACCGGTAGCGAGTACAATAGCAAGTAGCGTCAATACATTAATTGAAAACCCAAACATCCACATGATAAAAAATGTGGCAATTAATGACACTGGAATATCAATGAGCGGACGCATCGCCATAGACCAGTTTCTAAAAAAGAAATAGATCACCAAGATAACCAACACAATAGAAATAGCCAGAGTTTCAACCACCTCAGTGATGGCGCGTTTGACGAAAAGGGTATCATCTATAACAACATTTAACTTGAAATCTTCAGGCAGATCTTTCTTAAGTTTTTCAAACTCCGCATAAAAATCATCGGCTATGGCCACATAATTAGCCCCAGGTTGTGGTACAATCGCCAATGCAACCATGGGTTGCCCAGAATCACTCAACTTGGTTTCCATGTTTTCAGCTTCCAGGGTGGCATTGCCAACATCACTAAAGCGCACCACTCTTCCACCTTCAGAGCTTATGATGATGTTGTTAAAATCGTCTTGGGTAGATAAGTTCCCTATCGTTTTTACGGTCAATTCCGTGTTTGCTCCGGTAAGTTTACCTGAAGGCAACTCGACGTTTTGCGATAATAACGCTTGTCTTACTTCTGCAACGGTCACACCATAAGACGCCAATTTAATAGGATCAATCCACATGCGCATGGCATAGCGGCGCTGCCCCCATATTTGAACGCTGCTCACCCCAGGGATGGTTTGCAAACGCTGCGCGAGCACATTATCTGCATAATCTGTCAGTTCTAGAATATTTTTATTATCACTTTGAACGGTCATGGAAATAATGGCACCAGAATCGGCATCAGCCTTTGACACTACTGGTGGTGCATCAATATCCTGAGGTAAACTTCTAACGGCCTGGGAGACTTTATCACGAACATCATTGGCGGCTTCTTCAAGATTTTTATCGAGATTAAATTCGATGTTAATCCTGCTCGATCCTTGGTTACTTGAAGAGGTGATATTTCTAATCCCATCAATCCCGTTGATGGATTTTTCGAGCGGTTCTGTAATTTGAGATTCAATAATGTCAGCATTAGCCCCTGAATAACTTGTGCTTACAGATATTTGGGCAGGATCAATAGATGGAAATTCTCTGACTCCAAGATAGGTAAATCCAATAATCCCAAAAAGCATGATGGCCAAATTCATCACAATGGTGAGTACGGGACGTTTGATGCTTAAGGAAGATAAACTCATCAGTTTGCTTAATTCTTAAATTTCACTTTTACTGGTGTTCCATTTTTGAGTGACATCACACCAGAAGTCAAAATGGTATCCCCTGCTTTAATCCCTTTAAGCACACGTACCATACTGTCGGTTCTGGCGCCTGTTTCTACCACCACTTCTTTGGCTTTTCCGCCTTGGGAAACAAATATTTTTTTTCCATTTTGAATGGGAATTAAGGCTTCTGTTGGCACGAGCAACGCATCATTAACCGTTTCAAGCGGCAATGTGACATTTGCAAAAGTACCCGGATATAGTTTACCGTCTTTATTTTCGGCCATGGCCCTCATTTTCAAAGTTCGTGTTGCAATGTCAACCTGAGGCTCAAGGGCGTAAATTTTAGCGGCGTGTTCTTCTTTAGAATTGGATGTTGTGAAGGTCAACGGACTGCCAACCTTCATTCGGGAGACATATTTTTCTGGGATAGCGAAGGTAAGTTTTAGTTGGCTTGTATTTACCAGATTGGCAATTGGGGTTGCTGGTGTAACATAAGTACCCTTAGAAATAGAACGTAAGCCGATGGTTCCTGAAAATGGTGCGCGAACGGTAGTTTTAGACAGTTGTGCTTCTATAAGTTGAGATTCGGCTCGAGCCGATTCAAAATCAGCATTGGACACTTCAAATTCCTCTTGACTGATTGCTTGTTTTTCCAATAGAAGTTTGGCTCTTCTTTGATTTTCAGAGGCGAGTTGTTGCGCTGTTTTTACTTTAGATAGTTGAGCGCGCAGCTCAATGTCATTTACACGAAACAACACCTGACCCTTTGAAACCATTGCGCCTTCTTCAAAGTTGATGCTTTCTACGATACCAGAAATTTCGCTTCGTACTTCAATCTCTTCATTGGCTTCCAAAGTCCCTGAAAGCGTAAGATTATCCGCAAATTTTTCGGCTTTAAGAACTCGTCCCTCAACGCTCATGACATTGACCGTCTTTTTTTCATTTGTAGGGCTGTTAATTTTTGAATTAGTGCTTATTCTATAGACGATGAGCGCAATTATCCCACAGATAAAAAGCGTTAAAAAAATGTATCTTTTTTTCATTAAAGGTGGATGTCTAGGAGTTGAGGATACTTACTCGGCTAACAAATCTAATTTTTTAAATTCAGAAGTTTAGAAACTTAATTTTTATTTAACAAACTTTAAGAAAAATGCAAGGTTTATTATTGAGCACTGATTTTGGCTCTGGTGATTAATGATGTGAAACAAAGCAGCCGTGAAGTCTGACCTTAAGAAACAATCACGTCAACTTTTTATGAGACCCATCCAATTCGACTTTTTTTATGATGTGACAGGCAGAAAGTGCTGAAAATCTTTGACTGAAAGCTAGAGCTATATTATCAGAAATTTAAACCTTTCCAAATTGCATCACAGTGCTCTATATTACTCATTTGAAAGCTTGCGTTCAGAAAGCATTTACATGTAAAGCAATTTATTAACAAGCTCATTACGTACTGAAGCCAGCTCCGCTTCTGATTATCTCTGATATCACGAAAAGTTAAGTTACGTTTTCGAGTTTAAATGTTTTCCATTCTCAAACTTATCAGATTTCTACTATTTGCACTTTTAGTGTTGTAAGCTTTATGCAAGAACAATTATATTACTGCGTTAAGCAATTAAACAGTATCAACCCACGCAAATTGCTCGCCAATCACTCTATCCTTTTCTTCCTTTAAAAATTCAAGATAAGCTAATGCCGCCGGGGATAGTTTTTTAGATTTTAACCAAATTAAGTTCCATTCAGTACTAATAGGCAGTCCTTCAACAGGTAAAATTTGTAATTCTTTATTTCTTAGCTCATTTCTAATGCCAATTAGCGGCATAATTGAGCATCCCAAACCGGAAAGAACAGCTTGTTTTACGGCTTCATTTGAGGTCAATTCGATTGTTTTTCTTACTGAAAAGTTGTTGTTCGATATGAATAGTTCCATTGCATTTCGGGTCGCGGAGCCTTGTTCACGATAAATTAAAGGGACTTCTTCAAAAAGCTTTTTTCTCGACAGACCTTTTTCAAGTTCCAATTTGCTACTAGCCACAAAAAAGAGCTTATTCTGCATCAGGGTAATTTTATTTCACTTGCAGTTTTTTTGGCATGACCGAAACCAATGCAAAATCAACTGCATTCAATTCTAGACTTTCCACAACTCGTGATTTATTGGTCACATCCATAGTCAAATCGACACCTTCATTTTGCTGCATAAAATCTGATAAAAAATAAGGCATGACATATTTTCCAGTGGAAACGATCGAGATTTTAAGCCGACCCGAAAGTTGTCCTTTATAAGCGAGCGTTTTATAATTAATGGCGTGAACTTCATTCAGGATTTTTTCCGCTGCGGCGGCTATTTCCAATCCGAAGTCTGTGACATAAAGTTGTCTTCCCACCACTTCCGTAAGTGGAATTGGAAACTGATCCTGAAAATTTTTGAGCTGTATAGAAACCGCTGGCTGGGTTAAATGTAAAGTTTCCGAAGCCTTTGTAATACTCTTGAGTTCAGCTATTCTCAGAAAAATATGGAGTTGGTGTAGCGTGTAATTCATAAATAATATTTATATATAACATTACAAATATAAATAAAAATTAATGAATTATATATGTAATATTTGCCCCGGTAAACACATTTACTATCTATTAATTTTAAAAAAATTCAATTAAAATGAAAACAAAAGAATTAGCACCAACCGAAAAATTAAATCAAAAAATTCAACTCGTAAAAGGTGAATTTACACCCTCTGAAGCTTCAGATATTATTATAAATCTGATTAACGAGAAAATCAATTTTCACAAGTTACAAAGACTTCAAATGTGGGAAGGCGACCACGCCTGCAAAACTGATGAACTTGATGGACGTATTGGGGAACTCGAAAAAGAGAAAGCGATTGCTCGTGAGTTTATCAATAGTATCAAGGGCTTAGGTAAAAATTTGAAAATAAATGGTGTTCTCGAAATAACCATCGCCTAATGCTAACTAAAAGAAAATCCAAACCACAAATGCCCTTTTCAAAATCAAAAATTCTACCAATCATTGGCTTAGTGACCTTGCTGTTTTTTATTACCATATCTTATTTTGAAAACCATGTTTTTTTTGATAAGCTCATTACATGCAGTCTCATACTCGGTATGGTTTATTTTGCAAGAACGCTAGGCGAAAGCAATGAAAACGAACCAAGTTCAGATATATAATAACACAGACCCAACTTAAAGAACGGCCTTGTATTACTTTAGATATTTGAAAACCAATCGAACAATTGCATCAGCTTAAGCCACTAACGCAAACTAAAATTCACTAAACACTTCATAATGACACTTGAAACTCATTTAGATTCAAACATTACCCAAAACACCAAAAGCGAAGCTGTTGACACACGGGAGCCAATAGTTTCCAAATTTGTGACCTTGCTAATATGGCTTCTGTTTCTTGGAAACCTCGCTTTTCTCATACTCAACTTCTTCAACATGCCAGAATGGAGTTGGAAAAGCTTGTTCAGAATCAATGGTTTTACCGTTCTCATCTGGACTACCGTCACATTTTTTAGTGCCATCGTAAGCAGTTATGCCCTTAATTATCTGTCAGGATTTAAATTCCATTCCAGATTTATGATGCTATGTCTAGGCTTCACCTTATCTGTGATGCTCCTAGTCATGTCCAATCATATTATACTCTTAATTTTCAGCTGGTTAATTATGGGGATTTTCATGTCTCAATTGATTGGTATTGACAAAACCTGGGGTGAAGCCAGAGAGGCATCAAAATTTACCCAAAAGTACTTTTTGATCGGTACGCTTTTTTTAACCATAGGTTTATTACTATTGTCTTTCTTTAGCAATGAATTCACAATTAGTGGCTTGTCAATGGTTGTTGCCGCCTTGCCACTTTACATCGTGATCCCATCGGCGGTTTGTATCATCGCAGCAGCCATGGTGCAATCGGCGATGTATCCATTTCACCGCTGGTTACTTTCAGCCATGACTGCTCCCACGCCAGCTTCTGCGCTGATGCATGCAGGTTTTGTGAATGGGGCAGGAATTTTGTTGGCTTTGTTTGCAACCCTGTTGTTTGCCTCAAATACCTTGACCATTCTATTCATCATAGGCGGACTCACCGCTATTACTGCTCAGTTTACAAAACTGCTACAAGTGAATGTCAAACAAAAATTGGCATGCTCCACTATTGCTCAAATGGGTTTTATGATTATGCAATGTGGTTTGGGTTTTTTCAATGCGGCAGTAGTGCATTTAATCCTACACGGATTTTATAAAGCCTATTTGTTTTTATCCTCCGGTGAGGAAATAGCACAGACGACCCCAGAAAAAACTGTTCAATTAAAAATCAAACCACTTCAAGCGATTGTTGTTTTGCTTTTCGGTGGACTTGGTGCCTACTTATTTGCTATCTGGACAGGAAAAGGTATGGAAATGGATAGTGGTGTATTTTTAACCCTCATCGTTGCCATTACTGTGGGCCAAGCCACTTACAATTTGTTCAAGGAGCAAAGTTTGTCCTTACTTCAAAAAATCATTGTGCCACCGGCACTTTTTATTGCAGGAATAGGTATTTATGCCTTGATGTACAACGGCGTCACCATTCTCATGTTCGATATGCCGATGATTGCCCAGCCAATGCCTTTAACATGGGTACAAATCATCTTCGGCATCATCTTTCTAATTGGTTTTTTCATTATGAAATTGGGAGTCTATAAAAAACTGCCTTGGCTCTATGTCAAATTGATGAACATTTCACAACCGTATAAAAAAACAGTATTAATGTACAAAGCAAAATCAATATGAACCAAGTCATTCTAAACAGCATTAATGAAGCTTCAAAAGTCATTGGTAAAACATGGCCCTTATACACTTTTGTAGCCTCCAATCCTTTATCGGGTTATGAAAACGCATCGTTTCAAGAAGCCACAAGTTCAGCTCAGAAGCATTTTAATGCCAATGCTTTTCCAACAGCAAAACTCTATCGGCAAGCATGGAAAAAAGGCACTATTGATAAAAATGTATTGACTTCAATTCTAAAAGAAAATGGTTTATCTGAATCGCCAGAACTCTATTTGAAACTCTTGGAATCTCAAAAATCTATAGAAAAATTGAATGGCAACCATGGTTTGGACCGAATCATGGCAAAATGGTTATCTGCTTTTATGGATGAAGGCCTTGCAGAATGGGAAATACCTTATAAAAGTGAAGGATTTTACACAGCTTGGCGGTTTTTAGCTATTTACGATTCTGAAATTGGAGCAACGGCTCTAAAGGAAATTCCAAAAACAAGTAGTGAAGCGTTAGAACAACTTTTAAAGGATTATTCCGAAAGTGATTATATCCAAATATTTACCCATCATTTGGCAGCACTCCCGGGATGGACAGGCTATATTAACCATCGTACGCAATCAGATTCCGATTGGCAAAAAGACTTCCCGATAGACTTGATGGATTATTTGGCAGCACGTCTTTGGACAGCCCATAAATTAAATGTCCCGATACTTCAAGAAAACAAGGAAGACGCCGGAAATGACTTCATCCCAAAATTGCAACACCTTTGGTTACAAGCCTGGGAACAAAGCTGGCAGAACCAGTTGGTCAAGACTCTGGAGAATGGAGCCATTTCCACGCCATCTAAAAATGGAGCGGCACTTCCAGATGCTCAGATGGTGTTTTGTATCGATACACGTTCTGAACTTATCCGAAGACATGTAGAATCAAAAGGCAATTACGAGACTTTTGGTTATGCTGGATTTTTTGGCATCGCGATGGATTACCAGAGTTTAAAGGACGGCATCACTCGTAAAGCTTGTCCGCCAATTTTATCTTCGGCATACACCGTTTCAGAAACAGCACAAGCAGATAAAAAAGAGCACTTTACAGCCTATAAAAAGAAAAATGAACGTTCAAAATTCGGGGATTATTTTCTTAAACGCATGAAAAACATGCTACCGTCGGCTTTTGGTTATGTGGAAGGATCAGGATTTTATTACGGCCTGTCTTTGATGGCAAGAACACTAACGCCTGGTTTGATATATCGGAAAAATCAGAGAAACGCCTCCCAAATGGAAGCGACGTGCCAACCTGATATCAACAAAGCACTGCAAGAGGAATCGGACACGCTTGGAATTCCGCTGGATGAAAAAGTAGGGATTGTAAAATCTGCATTCGACCTGATGGGCTGGAAACAGTTTGCGCCTTTGGTACTTTTTGTAGGCCACGGAAGCCACTCTGCCAACAACCCATTTGGTTCGAGCCTAGATTGTGGTGCCTGTGCAGCGAGCCCGGGACGACACAATGCACGAATGCTGGCAAAACTGGCCAACTTACCAGAAGTTAGAAACGCTTTGGCAAAAACACATGGGGTGATGATTCCGGAATCTACACTCTTTATTGGAGCAGAACACAACACCACCACAGACGACATTGTACTCTTTGATTCCGAAGCACCAGATTCGCACAGGCAGCTTATCAAGAATTTGAAAACGAATCTTTCGAGAGCACAGCAAACCGCTACCCAAGATAGACTAGGAACTAAAGGCAACAGTGTTTCTTCAGCGCAACAAAAAGCGAACAATTGGGGTGAGACAAGACCGGAATGGGGCCTTGCGAAAAATGCAGGCTTTATTGTCGGCCCAAGGCACTTGACCAAAAATAGCAATCTTGACAGTCGCTGTTTCCTTCATTCGTACGATTGGAAGTTGGACACCACTGGCAGTGCTCTGGAAGGTATCATGCAAGGGCCGATGGTCGTGACACAATGGATTAATAACCACTACTACTTTTCTACAGTAGATAATAATATTTATGGAGGCGGCTCTAAAATCACCCATAACATTACAGGTAAATTTGGAGTTGTACAAGGCAATGGCGGCGACCTCAAAATGGGTCTTCCACTGCAATCCTTATTCGGGTCTGATGATGCCATGTACCACCAACCCTTGAGATTGTCGGTCATGATTCAAGCACCAATCGCTCGTGTATCAGAAATCCTAGTTAGGAACACCCATTTGAAAACACTTCTTGATAACGAATGGATTTATTTGATGGTTATGGATCCTAAACAAAACAATGAGATATATAGATATAAAAAGTCGATACAATGGGTAGCAATGTCTAAAAGCAATACACCTACAAACGCTAAAAAAATTAACGCTTTAGAATTAGCCACAACCGAAATTACGATATAAGGACTATTGAAAGGAAGCTGAACACGTAAACTTGTGATTAAAATGAACCTTGAATCGGTGAGTTTTTCCTATGAACTCTCGGAATGAAACATGTCCATTTTCAAATAGTTCCCCGATAATATTCTAAAATTTTAACTCGAAGCGCGTATTCATATCTTACATTGGCCAAATTGGTTTCGGCATTGTCTAAGTTGTTTTTGCTGATAATATAATCCACACTATTGGAAACACCGTTATTAAAGCGTATTTCATTAATCCGGAACGATTCCTTGTAAGCCTCCACTTGGTGCTGTAACAATTTATAGCGTTCAAAAGCAGTGCGCATGGCACTGTAGGATTGCTTGATGGATTGTTTAAGCTCCAACTTTATCTGGGCCAAGGCTGTTTGAGCTTCCTCCTTTTTAATTTTTTCGAGAGCCACATTATTTTTAGCTCTGAAGCCATTAAAAATTGGAACATTCACTGAAACCCCTACGGAAGAGTTCAGGTTATTATCAAATTGATCCGGATAGGGAATGTTCTCACTTCTAAAATTGGTTTGCTGAGAAAAAATGTTATACTCCTGATTATTCACAGTCACAAAATTACCCGTTTCAACAATGCTTGTACCTGATTCATTAAAAAGTCTGGCTGCACTGGAATAGTTGGTGTTAAGATTCGCAAAGAGATTTATTTCTGGCACATATTGCGAGCGTGCCACTGCGATACCTTTTTCCGCTGCTTCTAAACTTAAATCACGAGCCTTTATAGTTGGAAAAACCAGTAATGCCTGTTCGTAAACTGCCTGTGCCGTGTGGCCATATACGTCAACATCCAATTCCATATTTAAAGGGGCAGCTGTGATGGTCCCTTCTGAATTAACAAGTGTGTTAAGATTGATAAGTTCGGTTTCAAGGTTGTTTTTGCTTTCTACAATACTCGATGCATCCAAAGCCAATTGACCTTGGAGGTCATGATATTCAGCCGGATTTCCAGTTTCCTCTTCATAGAGACTTCTCAATCTGTCCAGTTGACCTTGGGTGGTTTTCAATCTGGATTCTGCCAATTTAACCAAGTCCTGGGCATTCAACACTTGTAAATAGGTCAAGGTGACATTTAAAATCAAGGATTGTTTGGCAGCTTCCACTTCCATTTCGGCCGATTTCAAGTTTAATTTTGCCTGTTTCCAACGGTTTATAAGTCTGAATCCATTAAAAGCGACGACATCAAGACCTAAGGCGGCATTAGAAAAAGTTAGTTCTTGGTTGACAATACCGTTAGTAAAAGGATCAATACTCCGGCCATTTACAACACCTAAATTGTAGGATCCGTTGACACTGGGCAACAATGCATTTTTAGTTTGTCTGAAATTCACATTCCACGTGTCTTTACTCAGCTTTGTCGTTTTAAGGTCTAGATTGTTTTCTATCGCCAAACTAATGCACTCTTCAAGCGTGATTGCTGTTCTCTGTTCAGTTTGGGCAAGAAGAACTATGGTGGCTGCAAAATACAGCACTATTGAAATTTTAAAAGTCATAATATATGTGATTGATGAATTGTTTCTACTGTTGATCCCGTCTTCCATCCAAAAGATGTATAACTCGCGACCCATAAGCGGCATTCGTTTCGGAATGTGTCGCTTGAATGATCGTAACGCCTTCTTGATTGAGTTCTTTAAAAAGCTGCATAATCTCCTCGCTCTGTTTAGAATTTAGATTTCCTGTGGGTTCATCGGCCAAAATGAGTTTTGGTTTGGCAATTAAGGCACGGGCAACGCCCACCAATTGCTGCTGACCCCCGCTCAACTGACTAGGAAAAAGATCTTTTTTGCCCACCATATTGAACCGGTCAAGCATGTCGGCCACCAAAGCTTTGCGTTCAGAGGACTTTACATTTTTATAGAGCAACGGTGTTTCAATATTTTCATACACTGTAAGTTCATCAATAAGATGGTACGCCTGAAACACAAACCCGATGTACTCCTTATAAAGTTTGGAACGGTTTTTTTCTTTCATTGAATGAACCGATTCGCCCAGAAAATTATATTCACCCTCTTGAAAACCATCGAGCATTCCGATAACGTTGAGAAGCGTAGATTTTCCTGAACCTGAGGGTCCCATAATGGAGATAAATTCGCCCTCCTCCACTTTGAGGTTGATATCACTCAGGAGATAAATCCGCTTTCCGCCCTGGTTTACCCATTTAAAGATGTTGTTAAGTTCTAGTAGCATGTTTTTTAATTATTTATTAATATTATTTTTTATTATCCCCTCCCCAACCCTCCCCAAAGGGGAGGGAGCTAGTTCCGAGTAGGCGTTCCCCTTCGGGGGTTAGGGGGATTATTCAGTACGCAAACTTTTTACGGGATTTGTGATGGCGGCTTTTATGGCTTGGAAGCTAACAGAGATAATAGCTACCAAAAAAGCAGCAACACCAGCTAGTCCAAAAATCCACCATTTCAAGGTTGTCTGATAGGCAAATTCCTGCAACCACTTGTCCATAACATACCAGGCTATAGGTGCAGCAAAAATAAAACTGATGGCCACCAATTTGAGAAAATCCTTGTTGAGTAAGGTTAGAATTTGCATGACTGATGCACCACTCACTTTTCTAATGCCGATTTCCTTTTTGCGCTGTAAGATGGTATATGATGTCAAACCAAAAAGCCCTAATGCGGCAATAAAAATTGCCAGTCCTGTAAACAATTGAAATGCAGCACCAAACTTTGTATCCTCTTCATATTGTGCTTCGAACTTTTTATCTAGAAACGTATAATCCAAAGTGCTCTGCGGAAAAAGCTCATTCCATTTTTGCTTAATCTGCTCTAGATTAGTATCCATTGTCGCTAAAGAAAGTCCTGCCGTGTTCATTTTGACTATGACATTATCGAGACCGCCAGAGCCAAAGGCCCAATTAATGTCACCAATAAACATCGGCTCTATCTTACTTTTCAATCCGAAGTGGTGATAATCTTCAAAAACGCCAGTAATTATCCAAGTTTCATCCCAAAACTTTACATTTTTTCCAACAATTTCTGACATATCGGTAAAACCCATGATTCGGGCAAATGTCTCGTTGATCACAATATCGAAATTTTGGACACCGGGGTCCTTCCGCAGATAGGTTTTTCCTGCTAAGAACTTTATTCCTAGTACATCAAAATAATTGGGCTGTGCACCGTATAAATAAAATACTAAGCGTTCATTTTTTGTTCCATTAGGATATCCAATACCTATATTTGACGAAAGGTTATCAAATCCATCGCCAGGATATGTGTTTGCTTGGGTAACGCTTTCAATAAAGGGCAATTGCATAAGTTCAGACTGCAAAACAGTTGATTTTTGACGGATAATAGAATCGTTTTCGTTTGCCAATATTTCGCCCTTAAGAGCAACTGTCTGGCTAAGATCCACACCTAACGGTTGTGCTCTTAAAAATTGTATCTGTTGTGATACGACCAAGGTTCCGATAATTAAAACCACAGTCGCAAAAAACTGTAGACCAATCAATCCTTTACGAATGTTGACGCCATCACGAGTCGCAATTACTTTCCCTTTCAAAGCGCGAATTGGCGAAAAACCACTGATTACTAAAGCTGGATAAAGACCTGAAAGTAAGGTGCCCAAAAGTATAAAACCAAGATATGGCAATATGACACTCAAATTAGAAAATCCTAAATTGAGCTCTATACCAACAAAGGTGTTGAATAGTGGAAGTGACAAGTAAACCAGCCCTATTGCGAAAAGCATGGCGAGCAAATTCAGCAGCAAAGACTCCCCCAAAGATTGAAACATCAATTGTGATCGTTGGGCCCCGGCTACCTTACGTATGCCAACTTCCTTAGATCTTTCGAGAGATTTTGCAGTGGCCAGATTTATATAATTCAGCCATGAAAGGATAAGGATAATAAATGCAATTGCCGATAAAAACCGAACCCTGCTTAAGCTTCCGTTCGCTTCTGCTTCAAAAGGTTTATTGGAATTTAGATGGATTGCTGAAATTGGCTCAATATTATGCCTTTCGTCAGGATCATTTTCAAAATCACTCGCAATTATTTTTTTTTGTAAGAGCCTCAAAATCTATATGTTCAGCCACTTTTACGTAGGTGAAAAAGTTGTTTCGACTCCAATTGGGTTTGGCATTATTTTCCATCCCTTCCCATGTATTGATGGTTGAAAATGAAATTAGAAAATTTATTTTAAAATGTGTGTTTTTGGGGATGTCGTTAATAATACCCACAACTTCCATCGTTGCCTCGCCATCATCAAAAACCGAAAGCCTTTTTCCAACGGCTTGCTCTTTTCCGAAGATCTTTTCAGCCAATGTTTTTGTAAGGATCATCGTATTAGGCTTTTCAAAATCGATTAAATTACCAGCGATCAATGGATTGTCAAAAATCTTAAAGTAACTCGCATCTGCCAATGAACCATAGGGTTCTGTAATTAACTTCTGGCCGTTTAAGAATACCATGTTTTCAATACGGTAAAGGCGAACCTGCTCGATAATTTCGCGAAATTCCTTTTTTAAAGTTGGTCCCGTGAGGTTATAGGTCTGCGCATCGCCGGGAACAAAGTTTCCGCCCTCGGCATAGTCCATGTATATTCTATAGACCTGATCTGAACCGTCGAATTTATCGTAGCTGCGCTCATAACCCACATAGAGCATGATGATCACAAAGGCTGCAATCCCCAAGGCCAACCCAACAATGTTGAGGATGGAGTACAATTTATTCTTAAACAAATAACGGCGTGCAATTTTGAAGTGATGACGTATCATATATAATATTATTTTTTATTACTCCCCTCCCCAACCCTCCCCGAAAGGGGAGGGAGCTAGTTCCGAGTAAGTGTTCCCCCTCTGGGGGTTAGGGGGCCTACTCCGTCCTCAAACTTTTCACTGGATTGGTGACGGCGGCTTTTATGGCCTGAAAACTCACCGTAATCACCGTCAAAAGCAATACTCCAAATCCTGCAATCAAAAATATTCCTGCTGAAATATCTGTCCTATAAGAGAATTTCGCAATCCAGTCACTCATAAAATAATAAGCTAGCGGGGTTGCGATGAGAAAGGCAATCATCACCAAAACGATAAAATCTTTTGAAAGCATAACCCATAAATTAGTGACACTCGCTCCAAGGATTTTGCGCACACCAATTTCTTTGGTACGCTGTTCCGCTACGAAAGCGGCTAGTCCAAATAGTCCGAGAAAACTGATCATAATGGCCAAAATTGTAAAGATGTTAGCAAGGCTTGCAATTTGTTCTTCCGCAGCAAAAGTCTGCGCATATTCCTCATCTACAAAATCATAGCTAAAAGGCAGGTTAGGAAAATTTGTTTTGAATATTTTTTCTACGGAAGCTAAACTTTTGCCGGTTGCCTGATTGGGATTAAGCCTCAAATAATAAAAGCCGCCAGTACCCTGACCAAATTGATACATTTGAGGGGAAACAGGTTCGTAAGGGGACTCATTGATCACATCTTCCACCACACCCACAATCTGCATTGGGACATCGTTAGGACCTGCCGCATTCCGACGAATGTATTTTCCTACAGGGTTCTTAATATCCATATATTCGACAGCAGTTTTGTTTAAAACAACCGCATTTGAATCTGTCGCAAAGTCACGCGAAAAAGAACGACCTTCTATTATTTTCATTCCTACAGCATCTATATAATCAAAAGAAATAGCCATTTGCGCGAAGCTTTCATTAAAATCAACAGGCTTACCGTCCCAATCATATCCAGAAGAATAATTCCAAATACTTGTTGTAGGACTGGTACCCCATCCCATTTTGGTCACAGAGCCAGAACTTAAAAACGCGTTGCGAATGAGGTCATACTTACCTGAAAAATCTTGACTCGAGGTCGGTAGCTGGATCAATTGAGCACTGTTGATACCTACCGGCCTATTTTTACTATAATCAATTTGATCCTTTACAATCAGCGTTCCAATAATAAGTGCGATGGAGACTGTAAACTGGGTTACCACAAGCACCTTTCTTGGCAGCGCAGTAAACTTGCCCATTTTAAAAGTACCTTTCAAGACTTTTATGGGTTTGAATGACGATAGGTATAATGCGGGATAGCTACCAGAAACCAATGCTGTAAAACCTATAAACCCTAAAGATACCATCCAAAATAGACTACTTGACCACGGAAAGATGACGTCCTTTCCTGCTATGGTATTGAATGCGGGAAGTGAGACTAGTACAAACCCCATGGCCAGGAAAAAGGCGAGTAAAACAACCAAAAATGATTCACTCAAAAATTGATATATCAGTTGTCTTCTTGTCGAGCCGATAGATTTCCTGATGCCGACTTCGAGTGCACGTTTTTCTGATCGAGCCGTGCTAAGGTTCATAAAATTAATACTGGCAAGAATGAGCACAAACAATCCGATGATACCGAATAACCAGACGTTTTCAATGCGTCCACCAACTGGTTTGCCATTTTCAAAATTGGAATGCAAATACCAATCTGTCATAGGGAAGACAAATAACTGGGAATTAAAGACATCCCCGCCCGGACGGTTATCTTTCTTTAGGTTCACGATTCGAGCATTCACCGCGGCCAAATCTGCGTTTTTTGATAGCTTTACATAAATAAAAAATGGATTATAACTCCAATCAGAATCTTGATTTTCAAGCCAACCCCATCGCGTAGACATCCAATGTTTGAAAGGCATGATAAATTGCATATCACTAAAGCTGTTATTCGTGGAGATATCCTTATAGATACCGGTTACAACCATAGTGTACTCATTGTTTGAGACCACAGTTTTCCCCAATGGACTTTCACTTCCAAAAAGTATTTGAGCCGTAGTTTCAGATAGTAGTATAGAATTAGTTTCCTTCAGTCCTTTTCTTGTGCCTTCAATCATATCAAGCTCTAACAAGTCTGGCGCATCAACTTGCATAAAACGCCCAGTACTGGATATTACTTTATCTTTTAAGCTTAAGTAGCGTTCATCAGGTCTTGATGACATTACGATATACCCAAACGCATCACCAAAATTATCTCGCAGTTGAAATTCCAGTGCTAGAGGAAGACCTTCACTGGTTTCTATAGACCCATTAATAGTCTGGTTTTGCATGATCTGGGCAATCTGATCTTTGCTCTCAAAATGATCATTATAGTTGAACTCATCTACAATCCATAATCCAATAATCATCGTCACCGCAAGACCAAGCGCGAGTCCAAAGATGTTTATAAACGAGTACACCTTGTTCTTCTTGATATTTCGCCAAGCGATTTTGAAATAATTTCTTATCATGATTTATATTTTTTATCCCCTCCCCAACCCTCCCCGAAGGGGAGGGAGCTAGTTCCGAGTAAGCCTTCCCCTTCGGGGGTTAGGGGGATTATTCCGTTCTCAAACTTTTCACCGGGTTTGCAATTGCAGCTTTAATGGCCTGAAAGCTTACCGTTATCAATGCAATTAAAACAGCGGCCAATCCGGCAAAAACAAACACCCACCAATTAATTTCTGTTCGGTATGCAAAATCCAGCAACCACTTTTGCATCAACCAATAGGCAACCGGCGCTGCAACAACAAAGGCAATAAGCACCAATTTTAAAAAATCTTTGGACAGCAATCGCGTTATTCCTGTAACAGTAGCTCCCAAAACTTTTCTGACACCAATTTCTTTTTTACGCTGTTCTGCTGTAAATGCCGCCAATCCAAATAAGCCGAGACACGCAATAAAAATGGCTAAACCTGAAAAGATGGTTACGGTACTCGCGGTTTTTTCTTCCGAAGCGTATAACTGCGCTACATGCCTATCGACAAATTGATAATCGAAAGCTGTATTGGGTAACGTTTCGTTGAAAGTTTGCTGCAATTGCCCTATAAATTGTGACAAGTTCTGGGAGTTATAGCGTACTAAAAGTGTACGAATCCCTTCTGGAGCGCTGATCGCTTTGTAATACATATAGCCACCAATATCTTCTTTGAACGAATTGAAATTGAAGTTTTCCACAACGCCAGTTATTAGTGCTCTTGATCCCAATTCTGTATGGATAATTTTCCCAACGGCCTCTTCAGGGGTTTTATAATTTAAATAACTAACGACTTTCTCGTTTACCAAGGTGTAAATGATGGAATCGCCCTCAGCTATGGTTACCGGAAGTTCGTTGCCTGCAATTACCTTTAATTTTAAAGTGTTAACAATATTGCCATCAGTACGACAACTCGCAATAGGAAGTCCCGTATTGTCAGTAGCCAATTTATAGACAGAACGTCCGCTTTCGTTAGTTCCTGGCATAGCTTGTACGGCCGAAACACTTTCAACGTTAACCTGACGTTCCAAACTTTTTATCAAGCTCGCTACCTGTTGTTCGGTTTCGGCAGATTTGACCGAGACGGCAATAATTCCGTTAGGATCATAACCCAAATTTTTATTTTTGATAAAGGCCATCTGTTGAAGGATAATGGTAACCGCAATGATCAGAATGATGGAAGCTGCAAATTGAAAGACTACTAATCCCTTCCGCACAAACTCAGAAGCTGAGCCTTTTTTCTTGGATTTATTCACCAAAACCAGTGGAGAAATACCGGACATCGAAATAGCCGGATAACTGCCTGCAACAAGGGTTACAACGCCCCATGTTAGTAATATCCCGACGAGTATTGGCGTTGCAAGCAAATCTGAATACCCAAGTTCGTTTCCAGTAATACTTTTAAATAACGGTAAGGCCAAAAAAGAAACGGCATATCCTATTATAATAGATAAAAACACCATAATCCCAGTTTCAACATAAAAGAGTGACAGCATTTGGTTTCTGTTCGCCCCCAAAACTTTATTTATCCCAATGCCTTTTGCCCGTTTTTGGGAGTTGGCAGTGGCAAGGTTCATATAATTGATACAAGCTATTAACAGTACAAGTAATGATAGGAATAGAAGACTTTTAATAGTGGTTATATTTCCGAGTTTGGTAGAATAACCTTCCCTAATATCGGCCGAGTAGAGGTGTATTTTAGGTAGTGGCTGCAGAAAGAATTTTGTGAAATATTGACCTTCTTTGTCCACGTATTTATCGATTAACTTGCTTGCTTGCTTTTCAACTTCGGCACTATTTACATTCGGCTGAAGTTGGACATAGGTTTCATAACTGGCATTGCTCCAATACACATTGGTACCCATCCATGAATCCATGATATTATAAACCATATTGAAGTCCATCACACTATTTTTTGGCAGATCGGCATACACTCCTGCAACTTGTAACGTATCGCGATTATTTACAGTTATAAATTGATTCATTGCATCCTGTTCGCCAAATAAGCGCACTTTTGTTGACTTTGAAATAACGATGGATTTGGGTTTCGAAAAAGCGCTTTCATGAGTACCCGATATAAATTTGAAGTCGAACATTTCAAAAATTGTGGAATCTGCTAGATAAAGTCCGTTTTCGGTAAAATTCTTCTCACCTATTTTCAGTGAAGCAGTCGCTCCAAAATCATCTTTTATAAGGCGTGTCATCTTTTTTACTTGCGGAATATCCTTTAACATCGCTGGGCCCACGGCGTTTGGCATTGTGGCCCAAGTTTCAAAATCATAATCTTCTGAAGTTTCCATATTTACCCGATAGATGTTCTCTGAATTTGAATACATTTTATCGTAGCTCAATTCTTTATTTACAAAAGAAAACAGGATGATGCAAACGCATACGCCAATCGCCAAACCAGCGATGTTGAGCAGGGTAAAGAGTTTGTTGGCAAGTATGTTTCGCCACGCGATTTTAATGTAGTTTCTTATCATGATTTTATGTTTTTTATCCCCTCCCCAACCCTCCCCGAAGGGGAGGGAGCTATTTCCGAGTAAGCATCCCCCCTTTGGGGGTTAGGGGGATTATTCCGTCCTCAAACTCTTAACGGGATTTGCAATCGCCGCTTTTATTGCTTGAAAGCTTACGGTTATTAAGGCAATCAAAACCGCTGAGAACCCGGCAATTGCAAAAACCCATAGTTTTATATCAATCCGGTAAGCAAATCCCTGCAACCAATTTTGCATAACATACCACGAAATGGGAACGGATATTAGTATTGACAATAACACCAACACCAAAAAGTCCTTTGATAAAAGTTTTACAATCCCTAGTACGCTAGAACCTAAAACTTTCCGTACCCCAATTTCCTTGCGGCGCTGTTCTGCTGTAAAGGCCGATAATCCAAAAAGTCCCAAACAGGAGATTATGATTGCCAACACGGCAAAAATCTGAGAAAGATTCTCCACCAGTTGTTCGCTTTTAAAACGCTCGTTAAAGGCTTCATCTACAAATCTATATTCAAATGGAAAACCGGGATTTTGCGTTTTGAGAACATTTTCAATTGCGGTTAGCGTGTTAGTGATCGCTACACCAGCCGCAGGTTTTATGTACATATAATTTGCGCCTTCAGCTTGATGGTAAAACATAACCGGATCACTCGTACCGTACATATCGCCATATAAAAAATCTTTGACAATGCCATTTATGGTGAATATTTGGTCATTCCAATTAATGGTTTTTCCAATGACATTATCAGAATTCATAAGTTTTGCAAAAGATTCTGAAATTAAAACCTTAGTGCTATCCGCAACTTGAGACGTTCCAAAACCTTTACCTTCTTTTATTTTCATACCGGCTGTATTGAAAAATTGCGGCGTAACTGTTCTCACAGAAATCAAGATATCTGCGTCTGCTGGTTTTCCTTGCCATTGTATTCCTGAAGTATTGTTTCCACCAGACAAAATTTGCGAATTCATCAAGGCTACACTTTCAACCCATCCAGAAGAGGTGAGCTCTTGCTCAATCGATTTAAAATTTTTAATAATGTTTCCATTTGCCGCTGGCATTTCTATAAGGTTTTCCTTTACCATTCCCAAATTGCGGTTTTTTATATGCTGCACTTGTTGAAACACCAAGATAGTGCTGATAATAAACATAATAGATATTGAAAATTGGATTACAACCAATGTCTTTCTGGTAAAAGATGCGCTACCCGATGGTCTTCGGCTTCCCTTTAAGACTTCAATAGGTTTAAATGACGAAAGATAAAATGCGGGATATAAACCAGAAATAATTCCGCAGAAAAAGGTTATTAAGAAAATTGGCATAAAATGGACTGGTTTTGTAATTGCCAAGCTTAAATTCTTATCAATGAGAGCATTGAAATGTGGGATTAAAACCATCAAAAGTAGTACGCTAACTATACCGCTAATGAACGCTGTTATAACCGCTTCAGACATAAACTGAAAAACCAATTGCTTTTTGCCTGATCCGAGCGCTTTCCGCATTCCTACTTCATTGGCGCGCTTTTCGCTCCTTGCCGTAGACAGATTCATGAAGTTAATACAGGCGATTATAAGAATAATTAATGCAATAAAAATGAATAAGCGCACGTATGCAATACGGCCACCATCAATCTTGCCATTCTTAAATTTGTCACGTAAATGCCAATCGTTGGCCGAAAATAAAATCGCTTCGGTTTCTGTGTTGCCTGTTTTGGCGGGTAAGATTGCTTTTACTTTTGTATTAACTTTTTCGACATCTACACCAGGCGCTAATTTTACGAAGGTATTTGTAAAGTTTGAGCCATACTCTTGGGTCCATTCTTTACCATCAGTAAAATTCTCAAATGGCACCAACCAATCAACAGCGTAAGTTGTGTTTTGGGGGAAATCCGCAATTACACCTGTTATATTATAGGTATCCTTCTTATCAAATTGAATAGTTTTGCCAATGGCATCTTCACTGTTCTCGAAAAAGAGAGAAGCCGTTTTTTCAGTGAGAATCACTGACTTTTTATCCTTAAAGGCGTCTTTGGAATTTCCTGCAATAAAATTGAGGCCGAAAATAGGTATCAAATCTTCATCTGCAAAACTGCCCTTGCTATTTACAGATTTTTCGCCAACGCTAATCAACTGGCCAACATCTCGTTTTCTTGCCGATTTGGTAATTTCAGGTATTTCAGATTTCAAAACTGAAGCTAAAGGACCTGGAGTAGCCTCAAAGAAGGTTCGCCATTCGCCATCATATTTTTGATTGGTAGGTATACTATAAACCAATTCTTTATCAGGGATGGATTGGTCAAAATTCACCTCATCTTCAACCCAGAGAAGAATTAGGCTGGCACAGGTAATCCCAATAGCCAGACCAAAAATATTGATGAATGAATAGCCTTTGTTTTTCCAAAGATTCCGCCATGCGATTTTAATGTAGTTTCTTATCATGATTTTATGTTTTTTATCCCCTCCCCAACCCTCCCCGAAGGGGAGGGAGCTAGTTCCGAGTAAGCGTTCCCCCTCTGGGGGTTAGGGGGATTATTCCGTCCGTAAACTTTTTACCGGGTTTGCGATGGCCGCTTTAATCGCTTGAAAACTCACTGTTAAAAGCGTTATAATTAGCGCAGCTCCTCCAGCAATAAGAAAAACCCACCACTCGATATTGATTCGATATGGGAAATCCTGCAACCAATTTTGCATTATGAAATAGGCGAGTGGTGCCGCGATTATAAATGCAATGCCTACCAATCGTATAAAATCCTTAGTTAAAAGCCGTACCATATTTTGAACGCTTGCACCCAAAACTTTACGGATTCCTATTTCCTTTTTCTTTTGTTCCGCCACGAATGAAACCAGGCCGAAAAGCCCTAA
The DNA here is from genome assembly GCF_001678675.1 of Gelidibacter algens. GTDB lineage: Bacteria > Bacteroidota > Bacteroidia > Flavobacteriales > Flavobacteriaceae > Gelidibacter > Gelidibacter algens. Next base: position 222,403 of record NZ_LZRN01000001.1, read on the forward strand.
ACAGCTGATTAAAATTGCCAAGGATGTAAATACGACGGAAATTTTACCCAATCGCTTCTCTTCTGCATATAACTTTTCCACTTCCTTATCCACAAAATTGAAAACAAAGGGCGTATTGGGATTTATAGTTTTCCAAGAGCTTTCCAAAGTATTGAGAAGGGCTTCATAATTTTGTGTTTCAGCCTTTAGGATTATCCAACCTGGTGTATTTTCATTGTAAAGCAAAATAGGTTTGACTTCTTCTTTTAAAGAGGCAAAATTATAATCAGCGGTTACACCTACAATTTCAAACTCATCAACCTCACCTTCATAGGTTTGTATAATTTTTGATCCAATAGCCTTGTTTAGCGGAATTTCAAAAGCATCCAGTGTCGCCTTATTTACCAAAATTTGATTTTCATCATTATCTCTTAACGTGCGGCCTGCCAAAAGGGAAGTACCAACCGTTTCAAGGTAATTAGGACTAACGCCATTGTAAATTACCAAGGTTTGGTCTGCCGGATTTCCCCCGGGTAGCGTCATTCCCATATCTCCCAGAATTTTTTCAGAAGGGTAATAGTTGGTGCCCGCAACTTGTTTTATGCCTTTGATTGTTCGGAAGTTTGACTGTATCGTGCTGAACTTTTCTGAAACGTTTTGCGTTCCGAGTCGCACAGCGATCAGGTTTTCCTTATCAAAGCCATATCCATTTTCTGGGAATATTTTACCTGTTGGGTGATGATGATTACTACGGAAATCAAGCCAATGGAAACCACGAACTGAAACACTACTAGGGCTTTTCGCAAATAGCCGTTGCCTAAATTCAAGTTTACTGAACTTTTCAAAACTTTAACGGGCTTGATAGATGACAGGATCAGCGCGGGATATAGTCCTGCTATGAGTCCGGTTAAGATTCCTAAAACCAAAAGCGCAACTAAAATTCGCCAGTCCAATAGATTAGAATACCCAATATCACCTTGCGTTAAAGTATTGACAAATGGTAATGCAATTGCAGTAAACGGAATGCTTAAAATAGAAGCGAATAGCGAAAGCAAAATAGATTCTCCTAAAAATTGACGAACCAAATCGCCCTTTTCTGCGCCTATTGCTTTACGCACACCAATTTCCTTTGCCCTTTTATTGGCGCGTGCCGTACTCAAGTTTATAAAATTAATACAAGCCACCAATTGAATAAAAAGTGCCAAAATAAGCAACATATAAAGGTAGTTGATGTCTGAAACGGTACCTATCTGGTTTCGGATGTCTTTTGAAAAGAGATGAATGTCGGTCACTTTTTGCAATGATAGCGATTTACTAAATCCTACCGCTGCCAAATCCTTGGCACCGTGCCTTTGTAAAAATTCTGGAAACTTGGCTTCTAAACGGCTTGTATTTGCGCCGGATTTTAATCTTAGGTAGCTCATCGTAAAATTCTGTGTGGCAAAATTCTGGATTTCCATCACACGGCGGCCGAATCCTCCCGAATCCATAGTCAAAATATAATTTGGGTTTAAGTGCGACTTCCCAAAATCTTCCTTAAAAACACCTTTAATAGTAAGGGTCTGTTCCTCTGCCCCACTGCCTAGCACCAATGTTTTGTTTAGCGCTTTTTTACTTCCGAAGAGTTTCTTAGCCAGTGTTTCTGAAAGCACGATAGAATTGGGTGCGCTTAAAGAACCTTCAGGATTTCCTTCGACAAATGGATAATTGAACATTTTGAAAAAGGTGGAATCCGCTAAATATCCTCGGGTTTCATAATACGCTTCATCACTCTCCGGATTTCTTAATAGTCCGTCATTTCCTTCCCCAAAATAAACAACACGGCAGACTTCCTTAACTTCTGGAAAATCTTCCTTCATTGCAAAAGCAATTGGTGGTGAAACTCCAGCAGAGGGTGCGCCGTCTTCGTTCTCATTTATAATCGTGTTTAATCTGTATATTGAAGAGGAGTCTGCAAACTGTTTGTCATACCCAAACTGTGCAATCACGTGGATCAGGATGCTCAAACAGCAAACCGTACCCACCGTTAATCCCAACAAATTAATGATGGTCTGCAATTTATTTTTTTGAAGACTTCGCCAAGCGATTTTAAAATAGTTTCTTATCATGATTTTATGTTTTTTTATCCCCTCCCCAGCCCTCCCCGAAAGGGAGGGAGCTCGTTCCGAGTAAGCATTCCCCCCTTCGGGGGTTAGGGGGATTATTCCGTCCTTAAACTTTCTACAGGGTTTTTCATTGCTGTGGTAATAGTTTTTACGCTCATGATGATGAGTGCCAATACAATAATTCCTAAACCGCTTATAGCAAATATCCACCAGCTAAGAGTTGTTTTATAAGCATAATCCTGAAGCCAATTATGCAGTCCATACCAAGCCAATGGTGCTGCAATTATGAAGGCAATACCTATCAACAGTAAAAAGTCCTTGCACAGCAATAGATTGAGTTGCGTCAATGAGGCGCCCAAAATCTTGCGTACACCAATTTCTTTTACGCGACGTTCAGTAGTATAGATGACCAAACCTAAAAGACCGAGGCAACTGATCAGTACTGACAGTCCTGTAGCCCAATTAAGGAGCTTGGTCATACTGCTTTCCTTGTCATAAAATTTCGCCACGGTTTCATCAATAAATTCCATTTTGAAATCTGATTCTGGATAAATGGTTTGCCACGCCTCTTCAGCCTTTGCGATAGCTGTCGACCAGTTGCCAGAACTATTTTCATTCCATTGAATGTGGATCGTGTTAAATTGCGAGTAGCGCTTTCTGCTCCAATCGCCAATTAAGGCCATAGGCTCAATTTTTGATTTTAGGGAACGTTGGTTAAAATCTTCCATAACCCCAACAATTGGAACGGCATTCTCACCCTGACCTAAAACTTGGCCAATAGCTTCTGCGGGAGTTTTGAACCCCAAAATGTTGCGATAGGTATCGTTGATCACATATTCATGGATGGTATCATTGCGTACTGTCCTGCCTGCCAAAAGTTTGATGTCATAAAGATTGAGATACGTATCATCACCATATAACAATTGCAAATCAGAACGCACTTCTTTTTGCCCGTCCATATAAACAACACTTGTAGCATGGATGCTGAAAGATGCTGGTGGAGAACCACCGAGACTCACGCTTTCAACTTGCGGAATTGTTTTTAATTTCTCAATGAGCACCTGTCTTTTCTGAAGGGAGCCGTCCATCCAAGGCGTTTTTATGTAGGTCAATGCTTCCGTTTTGAATCCCATATCTTTTTTCATTAAAAAATGGATCTGCCGGCCAACCGCTATCGTTGATATGATAAACACCTGCGCTATAACAAATTGAAAAACAATCAATCCCTTTCTGAGCGAAACATTGCTATTGTTTGAAACTATGCGATTTTTAAGTACCGAAACAGGCTTAAATGAAGACAGTACTAGTGCCGGGTAGAAACCTGAAAGCAAACTTATAATGACAATAAGAACACCGCCGAACATTATAATCAATGGATCAGCAAACAAACCAAAATGCAAGCCTTCTGGGATAAAATCAGCAAACACCTTTAACAATCCGGCTGCCAAACCTACCGATAAAAGTGCCGCGACAAGGGTAAGCAAAAATGTTTCCGATAAAAATTGGGATATCAACTGCTTTTTGGAACTCCCCAAGGTTTTACGGATTCCAATTTCCTTAGCCCGCTGTGTTGCTTGTGCCGTATTTAAGTTGATAAAATTAATACAGCCCAACAGTAGTAAAAATGCAGCAATCCATAACAAGCTTACCAAGACCGTTTTGTTGGGAGTATATTCAGTAAAGTCGAATATGCCGTAATTTTCGCCAAAATGAAGTTCTCCTAAGGGTTGCAGATAAAAATTACGGTGTGAACTGTACTTAACAGCATTTTCGCTCTCGTTTTTTTTGGCCACTGCATTTAATTGTTGCTGCACCGTTGTCTTTGCTTTTTTATCGTTTAGCTTTATAAAAAACTGCGTACTGGAGCTTGTGCTGTTCCAATTGTCATCAGTCAGTTGGTCTTGCATATAAGATTGCTTCCCCGTTTCCAAAGAAATAATTTCTTCAAAAGTGAAGTCGGTGCGTTGCTTAAAATTTGCAACGATACCCGTAACTGTGGTAGAAACGGAATCATCATAAATAAGAGTTTCGCCAAGGATGTCGTTATAGTCTTTGTTGGGAAAATATTTTTTCGCCCGATTTTCAGTTAGCACCACCTTATTGGGAGCATCAATAGCAGTTTCTGAATGTCCCGCTATCCATTCATAGTCTAAGAATTTAAAAAAATCGGTCTCGGCATAAATAACTTTTTCCGGATTATTAAAAGCTTTTGAAAAGGACGCATTCATGACCCTGCTCGGCTCTGCGGTAAAAAAGGCAGTAGATTGCTGAATGCCTGTGATGTTTTGTTTCACTTCTCCAATCAAGGGAACAGACACACCGTAATTATAATCCTCCCCCTCGGGCGAACTATAAACGGTTGTTATCCGGTAAATGAGATCAGCATCTTTGTGAAACTTGTCAAAGGTAAAATCATAATAAACCATCAAGCCAATCACAAAGGATGCACTCAAACCAATGGCCAAACTGATCACATTGATCGTCGAGAACAGTTTGTTTTTCCAGATATTCCGCCACGCGATTTTGATGAAGTTCCGTATCATTTTGAATATTTTGTTTTTTTACTGAATACTGCAACTGAGACTACATACTTTTTTCACTCCGTCCTTAAACTTTTTACCGGATTCGCAATAGCTGCTTTAATGCTTTGGTAACTTACCGTCAGTATCGCAATGACGATCACTAAGAAGGCCGAAAAGGCTAATATCTCCCAACTGATCTGTATGCGATAGGAAAAATCCTGTAACCATATATTCATAACATACCAACCTAACGGTAATGCGATTGCAGTAGCAATAGCGACTAATTTCAGAAAGTCTGTGGTCAACCCAAAAGTGATTTGACTCACACTTGCGCCCAGTACTTTTCTCACTCCTATTTCTTTAGTTCGTTTTTGGGCATTAAATGCAGCCAGACCAAACAGACCCAGACAGGCTATGAAAATGGATAAGCATGTAAAAACAATAAAGATGTTGCCCAATCGACGCTCTTCTTTATAAGAGGTATCAAATGCGTCATCCATAAAGCGATAATTGAAGGGCTGGCCAGGAGCTTGCTCATTCCAGATGTTTTCAATACTTGAGATGGCACTGGCAAAGTCATCGGTTTTCAATTTAACAGCCATTGATCCGGTTGACTTATTCAGGAATAGTCCCAGCGCACCAATGTCTTCTCGCAAAGATTCATAATGAAAATCCTTGATCACTCCAATAATGCGATAGAACACAGGCTTCCCAAGTTCGACTTCCTCTGTGATTCTTTTTCCAAGAGCCTCCTGTGCACTTAAACCAAGTGTTGTAAGTGTGGATTCATTAATGATAGTGGCGGTAGAATCTGCTACAGATTGATTGTTAAAACCTCGGCCGGCGATTAACTCCATTCCAAAAGTTTTCATGTAATCGTGATCCACATCCCAAGTTTGCATTTGAATCGCAAATTTTTGATCCATAGCGTCTTCTCTAAAAAAGGGACTATTGGATCTAGCTGAAGCTATAGGCATAAAGCTGCTCAACGTGGCGCTTTTAACTGCGCTCAAACTAAGCACCTCTTGCTTAAAAGCATTTACCTGTTGTCCTGCTGCATAGGTGTCACTAATTACGAGAACCTGTTCTTTACTGTATCCTAAATCTTTGGTCTGTATAAATTGCAATTGTTGAAAAATAACGAGTGTTCCTACAATTAAAAATACAGCAATCCCAAATTGAAATACGACAAGCATGCTCCTGATATTCCACTTGCTACCGTTTTTAAATCCATTTCCCTTGAGTGTCTCCACGGGAATAAATCGAGATATGACGAAAGCTGGATAGCTGCCCGAAAAAAGTCCCAATACTATCGTGAAGAGTAAAATGGCAACATAGAATAAAGGCTCTGTGTAAGGAATTGAAATAGTCCTACCAGCCAGATCATTAAAAAAGGGCAGCGCAATAAAAGCTACTATAACGGCAAGAATCATGGATGCAAAAGAAATCAAACTCGATTCTGTCAAAAATTGAACTATTAATTGGATTCTATTAGACCCTAATGTCTTACGTATGCCTACTTCCTTGGCTCTTTTTAAGGAATGCGCAGTGGATAGATTCATGAAATTAACGCAGGCTAAAAAAATAAGGAAGAACCCTATAAAGGAGAAAATGTATACGTTTTGGATGGTTCCCTTTTCGCCCATTTCAGTCTTGTTGTCAGAATGGAGGTGAATATCTGTTAACGGGATGGTGTGGTACCTAATGTAATTTCCGGATGCTGCAAAAGATGCTGCAGTCATACCAGGAAATGTCTTTTGAGCCCATGGCAATACATATTTTTCAAGCAAACCATCCAGTTGTAGTTGGAAATGATCCATTTTGGTTTCTGGCAACACCTTGACGAATGTAAAGTAGTTATTGCTACCCCAAATATTTTCTCTGGAGGCTACATTTCCGGCCATTGCCATAAATATGCTGTAATCCTTAAGAAAGGAGTTTTTAGGTAAATCCTCCATGACGCCGGTCACGATATAGGTATCTTCATTATTCAATAAAAGACTTTTTCCTACCACGTTGATACTGCCAAAATGATTTTCAGCAGCCGTTCTGGTCATTACCAGGGTATTGGTTTCCTTTAGTGCCGTTTCCTTGTTACCATCAATAAGTTCAAGACCGAACATATTAAAAAAGGTAGCATCCACGTAGGTCGTTGAGAGCTCTTTGATATTCTCCGATTTATCACTGCTTCTAAATAGATTACTACCTAAGGTTCTAAACCGGACGGTGTTTTCAACCTCAGCAAAATCTCTATGCAAAGCAGCAGCCATAGGTGGCGCAGTTTCTGCACTTTTAATTTCTGCACCGCCAAATTTGATGTCCATATCAATGCGGTAAATACGATCAGCATCTACAAACATCTTGTCATAGCTCAACTCATCATAAATATATAATGCTATCAATAAGCTACCAGCCATACCGATAGCAAGACCAAAGGTGTTGATCAAGGTAAAAAATGGCTGCTTTTTTAAGCTTCTAAATGCTATTTTGATATAGTTTCTAAACATGATTGTTCGTTTTTTGATTTTTGATTGATAGACCTCACAGTCCTGAAGCTTCGGGGTTCAAAACCTGTTAGGTCTATATTTTCCGTTCACTTATTAATTTCCGCCCCAGTAAGAGTTCCCCCTTCGGGAGTTAGGGAGCTTACCGGGCTTTTATAATCCGCCAAAATATTCTCAGTAACTTTTTGCCCATCCAACATTCTAATGATGCGGTGGCTATATTTAGCATCATGCTCACTGTGGGTAACCATGATGATGGTGGTTCCGGCCTCATTCAATTCGGTCAGTAAATCCATGACTTCGTTGCCATTGGTGCTGTCCAAATTTCCCGTAGGCTCATCAGCCAAAATAAGTTTCGGATTATTCACCACGGCGCGGGCGACGGCCACACGCTGTTGCTGACCACCTGATAATTGCTGTGGGAAATGCTTACGCCTGTGCATAATCTGCATTTTTTCGAGAACGGCTTCTACTCTCACTTTGCGCTCGGCAGGTTTCACGCCAGTATATATGAGCGGAAGCTCTACGTTTTCAAAAACCGTAAGCTCATCTATCAAATTAAAACTCTGGAATACGAAGCCGATGTTATGCTTCCGCAATTCGGCACGTTTGCGTTCGTTGAAACCGGCCACTTCTATGCCGTTGAACACAAAACTGCCGCCGTCTGGATCATCCAACAAACCCAAAATATTGAGTAGCGTCGACTTTCCACAACCTGAAGGTCCCATGATTGCCACAAATTCCCCTTCCTTTACTTTAAAGGATAATTTGTTCAATGCAATAGTGCGCACTTCTTCTGTGGCGTAATACTTTTCTAAATCGGATATTGTTATCATTTTCTATAAGTAATTATTTCTATTAGTTAATTCTATTGTCATTCCGAATACATCGGAGTAGTGTGATTGTTGCTCTGTTTTTTTACTAGTATTGAGACCTTAAATTGCCGCTCATCCCCGATTCATTCCTTGCAGTTCTGGATATTGTACTAATCCTTCAAAACTAGTTCCTGCACATCGCCATAATTATCATAGCTACTGGTGATCACTTTATCGCCAGGTTGGAGCCCGGTCAGTACTTCATAATATTCTGTGTTTTGGCTTCCCAAGGTAATATCAACTCTATAAGCAGTGTCACCATTGTCACTCACCTTAAAGATCCAATTACCACCGGTTTGTTGAAAGAACCCTCCTTTTGGTACCAACAAGGCTTGTTTTTCTTCACTAAGCGCCAGACGGATCTGCAAGGTCTGCCCGCGACGGATGCCTTCAGGAACGTTTTCTTCAAACTGCATATCTACCTGAAACCTTCCATTGGCAACCTGTGTGTACACCTTTTTTATGGTAAGCAGATAGGGTTTTCCATCAAAGTTGAAACTACCTTTCTGTCCGTTATAGATTCTGGAAATATAATGCTCATCAATATCAGCACGCACCTTAAAACCGCTCAGAACGTCAATCTGTCCCAACCGTTCGCCTTTGTTTTTTGATTGGCCAATTTCAGCATCCAAAGAGGTTACCTGTCCGTCAACTGGAGCTCTTACAACAAGATCGGCTACCTTTCTTCGCATCAGTTCAAGTGCATTTTGGGTTCGGGCATAACTACTTTGCACCTGACCTTTTTCTTGATTTACCGCTATAGAATCCTGACTCAGAATTTGTTTGGAAAGCTGCATCCGTTCTTTTTGATAGTCGTATTCATTTTTCGCCTTAATCAAGTCCTGTCTGCCAATTGCCTTCTTTTCGTACAGTCTGCTATTCAGGTCATACACTCTTCTGGCTTCTATCAAACCGCTTTCCACATCCGTATATTGATTGAGTTTGTTGATGGTATTTTGACGGGCTGCGTTTTGTGAGATCTGCATTTGGGTCAAAAGATTATAAACCTGCGTTTCTTGGTTGACCAGACTTAATTCTAAATCAGTGTTGGAAAGTCTCAAAATAGGATCTCCTTTTTTGAGGATAGCACCGTCTTCAACAAATTTCTCTTCCACCCTGCCACCTTCCAAAGCATCTAAATAGATCGTGGTTATGGGCAGCACGATGCCGTTTACGGGAATGTTTTCCTGAAAAACACCGTTTTCAACCATATTCATGCTGATCCGTTCTTTTTCCACATTGAGTTTTGAACCTCCCAATGATGAGAAAATCACAAAAACGATTAGTGCCACTATAAGGATAGCGCCTCCTATGATGAGTAATTTTTGAGTTGTGAATCGTTTTTTTTCCAATTGGATATCCATATAGCGTATTGTTTTTCAATTAGTATATACTGAATATGATGCCAAAAACATAACTTACTGATTATCATTTATTTATTAATGAGTGTGACTTTTTAAAGTGTTCGGTTTTAAGACAGGTACTGTTCGGTCATGACACAGTTTTTTTAATTAATAATTATGGTTTAAGAATTCTTAATTAAAAGACATGAATTTATTAATATTGTAGTTATGCTTCTACCCAACGCCAACATATTAGTCATCGATGACGATGAGGATGTTCTGATTGCCCTCAGGCTTTTGCTAAAATCAAAAGTAAAAACCGTGGTCACCAACAAAAATCCCAACACCATTTTAAGTCTGATGCAGGAACATGCATTTGACGTGGTGATCCTGGATATGAATTTTAACGGTTTAGTAAATACAGGAAACGAAGGCATTTTCTGGCTGAACAAAATAAAAAAACAAAAACCGGAAATCGACGTCATCCTCATCACTGCCTATGGAGATATCGATCTCGCCATCCGTTCTCTAAAAGAAGGTGCATCTGATTTTTTGGTCAAACCATGGCAGAACGAGAAAATATTGGAGACGATCAGAGAGCATGTTGAAAAACAGAAAAAGAAACAGCCAAAACATCTCAATTTAGATACAGACACCAAGATTATCGGCGAAAGCGACCCCATGCAAGATGTGTTTGTCAAACTGAAAAAGGTAGCACCAACCGATGCCAACATTCTTATTTTAGGAGAAAATGGGACTGGAAAAGACCTGATTGCTAAAGCGATCCATGACAATTCCTTGCGCAAAAACAAACCTTTTGTAAAAGTAGATGTCGGTTCTTTAACTGATACGTTGTTTGAAAGTGAACTGTTCGGCTACAAAAAAGGCGCCTTTACAGATGCCCGTGAAGACCGAAAGGGACGCTTTGAAGCGGCCCATGGCGGCACCCTTTTTCTGGACGAAATAGGCAATATAACACTAAGACAACAAGCACGTTTACTCACGGTTTTACAAAACAGACAAGTCACGCCTTTGGGCGCCAATCAGCCTATCCCTGTAGATATCCGGTTAATTTGTGCCACCAATGTTTCGATAAGCGATCTGGCCGATGAAGACCGGTTTAGAAAAGATTTAATTTACCGCATCAATACCGTCGATGTTTTGATTCCGCCATTACGGGAACGCGGCACAGACATCACCCTCCTCGCCCATTATTTTATCGATTATTATGCTGAAAAGTATGGCAAAAGTGCTTTTAACATGTCCTCGTGTTTTATTCAGAAATTAAAAAAGCATCATTTTAGTGGCAATGTGCGCGAGTTGCAATATGCCTTGGAACGTGCCATAATTATGGCAGAACACCAAACCTTGGAGGCCGAAGATTTAACCTTTTCAGCCATTGAACAACAGGTAAGTATCAATCATAGCGAGACCAATCTCGATACACTTGAAAAGAACACCATCCTTTCGGTCATAGAAAAAAACAACGGAAACATCTCCAAATCTGCTAAAGAATTAGGGATTACCCGTGCCGCACTTTATCGCAGACTCCATAAATATGAACTATAAGAGCTACCTGTTTTTACTTACACTTCGGGTTTTGGGCTTGCTCTTAGCCTTAACGCTTCTCGCTTTTGGCATTGCTTGGTTCAACACTTATGCTATTATTGGAGGCGCCATCATCTCCATCATTGCTGTGTACAATCTCTATCGGTTTGTGATCAAGCGTTTTGTGGAAGTGGACGATTTTTTTGAATCGGTTAAATACCGCGACTTTTCAAGATGGTTTGTAGAAACAAAAGGGCCGCAAGATATCCGCGAGCTTCACCAAGGCTTTAATCTTGTCAATAAAACCATCAAGGCAATAGATAGTGAAAGACAGGCACAATTTGTTTACCTCCAAAAAATACTGGAGATGGTCAATATTGGAATCATCGCTTATAATGTTGAGAGCGGCGATGTGCTTTGGAGCAACGATTCCTTTTTAAAGACGCTCGATTTCCCTTCGTTCAAAAACATAAGTTTTATTGAAAAAAGAAGGCCCAAAATCTATGATGAGTTGTTTGAAACCTACCACTCCAATACCGCTTCAGTGACTTTGGAACTGCGGCAGGAGACATTGAAAGTCCTCATTTCTGATACCGTTTTCGAATTGGAGGACCATTCGTTTAAGCTCATCGTACTACAGAACATTGAAGAAACCCTGAACAGAAACGAAAGTGAAGCATGGAAAAAATTGCTGAGCGTGATGACGCATGAGATCATGAACAGCATCGCGCCGATCACTTCATTGGCCGAAACACTACAGCACAACATTCAGCATTCCTTAGATCAATCTCAACCAAATACATTGGATTTGGAAGATATCAATGCTGGTCTTAACAGCATAAAACGGCGAAGTGAGGGCTTGATGAAGTTTGCCAAAACCTATCGCAGCCTGAACAAAGTCACTCATGTCAACAAAACCAAAATCAAGATTTCCGATCTGTTTGGTAGCATCCTCGAATTGATGAAACCGAGCTTAGAAGATAAAGAGGTTTCACTGATTTTTGAGTTGAACGATCCTAATCTGACTTTTGAAATTGATGCCTACCTTATTGAACAAGTACTTATTAATCTTATTTTAAATGCCATAGATGCCACCGAAAAAATTGCCAACCCGAAGATTCTTATTTCAGCCAATATCAGTCACAAAGGAACGGGCCAGATAAAAGTTATGGACAACGGCAGTGGCATCCCCGCAGAGATTATGGACAGTATATTTGTCCCTTTTTTCAGCACTAAAAAAACCGGAAGTGGGATTGGCTTAAGTCTGTGTAAACAAATTATGTTGCTGCACGGCGGTAAAATTCAACTGCAAAGTTCGGAAACGGAAGGGACGACGGTGAGTTTGCTTTTTTGATTGATATGTGTTCAAGGTGAAATTTATCTGGATTGGGTAAATTTTTAGGTTACTCAATAGCGTAAAATAGTATATATTTCTTAGGAATAAAGGATGATGGACGTGCTGCTATTGCTCAAAAGGAGGGTGTAATTAGCATATTTAGTGATTTTATATTTAAGTTGGCATTCATTAAAAAGGCATATGAAGACAGAAAATCTAATTCAACGAAATGGTAGTAACTTCGATAATTGGGATATAATATTAAACAATTATATTAATACCACTTTCCATCCGCAAGATTTCTCTCATGATGTAAATAAAAAAGACCTTTTTCGTATACAAACAACCTATTAGTCCGAAATTTACTAAATTAATTTTTTTTGTTACTATGGAAAATTTAAGTAGATAAAATAAGATTATTTCTTAAATAGCTCTCTTAATTTTTTTTAGGTTACTAGAACTTAGTTTTTTGTTAAATACCTTTAAAAACCTAAAAAGAACATATTTACGTACTGGGGAGTTAGTATAT
>NZ_LZRN01000002.1 GCF_001678675.1 Gelidibacter algens
TTTTGAAGAAAAACCAGTACTACTACAAAAACAATACAGTAAGAATACGAAAATGTACTTTAAATTTCATCTAGTTAATTTTATTTTTTTAATTTTAATTATCATTTACAACCAAATATATTTAACCATCTAAATGGTTTCTATGGATATCTTTGTTATGTCAGATAACTAATTTGTTCTGATAATACCTGCTGTTGGCATATTAATTTTCACTAATCCCTTGAATTTTATTTTTTCTTTTCTGATTAACTTCCCCATACAATCGTAAATTGATACATTATGAGTTCCAAAATCTTTACTGCAATCAAATACCAAACTGTTTTTATGAGTTGCATTTACAATAAGTAAATCTTTATTCATGTTTATTGGAGTTATAACACTTGGCTGATAGGCTACAATGGCTGTTTTATGGTCTAGGGAAACCTCTGACCATGTATAATTTGCCTCCGGACCATAATTGTATGCTTGTCCTCGGGTTAAAACTTCATTAAATTCATTCCATTGTAGTAACAAAAATTGAAGCATTTTTAAATGTGACGCACTCATTTTGGTTAAATCTGTAGATATTTGAGGAACAGATAAAAACGTTTGTAATAATTGCAACGCTGCTACTTCTGGAGTTTCATTTTCATTCCACGCTAATGGATCGGCGTGTATGACCTGTTTATTTAAGTTACGAGCATCTAGCGTACGCGTACGATTTTCTAATATGTTGTTAGGACAATCAATTGCTCTAAACATATTTGCATATTGTTGTAATATAGGACTTGTGAAAAATTGTCTGTATTCAATAAGAACATTAGGGTTAATGATTTTGCAAGCAAGATAAATATCTGACAATAATTTAACGGTTGCTTCTTCTACACTTTCATAATCACGACCATTTCCCATTGGCAAATTTTTGGGAGCAAATCTTGAATTGATCAAATCCATAAAATCGATTTTGAATCCATCAATATTATTCTCTTTCATTAGTGAAACTAAACGCTCGGTAAGGTGTTTTCTCACTTCGGGAAAACGGGGATCTACAACCCAAGCGCTAGCCCAGTCAGCCTTGTAGAGCATTTTGTCTTTCAATGTTTCATATATTTTTGATTTTTCACCAATCATGCTTGGCGCTGTCCATAACATATATTTTAAACCCAGGTCTTGAACTTTTTCAACGTGCTTCTTAAAATCTTTAAATCGTGTAGTATCAATTTCCCAATCGCCATTATAGGCACAATAACCCGATTTTGCATCGTATGCTTTTTGCCATCCATCATCAACAATAATAGTCTCACAACCTATTTCCTTGGCAAGTTGTGCTTGTTGTTCTATATTTTCAGCATTTAGTCCATCTGTTTTTAAAGCATACCAAGTACAATAAAAAGGATTGTGTGCTTTTTCAGGGATTGAAGCAAAATTTAATTGGTTTTCAGTTTTCCACCATTCCAATAAATCTTGTTGTGCAAGGTTATAGTTAATATCTCTACTGTCGAATCGAATTTTAACTTTATAGGATTCCATTGCCTTTGTCGGGTAAGAAAACAATCCTATTTTAATATCAAATCCGACACCATTTTCTTCATTCTCACCAATTTGTAATGTGGTAGGATAAACCAATTCAGATACTGCAAGCGTTAATCGATTGGTATTATTGTTATTAATTAATGTCATGCTTGGCTGATCCATCATAGCTGAAGTAAAAGCAGGCTTAGCGTTAAAACTTACCGGGATCATTCTAGAAATTGGATAATGATACAGCGATGTTGGTTCATTTAATGCATCGGCACCATAAGGGCCTAAATAACTTTGAATATCAATTGAAGCTTGTTTGAATTTAATTGTAATAGGCGAAGGGATTGCTTTTTGTTGAGCTGAAAGACTAATTTCAAGCTCTTCAACCCCAGGTGCAATGGTTCTAACGTTTACAGTGCGATTAAAATTTTTGTCCTCACCTTCTATACTCAGATTGAATTGTCCAACTTTGAAAGTTTGAGATACAGTAATTTGGGATAAAAAAATAAAAGTGATAATTGATAATGTTTTCATTTCTAAGGTTATTGTTTAAACATTCTAATTTGGTTTTTTTTTAAAGTTGAACTCTGTTATGAGTTATAAAATGCCCCTGTAAAAACACAAACTATATTGCTAAATCTTATGATTTTGAATTTTACAGATTATAAGAATACGTTGTTTTTAAATTTGTTTGATATTAAATAAAACCTATTTTATTTGCATTCTTAAAAGTCAATTTGTCTAATTGCAACCGTAATTGTGATGTTGATGTCAGTCTGGGCTTGCCAAAGACTTTTTTAATAAAACTTCGACAGGCACAGCATGACAAATGAAATGCAATTGGCAAAAAAATAATAATTACAACTAAAGGGTAATCAAATTCATTTTAATATTAAATTATTATAATTAATTTCTGATCAAAATCTTGAGTGTTTTAATTACACCACTATGGTCTGAAACTTTCAATAAATACATACCGTTTGATAATGAATCAACCACAAATTCAACTGAGCTTGAACCCGCATTGATCGTCGAGTAGTTTTTTTCTTTTTGCAAGCGACCCTGTAAATCATATAAACCGATAACGACATTGTCTTTAGATTTTCCTGAAAAATTAATATTTATTAGGTCTCTTGCAGGATTAGGATATGCAAATACTACATCTTTAGGAGAATCTATTTGATTTACACCGAGTGTAACATCTTCCATTATTGAAATATTATCCAAATACACTGGAGTACTGATCGTCCCTCCTAAATGAAAACGAAAATCCACATAGCCTGTAAAACTACTCGTAAAAGTATAAGGGCCAAAGTTGGTAGGTGTGGTGGTTAAAGGGATAGCACTTTTATTATATATAGTCGAATAAGGAGAGCCACTCATAAGAAGTATCAAATTGATATTTCGAGACACATCAGCACTACCTCTAAAAGAAAGCAAATAGTTTTTACCTTTTACTACAAAAACTCTATTATAACTCAACTGTACATTATCGATTCCTGTGCTGTTACCGAGGTTTGTTACAGTAACTTTAGCCACATTCGTATCATATCCTGGCAATGTAACCATATCCAAAGTAGAACTTCCGCCATTTTTATTAGAAAAACCCCAACCTGTTGTATCTGTATCAAAGGATGGGTTTGCTATCATATTTGAACCTGCTGGAGGAAGCACTGGAGTTACAGTAAGTATCTGCGACAAACTATTTGCAGGATTGGTAGCTCCGTCTCCTGCTTGTGACGCTGTGATAGTAGAAGTACCTGCTCCTAAAATACGAATTTGACCAGCTACGATTGTTGCTACAGCACCATTTGAACTAGTATAAGCAATAGGTAAGCCCGAAGTTGTGGTTGCTCCAGGGTCGAAATCTGGATTGCCAATTACTTTAACAGGAAGCTCATTAAAAGTAATGGTTTGCAAAGCTTTGGTGCCGTCGTATCCATAGCCTGTAATCGCAAAATTATAAGGATTTTCATTGGCATCGCTATTAGCAATACTAATTGTACCTGTATAGACGCCAACTGTTACAGTAGTTAATTTTACTTGAAAAGTAACCGAACTACCGGCTGAAACCGAATCGGGTGCATCTGTTTCTAATGAAAATCCAGTACCTGTAACCACCACTTTAGGTGTTCCTGTTAAGTTCAAGGCTAAATCCCCAATGTTTTGAATGGTAAAGGTTACAATTTGGGGAGTTGTTGAGGCAACAGATCCGAAATCGAAACTTCCAGTATTGTCAAAAACATCAGTTATTCCCTGTCTAATGTTCATTTCAGCTCTTGGGATAACTGTGGGATATTCATAAGCACCCATATCGCTAGAAAAACCTACTGGACGGGCAAGCCCTAAAATATCTGTAGCAGCAAACTGTCCCACTGTATTGCTCCCATTGTTAACCGCAGGGCTAGTGTTTTGTAACCTAAAGTTTGCAGTCGCATCTAACGCAAGGGTAACAAAGTTCGGATTGCCAGTTTTGTCATTCGCTCCATTTCTAAAAGATGGCCCGTTATGATACAAATTATAATCGTAAACAGCACCACTATCATTTCCATTGCAGTTTCCTCCTGTGCGGGCAAACATGATGTTGTTAAATATTTTTACATCACTACATTCCTGTCCAAAAATCTCCGCATAGCCCACTACCGTTCCATTGTTGTACGCGGTATTATTGATGATATCAACCCTTACAGCTTGAAAAGCATGTATGCCACTTCCCCCGTTATTGTAGGACACATTGTTTTCTACTAATGTGCGACCTGTGTAAACTGGTTTGCCTTGAGTTCCATTATTTGCATCTATAATAATTCCGTTACCGTCTGATAAATTATCAACTCCAGTTAAAGACCTTCTCCACTTAATTTGGGTTTTGTTGCCATAACAAATGTTACCACGGATGATTATTTTGTAAGTAGTAACGGCATCAATTGCTTTTGGTCCAAAAACACTTATCCCGCTGGTAGCATACATGGTGTACCAAGAATTGTTGTAAACTACGTTGTTTTCTATAGTGATATAATCTGCTGCACCAACACCAATCCCTCCTGCTGGGAAATCATGAACTTTTAAATTTCTAATGATAATATGATGTGGATTGCCTGTTTTAGCTACCGATATGGCATTCGTATTAAAATTTGCGTTAAAACTTGGCGGTGCAGTTTTAGATTGTTCGTAAGATGTTTGTGCACCTGCAAGGGTAAGGTTGGCATTATTGCCCTCCAACTCTAAACCTTCAAAAACAATATAAGACGCATCAATTACCACAGCATCCCAAACGTTTCCGGATGCTTTTAACAATGGTGAATGCCCAGCGAGGGGTTTAAAGGTGATGTAATTACTAGCATTACCACCTATGTTGATGGTTAATAATGGTCCATTCGTGCTATTGTAAGTCCCATTCATGATATAAACGGTATCTCCAGGAAGTGTTAAGTTGGCAGCTGATTGAATGGTTTGCTTTGCTAAAGTTGTTGATAGTCCTGAGTTGGCGTTGTTTCCGTTTACGGCATCAACATAATAGTCGGTAGCCCAAAGGTGACCAGACATAATGCTAATGATAATTACAAAAACAAACTTGAATTGATTTTTTTTAATTATAATTTTTTTTCTATGGGATTATCATTTTTTAATTAAAAACGACTTTTTCAGTAATTAATATAGGGGAATCATACAGCGGGATATTGAAGGTTGAATTACCTCCTGATTTGCTCCATTGAGCTTTTTCAATGTCATAAATACTTCCAGTCATAAGGTCAACCCAAACAGGAGATTTAAAAGTGGTATTTTCGAGTGTAATACTAATGGTTGTGGTATTAAATGAGTTTGTGGCATTTTCCCCATCTAACCATAGAGCTACTAAAGGGGTGTTGTCCGAATTGTGTCGATAGCCATAAACAGAAAGTGATTCATTGCTAGTAGTTGAATATTTAAAACCAGGGGTTAAAACCATATTACTATCAAATATGGCGGCTATATTTTGAACGGCATAATAGGCAACCTTTGGTCGTATTGCAGCCATTGTAATATCTGACTGAATCAAACCTTTCGTATTTAGAACGGCACGGTCGCCCCAATTGTAATAAATATCGATAATGGTAAAAACCGAAGTTTCAATATCATGTCCTAAATCCCCCAACAAACGGCGCATATTGTATTTAGCCTGAGTATATTCCGTCCAGTAATATTCTGATAAGGCAAAAGAAGGAATATAAGTTGATGGGGCACCGTTTTCGCCTTGGCGCAATAGGATTTTATCTGAATATTTTTCAATTACAGATCTTAACCCAAGCACTCTTTTATTGCTATATGCATCTTCTGGTCTCAACGTATAACTGTGATAGCTTATCCAATGAAATAAATCTAGCTTACCTGCGTCGGCAATAACTTTTAAAAACTGGTCTAGGTATTCTTGATTGCTGTTTGACGCAAAAGCGAGACCAGCGATCTTTGCTTCTGGCTGAATGCGTTTGATTATTTCGGCTGTACGGATGTTTAATTTTGCAGAGGTTTCTGCGTCAATATGGCCATGAAGATCTGGTTCATTCCAAATTTCCCACTCTTTCACACGATCTTTATAACGGCTTACCAAAGCTTCCACCCACCGATCCCAGGCAGCATACGCTTCATCAGATTGCATGAGACTATTTAGTAGGTTTATTCCGCCGCCTCCAGGGTATGCAGGATTTCCATAAGAAGGCTGAAGCCAAGGTTCTATATCATTGGCAACTGCATAATCTATAATGTCATCTAGCCATTTCCAATCGTAAACACCGGGAACTTTTTCGCATTTTGCCCAGCCTGCTTGTAAACGGATTTTTTTCACACCAAGCGGCGCTAAATAATCCTTATAGTTGTCCCAAACCGTATGGTCTCTGTCCAGTGTTTCACACCCCACGGTAAGTCTTGAAGATGTTATTTCTTTGGTGCTCTTGGGTTTTATACTCCCAATACGTTTCATTTTTACTTCTAAAGGCGTTTTGACACGATCGATGGAAGAGTCTATGAATTGCGCCTTGGAGTGACCAAATACGAATAGTAAAATAGTTAAAAAAAGTAGTTTTTTCGTTTTGCATTTTGTTGATTTTGTAGTTGACATTTCGTTGATCTATTTAACGAAAAAGAGATTATTTTTTTGTTTTGTATTAAACAACATTTATATTTTAAGGAACCATTGATTATCCATATTTTCAGTGAGATGTCTATCAATTATTATCGAGCTGCCATCTGGTTTGGTGATTTTAATTTGATAAGAACCATAAAACCCTCTAAAGCTTATTTGCCCGTTTTTATCAGCCTTCAGTACTAGATTTTTTGTCATCCATTCGTCTTTGATGAGTTTGTGTAAACGCGTATAAACTGGTTTTGGATTAAAATCCTTATCAAGTAAGCCACCACCTTTTAACCAGATCATACGGTCACTTAATCCCCACCAATGTATGGAACCCATAGATGGATACCCAAAGGATAAAATATAGAACTGCTCAGCAAAATCAGCTTGGGCTTCTTCTGTCCAAAACCCTTCACGCCATCCACCTGTAATGGGAATTCCTGAAGATTGAGGCGTGAATTCGGTTATATGAAGAGGTAATCCAAGTTCATTCATTCTGTCGTAGGTTTTAATTAATTCCACTGGGGAGAACCACATGTCACGTGGCTCATGTGCCTGAATACCAATGCCATTTATTGGTGTATTCTTTTTTTGGAGCTCTTTTACGAGTTGGTAGAACTTTTCACGAATATCTGGCTTGGCAATCAAAAAAAACTCATTTAAAATAAAATCCCCATTTTTATCTGCTTCTGCTGCCCATTTGTATGATTCTTCGATCCATGGAATGGTTTGTTCCAGCGTAATTCCTTCAACATTATATCTTGTCCCGTCATCAATTTTCCCTTCAGTTGTGAGCGTATCGGCAAGAGCCATCTTCCATGGTATGGTGTTTACGGGCTCGTTTACAACATCCCATATTTTTATTTGGTCTTTAAACCCTCCAACCAGGTTTTGAATTCTGGCTTTGTATAAATCATTAGCTAATTCAAAAGGATATTTCATTAACCAGCGAGGAGTTCCTGCCAAATGTGTCCACCCCAAAGTATGGCCTTTGGGTGTGATATTATTCCTTTTACACCAATCGAGTTTTTGCTGCAATTTTTGCCATTGAGGCATTCCTTGCTTTGGTTCATAAGGCTCCCATTTTACAGTCAATTCAGTAAAATTAAATAGACTAATAAATTTTTCCTCAAATTTGGTTGCATCTTCTGGTGTGAGCCTGAATATTTCCTCACATAGATTTCCGAACAGAAAGTCCTGTGTGATTTGGTTGATTTCAACTCGAATATTTTTAATAGGTTTACCGTGTTCATCTGTAAAAACCAGAGAGGCGTCTCCTTTACGATATTCTTCAATATTTTGACGAGCTTTGGCTAGCAGTTCTTTTTCAATTGAAGTTTTTTCAGCGGTTTGTCCGTTTATTTTTATGATTGAACACAGAAAGATCGATACAAAAAGTAGAGTACTTTGAAATCGTGATACTGAGGGTTGAATTTCTGAAATAAATTGTTTTAAGTCTTGAAGTATTGTTTTCATATGTTATTATTTTTAATAAACCAGTTCTATAAAAAACATAAAAACGCATAAATCCTTTCGTCTAATTTTCAAATACCTATTGCCGTCTTTATTTCAAAAAGTCATTAGGAGTCCATATGTTAATAACATGCTTACTTTAAGTTACTGTAAAAAATAATTTTGTTGTAATCATTTTTTACTCTATTATTGTAATATATTATGTGTACGTTAACTTATTTTTTCAAAAAAAGAGTGTACGTTAACATAATTAAAATAAAAATACATATTATTATTTAAACGGAATGAAAAATAATGGGTTTTTTATTACGAATATTTAATCCACCTAATTATTATTCACTTCTGGCCTTCAAAAATTAATCATTGAAATAAAAAATAAAATTATTATGAAAACAAAAGTTTTGTTATTAAGTATACTCGTGGTTACAAGCATAATTTATTCTTGCAGTAAAGATGATAGTCCAACAACACCGACGCCAACACCCATAGCTCCTACAATTACTGGGTTTACAATTCCAACTAAAGTAGTTGGAGATGCTCCTTTTGATTTAACGCCTCCTACAAGCAATAGTTCTGGAGCGTTTACTTATTTAAGTAGCAATACTACTGTAGCAACTATAAGTGGCAATACACTAACCATTGTTGGTGCAGGAACTACGAATATTAAAGCTAGTCAAGCTGCCAATGGTGATTTTTTAGCGGGAGATATGTCAGCTGATTTAGTTGTAACTGCTCAAACTACACCCGTTGTAGGTACATTGTATGTTTCTACTACAGGAAACGATTCACATGATGGTTCAAAAAACGCACCTTTTTTAACTATTAACAAGGCAGCTCAAGTTGCTGTGGCTGGAGATGTAGTTGTTGTAAAGCCTGGAACCTATAAACCTACTATAAAGATAGCGCCGTTAAATTCCGGAACTGCTGATAAGCCCATTATTTATCAAGCGGAAGTAAAAGGTGAAGTAATCATTGACGGAAGTGAATCAGCGGATGGTACCAAGGTGGATAGAAGAGGACTTATTACCATCGATGGTTTTAGTGCATCAACTCCTAAAAGTTGGATTGTAATAGATGGTTTTACTATTATAAATGCAAAATGGGCGGGTGTAATAGCCATAAACAGTAGTAATATTATCATAAAAAATTGCAACACTAAAAATACAGGTTCCTCTGGAATAATTGGTGCTAATTCAACTAACATTACTATTATTAATAATAAAGTAGAGCAAGCTTGTTCTATTGCGGAAAAAGCACAAAATACGAATGAATGTATTACAGTAGCGTCAGTTGTAGGATTTGAGATTGCTTACAATACGGTATCAGATCGTATGGTTGATTTGAATAATGGGGGTGAAGGTATAGATGTTAAAAATGCTTCTGCAAATGGTACGGTGCACCACAACATTGTGACCAATTTGATTCGGGTTGCTATATATGTTGATGCTTATCAAAGAGATTTAAATAATATAGATGTCTACGCTAATAAAGTGTATAACACTACTTCAGGTATTACTGTTGCAAGTGAAGAGGGAGGTGTGGCTTCAAATGTTGAAGTTCATGATAATTTGGTTTATGATATTCAAGGCGTTGGTATTAGACTTGCTGGTTATGTTAATAATGGGCCTTTAAAAGACATTAGTGTATATCAAAATACAGTGGTGCGTTGTGGTTTAGGTAAAACAGTTTCAGATTGGGAAAATTGTGCATTTATGATAGAAGCCGATAATGCAAACAATTCAAATTTTATTGTTAGAAATAACATATTTGCAGAATGCAAAAATCAAATAAACTGGAAAAATCAAAGTTACGCCATTATGGACAATAATTTAGTGTTTGGCAATTCGACCACGGCAGGTACAAATGCTATTATCACAGATCCACAGTTTGTTAATTCAGCGGGAGCAGATTTTAAATTAAAGGCTGGCTCCCCTGCTATAAATAAAGCATTAGGAACTCCAATGTCTGCGATTGATTTTAATGACTTTACAAGAGACGCTACACCTGATATTGGAGCTTTTGAATATCATTAATAAAATTGATTAAACAGCACTATTTATAATCCCAAATGTTTTTTTTGGTTATGAATTATCTATTAGAATTGATCGAAATAATACTTTAAGAATCTTGTTTACGACATTTCAGAACATAGACAATACATTTTGTAGCAAAAACAATTAAAATGAAAAAATATTCATTACAGTTTCTTTCGGGGTCTTTATGATTTGTTGTATACCTCCTAAATTGTCAGCTCATGATAATTTGAAAACTGAAATAATAACTAAAACGGCTGAAAAACTTATTAATAAAATCCGTGGTGGCTAGTCTGGAATGACGATTAGAAATTTACTAATCAGCAAGCAAGAAAGAACTCTAAAACTTTATATTAATTAGAAGTGCTAATAATATTCTTATAGATGATGAAAAAAATAATATTTATTTTACTTTTTACATTAATTGGAGTACCTAATACTTACTCACAAGAATTAATTATTGACGGAAACTGGAAATATATAACGAAAGAAGATAATGCAGAATTCAGCAAAAAAGATTTTAATGATTCTGGCTGGGCTGAACTTGATAAATTAGAATGGCAAGATGATATCCATACAACGGCTGTTAGATTGCTTTGGCTTCGTAAAAAGGTATTCATCCCAGTAAGCCTAAAGTCAGCGTCCGAAAAAACAGGTTCAATGAGTCTTTCGGTGGGCAAAATTCGTCAAACCGACGAAACCTATTTAAATGGTAAGTTGATTGGTGAAAATACTTCAGGAGACACCAATAGAAATTATTTAATTGATACTGAAGATATATTATGGGATCAGGAAAATACGATAGCCATTAGAGCTACACATTGGGGGCATTTTTCTATCTCTATGGTACCACAATTCAAGTCCGCGAACCCTGATCTGTTTTTCAAATATAATGCAGGTCTGAAAAAGGGAAACGAAAAAGACCTCGTAATAAATAAAGACTTGATTTATCAATTTACCATTACCAATGTTTCAACAAGAAAACTAAATGGAAGTGTTGTAGCAGACTTTTATAATTTCAACGGAGAAAAAGTTAATTCAGATAAAAAGGAAGTCAACTTGGAATTTGGAGCAACTACTGTTGATTTCCACTATAAAGCTGCTTCACCATTAATAAAAGTAACTTACACCTTAATTGTAAACGATTTTCAATATTCAGATAGTTGGAACGCCGTTTATGGCTATGAGAATATAGCTTATAAAAAAGCAACCCCAATAATAACCTATAAGGTTGATGAAAAATTTCAAAATCCGGATGTAGATAGAACAGTCATTGATGGTTGGCTAGGGGAAAAGTTGGATATTAATACCCAACAAAGACTTTACAAAGTTGATGAAGATGTGTTATTAGCAGGATTTATTAATCGTCCAGGCGTGCATTCATGGATTGGGGAGCATGTTGGTAAATTCTTAGAAGCCGCTTGTAATACCTATGCAAATAAAGGTGATGCGGCACTAAAAGAACAAATTGATAGAAGTGCACAGCAACTTATAGCGGCCCAGTTAAAAGACGGGTATTTAGGAACTTATGATGCAGACAGTCATTGGACAAGTTGGGATGTGTGGTCGCATAAATATGATATGGTAGGATTATTAAGATACTATGAATTATCTGGCTTTAAACCAGCATTGACTGCTTGCGAAAAAATTGGTGATTTACTATTTGAAAAATTCGGTGACTCCGTTGGTCAAAAAGATATAATAAAAGCTGGTGCACATGTTGGAATGGCAGCTGCAAGTGTTATAGACCCCATGACCGACTTATACCGTTTCACAGGAAACAAAAAATATTTGGATTTTTGTTACTATGTTATCAAAAGCTATGACAATCCAAAAGGACCTCGCATTATTACCGATATTGATTCTTTAAAAAGATTGGATAAAGTAGCAAATGGCAAAGCTTATGAAATGTTGTCAAATATCGTTGGAATTTCAAAACTATATCGAATTACAAATGATGAAAATTTTTTAAAACCTGTATTGTTAGCGTGGA
This sequence comes from Gelidibacter algens, assembly GCF_001678675.1. Classification (GTDB taxonomy): domain Bacteria; phylum Bacteroidota; class Bacteroidia; order Flavobacteriales; family Flavobacteriaceae; genus Gelidibacter; species Gelidibacter algens. Next base: position 12,104 of record NZ_LZRN01000002.1, read on the forward strand.
ATGACATTGTTTCTAAACGTTTATATGTTACAGGAACAACAAGTTCCATGGAGCATTTTCAGGATGACCATGTATTGCCAGCAGAAAATGATGCGCATATGGGAGAAGGGTGTGTTACTACAACTTGGGTTCAACTTAATTATCAATTGTTTAGTATTTCGGGAGATATGAAATATTTAGATGAATTAGAACGCTCGGTTTACAATCATTTAATTGGTGCTGAAGACCCACAGACAGGAGGTGTAAGTTATTATACCCCACTTATGGGAGTTAAGGAATACGGTACAAATATAACCTGTTGCATGTCTAGTATTCCGAGGGGTATAGCTATGGTTCCGATGTTTTCAAACGGTAAAATTAATCAGACTCCAACATTTTTATTTTATGAACCAGGAGTTTATAAAACTAAACTGAATACAAAAGATCAAACGGAAGTTGAGTTTGTAACTCATACAAACTTTCCATCAGATGGGAAGGTTTCAATTTCAGTAAATCCATCAAAGACATCAAAATTTCAGATTCTATTCCGTAAACCATATTGGACAGAAAACTTTACGATTAAAGTAAACAATAAAACCCAAAAAGCTGGTCAGCAATTAATTGAGGTTGACAGAACGTGGAAAAAAGGCGATAAAATTGAAATTAGTTTTTCTATTCCGCTTAAAATATTAGATGGCGGTAAAAGTTACCCAAATAGCATTGGCATTCAAAAAGGACCACAAGTACTGGTGTTTGACCAAAAGTTAAATAAAGTAAAAGCTGAAGATGTTTATTTAAATGAAAATGCCATTTTTTTGGAACAGGTGCCAAACAGCATATTGCCAGAAAATTGGTCAGGAAATCAGGTTTATACTTTAAATGCAGAAGTAAATGGGCGTACAGAAAAAATCTATCTCGTACCGTTTGCCGATGCAGGTCAAACTAATGGAATGATCACAACATGGAATAAAAAAGGAAAGTAAATAACACAAAAAAATCATTATGAATAATAAAAAGGTCTGGGTAATTTTGCTGGTAATTATAGCAACAACACAAATAATAGTTGCCCAAAACAGTGATAATGCAAAAAACAAGATAGAGTTGCTTTTAAAGAAAATGACTTTGGAGGAAAAGGTAGGTCAATTAAATTTGGCTACTTATGTAAATGAGAACAATACAACAAATTCTTTTAATGAAAGCATCAAGAACGGAGAAATAGGAGGGATCCTTAAAAGCAATGGAGCCAAGACAAATTATGAATTGCAAAAAATGGCTGTTGAACAAAGCCGTTTGGGAATCCCTATATTATTTCAAGAAGATGTGATACATGGTTATAGAACCATATTCCCTACGCCATTAGGGGAATCGGCCAGTTGGAATTTAGAGAATATTGAAAAATCAGCTAGTATAGCTGCAAAAGAAGCAGCAGCGGGTGGAATCCATCTCACCTATGCGCCTATGGTTGATATCACAAACGACCCACGATGGGGACGCATAGTCGAGGGCGCAGGGGAAGACCCCTATTACGGTAGTTTGGTTTCAGCAGCCAGGGTCAAAGGTTTTCAAGGAAAGGATTTGACCAGCGGAGAAAGTGTGATGGCATGTGTTAAACATTTTGCGGGTTATGGTGCAGTTCTAGCAGGCAGGGATTATAATATTTCAGATTTTTCAGAAAGAACCTTAAGGGAGATTTATCTTCCCCCATTTAAAGCTGCCATTGATGCAGGTGTAGGAAGTGTAATGACTGCCTATTCAACGTTTGACGGAATTCCTGCCACGGCCAACCAAAAACTGCTTAAAACTATTTTAAGAGAAGAGTTAGGTTTTAAAGGCATGTTAATTACAGATTGGTCAACAATTAATAATCTTGTTAAGATTGGGGTAGCTGCAGACCAAAAAGAAGCTGTTCTCATGGCCATTGACGCAGGTGTTGATGTTGATATGACCAGTGGTTTATATTTAAAATATTTAAAAGTATTGGTTGAGGAAGGCAAAGTTAATGTTTCGGTAATTGATCAAGCCGTAAGAAGGGTGCTGCATGCCAAACAGCAATTAGGTTTGTTTGATAATCCCTATAAATTTTTTGATGTGGATAGGGAAAAGGAAACTTTACTTAATCCAAAACATTTGGAATTTGCACGAAAGTCAGCAAGAGAAAGCATGGTTTTATTAAAGAATAACAATAGTATATTACCGCTTAATTCCAATGTTAAAAAGATTGCAGTAATTGGACCAATGGCTACACGTAAAAAAGATATGTTTTCATGGTGGGGTGGAGATTATTCCCAAGGAAAACCTGAAGATGTCGTTTCGCTTTTAGAAGGCTTAAAGAAAACAGCGAGTCCTAATGTTACCATTGAATATGCCGAAGGCATAAAGCTGGATGGATTTGAGCCTAAAGGATTAGAATTAATTCCAGAGGCGGTAGCATTAGCATCCCAATCAGATTTAGTTATTTTAGCTTTAGGAGAAGAGTATTGGATGAGTGGCGAAGCAGGAAGTATTTCGAATATTAATTTACCAGGAGCTCAAGAAGAATTGGTTAAAGCAATATCTAAAACGGGTAAACCTATCGTTACTGTATTATTTAATGGCCGTCCTTTTGATTTGCAACTTGTAGAAAAACACTCTGAAGCCATATTAGAGGCTTGGTTTCCTGGAACTATGGCAGGTTTGGCTGTTTCAGATGTGCTTTGGGGAGCCTATAATCCTTCTGGAAAATTAACGATTTCCTTTCCAAGAAACACTGGTCAAATCCCAATATTTTACAATTATAAAAGAACTTCGCACGATATTAATGAAGGTGTCAAACCTTCTCGATGGACTAATATGTATTTAGATATTCCTACAACGCCTTTATACCCTTTTGGATATGGTTTGAGTTATACAAAATTTGAATATTCAAACATGGAATTATCAACCAATGCGATAAACAAAGAGGACAGTATCCAAATAACTGTTGAGGTATCGAATACAGGAAAAGTGTTTGGTGAGGAAGTTGTGCAATTGTACGTTGGCGATGATGTTTCATCTATCTCAAGACCACTAAAAGAACTTAAAGGCTTTAAAAAAATAGGATTGAACCCAGGTGAGAAGCAGAAGATTAGTTTTACTTTAAATCCCACAGATTTCTCATTTTATAATAAGGATATGCAATGGGTTCTTGAATCAGGATCCTTTACAATTATGATAGGGGCCTCTTCTCAGGATATAAAATTTTCTAAAAAATTGGCTGTTCACTAAAAAGTGAAACTAGGGAAGGGAGGCTTAGTTTTAGATAACAAATAGTTTACTAAACAACAGCTATTCAATACCATGTATAATCAATATCAAATATAAATCCTTTTACAAACTCAGGTTTGCAAAAGGATTTAATATTTGTCTGTCTATGATTAAATGCTATCGTCGTAATACATTAATTTTTCCGTACAAACAATATCCAAAGGAATATCAATAATTGCTGGAGGGGTTTCATTCATAACTAAATATCGGTATAGAAGTTCTATGCCTTGATAGGTTTGTTGGGAGGGTTGTTGATTGATTAAAAAATCAATAACTCCCTCATTTATGAGATCTTTGTTTTTTTGTAAAAGATCATAGCCAACAATTTTAATATTCTTGTTTTCTGTAAGAACTTCAGCAATCATGTAGGATTTTGAATTTGCCACAAAAATCCCATCTATTTCTGGTATAGAATCAATTTTGATTTTAATTTTTTTGATTAGGCGGGGGTCTTCTTCCGTAATTGTAAAAGTATCAACGACAATATCATTATTTTTTTTTTCGTCCGAGGAAAGCTTTAAAACCTTCTATACGCTTGAGAACACGATAGTTTGGGTTTTCTGCTTTTAAGATATTAATGATTAAATATTTTGTACCATTGTTATTACCGTATTGTAACAATTGAGCTGCTACCCGTCCACCTTGGTAAGAGTTTTGTCCAATATTTAGGATAGCTTCCGTTTTGTTTTCGTAAGAACCAATTAATACAAAAGGTATTTGTTTAGCCTTGCATTCATTTATAAAAGATGCAGATTCAGTAGGCATGACATCAGGGAAAAGAAGAGCAGCATCATTTTCTTCTAATAAAACTTTCTTACAAACTTTATTAAATGAGTTACTCTTATTCAAGTCATATAAATACACATTTATTTTTATGCCCAAAGATTTAAAATCATTCATGGCTTTTTTAACCCCTTGAAACGGATAGTGCCAAAACTCACCTTCCTTGTGTTGAGGTAGTAGTACAGCGATATTAAAAGTTTTATTTAAAACCAAATTCCGTGCATAGGTATTTGGAACATAATCTATTTTTTGCATGATGCTCTCAACAAGCTGTCTTGTATTTGCGGCGACATAACCTCTATTGTGTAAAACTCTATCAACTGTACCAATTGAAACGTTAGCCAATTCGGCAATCTTTCTTATAGTTGGTTTTGAATTCATGGTTATAAACTTATTGCCTATTTTATGTTTGTAAATATATTCGGTTTTGTGAAAATTAACAGAATATTTTTGTTAAAATAAAAATTTATTTAGGTTAGTTCGAGTAATATGTTATATTTGTGTTAATTAAAAAGTGTACGTTAACAATATGCGTAAAATAACAAAGCATTTTTTTTTACTTAAATTAAGTGTACGTTAACATGATTGTATTGAATCCTCTGGAGATGGCACAGTTTTAAGCTTTTATTCACAATAGTTTTATTGTTATTTATTTTTCAAGTTGAATATTAATCCTTCTAAATCCATAAACTATGAAAAAATTCTTTACCCTTTTATTATTTTTTAGTGCTGTTGTCATGCATTCACAAGATTATACAAATGGAAACTTAATAGTTTCTTACAATGTTGATACTAATAACTCTGGAGCGTACAGGAATTTGAGCTTACAAGAATATACCACTGGAACAACAGGAGTAATTAACAGCGCCACAGCAGTAGGTGCTGCAATAATTACTGGACGTATGGTTGATGATCGTAAAGCTGCTTATGAAGGTCAGATTAATACTTCAGAAGTCGGGAATTACATTGTGTTAACAGGACGTAACACTCTTGATGGTACGTCTGCAGGTACGGCACGTGCAGCGGCTCTTTCGCTTGTGCGTATTTCTAAAAATAAGACTATTGAATATTCTGATTTTCTACCTGCCGATGCTGCTTTTAATGGCGGAAGTGGTCGTTCAGTAGCTTCTGTTGATGGTACTACTTTTTTTATTGCTACTGCTGCTTCCAGTGCTGATGCTGGGGTGAGGCTGGCTACTTTTGGTAGTACATCAAATACTTCTTATTTCCCTGAAGGGGCTCGTTCTGTAGGTATTTGGAATAATGAGGTAGTTGCAACGGGTGGTAATGATCCTTCTACTTACATTAGTGGTGTAGCATCAACTCCTACTACTGCGCCAACTTCAACTGCTTTTACAGGATCTGCCGCTCCTAATAATTATTGCGGTCTTGTACTATTCGATGTCGACGCAGTGGAACCTGGTAATGATTTGATGTACGTTGCTCAAAGATTTAGTGGAATAGATAAATATTATAAAAGCTCAGGTGTATGGACTTATGTTAGTACAACAAGTACTGCTGATGATTATATTGGCGGCTTTACTGGTTTTCAAGCAATGACAGGAAGAATAGAAGGGGATAAGCCGGTTCTTTATGTAATTAAAATTGATGAATCATCTCCAAAGGCTAAAAGTACATTGTATCAAACAATTGATAATACGCCTAGAACAGGAGACTGGACTTCTGGTGGAGCAGCTAATCCGACATATACTGTAATTGCGACTTCTGATGCTGGTACCAATCAAACTTTCAGAGGGGTGACTTTTGCGCCTTCATCTACAACATTATCAACTAGGGATTTCAGTCAAGATGCTAAAGGATTATTAGTGTATCCTTCTCCAGATAAGAGTTCGGTTGTAATATCTAATAATAATAGGTCAGTATCTGTAATTGTTTTCAATGCTATAGGTCAAAAAGTATTGAGTGGTGCGTCAGATGGGGATCTTATTTTAAATATTAGTTATTTAAAATCAGGAATTTATATTGTTCGCACTTCTAATGGAGAAACAGCTCGTTTTGTGAAGTAGTTGTTGTTTCAACACTATAATTTTCAATTCCTTGCTAGAAGTGTATACGCTTCAAGCAAGGAAAATTTTAGAATTCCGAAACCACAAAATGACTAATAATAAATTAAAGACACAATTAATATTTAAATTGAATCAATAAAATTTGGTAATTTATTTAATTATCATTTAATTCGTGTGTACGTTAACGCAAAAGAGATTAGTGTATTTTACTCAAATAAGTGTACGTAAACATAAATAATTCAATAAAAATTTTATACTTAACTTTCAAATTAAATTGAATATGAAAAACACTTTTAGAATTTTTTTTCTTCTTGTTTTGGTTCTTGTTTCTCAGCAAATGGTTGGGCAGAACTTAAATAGAAGTGGAATAGTAACGGACAATCAAAATATAGCTTTGCCTGGAGTAAATGTTATAGAAAAGGGAACTGCTAATGGTGTTTCTACCGATTTTGATGGAAAATACTCAATTAATGTCTCAAATCCTTCGGCAGTTTTAGTGTTTAGCTCTGTTGGATTCTTAACACAAGAAATTAGGGCAGGACAGTCATCAACAATTAATGTTTCAATGGAAGAAGATGCTGCAAAACTTGATGAGGTTGTTGTTATAGGATATGGTACTCAAAAGAAAAAGGATTTGACAGGTGCTGTTGCTTCTGCTGATTTAAAGCAGTTTGAAGATTCTCCAAATACTAGTATAATACAATCGCTTCAGGGGTCACTTCCAGGGATTACTATTGGTCAGACCACAACTGCAGGTTCAGATCCTTCAATTTTAGTGCGTGGAAGAAGTACTCTAGGAGGAAATACGGGGGTTTTGATTATTTTGGATGGTGCTGTTTATCGTGGTGCATTTACCGACTTAAATCCAGCAGATATTGAGTCAGTGGATGTTTTGAAAGATCCTAGTAGTAAAGCTATTTACGGTGCTCAGGCCGCAAATGGAATTATCATGGTGACTTCTAAAAAAGGGAAAAAAAATCAGAAAACGGAGGTAAGTTATTCTACTTATTATTCCATGCAATCCCCTATTAAAGACAGAAAAACATTAAATAGAGCTGAATTCATAGAGTCCTCTAGGCTTAATCAATATACCAGAGGTTTTCTTGCCCCTGATTTTACCATACCTAATCCAAATTATGATTATTTGCTTGATAGTGGGGTAGCCGTATCTGCCGATCTTCAAAATTCAATTTCAAACGGGACCGATTTTGATTGGTTTGAGGCAGGTCAGAATAGTAGTCCTTATATCGTTGATCATCAATTTAGTGTTAAGGGGGGGGGTGAAAACACTTCATACTTTTTATCAGCAGGTTATACGGATCAACTTGGGTGGATAATTGGAGATAATTACAATCGTAAATCAGTACGTATTAATATAGATACTCAAGTTAATGATTGGTTAAAAGTGGGTATTAATACCTTTGGAGCTTTTTCTGACCGCTCAGGAGAATCACCTAACTTACAAACCTTTGTTTTAATGAGTCCTTTATATACGCCTACAAATGAGGACGGAACTTTTGTGATCAATCCAAGCGGAAGTTCTTTAACAAGTCCTTTTTTGTCTATACAGTCAGAAGATTTAAACAAACAAAATAATATTGGTGCTCAAGCTTATTTGTCTATTGATATCCCTGGAATTCGAGGATTAAATTATAGGTTAAATTTTAATAACAACTATCGTTGGTTTCAAGGGTATAATTCGAACATTTATGGAGCTAATGGTCTAGGGTCGGCTTCAAAGACTAATTCTTTTACATATGATACTGCTATGGATCATATATTGAATTATGATATTCATTTGGATGATGATCAGTTGCATGGATTGAAAGCCACCTTAGTCTATGGGTATAACAAAATTGAAAATCAAACGACAAGAGCTTCTGCAACTCAATTTGAAAATCAGTCTTTAGGATTTAATAATTTAGGTGTTGGTCTTATCCCTGTAGTTTCTTCAGGTGGTTATGAGGAATCTTTTCTATCAACTACCGCCAGAGTTATTTATGATTATGATGGTAAATATTTGTTTAATGCAAGCATTCGTAGAGACGGCCATTCCGCATTTGCAGAAGGTAATAAGATAGGTTATTTTCCTGCCCTTTCCGCAGGTTGGGTACTTTCAGAGGAAGCATTTTTATCCAAATATTCTAAAATTAATTTAATTAAATTGAGGGGCAGTTACGGGTTGAATGGAAATACTTCTCCTCGTTACTCAGCACAAAATACTTATGCGTCAAATCCTTCAAATCAATATGTTTTTGGAGATAATGCGCCAACAGTTAATAGCTTTGTTCTAAATAGATTAATTAGTCCAGATTTAACTTGGGAAAAAACAGAGGGTTACAATGTTGGTTTGGATTTTGGATTTTTTAGTAATCGTATTACTGGTAGTGCAGATTATTATTTATCAACTACTAGAGATTTATTATTTGATAGAACTTTAAGTGCTACATCTGGTGTTAATTCTATAAGGGTTAATATTGGAGAATTGCAAAATACTGGAATAGAGTTTAATTTGAACTTTAATCCGGTGAGAACTAAAGATTGGAATTGGGATTTAGGTTTCAATTTTTCTACAAATGATAATAAAATCACTCATTTAACTGGTGAAGATTTAGACAATGATGGTGTAGAAGATGATTTAGTTCAAAATAATTATTTTATTGGAAAATCAATAGGTACGGTTTATACTTACGTACAAGATGGGATTTATCAATTGGATGATGTTATCCCTACAGGTTATGAACCGGGTTCTTACAGATTTAAAGATCTTGATGATAACGGGGTTATAGATGAACAAGATAGGACTTTTATAGGGCAAAGAGAAGCCGATTATCAATTTGGTATTACCAATAATCTTACCTACAAAAATTTCTCTTTCAAATTCTTTATTAGTTCCATTCAAGGTGGTATTGGACCAAACGATCCTTGGGCAGGTGCAGGTGGTTTTTACGGTTTAACTACCTATGTAGGGAATAATCGTTTTAATGATATCGATTATTGGTCACCTAGTAATCCAAATGCTGAATTTAATAGAGCAAATTCAAATCTTGGTGGGGTTGATTTTACACCGTTTAAAGACAGAAGTTTTGTTAGATTACAAGATATATCAATAGGTTATACATTAGATAGAGATCTATTGGAAAAAATAAAATTAGTTGGTGTGAAATTTTATGTGAGCGGAAAAAACCTTGGAACTTGGACAAAATGGCAAGGTTGGGATCCAGAAACTGTTTCAGGTTTGGGAATTAATACTTCTACAGGTTTGCCAGTTATGAAGAGTTATAACCTTGGCATTGATATTACTTTTTAATAAATTCAAAATATATTTAAAATGAAAAAATCTAATTATAATAATTTTTTGTTGCATTGCTATCGTTGGTTGCTTTAGTTTCATGCAGCGAGGAGGAATTCTTAAATGAAGTTCCTGTTGATCTGTATACCGCTGAGAACGTGTATTCTAATCCTTCTGGAATAGAATCGGTATTAACCAATTTTTACGTTAGAGAACGTTTTATATACTATCAAGGTTTTGGCGATATTTCGTTCACTTTGCTTTATGGTACTGATGCTTTCTTTTCTTCTAGAGGGACTGGAACTACTGAAAAAATAGGTGCCTTACAAACTTCTTTATCACCTAGTACGTATCCATCAGAGTTCTTTTATCAAGAGAACTTTAAAATTGTAGCGGCGGCAAATCTATTAATTGATAATGTAAATAAATCTGCATTATCCCCAGAGCAAAAAACAGCGGTGATTGCGGAGTCTAAGTTCTTTAGAGCGAAAGCCTATCGAGATATGGTTTATTTATATGGAGGAGTTCCATTAGTAATAGAATTTTCTGCTGAGCCAGTATATGATCGAGTTCGTGCTACTAGAACAGAAATTCTGAATCAAATGGAAATAGACTTTAGAGATGCTGCGGATGGGATGCCTTCAATCGATAAAGTAAAAGACGGTAGGGTTTCTAACATAGTTGCCAGTTTTTATTTAGGTGAAACTTTGATGTCATTAGGGCGACCGGCAGACGCTGTTACCGAAATTTCTAAAGTAATAAATGATCCCAATGTTGGATTGATGAAAGGCCGTTTCGGTGCTCGTGCTACTGCTTCTGGTAAAGATGTATTTTGGGATCTTTGGCAAAGAGGGAACCAAAATAGGGCTTCTGGAAATAGAGAAGCGTTATGGGTGTGCCAGTTTGAGACTGATGTTCCAGGTGGAGCTATAGTATCAACTAATAAAATTGCGAATTTATTAGAGCGCCATCATGTACCTGCCGTTTGGACGCTTCAAGATCCTGATGGTAAGCCTGGTTTCTTAGGAAAACGTTCTAATGATAATGTTGGAGGAAATGGGGTTTCTTTCTTGCAACCTACAGCGTATACTTCAAATTCATCTGATATGCCGGGTGGTGGAATATGGCCTGCAAATTACCTTGGCGATATGCGTTGTAACGACAACAATTTCATAAAAGACTATGTCTATGATAATCCAGCTTCTGCTTTTTTTGGAAAAAAAGGATCACAATTCAGAGCGAAAAATACAGGAACAGGTATTGGTACTCCACTTGAAGTAGCAAACGCTGGTGGTTGGAGATTTTATCCTTGGTTTGTGAAGGCAACTACTCCTGGAGATCATCCAGTAGGGTTAATTGATCCAGCAAATCCTTTGCTTCTATCTAATGCCGCTGGGTCTACTTATCATGATATGTATTACTTGCGTTTACCAGAAGCCTATTTATTGAGAGCTGAGGCTTATTTAGCTGCAGGAAATACTGCTTTGGCAGCTGCTGACATTAATGAAGTTCGTTCTAGAGCTGGTGCCACTGATGTTGCTCCTGGAGATGTTAATATAGATTATATTCTTGATGAGCGAACAAGAGAAATTAATCTTGAAGAGCAACGTCATATTACTTTGCGCCGTGTAGGTAAATATGGAGAGCGTGTTGTTAAGTATAATTGGCTTACTGGCCCTACTTATGAACCTAAATATGATTTGTTTCCAATCCCTCAAAGAGAAATTGAAGCAAATAATGGGGCTGTATTGGAACAAAACCCAGGGTATAATTAAAATATTAATAAGTTGAGTTAGTTTGAATTTTGCAGCTATTGCTGTAAATGCCCTAGATTTACTTTTAGGGCATTTGTTTATCGTCAATTCACTTATATAGCAATTATAACTTCAACAAATTGTTATTAAATCTAAGAAAAACCATAGTGTTCAGAATTCATTTTTCAATGTTTATTTTAAAATAAACATCAATTATTTAATAGTAAAAACTTAAAGAAGTATGTCAACCCTTCAAACTCTAGATTATGTTTCAATCGGTATTTATCTTCTGCTCATGGCTGGGGTTGGTATATTTTTCTCATGGTTTATAAAAGATATTAAAAGCTATTTCACCGGTGGTAATACCATCCCTTGGGGTATTTCGGCGATTAGCAATTTTATGGGGTCATTAAGTACTTTTGTGTTTGTTGCTTATGCAGGGATTGCTTATAAAGATGGCTTAATAGGTGTGGTCGTTCTGTGGTGCACCATAATACCCTTTATTTTTGCAGCACTATTTATTGGAAAGCGCTGGGTACGCTCAAGAATTATGACCCCCATCGAATATTTAGAAATACGGTTCAATAGCAATATTAAGCAGTTATTTGGTTGGATGGGCCTTGGTATGAGGTTTCTAGATAACATGGTGAGACAGTATGCTATGGGTATTTTTTTGGTTACAGCAACAGATCTAAGTTTTTTTGAAGCTATTATATGGTCTGGAGTTATAACCACACTTTTCACAGTTATTGGTGGTGTATGGGCAGTTGTAGTTATGGACACTTTGCAGTTTATTATTTTAATTTTTGTATCAGTGTTATTAGTGCCACTTTCTCTGGAGGCTACAGGAGGGTTAAGTGCATTAATGACCAAACTTCCAGAACATTTTCAATGGTTTTCGGGAGCAAAAAGTCAACCTCTGTGGTTAATGGTTTATTATTTAATGATACTTTTTAAGTATAATGGTAACTGGGTTTTTATACAGCGCTTTTATAGTGTTAAGGATGAGAAGGCGGCTAAGAAGCTTGGATATTGTACCGCCTTACTTTTATTTGTTTTCCCAATTATCTTTTTACTTCCAGCTATTGCCGCTGCGGATATACTTCCAAATTTAGCTAATCCTGAGCAAGCTTATGTAGCTGTAGCTGTTAAACTATTGCCTGCTGGTTTATTGGGCTTAATGATTGCCGCTATGTTTTCTGCAACAATGTCTTCTTTAAATTCAGAGTTTAATGTGATGTCAGCTGTTCTTACAAATGACATTTATAAGAAATTAATAAACCCTAATGCATCCGATAAAAAACTGATTTTTGTTGCAAGGTTAAACATTATTTTAGTTGGGATTGTGGTTGTTATAGGCTCATTATATATGGGGAGATTAGGCGGTGCTTTTGAAGCCAATAAAATATTAACAGGGCTCTTTGCCATCCCTTTAGCCATTCCATTAGTTTTAGGGTTAATGTTTAAAAAGACTAATTCTGTAGGAGTTTTCTTTACTGTAGTTGTCGGTATTTTAACAGGTCTTATTTTTATTTCTTCTACTAGTGTATCATGGGAAATGGGCACATTAATTCAAATTGTTAGTTGTATCTCTTCATTCTTTTTGGCAAGTTATATTTTCAGATCAAAAGATGAGTACAAAAAACGAGTTGACACTTTCTTTACTAAAATAAATACACCGCTTCAAAAAAGTGAGATTAGTGATGGTGATCCAAAATTCAAATTAGCACTTTCAAATTTGTTCGCCATTGTTATAGCAGCGTCTGGAATTTTATTTTGTGCTATGAGTATCCCAACATTGTCCCAAAGTAGTGGGAAAATATCTTTTTACTTAGGAAGTGCATGTGTTGTTTTATCCATAATTATTAAGCTGGTTTTTACTGGAACTCTAAAATTTAAAAAGAACTAAGAAATGAATTTAAATAAAAATTTTATACATGATAATTTTCTTTTGGATAATGGGATGTCTCAATCATTATTTCATGAGGTAGCTAAAAAACTTCCAGTTGTAGATTTTCATAATCATATCAATCCACAACATTTAGCATCGGATAAAATGTATAACAATATTGCTGAACTCTGGGTTAATGAAGATCCATATAAACATCGTGCCATGAGAATTAATGGTCTGTTTGAAAACACCATTACGGGTAAAGAAACTAGTGATAAGGATAAGTTTAATGCTTGGGCACAAACATTACCAAAAACTATGGGAAACCCATTATTCCATTGGTCGTGTATAGAACTAAAACGAGTTTTTGAAATTGATGAATTGTTGACACCATTAAGCGCTGAACGTATTTGGAATACCTGTAACATTAAACTTAAAGATAAATCATTTTCAGCCAACCATATTATGAAACGCTGGAATGTAGATGCTATTTGTACATCTGATAGTTTTTTTGATGATTTATCGGTGCATAAACAAGCCTCCTTAAAAAGCGGATTTATAGTTTTACCCTCTTTAAGAGCAGATGAGGCCCTCGATATAGATAATTGGAAATCTTCGAAGTTTTTAGTTCAATTATCGCAATCAAATAAAAAGGAAATTAATACACTTGAAGACTTAAAATCTGCCTTACATGATAGATTAGAGTATTTTGATAAGCATGGCTGTAAATTATCTGACCATGCCTTAAATTCAGGGTTTACTTTCCAAGAATGTCCAGATGAAAAAGCAGCTTCAATATTTAAAAATATAATTGCCAATAAATCAATTACAGCTACTGAAACTGTTCAATTTCAATCTCATTTATTAGGCTTTTTAGGGAAGAGCTATAGCAATTTTGGTTGGACAATGCAATTGCACATTGGTGCACATAGAGAAACCAGTTGTCGTTTACGACGTTTAGCGGGACCCGCAGGAGGCTTTGCAACTATTGGTAAAACAGCAAACATTAAAAGTCTCTGTAGTTTTTTGAATACGCTTGAAAAAAGTTCACTACTGCCCAATGTGATTATTTTCACTTTAAATCCCTCTGATAATGAGGCGCTAGCGACCTTGACAGGCTCATTTGCGGAAGATGGTATACCAGGAAAAGTACAATTTGGACCTGCGTGGTGGTACAATGATCATTTAACAGGCATACAAGATCAATTAATGGCTGTTTCCAATTATAGCTTATTGAGCAGGTTTGTTGGTATGACAACAGATTCTAGAAGTATAATGTCTTTCTCAAGGCATGAATATTTTAGAAGAATCCTCTGTAATCTGATAGGTAACTGGGTAGAAAAGGGGCTGATACCAATGAATGAGGAAATTTTACATGAATTAATAACCGATATATCTTATACAAACAGCAAAAAAATAATTTTAAATGAAAAATAGCACAGTACAAAAAATAGCAGTAGTTACAGGGGCAGGAGGAACATTATGCTCTGAGATGGCCAAAGATCTTGCTAAGCAAGGCTATAAAGTTGCTTTATTAGGCAGGAGTTTAGATAAGCTTAAAATTGTTGAAGAAGAAATTAAATCTATGGGACAAGTAGCTATATCTGTTAGCACAGATGTATCTGATGAAGCTTCGGTAATAAATGCTCATGCTATTATTTTAAAAGAACTTGGAAGTTGTACTGTATTAATTAATGGTGCAGGTGGTAACCAGATGGAAGCCTTAACTAACATTACAGAATTTGATGATAGAGAATTAGATGGAGATGAAGCCATAAAGGGATTCTTTAATTTAAACATGGATGTTTTTAAAAGTGTTATCAATGTAAACACCATGGGGACAGTAATTCCTTCTTTTGTTTTTGGTAAGGATATGGCAAAACAAAAGCATGGGAGTATCATTAATATCGCTTCTATGAATAGTTTTAGACCACTTTCAAAAGTTGGTGCTTACGGAATGGCCAAAGCAGGCATAGCAAATTTCACTCAATGGCTTGCTGCGTATTTAGCACCAGCAGGGGTACGCGTAAACGCTATTGCTCCTGGTTTTTTCTTGAATGACAGAAGCATAAAAATAATGTTTGATGAAAATGGAAATAAAACGGATCGTGCTATTAATGTACTTGGGCATACACCTATGAATCGTTTTGGGGAAGCTAAAGAACTTATTGGATGTATGAACTGGCTCATTGATGAAAATACAGCAGGTTTCGTAACAGGAATAGTAGTTCCAATAGATGGCGGTTTTTTAGCAAGTTCTGGAGTTTAATATGAATATCAGATCATGAAACAGAAACTTTTAATGCTATAGTTATATTTTCTATCATAGAATTATTGGGCATTAGCATTCTGGTAATGTATTCTAATTTATTACAAAAAATTATGAAACAGTTTATATACATAATAATAGTATCCTTGTTTACATACTGCAATAGCAATGGACAGGATAAAGAAAACATGGGGCTATCATTAATTGGAAAAATACAACCCCGAAATGCAAAAGACATTCAATCTTCCAATTGGATAATTGGTTGTGAAACACTGGATAGGGATTATGCAAATTATGATTCTTATAAGGATTATTTAGATCCTCTTGGAATTAAACGTATCCGACTTCAAACAGGATGGGCAAAAACTGAAAAAGAAAAGGGCGTTTATGAGTGGGAATGGCTAGATCATATCATAAATGATGCTACTAAAAGAGGATTGCAGCCATGGATGCAATTGTCATATGGCAACACTATTTATGAAGGCGGCGGTGGTATAAATTTGGCAGGAGGTATTCCAATCTCAGATGAAGCATTAAAGGCTTGGGATAATTGGGTTGCTGCCAGCGTGAAAAGATATAAAGACAAAGCCATTGAATGGGAAATATGGAACGAGCCAAATTTTGGAGATAATACGATGAATACTCCTGAAATTACAGCCCATTTAAATATTAGAACAGCCGAAATCATTAAAAGTATCCAACCTGAAGCTAAAATATCCGGCTTAGCTATGGGGCATATTGATTTGGATTTTGCAGATGATTTTTTCAAAATAATTGCAGATCAAAATAAAATGTATTTGTTCGATAATATGGGGTATCATGATTATGTATATAATCCAGATTCAAATTACGATAAAGTTGAAAAATTAAAGAACATACTACATAAATATGCACCTAATATGCCTTTAAGGCAAGGTGAAAATGGAGCTCCTTCTATGGGAGGTAAGGGAAGAGGAGCCATTGGCGATCATGATTGGGCTGAAGTTTCACAAGCAAAATGGGATACGCGAAGAATGTTAGGCGATTTGGGTCATGATATAGAGAGTAGTGTGTTTACCATTATTGATATAGCATATACAGGAGGCCCTATAACAAGAATTAATGTAAAAGGACTCATTGCATCTGATTCAACCCAAAAAGCCATCAGACCAAAAATAGCCTATTATGCGGTACAACATGTAGCTTCCATTTTTGACAATTCGTTGGAACGAATAAGAAATGTAAAGGACTCACATAATAAGACTTATATTCCAGAAAACCCTGAAGATGTTGCCGTTATAAAAAGCACCGATAGAGCAATGGCTATTTACGGTTACCGACACAAGTTGAGTAAACTTCAGGTATTTACCATTTGGGAAAGTGAATGTATTCCGAGTAACTCTATGGAGAAAAATACCTTCGATTTCACCATAGCCAATGGTAATTTTAATGATCCCGTTTATGTGGATATCATAACAGGTGAGGTGTATGCCATTCCCAAAAAACAGTGGTCTAAAAATGAAAAAGTATATACTTTTAAGGATATCCCTATTTATGATGGGCCTATTTTACTTGCAGATAAAAGTATCATTAAAATAACATCAGAATAATAAATAATAATTTAAATCATAATAATCATGAGCGTAGATCAATACAAAAAAGAGGTAAGTATGATGAAGTTGGACAAACTTACTGAAATGAGAGAAGGGGTTTCAACAAAAAAATTTCCAGTTTCAGATAAAGAAATTTTAGAACGTTATGAGCAATTATATACTGGGGCAATCAATGATGTGCTTAGGGAGTTTTGTTTATTAAACCAAGCATTGCCTAATCATATAATTCCATTAAGAGAATATACTACCGTTGCAGGCTTTGCTTTTACAGTAAAAAGTTCACCTAATACCAAAGTAAGTGGAGAAATGGAATATCGTTCTCAAATGCTGGATGAAATGCATGAAAATGCTTTTGTAGTTTGGGACACCAGTAATGATGAGCAATCAACAGCTTGGGGCGGCGTCATGACTGCCACTGCGAAAGGAAAAAAAATCAAGGCTGCTTGTTTAGATGGTGGGATTAGAGACACGCATCAAATTTTAGAAGCCGATTTTCCAGTGTTTTACAAGTATCGCCATTCTAATGGGAGTTTAGGACGTTGTTTAATAACACATTATCAAATAGCTCTTCAAATTGGAACTGTTGTAATTAAGCCTGGAGATATTGTTTTAGGAGATGTTGATGGTGTTTTGGTAGTGCCAAGAGATATTGCCTATGAAGTATTAGTGCGTGCTGAAGAAATTAAAGAAAATGAAAAGAAAATATTTGGTTGGGTTAAGGAAGGTCAAAGTGTAAAAGACATAACTGACAAAGGAGGTTATTTTTAATATGAAATCGCCATTAACAACAAGTTTGCGCAAGCAAAGCCATTGAAGATAAGGCGATACCATATGACCTTAAAAAAACAAATAATTATCTACATATGAAATTATCTATTTTTGTTTTTTTGGCAATACACCTGATGAGAAGTGGCAATTATGCCGTCAAATGGGTATTCATAATGCCATAGCCAAATTAGCACCAGAACTAACGGGAGCTCCCTCCATTGATGATTTCGAGTCTTTTTCAAAATCAAAAGATATTTATGAAAAAGAGGGTTTTAATCTTTACGGTTTAGAAGGCGATCAATTTGATATGCATAGAATCAAACTTGGACTGCCAGGAAGAGAGCGAGATATTGAAAAATATCACAAAATGTTGGAAAATATGGGTCGCCTTGGTGTGACTTTGCTTTGTTATAATTTTATGGCAACGGGGTGGTATAGAACAAACAAGAATATTTCAGAAAGAGGAGGTGCCTTGGTAAGCGGTTTTAATTATGACACTTCCAGACAAGAGCCATTATCAAAATGGGGAACATTTTCTGAAAATCAAATTTGGGATAATTACCAATGGTTTATAGAGCAGGTAATGCCGGTTGCTGAGGCCAATGGGGTGAAAATGGCTTTGCATCCGGATGATCCACCAATTAGTCCTGTAAACGGGATTGGTAGAATTTTAACCTCTGCCAAAGCCATGGATCGAGCACTATCACTATCTAACAGTCCTTCTCACGGATTAACATTTTGTCAAGGAACATTTACTACAATGAATGAAAATGTTTCTGAAATGATTCAAAAGCATGGTAAAAATGGTAAAATATTTTTTGTCCACATTAGAGATGTTGTAGGAACACCAGATAATTTTAGAGAAACATTCCATGACAACGGCCCAACCGATATGTTTAAAATGATAAAAGCGTATAAAGACGTTGGTTTTGATGGTCCTTTACGTTCAGATCATGTGCCAAGTATGGCAGGAGAATCGAATGAACATATGGGTTACGAAATGAAAGGTAATCTTTTTGGGATAGGTTACATTAAAGGATTAATGCATGGCTGTGGCATAAAAACACCTTAGCCTTTCCGTAGATGGCTTTTTTTGATAAAAATTAAGATGAAAAATCTATTTCTAATTTTAAGTTTGTTAATACCGTTATCTGCTTTTTGTCAAGTACAGGATAGAACCTTTAATCACCCAGATAAAACCGAATACCCAAGTAAAATGCCATCAAAAGAGCATGTTTGGATTTTTATTTTGGCGGGTCAGTCTAATATGGCTGGAAGGGCATTTGTAGAACCAAATGATACGATATCCAATCATCGCATATTATCTATTAATAGTAAAAGTGAAATTATTTTAGCTAAGGAACCATTACACTTTTATGAACCAAAAATGTCTGGATTGGATTGTGGCATGGCTTTCAGTATTGAAATTCTTAAACATATCCCTGATTCCATTTCAGTTTTGTTGATCCCTACGGCTGTGGGTGGTAGCGCTATTGATAAATGGGTAAACGATTCCATACATAGAAATGTAAAACTTTTTTCGAATTTTAAAGATAAAGTTGAATTGGCAAAAAAATATGGCACAATCAAAGCCATACTTTGGCATCAAGGAGAAAGTGATGCTAAGCCACTATTAATTACCACTTATAAGAATAAATTACAAGCGTTATTTAAGAAATTCAGAAATATTATTGACAATCAAAACTTACCCATTTTAACGGGTAATATTGGCTTCTTTAAAGAGCATGATTCAGATAAAAAAAATATCAACCAACAAATTAATGCACATGCTTTCAATGATCCAAATACCTATTTAATTACTACTAAAAATTTTAAAAGTGTTGGTGATAATTCGCATTTTAATTCGAAAGCACAACGAAAAATGGGAAAACGATTTGCTAAAAAATATTTAAAAATAATAAATTATTAATGTCTTATGACATCTGAAAATTCACTTACATGAAAATCCTGAAAGTTAGTTTGATAGCAGTGGTCGTGTTTAGTTTTAGTACTATAAATAAATAATACCTACAAATGAACATTACCATAGAACTAGAAAAAATATTGCCAGCACACCGAGTAAAAACACGCTATATAGACTTAATATCGTTTGCTTCAGATGCTGGTTTTTATCATTTAGTTCCTAAAGCGGTAGTGCAGCCAATTGACGATGATGAAATCATCTCTTTATTTGAATTTTCTCAAAAACACGCCCTTCCTTTAGTGTTTCGAACAGGCGGTACCAGCCTTTCCGGACAATCTATTACAGACGGCATTTTGGTGGATTTAAGCAGCTCTTGGAAAAATATAAGTGTTGAAGCAAATGGAGAAACCGTGCGTGTGCAACCCGGTATTACAGGTGCCATGGTCAATGCACATTTAAAAAGATATAGCAGAAAAATTGGGCCAGACCCAGCCAGCATTAGTGCGGCTATGATGGGTGGCATCATATCTAACAATTCAAGCGGTATGTGTTGTGGAGTAAAGTTAAACTCATACCATACCGTAAAATATTTGCGTTTTATACTGCCGAATGGCCATACCTATTCAACAGAAATTAAGGATGATTATCACAGATTTGAGGTTTCAGAAAATGAGTTGTTTAATAAGCTATCGACCCTTCGAAATAAAATAATTTCCAACACTGAATTATACGACAGAATCCGAAAAAAATACCTGACCAAAAACACGGTTGGCTATTCATTGAATGCTTTTATTGATTATGAGCATCCTCTTGATATTTTGGCACATTTGTTAATTGGAGGCGAAGGAACATTAGCCTTTATTTCTGAAGTGGTCTTAAATACGGTGCCAGATTATAGCCATAAAGCTACTGCATTATTATACTTTTCAACCATCTCAGATGCTTGCGATGCCATAGTGCCTTTAACCAATTCTGGCGCTTTAATGGTGGAATTGATGGATAGAGCTTCTTTGAGGGCGGTTGAAAATAAGGATTCCATTCCTGATTTTGTAAAAACACTCCCAGAATCTGCAGCCGCTTTACTAGTGGAATATCAAGAAAACACTATTGAAGTTTTACATAAAAAAGTAGAAAACTTTTTAAAATCAGAAGTGTCAACAACGGTCATTCAAGCACCAAAATTTACAAGCGTCCCCTCTGAAATGGCGTCCTTATGGAAAGTTAGAAAAGGATTGTTTCCAGCAGTAGGAGCCGTGAGAGCCAGTGGTACTACCGTGATATTGGAAGATGTGGCATTTCCCGTCGAAAAATTGCGCAATGCCATCGTGGATTTACAAGAACTTTTTAAAAAGTATCAGTATAACGATGCCATTATATTTGGACATGCCAAAGATGGTAACATCCATTTTGTTGTGACACAAACTTTCAATTCGGAAGAAGAAATTAAGAGGTATGATTTGTTTATTAGAGAGGTAGTCAAACTTGTAGTTGAAAAATATGATGGTACTTTAAAAGCAGAACATGGTACCGGTAGGAACATGGCACCGTTTGTAGAAACCGAATGGGGCGGATTGGGTTATGACATCATGAAGATCTTAAAACAATCCATAGACCCACATTTGCTTTTAAATCCAGGAGTGATCATCAATGATGATAAAAACACCCATCTAAAAAATCTAAAAGAGTTACCAACAGTTGAAAGTGAAGTGGATACCTGTATCGAGTGTGGGTATTGCGAACACAAATGCCCGAGCAGAGATTTAACCACAACCCCAAGAAGACGTATTGTTGTGAGAAGGGCTTTAAAGACACTTGAAGTCAATGGAGATACCGCAAACTATAAACTATTAAAAGAACAGTTTCAATATGATGGCTTAGACACCTGTGCCGTTGATGGCTTGTGTGCAACTGCCTGCCCTGTGGATATCAATACGGGTGATTTGGTAAAAAGACTGCGAAGGGAAAACCATTCTTCCCTAGCAAATTCTATAGCTTTAAGGATTGCTAAAAACTTTAGCACCGTGCAATGGACTCTTAGAATGGCCATGAAGTCCGGCGTCATTATCAACAGTGTCTTTGGTAAAAGATCGATGACCAATTTAACAAACACAATAAAAAAAGTGATTCCGAGCGCGCCTTTATGGACAAGTCAAATAACATCACCACCTAAACTTTCGGTATTAAAAATTAAGGGTTCAAGAAAAAACGATGAACTTAAAATCATCTATTTCCCTTCCTGTATTTCAAGGTTACTTGGCCATTATGAGGGTAAAGAAAAAAATATTATGGAAGCCTTTATGAGTGTTTGTGAAAAATCGCATATTTCTGTTACTATTTTAAAAAATGTAAACAGTAACTGCTGCGGACAAATATATTCATCAAAAGGGCATGAAGATGCTTATCAATATACAGCAAACGCCATTGTTGAAAAACTATGGAAAGCAACTGAATCCGGAAAAACCCCAGTTGTAATAGATGTCAGTTCTTGTGCTTATACCCTAAAGCAAATTAGTCCCGCTTTAAGTTCAGAAAACAAAGAAAAATACCAAAAGTTAAACATCATGGATGCCGTAGAATTTTTAAATGACATGGTACGCCCTAAAGCAGAAGTCAAGAAACAAAAGGACACTATTGTTTTACATTCGGTATGTGCCTTGGAAAAATTGAAGATTGAGGATAAATTTTTAAATGTGGCCAATCATTTTGCAAAAGATGTTGTTTTGCCAAAGAACAATGGCTGTTGCGGAATGGCTGGCGATAGAGGGTTTTTATTTCCGGAATTGACCAAGTCGGCAACAAAACATGAAAAGCAGGACGTTGAAAACATAGCTTGTGATGGATATTATGCATCTACAAAAACATGTGAAATGTCAATGTCCGATGCCACCAATAAAAATTATGAGTCCATTCTGTTTTTGGTTGATGAATGTATTTAAAATAAAATGACTTTACTTTCTGAGGGGATTAATACAGATAAAATAGGTGTTGATTATCATTAAATACAAAAAATAGTAAGCATAATTAAAATAAAAACATTAATAACGATGAATAGAAAAATAGTAATATCAATAAGTTTTTTAGTAGTGATACTTTGTATCGTTTCGTGTTCAAACAAGGTTCAATATAAATATTCATTTCAAAACCCATCACTTCCGTTAGAGGAAAGAGTTGATAATTTGGTTTCCTTAATGACCATAGAGGAAAAAATCAGCCAGATGGTTAACAATGCTCCCGCCATCGAAAGATTGGATGTTCCAGCTTACAATTGGTGGAATGAAACATTACATGGAGTGGCCAGAAGTCCGTACAACGTTACCTCATATCCACAGGCCATAGGTATGGCTGCGGGTTGGAACCCTGCATCTTTGCAAACCATGGCAGATTATTGTGCAACGGAAGGACGGGCTATTTATAATGATTCGCAAAAAAAAGGAAACACGGGTATTTATTTAGGGTTAACCTATTGGTCTCCCAATATAAATATTTTTAGAGACCCGAGATGGGGGCGTGGGCAAGAGACCTATGGAGAAGATCCATTTTTAACAGGGACTTTAGGTAAAGCCTTTGTGAGGGGGATAGAAGGAGATAACCCTAATTATTTAAAAGCGTCGGCATGCGCCAAACACTATGCGGTACATAGCGGACCTGAATGGAATAGAAGCACGTTTAATGCTGAAGTTTCGGATTATGATCTATGGAATACCTATTTACCAGCTTTTAAAGATTTAATTGTTGATGCCAAGGTAAGTGGCGTTATGTGCGCTTATAACGCATTGGATGGGCAGCCCTGTTGTGCCAATGATAAGTTAATGAACACCATTTTAAGGGAGAAATGGAATTTTACAGGTTATGTGACATCAGACTGTGGTGGAATCAACCACTTTTGGAAAACACATAAAACACATCCCAATAAAGAAAGTGCCGCCGCTGCGGCTGTGTTGCATGGTACGGATTGTGAATGTTCAAGCGATCCTGCTTACAATGCCTTGTCCAAAGCACTTGCAGATGGGTTGTTGACTGAAAATGATATCAACACATCCGTTAAAAGATTGTTCACTATCAGGTTTCGTCTGGGCATGTTTGATCCTCCTTCAATGGTGCCATTTTCGGATATTGATGTTTCTGTCCTAGAACATAAGAAACATAAAGAACATGCCCTAAAAATGGCGCGGGAATCTATGGTGTTGTTAAAAAATGAAAACAAGACTTTGCCTATAAGTAAAAGCATCAAGAAGATTGCTATTGTAGGGCCAAATGCGGCTGATGAGTCTGTTTTATTGTCCAATTATTATGGGTCTCCATCAGAGGTAACATCTGTTGTAGAAGGGATCAGAGCAAAATTTAAGGGAGAGATAATCTATGAGCAAGGCGTAAATATAGCAGACAATGAAGTGTTCAAATCCCAATACAATCAAAAATTATTTACCCACAACGGTGTTGAAGGATTTAATGGGGCGTATTATAAGAATACAAAATTTGAGGGAGAACCAACAGTTGTTAAGTTAGATAAGACTGTTGATTTTCAGTGGGCAGACGGTGAGTTTGTTGCAGATGGAGTCATAGCCAATAGTGTATCCATGCGTTGGACATCTGAATACACTGCAGATAGAACGGCCGAAGTAACTTTTTCTTTAAAAGGAGATGATCATTGTAAATTATTTGTAGATGGCGAAAAGAAAATAGAAACAGATTTAAAAACCGGTTTTTATACATTCCAAGCTACAAAAGGAAAAACCTATAAATTGGTTATTGAGCTTGTCCAATATTCAGACAATGCAGAAGTTAAATTTGATGCAGGGTTTATAGAAAAGTTATCGCCTTTAGAAATTTCAAATCGTGTAAAAGATGCAGATGTTATTGTTTTCGTTGGAGGGATTTCAGCTAGTTTAGAAGGAGAGGCCATGCCTGTTTCAGTAAAAGGATTTAAAGGAGGCGACCGTACTAATATAGAATTACCGGCTGTGCAAACAGAAGTCCTAAAAGCCTTACATGCAACAGGAAAACCTGTGGTGTTTATCAATATGTCCGGCGGCGCTATGGGCTTTGAATGGGAAGCTGAGAATATTCCAGCAATCATTCAGGCATGGTATGCTGGTCAAGAAGGGGGAGCGGCCATTGCAGATGTATTGTTTGGAGATTACAATCCAGCAGGGCGCTTACCTGTAACTTTTTACAAAAACGTCAATCAATTACCGGATTTTGAGGATTACAATATGAATAACAGAACGTATCGATACTTCAAAGAAGAACCATTGTATGCGTTTGGTTATGGATTGAGTTACTCAACTTTTGCATATTCAAATTTAGAGATAGTTCAAAGCGATGGTGAAGAATTTATTGTAAGTGCAAATGTTACCAATACAGGTAAGTTTGATGGCGATGAAGTGGTTCAGCTCTATGTATCCAATAAAAATGATGAAAAAAATAAATCGATTAGAGATTTAAAAGGATTTAAGCGTATTATTTTAAAAGCAGGTGAAACCAAGGGGGTCACTTTTAATCTTAAAAATGAAGATCTTTCAATCCTTGATGATAATGGCAACAGCTTACCATTAAAAGGCACATTTGATTTTTCATTGGGAGGAGGACAACCTAATGAAAAATCACAGGATAAAAATAACGTAATAACAACTTCAATCTCTTTAAATTAAGGCTATAGTTTAAAGTGTTAACAGCTAAATTTTTATGATGAAAATTCAAAACTCAATTATAATTTTAGTATTCTTTACGATATTATCGTGTCAAAAAGAATCAAAACCAACTTACAAAGACAAGTCATTACCAATTGAAGAACGCATTAAAGATTTGGTAAACAAGATGACTCTAGAAGAAAAAACACTTCAGCTAACTCAACAGATCTGTGGATTAAACACAAACAAAAACAATATAGGGGAAGCCATAAAAGAAATCCCATCAGGGATAGGTTCTCTCATCTTTTTTAGTGCGGACCCTGTTTTTAGAAATAGTATCCAAAAGAAGGCCATGGAAGAATCCAGGCTTGGAATCCCTATCCTTTTTGGTTTTGACGTAATCCATGGATTTAGGACGGTTTATCCCATTTCACTTGCACAATCCTGCTCATGGAATCCAGCATTTGTTGAAAAAGCATGCGCTATTGCAGCAAAGGAATCCGTGCTGTCTGGTATAGATTGGACATTCTCTCCCATGATTGATGTATCAAGAGATCCACGCTGGGGACGCATTTCTGAAAGTTATGGCGAAGACCCCTATACAAATGCCGTGTTTGGGGTCGCTACCGTAAAAGGATATCAGGGAAAAAACTTATCAGACCCTTATTCCATAGCGGCCTGTTTAAAGCATTATGTAGGCTACGGTGTGTCTGAAGGTGGCCGTGATTATCGGTATAGTGATGTTTCGCGTCAATCGCTTTGGGAAACCTATTTACCTCCTTACGAAGCCGGTATAAAAGCAGGAGCGGCTACCGTGATGAGCGGATTTAACGATATCAGTGGCGTACCAGCATCTGCAAACCATTATATACTCACTGAAATTCTTAAAAACAAATGGGGGCATGATGGATTTGTTGTTTCCGATTGGTTAGCTATCGATCAACTTATTTACCAAGGTGTTGCGAAGGACAGAAAAGAAGCTGGCCTGAAAGCCTTTGAAGCAGGTATCGAAATGGACATGAAAGACAATATCTATGTTGAAAATTTCCCAGAACTCGTTGAAGAAGGAAAAATCACTATGGATCAAATAGATGAAGCCGTCTCAAGAGTATTGCGTGTCAAATTTCGTCTTGGTCTGTTTGATGATCCCTATACACCTGTTTTGGATGAAAAGGATAGAATCTTACAAAAGGAAGATATTGCCATTGCTCAAAATTTAGCAGAGGAATCCATGGTTCTTTTAAAAAATGAAAAACAAGTTCTGCCCATATCATCATCGATTAAAAGCATAGCTGTGATAGGTCCGATGGCCAAAGATAAATCAAATCTGCTAGGCTCATGGTCGTTCAATGGAAAGGCTGAAGATGTTGAGACCATCTATGAAGGTTTGGAAAAGGAATTCGGTTCACAGATCCAACTCAACTATGCTATGGGTTGTGATTTTGATGGTTCAGATGAAAGCCTTTTTCAAGAAGCCATAGCATCAGCTAAAAAGTCTGATATCATTTTAATTTGTTTGGGAGAGAAAAAGGAATGGAGCGGCGAAAATGCATCGCGTTCAACCATTGCGCTTCCGGTTATTCAAGAAAAACTAGTTTCAGAACTGAAGAAAACAGGAAAGCCAATCGTGTTGATTCTTTCAAATGGCAGACCTTTGGAATTAGTAAGGTTAGAACCACAAGTGGATGCCATAGTAGAGATATGGCAACCCGGTATTGCAGGCGGAACCCCATTGGCTGGTATTCTGTCGGGTAGGATAAACCCTTCTGGCAAGCTTTCTGTAACCTTTCCACTTACCACGGGTCAAATACCGACCTACTATAACATGCGCCAAAGTGCCCGCCCTTATGATAAGATGGGCGACTATCAGGATATACCAACGGAGCCTTTATATTGGTTTGGTCACGGTTTAAGCTATACAACTTATGAATATAGTCCTGTAAAATTATCAACCAATAATATATCCAAAGACCAAAAACTAAAAGTGGAGGTTACGGTTTCCAATACAGGAACTAAGGACGGTAAAGAAGCCGTTTTATGGTATATTTCAGATCCAGTTTGCTCTATTTCAAGACCGACGAAAGAATTGAAGCACTTTGAAAAGAAAGAAATAAAAGCAGGGAATAAGGTAATTTACAGTTTTGAGATAGACCCCATGCGGGATTTAAGCTATCCTGACAGCACAGGAAAACGTCTGCTTGAAGCTGGTGAATTTTATGTCCATGTGAATAACCAAAAAATAAGGTTTGAACTGCTATAGATAGTTGAAGTATTTAATCAAAGCACTAAAGTTTAAGCTAAATGATAATTAATGGATTAGTCAAACTTTTTGTAACAACTTATAAAAATCAGCTTATGTACAATAATTAATGTCAAAAATGACACGAATAAATGAGAATTTAAAATTATTTCAAGAATAAACTAAAAAAATAAATAATAATAAAAAATGAAAAGAGTTGTCACATTTGGAGAGATCATGCTAAGATTAGCTCCAGAAGGATTTTTAAGATTTTCGCAATCTAATAGATTTGATGTAGTATATGGAGGAGGCGAATCCAATGTAGCGGTATCACTAGCCAATTATGGAATTCCAGTAGATTTTGTAACCCGTTTACCAAAGAATGATTTAGGCGAATGTGCCATGATGGAAATGCGTAAACGCGGGGTCAATGTTGATAATATTATTTATGGAGGCGATCGTTTAGGAATTTATTTTTTAGAAACT
This sequence comes from Gelidibacter algens, assembly GCF_001678675.1. GTDB lineage: Bacteria > Bacteroidota > Bacteroidia > Flavobacteriales > Flavobacteriaceae > Gelidibacter > Gelidibacter algens. The sequence continues at coordinate 40,020 of NZ_LZRN01000002.1, forward strand.
GGAGCCGTAAGTAGAGGTAGTAAAGTAGTCTATGATAGAGCGCATTCAGCTATGGCAGAGATAGAACCAGGGATGATCAATTGGGAAGAAGTGTTTAAAGGCGCCGAATGGTTTCATTGGACTGGCATAACTCCAGCGATTTCACAAGGTGCAGCCGATGCATGTTTGGAAGCTGTAAAGGTAGCCAGTAAATTAGGTGTAACAATTTCGACCGATTTAAACTATAGAGCGAAGCTTTGGAAGTTTGGCGCCGATAGAGTAGCGATTATGACCGAGTTGACATCATACTGTGATGTTATATTAGGAAATGAAGAAGATGCAGAGATGCACTTTGGTATCAAGCCAGAAGGCATCAGTGTTCAAACACAAGGCCATGAAATAAAAGCAGAAGCTTTCTTATCAGTATGTCAGCAAATGATGGAAAAATTCCCAAAAGCAAAAAAAGTGATAACAACCTTGAGAGGATCTATTTCAGCATCGCATAATACCTGGGCGGGTGTTTTATATGACGGTAAGAAAATGTATGAATCACATCAATATCAAATCACAGATATAGTAGATAGAGTAGGAGGCGGCGATAGTTTTATGGGTGGCTTAATCTACGGATTATTAACCTATCCAGATGATGACCAAAATGCTTTAAACTTTGCAGTGGCCGCCTCTTGTTTAAAACATACTATTAAAGGTGATGCAAACTTGGTGACTGTAGATGAAGTAAAGAAACTTATGGGTGGAGATTCTTCAGGGAGGGTAGCCAGATAAAAAATAAATAATTAAATTTTAAGACGATTATAGAATGGCACAATTTACAAGAATAGAAGTAGCAATAGCCATGAAAGACACTGGAATGATTCCTTTGTTCTTTCATAATGATGTAGAATTAAGTAAAAACATTCTTAAGGCCTGCTATGATGGCGGAGCTAGATTGATGGAATTTACTGCACGCGGCGATTTTGCTCATGAGGTTTTTGGGGAGTTAACCAAATATGCTATTAAAGAACTTCCAGGAATGATTATGGGAGTAGGTTCTGTGACCGATGCTGCAGCTGCTTCACTTTACATAGCATTAGGAGCTAACTTCATTGTAACTCCTGTCCTCAGAGAAGATATAGCAATAGTTTGTAACAGGCGTAAAATTTTGTGGTCACCAGGCTGTGGAACCTTAACAGAAATAACCAGAGCGGAAGAGTTAGGTTGTGAAATTATTAAGTTGTTTCCTGGAGATATCTACGGGCCACAATTTGTGAAAGGTATCAAGGGGCCACAACCATGGACTAATATTATGCCAACAGGAGGTGTGTCACCAACAGAAGAGAATTTAAAAGGATGGTTTGATGCAGGCGTAACATGTGTTGGTATAGGATCACAATTAATTTCAAAAGATATTATTGCGAATAAAGATTATGTTAAGCTTAAACAGAAAGTTAAAGAAGCTTTAGATATTATAAAAGTTGTTAAATAGTATATTAAATTTTAGTGTAGAATACATACTAAATGTAGCGTTGATTTTTCGTTTATGTATAAGTAAAGTTGAGTGATTGTGTGCGAGGATTTTCCGAAGGAGGATGAGATGCTTGCAAAATAAAATCTGACTTTAGATTATGCCAAACTAGCATTTTTTTTTCTAAGATGTTATGTGGCGTTTTTTATTTCAATAATGGAATAACTTGGAGATATCTATTCTTTCCTTTTTTTTAGCATTTTTCTAACATTGCCAATATCAATAATATATTAAATAAATCGAACGAAAACAGTAAAATGCTGGGATTAGAGAATGTCTACAGCCAACGATCTCATATTATCTGCTGATCTTTTATCTAGTTTTTTATATATTACTATACAATGGCTAATAAGTAAATCCAATTGAAAAACTAAGTAATCAACTGGATATAAATGTCGTTGTAAGCTAATTTTTCTTCCATAGGTTTTCCATCTCTTCTAAAGTTTTTCCTTTGGTCTCGGGTACAAATTTCCATACCAATATAGCGGCAAGTACACCCATGACTCCATAAATCCAATAGGCAAATCCATGATTAAATTTTTCTAATAAATACGAATTTTTATCCATCAGAGGGAAGGTCCATGATACCAAATAATTTGAAATCCATTGGGCTGCAACTGCTATTGACAATGCACGACTCCTTATTTTATTTGGAAAAATCTCTGATAATAGCACCCAACATACAGGTCCCCAACTCATGGCAAAACTGGCCACATAAATAAGCATAAACACCAAAGCTGCAATACCTATAGTTTGAGTAAAAAAAGTTGTTCCCAAGGCAAACATGGAAATGGCCATACCCAGAGCGCCTATTATCATTAAAGGTTTTCTACCAAATCTATCAACCGTCATGATGGCTAATACGGTAAAAATTAAATTAACTGAACCTACAATAATGGTTTGTAACAATGCTATGTCTGTTCCCGCCCCCATACCTTTAAAAATTTCTGGAGCATAATATAATACCACATTAATACCTACAAATTGTTGAAAAACCGAGAGTAAAATTCCAATAACAATAATGCCTATTCCAAATGAAAATAATTTACCTGAATGACTTACTACGGTGTTTTGTATTTCAGCCAATATTTTTTTAGCTTCCTCAATACCATTTACTTTTATTAAAACATCTAAAGCTTTTTCTGGTTGTGACTTTAATACCAACGATCTTGGTGTATCTGGTACAAGAATCAGCATGACCAGGAAAAAGGTGGCTGGAATAATTTCAGAAGCAAACATCCAACGCCATCCAACGGTATTTGACCAAGAATCATTTCCTTGTCTTGATATATAATAGTTAACAAAGTAAACCACTAACATCCCAAAAATAATCGCAAATTGATTTAAAGACACCAATTTACCTCTTATTTTAGCTGGTGCAATCTCTGCAATATACAGCGGAGAAAGCATTGAGGCCAGCCCAACGCCTATACCTCCAACAATCCTGTAAATGATAAATATGTAAATAAATGTATGGTCAGCATCCCCAATAGGTTTTAAGAATATTTCAGGCATTGCCGAACCAATAGCAGATATTAAAAATAAAATGGCGGCTAAAACCAACCCATTTCTACGCCCAAGCTTTTTACTGATGATGCCCCCTGAAATTCCACCAATAATACATCCAATTAAGGCGCTGGAAACCACAAATCCCAATCTGGCATTTGCACTCATTTCATCCAAACCAAAGGGTAGCACAAAAAAATTTTCCAAAGAACTTACTGTTCCCGATATCACTGCTGTATCATACCCGAACAGTAATCCTCCTAAAGTTGCAACTAAGGTTAGTTTTAATAAATAACTGGTATTTGCTGATAGTCCCATAGAATCGTTAGATTATATATACTGATTAATAATATTTTCAAACAACTCTTGTTTACCACTTTTAAGAGGTAATTCAGCGTTTTCCTGCGCTATTTTATACAAGTCTGACAAGCTTAATTTACCAGTTTCAAAATCTTTTCCTTTACCAGTATCAAATGAACTGTATCGTTCTTTTCTTAATTTTTCATAAGGAGATGACGCTATAATTTTATCTGCAGTTAGTAAGGCTCTCGCAAACGTATCAGCGCCTCCAATATGTGCGTGGAACACATCTTCTAAATCTGTAGAATTTCTTCTGATTTTGGCATCAAAATTTATTCCTCCGCCTTGTAAACCTCCCGCTTTAAGAAACACTAACATAGCTTCTGTAGTTTCTTGGATGTTGTTTGGAAATTGGTCGGTATCCCAACCGTTTTGATAATCACCACGATTAGCATCTAAACTACCTAACATACCTGCTTTGGCTGCTGTTTCAATTTCATGCTGGAATGTGTGCTGTGCCAAAGTAGCATGATTTACTTCAATATTTATTTTGAAGTCTTTATCTAAACCAAATTGGCGTAAAAATCCAATAGCGGTAGCCGTATCAAAATCATATTGATGTTTCATCGGTTCCATAGGTTTAGGCTCAATTAAAAAGTTACCTTTAAATCCTTGAGAACGGGCATAATCTCTAGCCATAGTTAGAAATTGACCCAAATGATCCAATTCACGACCCATATCGGTATTTAATAAAGACATATAGCCTTCACGTCCGCCCCAAAAAACATAATTCTCACCACCTAATTTAATAGTGGCATCCAATGCTAGTTTAATTTGACCACCAGCTCTAGCAACCACATTAAACTCTGGATTGGTTGCTGCACCATTCATATATCTTGGGTTTGAAAAACAGTTAGCTGTACCCCAAAGTAGTTTAATGCCAGATTGTGCTTGCTTTTCCTTTATATAGCTGGTAATTGTATCCAATCTTTCTTCAGATTCAGAAAAGGTTGCACCCTCTTGAACTAAATCATAATCATGAAAACAGAAATAGTCAAAGCCCATTTTACTTATAAATTCAAAAGCAGCATCGGCTTTATCTTTTGCCGCTTGGATAGGGTTATTGGATTGATCCCATTCAAATTTTTGAGTACCTGATCCGAATGGATCAGATCCTTGACCACAGAAGGTATGCCAATAGGCTATAGCGAATTTAAAATGCTCGCGCATCGTTTTTCCAGCAACCACTTGTTCTGGATTATAATATTTAAAAGCTAAAGGATTATCTGATGCCACACCTTCAAATTTAATGTCTTTGATTCCTTTATAATATTCTTTGTCTCCTAAAATCGCCATTGTTTTATGTTTTAAAAAGTTTATGTTTTGTTTATTTTATTTAAAATAAGATTTAATTCAGCTTTCCAGTTTTCATAAGCCTTTAAATAAGGAGCTTTATCTTTAAGGGGCATAAACGTCTTGATGTAGTCGTTTTCTTCAACAAGTTTAGCATAAGATTCAAAATCACCGTTGTGCAATCCCGCAGCCCTAGCCGCCCCTATAGCTCCTGTTGTGTTATATATTTCAATTTCTTGGTTTATTAATGTGGCAACGGTACTAGCGAAGATTTCTGAACGGAATAAATTATCGTTTCCTGCTCTCATAACATTGATTTTAATACCATCAGATTTTAAGATCTCCATTCCGTATACGAATGAAAAAGCAATGCCCTCTAAAGCAGCTCTGCAAACATGGCCTTTTTGATGGTTATTCAAATTCAAATTAACCAATCGGGAGCCTATTTCCATATTGTTTAGCATTCTTTCAGCACCATTACCAAAGGTTAGCATACAAACGCCATCTGAACCCACTGGAACTTGTGATGCCAATTGATTCATCTCATCATAAGAATGAACAGATAAATTTTTTAGCAGCCATCTGTATTGAATACCTGCTCCATTAATATTGAGTAATTTTCCAATTCTGGGATTTGATTGTTTATAGTTTACATGCGCAAAATTATTAACTCTCGTACTTTCTTTACCCGATAAACTTTCGGTTACGGCATAGATGACACCTGATGTTCCGCAGGTAGCAGCAACTTCTCCAGGGTTAAATATATTTAGAGATAACGCGTTGTTAGGTTGATCTCCAGCTCTATATAATATTGGGGTACCAGCTGCTAGACCGCTTTCCAATTCTCCTTTTTCATCTACAACAGATTGCAAGCCAAATGTGTCAACAATATCTGGCACTAATGATTCATCGATTCCATAAAATTCTAATAGAAAATGGGCAATATTATCCTTTTTGAAATCCCAAAAAACACCTTCCGAAAGTCCAGAAATGGTTGTATTTATTTTGTTGGAAAACCTAAAGGCAATATAATCGCCAGGGAGCATAAACTTAAAAGCTTTTTTATAAATGTCTGCTTCGTTATCTTTTACCCATTTTAATTTGGAAGCCGTAAAATTTGCTGGAGAGTTCAATAATAGGCTAGTACATTTTTCACTTCCAATGTTTAAAAACGCATCTTTTCCAATTTGAACAGCTCTACTATCACACCAAAGAATACTTTTTCTTAAGGGCTTGCCATCAATGTCCACTAAAACCAAACCATGCATTTGGTACGAAATGCCAATACCTTTTATTTGGTTTCTTGAGACTGTGTATTTCTTTTTTAAATGTCCAATAGCCTTACATATATGTCGCCACCATTCTTCTGGATTTTGTTCCGCCCATCCATTTTTCAAAGCAAGCATGCTCATTTCGGTTTTGGGTTCTTGTATAACACCAATGCTTTTTCCTGTTGAAATTTCAACCAAAGCAGCTTTTATTGACGAACTACCTATATCAAATCCTATATAATACATCTTTTTATAATGAGTCTCTTATAATTAATTTTGTTGGCACTAAATATTGTATTTGCTTGTCTTCCATTATAAATTCGGCTGCTTTGGTACCCAGTTCCTTAAAATCTGTCGAGACTACTGTGATGCCTTTATAGATGAATTTTTTCATGGGGGTTTCATTGTATGATAGAAAGCCCACATCTACCCCTGGTTCAAATTCCTTATCCCTACACTGCTCTAAAAATAATCCCAGCATCCTATCGCTGACACTTATATAGGCTACATTTCTTTCAACATTAAACTCTTTCGAATTGGTAATCATTTTAAAATCAAATTGATTTTTTTTACAGAATTTTTTAAAATATTCAACAGTTTCAATAGGGTGATTAGTAAATGAAGGATATAAGAAATGAATCTCTTTATACTTTTTGAACAACTCTAACCCTTGCTCTAAAGAATTTAAAAACGATGGCCCAAAATCTTGGTACACATAATTGTTTTCTTTAGTAGCGTTTATTTTCCAGTCAATTAACAACAATTTATCATCGCTGATTTTTGATAAAATTGACGGAATGGTTTTGTTGTCGAAGCCCATCACGACATATTTATAATATTTACCAATATTGTTGTTGATTATAGTTTTAAAGTTATCGATATTATAATGGTGAAATTGAACATCCGTTATGATTGTGTCTGGTAAGTTGTTAGTAAATGAATGGTATAAAACTTCTTTATAAGCTTTGAGGGTGTCTAAAACCAAAAGCACCTTTTTTGTTTTACTGGCTACATAATAGCCTTTATTTGGAACTGCTTCAATAACACCAGCATCCTTAAGTATTGAGTACGCTTTAAAAACGGTGTCTCTAGATAATTTACAGTCCTTACAAATGGAATTTACAGAAGGTAAAGTATAGCCAATTGATATAAGATCCTTTGAAATACTATCATTGATTGCATTTACAATTTGTTGATATTTTGGAGTATCACTATCATGATCAATATTTAATGACAAATTATTTTTCATATACTGTTCTGTTCTGGTATGTGAAAATATAATATATTTGTGTATTAGAAAAGAATATTTGAGAAATTAAGTTAATAATTTATAGTCTCGAATAAAAGCAAAAAGATTTATGCGTCATGCATTGACAAGAAATGTGGAAATTTTATAACGCAATTTTAGCGAAATTTAAAAATGTTCAAAATCAACCAGAAAAAAAATAATCTAGAAATAATAGGCATAAAAAAAAGTGTCTAAAGCAAAAATTCATCTTAACCAAGGTGCCAGTTTACAAGAACTAACATTAGGAGGTCATGAATTGATAAAGGACATGTCACCATTTGCATATGATACTACATATGCTTCTTCAATTCTGTTTCCATTTGCTAATAGAATTAAAGATGGTAGCTATACATTTGAAGGGATTTCCTATCAATTTGATATTAATGAAGAGAAGCTGAATAATGCGCTTCATGGACTGGTATATAATAAAACATTTGAGGTTATACATAAAGAGGGTACTGAAACATATGCTTCAGTAAAACTTATGTATCATGAAAAAAATGAATCTAACGGATTTCCATTCACATATGTCATTTGCCTGGAATATATATTAACAGAAACCACAATAGATTTAAATGTGGAAATAAAAAACACTGATTCTAAACCTTTTCCTTTTACCTTGGGTTGGCATCCCTATTTTTTAAGTAGTGATTTGCATAATAGTTCACTTATTTTTGATTCCAATTTAAAATTACAATTAGACAAAAGAAATATAACAGAAAAAATTGTGATCAATGAGAATGCTGATTGCTTTAAAATAAATAATCAATTTTTAGATGATTGTTTTGTTTTAAATTCTAAATATACTGTGTTTAAAACACCAAAATACGTTTTAACTTTAAGAACATCTGAAGAAGATTCCTATTTACAACTCTACACACCACCACAAAAAAACACCATTGCCATAGAACCAACTACAGGGGGTTCAGATAGTTTTAACAATGGTATAGGGTTAAAAACATTGAAGCCCGGTGATACGTACTCAATCAACTGGAATTTAAATATTGATAATGTTTAAACTAAAAACATGAATACCAATTTAATACAAAAGATTAAAATTAGTTTTCAGGAAAGATTTAAAACAGAACCACTGATGATATTTTCCCCAGGCAGAATTAATATTATTGGAGAACACACCGATTATAACGGTGGCTTTGTGTTTCCTGCAGCTATTAATAAAGGTATTATAGCCGCCATAGGAAAAAGTGATTCAAAGAGTTTTTCCATGGCTTATGCTGTAGATAAAGAGGAAATCGTTACGATTTATTTAAATGATTTAAAGCCTTCATCTAAAGGGAGCTGGGAAAATTATGTATTGGGCGTGGTGGCTGAACTTCAAAGCAGAAATATTACCATCGGCAATTTTAATATTGCTTTTGGTGGTGATATTCCTAGAGGCGCAGGTATGTCGTCATCAGCCGCATTAGAAAATAGTGTGGTGTTTGGTCTAAATGAACTGTTTGATTTGAGTTTATCAAAAGATGAGATGATTTTAATCTCACAAATGGCAGAACATAACTATGTTGGTGTTAAATGTGGCATCATGGACCAGTATGCTAGTATGTTTGGTATAGTGAACAATGCATTTTTATTGGATTGCAGAACAGTAAAATCAAAGAGTTATGAAATTGACTTTAAAGATCATGAGCTGATATTAATCAATACTAATGTAAAACATAATTTATCTGATAGTGCATATAATGACAGACGTTCGGTTTGTGAGTCTATTGCAGATTTGCTGAATGTAAAAGCACTTAGAGATGCCACTGAATATGATTTAGAATCAATAAGGAATAATGTAACGCCCGAAAATTACCAAAAGGCACTCTATGTGATTCAAGAAAACGATAGAGCAGTCAAAGCATCAAAAGCGATAGAAGCGGGTGATTTAGAATTACTAGGGAAATTAATCTATGCCTCACATGAAGGCTTACAACATCAATACAAAGTAAGTTGTGAAGAATTAGATTTTTTAGTTGACCAAGCGAAATTGAATAGCCATATTTTAGGAGCAAGAATGATGGGCGGTGGTTTTGGTGGTTGCACCATTAATTTGATAGAAAAAATCGAAACAGAATCTTTTAAAGTCTATGTTGCCGAAGCCTATAGAAATCAATTCCATAAAGATTGTTCTATATACGAAGTAGCACTTTCAAATGGTACAGGCATTATTGAATAACTAATCAAGATGATTAATAGTATGAATTCGGATCTACAAGATTACTCACATAAGCGTTTAAATATACTAACAGGCGAATGGGTATTGGTATCACCACATCGGGCCAAACGCCCATGGCAAGGGCAAAACGAAGAAGTTTCCAATCAAAAGAGACCAACTTATGATAGTACCTGTTATTTATGTGCGGGTAACACAAGAATCAATGGCGAACTAAACCCAAAATACGAAGATGTTTTTGTGTTTACCAATGATTTTGCAGCTTTACAGAATGATTCTAAAATATTCAAAAAAGAAGACGGCTTGCTAATAGCACATAGCGAAAAAGGTATTTGTAAAGTAGTATGTTTTAGTCCAGACCATTCTAAAAGTTTGGGAGATATGGACCCAAAAGATATCACTAAAATAGTAGAGGTATGGCAAAATGAATATAGAGAACTAGGGAAAAACAAAAGCATTAACTATGTTCAAATATTTGAGAACAAAGGGGCTATAATGGGTTGTAGCAATCCGCATCCACATGGACAGATATGGAGCCAGTCAACACTGCCAAATGAAGTTGATAAAAAGAATACACAGCAGTTAAAATATTACAATACAAACAAAAATAGTCTTTTAGGAGATTATTTAAATCAAGAATTAAAAAAACAAGAACGCATTATTTTTGAAAATGAGTCTTTTGTTATTCTGGTACCTTTCTGGGCTATCTGGCCATTTGAAACGATGATATTGCCTAAGAGACACCAAAAAAATATTTTGGAGATGACAGAAAAAGAATCGAATCTTTTTGCAGAAGCTATATCAGTTATCACCAAAACATACGATAAATTATTCAATACCTCATTTCCTTATTCTAGTGGTATACATCAGTCACCAACGGATGGAAAAGACCATAGCCATTGGCATTGGCATATGAGTTTTTATCCACCACTACTAAGAAGTGCAACGGTTAAGAAATTTATGGTAGGTTATGAGATGTTTGGTTCACCACAACGAGATATAACGGCGGAAATAGCATCTCAAAGTTTAAAAGAATTAATTTTTTAAAAGAATAGCAAAGCAAACTAAACTATTATGACATCAAATTTTGAATTTTGGGACTATTTCGTCTTTATTGCGTATGCCATATTAATATTAGGAGTCGGCTTATGGGTTTCCAGAGATAAAAAGGGACATCAAAAAAATGCAGAAGATTATTTTTTAGCCAGTAAATCATTACCATGGTGGGCTATTGGCGCCTCATTAATCGCGGCTAATATATCAGCAGAGCAATTTATAGGGATGTCCGGTTCTGGTTTTGCATCAGGACTAGCTATAGCCAGTTATGAATGGATGGGCGCCATCACATTAATAATAGTTGGAAAATTTTTTCTACCCATATTTATAGAAAAAGAACTTTACACCATTCCAGAATTCCTTGAAAAGCGATTTTCTACTAATCTAAAAACCATTTTAGCAATATTTTGGATCGCTTTGTATGTATTTGTAAACCTAACCACCGTTTTGTATTTAGGCGCTTTGGCATTAGAAACAATTATGGGCATTCCAATGATGTATGGTGTTTTGGGATTAGCATTGTTTTCCGCGGCCTATTCGTTATATGGAGGCTTATCAGCTGTAGCTTGGACCGATGTGATTCAAGTCATTTTTTTAGTGTTGGGTGGATTAATAACAACCTATTTAGCATTAAACACCTTATCAGACGGCGCAGGTTTTATGGCTGGATTGACTACGATTTATGACACCGTACCAGAACGTTTTGCCATGATCTTAGATAAATCAAATCCAGAGTATAACAATCTACCGGGGCTGGGTGTAATAGTAGGAGGTATGTGGGTAGCGAATTTATATTATTGGGGATTCAATCAGTATATTATTCAAAGAACCTTAGCAGCCAAATCTTTAAAAGAAGCTCAGAAAGGAATTTTGTTTGCAGCGTTTTTAAAATTAATAATTCCGTTAATAGTAGTTATCCCAGGAATAGCAGCTTATTTAATGATTAACGATCCAGAGATTATGGGGCGACTGGGCGATGCTGCATTAAATAATATTCCTTCATTAGAACAAGCCGATAAAGCCTACCCTTGGTTATTGCAATTTTTACCAACAGGACTTAAAGGCGTTGCCTTTGCAGCCTTAGCAGCAGCAATTGTGTCGTCGTTAGCCTCTATGTTAAATTCGACATCAACCATTTTTACCATGGATATTTATAAGCAGTATATCAATAAGAATGCTAATGATAAAGCGACGGTAAGTATGGGTAGAAAATCAGCAGGTGTAGCCTTACTAGTAGCCTGTATTATGGCGACACAATTAGGTGATATAGACCAAGCGTTTCAATTTATACAAGAATATACGGGTGTTGTGAGTCCGGGGATTTTGGCAGTATTCATTTTAGGATTATTCTGGAAGAAAACCACAAATAAGGCAGCGATTGTAGGTGCCTTAGTATCTATTCCGATAGCGATGTATTTTAAAGTAGCACCAAAAGGCTGGTCAACATCCTATATTTTTGTGGATGTGCCTTTTATGGATCAGATGGGATACACAGCTATATTAACAATGATTGTTATAGCATTAGTTAGTTATTTTCAACACAATGGCGCCGATGATGAAAAAGGCATTGACATCACTAAAGACTTATTTAAAACAAGCCCACTATTCAACATAGGTGCTTTCTCTGTGATGCTCATCCTAGTAGTATTATATAGCGTGTTTTGGAATTAGTTATTTAATTAAGATAGAAGTTTGTTTTCTACTAACATAGAATTCTTCCTGTATAGACTGACAACAATTTTTGCTTAATCTTAAAACCCCACAACTTTATGACTTGATCCAAATTAAGTGCCATTCGGAGGCCTCGTTTTTTGGGGCCACCGAATTGGTCTCGATTTGGATGATATTAGATGATTTTAATTGATATTGAATAAAATGAAAAACCCTGTAAATCATATGATTACAGGGTTTTTGGTGAGTTTTGATACTCAATAAGTGGAGCCGGAGAGAATCGAACTCTCGTCCAAACAAGTCATCAAAGGGCCTTCTACACGTTTATTCTTTTCTTGGGTTTTCGATTGCAGGCTGGTTAAAGACAACCCACCCACAACTTATCTTCTTTAGTTTCAAGAGCAAATCAAAGCGCTTCACTCCCTATGTCAACATTTACGATGTCTCTAAGCTGACCGCCGCTGACCAGGGCTTTCAAGAGACATTTAGCTTCCCTACCTGGTAGAGATTAGCAAATCCTACTGTAATTCGGATTATGCAGCTAAAGCGTAGTTATTCTCGCCGTTTAAAAGTTTGAAATAGTCTTTTACGTGTTTCAATTTCATTACACGACGTGCTTACCGTTCAATAAATCTCGCTGTCAAAACCAGTCGACCCCGTTTAGATATTATTTATTTGGGCGTTCCCTTTCAGCTATATCTTTTGCCGAAGGGGCAAAAGGATGTCGCTTCAAACTCGAAGAGTTCACGAATTCCTATTTGTTAAAATAAAAATACATGAGTAATCGCTAACGCAGCTTGCAAAGATATCAAAAACTTTGATTCTTGCGATTATTCTTTAATCTTATTGCAAAGTTCATTCCATATACTCCGATAGTAATTTTGATTTACAATGTTAATTTAGGCCAAAAATTAATTTTTGAAAATAATAGACCCATTAAAACCTAATTAGCGTAAATCTACATCAGGGTATTTCGATTTTATCAACATAAACACACCATAGCAAGCAATCCCGGCAGCAACGATTGCCATAATGATGGAACCAAACTCATTTTGAAGCAAATTAAAAGCGTCCGCTCTGTTGAGATCACCGCTCGAATTTTGAAGTCCTGCTTTAAAAAATAAATACGCCAAAATTCCCGCAACAATACCTCTAGCGGTAAACCCAATCGTGCCTGCATTGGTTAAAAGAGTTCTTGCCTTGTGGTCAATTCCTGCCTGCTCAACCTCTTCTTTAAATTTTCCGGAGTAGGCCATGTAAAATTCGTAAATCGCTTTTCCTACCAAAACCAATGCTATGCCAATGGCAATTGTATTACCGTATTCTGAATTTAAAACTTTTGAAACCGAACTTGATTTGCCACTAGAACTACCAAAAACCATTTTGAGTGCGGTAAATCCTAAATATCCATAAACTAAACCACTAACTAGATAACTACCACGCATGAGATATCCTTTAGCATTGTCATCATGATTTTTTAAGTTCGCAATCGCCTGATACCCTCTAAAAAATAAATAGCCTAACAGGCCAAGTCCAAGAATGACCAATAAAACCTGTCCGTAAGATTGGTCTGCCAAAAAACGTAAGGCGCCCTTGCTGCTTGAGGTCTTGCCTCCCAATCCGAAAATTGGAAGCGCCGTTAAAATCCCTATTAACAGATAAATAGCGCCTTTGGCCACCATCCCTATTCGTGAAATTGTTTCTTTTTTTTGACTCATATTTATAGTTTTTGAAGTTATTGTTACTTCCAATGAACTGAAATTAGTTCAATAATGATAACCTTATTCAAAGAAATACTAACGTATTCAAAACTTTGAATTTGAGTCGAACTTATATTAAGTAGTTGAATTTCAATGTCTTATTGAAACACTTGACGATTGTAGGATGGGTTCATTATCCTTTCATAAAAAAACATTAAATTGAAACAAAAACCATGATCAGAAAAGGAACATTAGTCCAATGGAATTGGGGTTCAGGCAAGGCAGAAGGTAAGGTTGTAGAAACCTATACCAACCCCGTCACTAAAACCATCAAAGGAACCGAAATCACAAGAAACGGCGAACACGATAACAAAGCACTTTACATCAAACAAGAAGATGGCGACCACGTTTTGAAAAGCGAAAGTGAGGTTGAGCGCCTGTCTTAAAGATTTTAATTGTCGATTGCTTGCTAAAGCCTACAAATCGACTTATTTTCGTCAAAAAGAGATTTTAGTAAACAGTCCTCAGTCCTCAGTAAGCAGTTTTTAGAAAGAGATTTGCTTGTCTGCTTATTGGAAGACAGGATTATTGCCGGGTATTGTCCGATTTATCTTTAGGTTTAATCTTTAGATTTCCGCCCCTATCTGCCGATAGGTAGGTTTGCGGAAATAAAAAAACAAGTTTTAATGAAATTCGCCATCATCAAAGAACGTAAAAATCCGCCAGACAGACGTGTCGTATTCTCACCAGAAAAATTAGCAGAAGCTCGCATGGAATTTCCAGAGGCAGAGTTTATTGTGGAATCCAGTGACATCAGGATATTTCCGGATTCGGCATACAGAGCCTTAGGGTTTGAGGTGACCGATGATGTTTCGGATGCAGATGTCATGATTGGTGTTAAGGAAGTGCCAATTGAGGCGTTGATTCCCAATAAACACTATTTTTTCTTTTCACATACCATCAAAAAACAACCTTACAATAGGCACTTGCTTCAAGCTATTCTTGAAAATAACATTGAACTGCTTGATCATGAAACCATCGTCAAAAAAAGTGGCGCACGCCTCATTGGATTTGGCCGTTATGCGGGATTGGTTGGTGCTTACAACGCATTTAGAGCTTTAGGATTGCGAGAAAAATTGTTTGATCTTCCAAAGGTGCAATTACTATCTGATTTGAGCAGTGTAAAGGATGAGCTTGATAAAATAACTATTCCAAACATTAAAATTCTACTTTCCGGAACAGGAAAGGTCGCCTATGGTGCCAAAGAAATATTGGATCATTTAAAAATTAAGGAAGTGAGCGATGCGCTTTATCTTACTTCAAAATTCACAGAACCGGTGTATTGTATGGTAGATGTGATGGAATATAGTAAACGAAAGGACGGAAAAGTAGGCAGCAAACAGCAGTTCTACAAGGATCCTTCAGATTACGAGAGCAATTTTATGCCATATGCCAAAGAAACGGATATGTTTATTGCTGGACATTTTTATGGCAACAATGCTCCTTATTTATTCACCCGTAGGGATGCAAAATCGGCAGATTTTAAGATCAACCTTGTGGCAGATATCAGCTGTGATATTGATGGTCCCGTAGCTTCAACCATAAGGGCTTCAACAATTGCCGATCCATTTTATGGCTATGATGCCAAAACAGAAAAGGAAGTAGCTTTTGATTCCCAAAACGCCATAACCATTATGGCTGTTGATAATTTGCCGTGCGAACTTCCTAAAGATGCCAGTGAAGGTTTTGGTGAAATGTTTTTAGAAAATGTTATTCCTGCATTTTTTAATGACGATGAGCGCGGAATCCTAAAGCGCGCCAGAATATCAAAGAATGGCAAGCTCACTGAACGTTTTCAATATTTACAGGATTATGTAGATGGAATAGAATAATACACGCTAAGTGTTTGATTCTTGAATTCTAGCTATTAGATTGGTTAATCTCTAACAAACTTATTGCCCTTCAATACTTCTACATAATTTGTATTAGCCTTAATTTCTGCATCTGTAAACCATGCCTCCCTTAATTCTTTTTTGGAGAAAAGTTCTAGTTGATCACCAAAGTGTGGAGAGTCTTTTTGGGTTGCATTACCATAACTTAGTAAGACTTTGGCCTTAGGTGTTTTGCCAAATTCAATGACGCCTACCCAAGAATCGCCACCCCCAACATATGCATGTGTAGCATCAGTACTCCCTGGCCAAGCTACTCTAAAGGTTCCTAGGGCGCCATCCATTCCATTTGCAGGTAAATCTTTATCTCCATATGTGATGCGGTAGTAATCACCCCATGGGACATCGAGTTTGCCAAATCCAGCTTCAATTTCGTTCGCTGCAGTTTCTAATAATGAGACAGCGGTTGTGGGATCGGAAAGACCATCTGGTGTGGTGTTTGGAGAATCAAAACTCCAACTTTCAGCATAATTACTGACCCTCCATATATTAAACTTTCCTGCCCAATTATAAAAAAGCAAGGTTCCGCGACTATTATTATTTGCTTCCCTGTCCCAAGCAGTCAATACCTTCATGGCTTCTTTGGCTTTATCTGAATCAGAATTTGCAACGGCCCTTCCCAAATCATCGAGAATTCTATCCGCAAATTCCAAATGAGTGGAAAGCTTATAATCAACCAATTCATCAAAGGTTATAGAGTTATCTTCCATCAGCATTCTGGCAGCCCTTTGCGATCTATAAGACATATAAACGGGTGCCATATACGACGGAAAATCACTTGGTTTTAGAATCATTGGTAGTGTGCTGGTCCATGGAGGATCATTCGAATTTTGTAACCATCCAGTCTCTGGATTTTTTACTTTTGGTAAATCAGAATAGGAGTGGACTTCTGTCCACAGATCGGCGGACTTTCCTCCAGGGATAAATCGGTTCCAATACTCCCAATCTCCAGAACTCCGTTTAGGAACCAGCCCGTTAAAAAGATAGAATATGTTGCCCGCATCATCTGCATACATCACGTTCCAAAAAGGAATCTGAGCCATTTTTAGGGCTGATTCAAATTCATTAAAATTTGAAGCATTGATCATTTTCCACCATTGTAAGGCCATATCCGGCCTGTCCATTCCGACCATTCTTATGGCCAAGACCTTGTCTTCTGATTTCTTAACCACAGGGCCATATTTTGTTTTCATGATAGGGATGTTCTGTTCGATCAATGTCCCGTCTTCTTGCTTGATTTTAATAGTTTTGCTTGATACTTCAAAATCATTCCTTTCACCATCAATCAAATAGCCACCATCTTTCAAGTCTAGTTCATAGGTATCAGCATTATCAATGGTATTGTCCGTATGGCTCCAACCAAGATGGTCATTAAATCCGATCGCAATTCCTGGCAACCCCACAAGATTGGCGCCGTACATATACTTACCATTTAAATTGAAATGAGATTCAAAGAACAGAAATTCGCCAAACCATGGTAGATGAGGGTTTTGGACCAACATCGCGTTGCCAGATGCTGACTTAGATGGACCTATGGCATAAGCGTTTGATCCCATGTCTGGCCAATCTTGCACACGACCCAAATCTCCACCCCCTATAAATCTTGTAAAAACGATGTACATGCTGTGCATCTTGGCATCTTTGGAAGTAAGGGGAAGTAATTTTTTATTTGCTTCGTCAATTGCCTCTGGGTGCGCCTCTGCATAGGCATTAAGTCCACTCACGAAGGAATCGTAGATTTTTTTGGTGATGGGGTCTTGGGTATTTTCCCAGGCATCGGCCAGTTCAGAAAAGCCCAATGTATGGATCAACATATCATCTATCAACTTGTCCTTGCCCCAATACTCTGCTCCGCGTCCTCTAGAAACCCCGAAAAGCTCTATGATGTGATTTGCATGGTTATGCATTTCTGCCCATCCTTGAGCAAAAAACAAATCTTCCAAATTGTCCGCTTTAATATGCGGTACACCCCAAGTATCCCAAGTAATTGTTGTAGGGGAATCATTTTGGCTAAAACCATTTAAAATTAGGCTTACTATAAATAGCGAAGAAACTAATAAATTTTTCATATGATATTGATTTTCAGAGTACTTAAAGATACACTATGTTTTAAATCGAAATCCATAGAGAAATTATTTTTTATTTTTAGATTTGGATTTTACTGATCATTTTTTACGATAGCTATTTTTGATACAGATTTATTTCTGGAGATTACATGCAACATTTAGATAAAAAGCCTATTGAATTATTAGATACTTAAGCTTCCATTTGTTGTTTGGTGTGATTTCTACTGAAATAACAATGAAGAGAAGAAGAAAGGGATTCTGATTAATTTCTTATGAATTATAACCAAAAAAAATATAGCCAATGGAAACTATACTAAATCTTTTGATGCTATTGGTTTCCAGTTGTCAAACGATGGAAATAGGTTTCAAAAATTAATACTGATCTGATTCATAATATGAATAAAGATCTGTGAGGTAGCTGTGAAATATACAAAAAGCCTGAAAATTGAATTTCAGGCTTTTTTCTTAAATGTTTTATTTTGCTTATGGTTTCAAAATGTCAATCATAATATCCATTTCTTTAACCAGTTTTTCATTAGAGCCATTATAGCCAACAGATTTGAATTTCATTCGTCCATCTGGTCCAATGATAACTTTGGTTGGAATTCCTGAAATATCATATTTTTCAGCCACTTCAAAGTTATTGCTGCCCTCAATTTCATTGTCATAGACCACATGAAAATCATAATCGTTCTCTTTAATAAAATCTACGACCATTTTTTCTCTATTCTTGTCTCTTTCAAAAGTATCTACAAACAATAAAACTACTTTGTCATCGTCTTTGTATTTAGTAACCACTTCTTGCATCCCAGGGAACGATGCGATACAAGGGCCACACCAGGTTGCCCAAAAATCCAAGATCACCGTTTTTCCTTTCAGCGCTTCTAAAGAAACGTCCTTACCTTTTGTGTCTTTCAATGTGAATGTTGGCGCTTCTTCATCGAGCATCGTTTTTTTGATTTCCGCTACTTGTTTTTTATAAGCCTCTTCATCAAAAGCCGCCAATTTCTGATCCGCATCTTTTGCTGACGGATGTTCTTTAAGATAGGCTGTTTTGTAAGCCTCTTTTATTTTTGTATTGCCATTACCAAGCTTTATTAAATTTTCGGCTTTATCTGCAGCTTTTGCATATTGTTTGTCTGCCATTAAATACTCGATATAGCGCGCGTTCATAGCAGGGTCTTGTGCTTTTGGATCCTGTGCTTTTTCCTGATAGGTGATAGCTTCCTTCACCTTGCCTTGTTTGAATAAAATCAAAGCATAGGTATCTGCATACATGTTGTATGAAGATTTGAGACTTTTTTCGTATTGTCTTTTCGTATAATAATCTGGCTTGTCTTCCGGATTTTTTTCTAGAGAAGTGATGAGATCAAGAGATGTTTTAGACATTTTTGCGGCCTGATCTAAGTTTTCACCACTTTCTGCCATTGGCCAAGCCAAGTTGTTATAGGTTGAAGCTCTACTGGACTTATCATCAATCATGGAAACATATTTCTCAAAATTGTCCATGTCCTTTTGTTGATAATATGTTCTGGTCAAAGTGCCAGCCATATAATTCCCTATGTTTCCTAGTTTTGAGTTCGCATCAGCATAATTCTTGAAGATATCCGCTTTCTTTTCTAAATCGGTTTCTTTCTGAAACAGCTCTACCATTTCATAATTAGCAGTATTCCCGTTTGGGAATTTCTCAAGGGCTACGTTCTTTATTGAATCATATTTGGTTTGCTCTCCGGTCATGTTATAAAATTGCATCATGGAGGTGTACTCTTTTTCAGAAACATCATTTTTTTTCTCCATAGAAGTAGCATAGGCATCAATGAGTTTTTTACCTTCTTCTTTGTTATTCCTGAATGCCATTTGTAGATAGGAATTATTCCAATCCGATTGAAGTTCAGGATGCGCAGTCATATCCGTTTTAATTGCTTCAAAAGCGACTTTTTCATCCATTTTGATGCCATAATCGCTACCATTTCCCAATGCGTAATAAGAGGTGGCGGCATTACTACCTTTTATTTGCTTACCATCTTTAGTATATAAAGGTAGCAAATAGCCTTTTTTATTGTTGTCATCGAATTTGTCATCAGCTTTTATGATAAATGCAAGAGCAACGGCTGAATCTGGAATCTTTATAGACCCTTTTTGTTCGCCATCCTTTTCTGAAAAGTCAATGTCGAGAGGATAATTTTTGTCGTCTACCATATAGGCGTAAAAAGCCTCGACTTCGTCTTTACTGTTATAAATTAGCTCGATTTCATCGCCTGGCGAGGGTTGCTCTTTGGAGATGGTTAATTGGCCCATGGTAAGTAGTTGTGCTTTTTTTTCTTCTTCCTCTTTACAGGAGAAAAATACCAATAGCATTAAAAATGAATACAAAGTGATTTTTTTCATGTGGACTATTTAAGTTAATGTGGATCTAAAATAGAGAATATTCATTGAATGATAAAGATTTAGAGGATGATATATTAAAAGCTGGAACTCAATAGGGTAGAAGACGACTACAAAATTTTTTGTAGATACTATTAGTTTTCGACAGTATTAAATCCTTTAAAGATCCAATAACCAACACCTAAAAATGCTGCAAATGTCAAGGTGAATACCCAAGCTTGTAAATGATCTGTTGGATGTACTAAAATATCAAAAATATCTGCAAACAAAGCGAATGGGTTTTGCAGAATTTCCCACGAATTATAGCGTAAAAATCGTCCCAAATACATCCCGAAACTCGTTAATGGGAATAATGACAGTAGGACATATTTCAAAATTCTGTCGTTCAGCACGCGTTTCAAAAGGACTTCCATATCAAAAATCGAAAGGTAAAAAAGTAAAATTCCGTTACAGGCAAATGAGGTAATCACCAAAACATCTAACCATATACATCGGCTTTCAAGGGCATTGAGATGTAACAAATCTGTCAGAATATAAGGTGCGTTGGGCAGAAAGAGTAACCAAACACAAAACCCGAAACCAAGTATCCATTTGTTGATGTGCGCTTTACTGCTGAGATAGGTAGTAATAAGATACGGAATCAGTGCCAAAATCAAATTCCAAATCAGAAACAGGAAAAAGAAGGAGTGGTTAAGCTTCATGCGGAGAGCCAAAATAATGATGCTCAACGCCATTGAAGTTATTAACATAACTACAATTTTAAACCGATTGAAGAGCAGTGTTTTAAGTGCTTGCATGCTTAGTATAATTTGATTCGACAATTAATATAAATAGAATTCCGAGCGTGTATGCGATTAAATCTGAGACGTGAAATGTGCTGCCCAAAATAAGTTTTGCCATGTGATTGTTTTCAAGATTTAAAAGTTTCAAAAGTTGGAATAGTTGCAAAAACTCAATCAGAAATGAGAATGCCAACACAGCTAAAGCAAGGTATATTGGTTTTGTATCCAAAAAACTTTTTAAGAAACAGTAGATTAAAATCACCACTAAAAAATCACCGAACGTATGCCGGATAAATCCTGTGACCAAGAATGTTGCAATCAAGATTTCGGTCAGCAGTAGCAGGATGAAGCTGAGAAAGTAAACTGTAGTGAATTTGAATTTCATGTGGATAGTATTAAGAAGTACGGTGAAAGCGCGACCCTGCTCTTGCCGGAAAGCAAGTGCAGGGTAACACCCACATTATTATGGGTATCAATCATCCGTTATTCCAATCAATTTTTCGTGATATAAACATCACTATGGCCAAAATGAGAAACAGACCGATACTGCCCACTAGCAACGCGTAGTTTTCCAACTGGATAATGACATAGATAAAGGTGTACAATGCAGTCAGCGATGCGCCAATAAACATTGGGAACTTCCAGTTTGTCAGGATTGATTTTGAATAGAGCGCAATTAAAGTAATGACCGAAATGCCGGCGATGAGGTAGGCTTTTAGGAAGTTACTGTGCTCAGAAATGGACACCAATAAAGTGTAAAACATGGTCAGGGCAATGCCAATCATCAGATATTGAAACGGGTGAATGTTAATTTTGCTCATGGTTTGCATCAAAAAGAAAATGAGAAAGGTAAGCCCAATGACGAGAAAGCCATATTTGGCGGAGCGTTCACTTTTTTGGTATTCATCGACCATGACCATGAATTTTGTTCCGAAAGCAAACTCGTTAAGATTCGGAATTTTGTTCAAATGCTGTTGCGAGAATGCCCGGTTGATGTGGAGCACGCTCCAATGGGCCTCAAAGCCATCTTTACTAATGGTTTTTGATTCGTCATTTGGCAGATAATTGCCGATAAAACTTGGGTCTGGCCAATTGGAAGCCATGCTCATGGTGGTGGTTTTCCCAACGGGAATCAGCTCGATTTGCTTGCTTCCGTTGAAAGACATTGCCATGCTGAATTCTGAGTTTCCTTGATTTTGAGCGTCGTCGATTTTGAGAAAACCAGATTCCAAGGTGTCCAAATGTCCATCGTTAGACTGTTGGTCATCGCTATAATTGGTCTGGAAAGTGTAGCTGTTATCATTCAATTTTAAAATCAATTCGCTTTTGATGCCTTTCAAATTGGAAGTCTTAAAAATCACACTTGCTTTATCCCAAATGATAGCGTCTGTTTTAATGCCTTTGTCAGCCAAATCTGTAGGTATGAAATGCCCCTTGAACGCCATATTGGTTGTAAATACGGCCGATTCAAAGTTGCCACGATTTAAAGTTTTGGAATTCACAGTGACATCAGCATCCAGACTTTCGGGAAAAATGTAGGCGTAATTGATATGGGTTTGTGTTTCCTTGAGATAGGTTTTGGTCTTTTCGTTAAAGGTTGAGGTTTGAGAATAGGTGTTATACGGCAATTTTAAAATGGGTCCGTATAAGAGGACGTTGTTTCCCCATTTGTCATTGATTTCATTGACCACATCTTGTTGTCTGAACGAGCGCTCGGTAATCAAGCTATTTATATAGGAAAGAGGAATCAATAAAATGAGTATCAAGAAACCTACCATGATCATTCTTGCGGTAATGGATGTTTTTAGCCAATTGCTAAATTTGTTGGGCTGTGGAGATTGTTTTTCAGTGTGTTCCATGAGTTAAAGTTTAAAGTACTTTGTATTTCAAAGTTGATTGATAAAAAAAATGTTTGTTGTTAGTGTAATAGAGGAGACTATGTTTTATTGATTAGTTTTTCAAGCGCTTCAATATGTTTCTTAAATTCAGCTTCGCCTAGTTTAGTGGTACTATAACGTGTGTTGGGTTTTCTTCCTATAAATTGTTTCTCTACTTTAATATATGCTGCGGCCTCCAATGCTTTTGCGTGGCTTGCCAAATTACCATCGGTGACTTCCAAAAGTTCTTTTAAAGTATTAAAATCGGCATATTCATTGACCATCAACACAGACATGATTCCTAAACGGATTCTGTGATCGAATACTTTATTTATGTTGTTGATGATGCTCATAGTACTTCCTGCGAAGGCAAGGATTTCATATTTTAAAGGTCAATTTATTCTTGTGTTATTGTCAACTGCTAGTGGACACTGTTCACTTAATTCTGTCATACTTAAAATGCATCACGGCTCCATAAACAATATGCATAACGCCAAAACCTAAGGCCCAAAAGTACAAGCCATAACCGACAAACTGGGTAGCGACGAGCCCTAAAGCAACATTGATCAATCCTAAATATCTAATGTCGCCCAAAGTATATTTACTGGCATTGATACAACCCAATCCATAGAAGATCAGTGTTGCCGGCGCAATTAAACCGAACACTGCTTTATCAATTAAAACGAGGCAAAATAAACCCCCAGTAACAAGTGGTATTAAGAAATTGATGACGAGCCGTTTGGATGAACCATCCCAAATACGTGCATTATTTTTTTTAGCTTTTCTTACAGTAAGAACTATTCCCGTAAAGATGGAAAGTAAAATCACTGACACCGCAACGACAAATAGCGTAGTGACCGTATCAAAGATTACAAAAAATCGTTTTAAAGGATTTTCTATAATCTTAATCTCTTGAATAATATTATGAGCTATAAAGGCACCTACTAGTGCATAAATACCAGCGAGTATACCAGACAATCCGCTTAACGAAATAAACCGTGACGACTTATTCATCATATTTTTAATCTCGCTGATGTCTTTTAGATAGTCTTTCGATTCCATAGTAAAGTACTTTGAAATACAAAGCTAATATATTTATTTTGTTTATACAAATTAAAACTTAGATTTGATATTATTTCAATAATTCACCCTGAGCCCTAAACGCTTATGAAACCAACACCGCTTTTTATTCTTCTAGTTTTTTAGTTTTTTGTAATGTAAACGCTCAAGACTCTTTGAGTACAAATGTGCCGCCTGAGATATTATTTAAGAAACCCACCCAGAATAATTTTTCTATATCTCCTGACGGAAAATATTTTGTAGAAGTAGTTGAAAACAATATTGAAATTGACATTGTAGTTATAGATATTGACAGTTATTCACTTTTTAAACGAATTCCAGTTGGACATACAGCAATTCAGAATGTCTATTGGCTATCTTCCAAACGTTTAATTTATGAATCTTTAGGAGAAATTTTTGCGATCGATATTGATGGTACAAATGCAACGCTTATTGTTGATAGGATGGCAGATCAATTGACAAGAGATTTATATAAATTACACGAAAATATAAGAGTTAATGGCGTGGTCAATTTGTTGCATAGCAATAAAAATGAAATTTTAATACAAACCTATGACTACAGTGGGTATTGTAGTATAAAGAGGGTAAATATTTTTACAGGTCAAAAAATAACCGTACATTGACGGAAAAATACGAAAAGATACACAGATGGATCTTAGATAGTGAGGGCAATATAAGACTAGGTATTCGATATAATGACACTGGATATGATTATCTAGTTAGGAGCTCTAAAAACAACAAATGGGAGCAATTTTATCTGAAAATGGATAATCAAGATATTCCATTAAAAATAGATGCTACGTCTTATTTGAGTCAGAACGTAAACTTTGAGGGATTTGGTTTAGAAGAAGATATAATCTATATAACAACTAATTTAAATTCAGATAAAAGACAACTTATTTCTTATGATTTAGCAAAAGAAAAAGTTGTTGATATTCTGGTTGAAGATCCAAATTGTGATGTGAATGATCCTCATGGAAGAGATATTTCCTTTATTTATGATTTTTCAAATGGAGATTTGGCTGGAATTAGATTTGAAAGTATTGCTCCTTATTTTAAATGGTTCTCCCCAAAAATGAGCAGCTATCATGCCTCTTTGAATAAAAAACAATCCAGATTATATTAATGATATCATTGGTTCTGATTCAAATGGCGACAGATTACTGATCCATCAATGGAGTGATACAAATGCAGGAAATATTGGAGTTTATAAAGTTAAGGAAGATGCCTATTACGTGATGTTTTATTTTAATGAAGAGCTCAATAATTACAAATTATCTAAAACAAAAATTGTAATTGCCAAAGCAAGAGACGATTTTAGGATTCCTTGTTATGTAACTTTGCCAATACACTATTCTAATAGTGAACCAATTCCGCTGGTAGTTATTCCCCATGGAGGTCCTTGGGCAAGAGATTATTGGGAATTAGATAGTTATGCTCATTATTTTTCGAATAGAGGTTATGCAACGCTTAGGGTGAATTTTAGAGGTTCAACAGGTTTTGGTAAAGAACACGTTTTATCTGGTGTCAATAGTATTGATGAAGTAATGATTAACGATATTGCTGATGCAACTAATTTTGCTATAGAAAAATATAACTTAGACGCTAACAGCACATTTATTTTTGGACACAGTTATGGTGGATATGCGGTTTATATGAGTTTACTGAAGTATCCAGACCTTTATGCAAAGGGAGTTGCGGTTTCTGCTCCTTCAGATATTAAAGCTTGGTTGAAGACCCAGAAAAAAGAAGATAACTATTTTGCTTATGAATTTTGGAATTTTGCACTTGGATCAAAGAAGGCTAAATATTTAAACGAGATTTCTCCAATACATTATGCACAAGATTATAAGAAACCGTTACTTATTTTTCACGGTAAAAACGATGAAGTCATTTCAGTTGAACAAGCGGAAGAAATGTTTTTTGAGTTGAAAAAATATAACAAGGATGTGAAGCTGGAGATTCTGCAAAAAGAAGGTCATAGCATTCTTGACAGCTATAGTTTAGGGTACATTTTGGATGCCTCTAATGATTTTTTTATCCAAAATCAAAGTCACGTTCTTTCTGATTAAAATTTCAAAAATTTCTTACCATTCCTATTTTCTACTATTTAAAACGATAAACTTTAGAAACTAGAAACTAGAAACTAGAAACTAGAAACTAGAAACTAGAAACTAGAAACAACAGAAACCAGAAACTAAAAAACCTTGAAACCAGCAGAAGCCTACATCCTAAAGCAATCAGAACCATATCGTTCCATCATGATGCATTTACAAATGCTGATTGAGGTGACTGTTCCTGATACTGAGTTATTATTTAAATGGAGTTTGCCATTCTTTTATATAGATAAGCGTCCTATTTGCTATATCAACCAAACCAAAGGCTATGTGGATTTGGTATTTTGGAATGCGGCGCGTTTTACAACATATACAGAATTGTTAGTTACTGATAAACGAAAACGCATGAAATCATTGCGCTATAAAACCTTAGATGAAATTGATGATGTGGTTGTTATAGAAATGGTAAAGCAGGCCTATAAGTTTAGGGAGCATAAGTTTTATTAGTTGTTGGGATCACTTTTTTCCATTTATCAGATTCCGCAAATTCCTTTATGATTTGATTGCGCTCTCTAAGGAACTTGGTCATATATTTTTGAAGATAAAGGTGATCAGCTAATCTGCCCAAAACCCCGTAAGGCGATTCATATTCAAAAACATCAGTCATTAATGTGCCACCGTCTAAATCTTTAAAATGATGCTCGTGCTTAAAACTTTTGAAAATACCAGACGCCATTTCATCAACAAAATAATATGGTGGATTGAATGCTGTAATTTTTGATGTCAGCGTGTGATACACTCCAAAATGTTTGGCATACCAGGTCACAGATTCATTTAAATCTATCAGTCCGTGGGTTTTTCCAGCAATTGCTGTTTCCTTAGTATTTTGGGTTGAAATTTTGTGAAGATCAATGCTACGGGCTAAATCAAAAACCAACGTTTTATTTGCAGTGATGAAAGTGTTTAACTCGATTTTTGGCATACCCGGATTTTAAATCCTGAAATAAAATATTAAAGTTCCCTGTACATTAGGTAGTGTTCAAAAGCTAAACCTTTAAAATTCTTTTTATGTTTTTTCTCCACTTCATAATAGTGGGAATCAAAAAAATCAAAAGCCGTAATGGTCGCGTCACACTTCAGAACATCAAAGCCGTTGACAGATACTCTCGATTCCATAATGCGAAGCAGTTTTGACCCAACGGTTCGTCTCTGGAAATTTTTATGTACGTACAACCCATCCATTTTATTTCCGTTTGTAAGATAAGAGAAGCCCACAATTTGCTGCTTCGCTTCTGCCACAAGAAAATAAAACTTTTCAATGCGCTCTTGCCATTTGTCAATGTCGTCAGCACCAGAAGACCAAACTTGAATTTGCTTTTCAGAATAATGCTTGCTGTTTACGGTACGGATAGTGTCTCTAAAGATGGAGGTGATTTCCGGTAAATCGTCTAAGGTTGCTTGTCTAATTTCTATATCCAAAACGTGATATTATCTAATGCTATTATTTATTTTATTACTGACCCCTGCTTGCCCTTCCGCAGCTTTTGCGAAGGCGGGACTACTGATCACTATAAACTATTGACTGTTTTTCTGATCGCCACCAAATTAGTCAACAATTTTTCTAAATTATCGAGGTGAAGCATATTGGCGCCATCACTTTTGGCATTTGCTGGGTCAAAATGGGTTTCGATAAATAGGCCATCCACGTTGTTGACCACACCAGCTCTGGCAATGGTTTCAATCATATCTGGTCTGCCGCCTGTAACTCCAATGGTTTGGTTTGGCTGTTGCAGAGAATGCGTAACATCCAAAATGGTCGGTGCATATTGGCGCATGGTAGGGATGCCTCTAAAATCAACAATCATATCCTGATAGCCAAACATCGTGCCTCTATCGGTAATCCATGCCTTGTCATTGCCTGCATCTTTCACTTTTTGAACGGCGTGTTTCATGGCTTCCGGACTCATAAATTGTCCTTTTTTGAGATTGACTATTTTTCCGGTTTCGGCAGCAGCTACGACTAAATCAGTTTGCCGCACCAAGAATGCCGGAATCTGCAAAACATCAACATATTCCGCAGCCATTTTTGCATCAGAAATTTCATGGATATCGGTTACCGTTGGGATGTCAAAAGTCTCAGAAACTTTACGCAGTATTTTCAATGCTTTTTCATCACCAATACCTGTAAAACTATCAATTCTACTTCGGTTTGCCTTTTTAAAACTCCCTTTAAAAACATAAGGAATTTTTAAATTATCGGTAATCTTTAATACTTTTTCTGCAATGCGTAAGGCCATTTCTTCACCTTCAATGGCACAAGGGCCGCAAAGTAGAAAGAAATTATTGGCGTTAGTATGTTTTAATTTAGGAACGTCGTTGAGAGTCATTTGTTGGGTGTTTTAAAAATGCAAAGTTACGGAAAATATTGCGTGATGTTGTGTCTGTCAAATAGGGAATTCACATATAACATTCAGAACTACTTTATGGATGAATTTTGAAATCTTGCAATGAGGTTTACAGATAAAGGCATTCAATCCAACCTGAAATTCTAACGCACTCCCGAAGCGTTGCTATTGTTAATTTTAATAATGACGGCACTGTCGGAAAAATCATTGCATATTCGATTGGTAAAATAAATATGTAACGTGTTTGGGCTAAATATTTTGAATTGGAAGACAAAATTCTCATTATGATTTTAGAACCGTTGTCTCAAGTCTCTCATCTAGGATCTAGCTTCTTTTCCAACATCTACGATCTAGCTTCTTTTCGAGAGTTGAGGGACTAAAAATTATGCGCTCCAATAAAGTAAAAAGCCTCTTTTTAAGCAACTTAAATAGTGCGCTTTCAAAAAAAAATCAAAATCAGACGCCTTCTTAACAACTTGTAAAAAAAAATTATCGTACATTTGCGCGCTTAAAAAAAGGCACCATATATATGGCAAAAATAAAAAACATTGCAATTATTGCACACGTTGACCACGGTAAAACAACCCTAGTTGACAAAATTATGTACCACTGTCAGTTGTTTCGTGAAAACGAAAATACTGGCGATTTAATTCTGGATAATAACGATTTAGAGCGTGAAAGAGGTATTACAATTACTTCTAAAAACGTTTCCGTAATTTATAAGGATACAAAAATTAATGTTATCGATACTCCTGGTCACGCGGATTTTGGCGGTGAAGTTGAGCGTGTATTGAATATGGCTGATGGCGTATTGCTTTTGGTAGATGCTTTTGAAGGTCCAATGCCGCAAACGCGCTTTGTACTTCAAAAAGCTCTTGATTTAGGATTGAAACCATGTGTGGTAATTAATAAAGTTGACAAAGAAAACTGTACACCAGAGGAAGTACATGAGGCTGTTTTTGATTTGATGTTTGAACTTGGTGCTGAAGAGTGGCAGTTGGATTTTCCAACCGTATACGGTTCTGCAAAGCACAATTGGATGAGTACAGATTGGAAACATCCAACAGATTCTCTTGAACCATTATTAGATATGGTTATTGAGCATATTCCCGATCCAAAAATTGAAGAAGGGACTACCCAAATGTTGATTACGTCTTTAGATTTCTCATCATTTACTGGGAGAATTGCAATTGGACGCTTACAACGCGGTATTTTAAAAACAGGCATGAATATCTCTTTGGTGAAGCGCGATGGAAAAATCGTGAAATCTAAAATTAAAGAGCTGCATATTTTTGAAGGTATGGGCCGTAGAAAAGTTGATGAGGTACAAACTGGAGACATATGTGCTTTAGTTGGATTGGAAGGCTTTGAGATTGGTGATACCGTTGCTGATTTTGAAAATCCAGAAGGGTTGAAAACCATTTCTATTGATGAGCCTACCATGAGTATGTTGTTTACCATCAATGATTCTCCGTTTTTTGGTAAAGATGGAAAGTTTGTAACCTCCCGACATATTAAAGATCGTTTGCTTAGAGAACTTGAAAAGAATTTAGCGTTGCGCATGCAAGAAACGGATAGTGCAGATAAATTTATGGTCTTTGGCCGTGGTGTCTTGCATTTATCGGTATTGATTGAAACTATGCGTCGTGAAGGTTATGAACTTCAAATTGGTCAGCCGCAAGTAATCATTAAGGAAATTGATGGTGTAAAATGTGAGCCAATTGAGGAAATGACTATTGATTTACCAGAAGCTGTTTCAGGTAAAGCCATTGAAATGGTCTCTATTCGTAAAGGTGAAATGTTGAGTATGGAAGCCAAAGGCGAGCGTATGATCTGTAAATTCATGATTCCTTCAAGAGGAATTATCGGTTTAAGAAACAACTTGTTGACCGCTACTGCTGGTGAAGCAATTATGACGCATCGTTTTAAAGAATACCAACCAATGAAAGGTGGTATTCCAGAACGTCAGAATGGTTCTTTGGTATCTATGGAAAAAGGTCAGGCAATTCCATATTCTATTGATAAATTACAGGATAGAGGCAAGTTTTTTGTTGATCCGGGAGAAGATATTTATGAAGGTCAGGTTATTGGAGAAAACTCTCGTGGCGATGATATGGCGGTTAACGTTACCAAAACCAAAAAGATGAGCAACGTACGTTCTTCAGGTGCAGATGATAAGGCACGCATCATTCCAGCGGTAAAATTCTCATTAGAGGAGGCATTGGAGTACATCCAAAAGGACGAATATGTTGAGGTAACTCCTCACTTTTTGCGTTTGCGTAAAATTTTGTTGACAGAAACGGAACGTAAGAGAGGTAAAGCGAATTAATTCGATCGATCTTAAATAGTTATATAAAAAGGAATTCCGTTTGGAGTTCCTTTTTTTTGTTTCTGACGACGCATGAGAATTACGAAATGTAATTAGCCTCTATTAAATGTAGGCAATTTTAATACCTTCACTAAAATTATTGTAATTTGGAAGCCAATTTGAATCAAAAATTTTTATAACCTGCGTTGACCTTGAAAGCGTATTCCATTGAAATATATCAACCCAAATTCAAGTCCGCTTGGAATACCTTTGTAACTCATTCCAAAAATGCTACGTTTTTATTTCAGCGTGATTTTATGGAGTACCATCAAGATCGGTTTGAAGATTTTTCATTAATGGTCTTTAAAAAAGGAAAGTTGGTGGGCTTATTGCCTGCCAATAGGGTAGAAGATGAGCTCCACTCGCACCAAGGCCTAACTTATGGCGGACTCTTACTGTTAAAGGATGTTAAATTTGAAACCGTATTGCATAGTTTTGAAGTGCTTTTAAAATTTTTAGAGGAGCATAAAATAACGACACTTTATCTCAAGGAAATTCCGGCAATATATCATCGAATTCCTTCGGAAGAAGTTCATTATTTGAATTTTATTCTAAACGCTCAATTAGTAAGAAGAGACACCCTTTCAGTTATTGACAACCAGCATCAAATAAAATTTTCAGGCAGCAGGCGCGAAGGCATTAAACGTGCCCAAAAGCATGAATTGCGTATTGTAAACGATGATGATTTTAAAGCATTTTGGAATACGATTCTGAAAATTAACTTGAGCATAAAACACAATGCAGAACCAGTGCATTCCCTTGAAGAAATTTTGTGGCTGAAGGAAAAATTCCCTCAAAACATAAAACAATTCAACGTCTACCAAGGGCAGCAGATTGTTGCGGGTGCTACAATTTTCGAAACGAAAAATGTGGCGCACTGTCAATATATATCAGGAAACGGTGATAAAAACAACTTAGGGAGTTTAGATGCGTTGCATGATTATTTGATCAATGAAGTGTATGCTGAAAAACGCTATTTTGATTTTGGCACTTCCAATGAAAATAATGGAAAAAATATTAATGAGGGACTTCAATTTTGGAAAGAAGGGTTTGGAGCGAGAACAATGACGCAGGATTTTTATAAAATTGAAATAAAAAACCATAAAGAATTACATACCATTCTGAAATGATAAAGTTTCTGGATCTACATAAAATCAATGCGCGTTTTGAAAATGATTTTCAAAATAAGTTCAAGCATTTTATGGATTCTGGACATTATATTCTGGGGAGCGAAGTAGAGCGGTTTGAAACTGATTTTGCCACCTATTGCGGCACTGAGTATTGCATTGGGACTGCAAACGGCTTAGACGCACTCACTTTGATATTTAAAGGCTACATACATCTGGGCAAATTACGACCTAAGGATGAGGTGCTCGTTCCTGCCAACACCTATATAGCTTCCATTTTGTCTATTATTAATGCAGGATTGCAGCCAGTTTTGGTAGAACCTGATTTGGAGACTTACAACATATCTCCAGAAGAGATTGAAAAGCACATTACCAAAAACACCAAGGCACTATTGGTAGTGCATCTCTATGGTCAGTTAGCCAATATGAATGCCATTAATGCCATCGCGGCGTCACACAGGTTATTGGTGATAGAAGATGCAGCCCAGGCGCACGGTGCAGTTGAAAATTCCAATTTAAAAATTCCAAATCCCAAACTCAAAAAAGCAGGAAATTTAGGACATGCTGCAGCATTTAGTTTTTATCCGAGTAAAAATTTGGGTGCTTTGGGCGATGCTGGAGCGGTCACGACCAACGATAAAGATTTGGCAGAAACGCTTAAACTGATGCGTAATTATGGCAGCTCCAAAAAATATGTTAATGAGATTATAGGCGTTAATAGTAGGTTAGATGAACTTCAGGCTGCATTTTTAAATATCAAATTGAAATGTCTAGATGCAGACAATGCTAAACGTCAAAGCATCGCCAAACGTTATCTTCAGGAGATTAGCAATGATAAAATAGCATTACCGTTTTATAGCGGTGCCAAGGACCATGTGTTTCATGTATTTACAATTCGGGTTGCTGATCGTTCTGGTTTTGTGGCCTACCTGCAGTCTCATGATATTGGGCACTTAATACATTATCCAATTGCGCCACACCATCAAAAAGCCCTGGAGAACTTCAGGCATCACACATTTCCGCTTACTGAAAAAATACATGACACCATTATCAGCATTCCGATAAGTCCGGTTATGACTGAAGATGAAGTCTATAGGGTTGTTGAAATTTTAAACGTCTATTAATGAATAAATTTAATAGCTATATCAATGATCATGTCTTGTTTAGGGTTGCCAATCTCAATACTGCAACCATTATCATAAAGATTATGGCCGGCATTTTGACATCTAAGGCCATAGCTGTGTTTATTGGTGTTGAAGGCATGGCCCTTATTGGAAACTTGCGGAATTTCTTGAGCGCTGTGCATACCTTTTCAATTACGGGTTTCTATGATGGATTGGTCAAGTCCATAGCAGAGGTTAAGAATGATACCTTTAAATTAAGTCAAACCTTATCTTCGGCCTTTTATATAGGGTTTTTATCAACCATTCTAGTTGCGTTTGTGAGTTATTACAATGCTGAAACCATTAATCAATTCTTGTTTTCTGCCAATTATAAATATGCCTATGTTATTAAAATTATGGCTCTGGCACTGCCTTTCTATGCTTTAAACATGTTCAGTTTTGCAATTATGAATGGGTTTGAAAAGTATAAAATTTTACTCATCATTAGTATCATTGGTCAAGTTTTAGGGCTCTTGATAACATTGCTTTTAATTTATCAAAACAATATCGATGGCGCCTTGGTAGCTGCAGTAATTGCACCGTCGCTCATTTTACTGGTTACTTTTGTGGGGTTTGTCAATCAACGTAGCTTGGTCTCCTCAGTAAAAATATCCAATGTAAGTTTTAGTGTCCTTAAAAAATTTGCACCCTATGCTGTCATGGCGTTGGTGACTGCTATTGCCATCCCTATGGTTTCCATTATGATCAGGAACTATATCATTGCTGAAGTTGGCATAAAAGAAGCTGGACATTGGGAAGCTATGCAGCGGATTTCAGATTACTACCTGATGTTTATCAATTCATTAATGGCCTTATATTTTTTACCAAGATTTAGTGAGATTGAGAGCAAAAAAGAATTCA
Organism: Gelidibacter algens; assembly: GCF_001678675.1. GTDB lineage: Bacteria > Bacteroidota > Bacteroidia > Flavobacteriales > Flavobacteriaceae > Gelidibacter > Gelidibacter algens. The sequence goes on from NZ_LZRN01000002.1 coordinate 73,962, forward strand.
GGAAAGAAGTCTTCAGTTTTTATAAGTCAACCATGCCCATTTTTGGGATAGGATTGGTTATCATATATTTATTGCGCTCAGTTTTGGTCCCTCTAATATTTTCCGAGGATTTTCAGCCTACTGAAGAGCTCTTTTTATGGCAACTTTTAGGAGATTTTGTAAAGGTACTTTCCATAGTTATTGCCTATCAATTTATCGCTAAAAAAATGTTTACCCAATTTATTATTATTGAAACATTTTTGGTGGTCGTTATGTATTTATCCAGTGTCTATTTAATTGACGTTTTTGGAGTTGAAGGTGCGGTGATGGGACACTTTGTAAGTTATGTAATGCATTACGGCATTATTTTGTTGATATTTGGAAGTTCGCTTTTTGGGGTATTGCAGGAACATAATGAAGGCTAATTTTTCTAAATGACTCCATGAAAAAAATTAAGGACTATATCAATAATAATCTACTAATTAAAATAGCTTCGTTAAATTCAGTATCTGTAATGACTCGTATAGTTGCTGGGTTTGTTACTTCAAAATTCATCGCACTCTACATCGGTCCTTCAGGACTTGCATTTGTTGGGAATCTGAGGGATTTCTTTTCTACTCTCCAATCATTTTCAAATCTTGGCTTTTATAACGGTGTAGTTAAATATGTTGCCGAATTTAAAAAAGACACTCTCAAACTTTCACAAACCTTGTCAACGGTATCTTACTGTGTGTTGGCTTCAACCATAGTGTTGTCTATATTTTGTTTCTTTGGAGCTGATATGATCAATCGTTTTGTATTTATTGAAGGGGATAATTATGCCTATCTCATTAGAATAATTTCGGCTGTGTTACCTTTTTATGCAATTAATTCTGTTATTCTTGCTTTTCTAAATGGTCTTTCCAATTTTAGACGTCTTGTGGCCATCCAAATTCTAGGACACATTTTTGGAACCCTATTGACTATTTTTCTAATTTATAACCATCATATCCAAGGAGCGTTATTGGCTGTTGTACTTTCTGAAGTAGTATTGTTTTTTATTACGTTGGCATCTATTTCTAAATCGGTAGCCTTCTTTTCACTCATCAAATTTAGATTGTTTGATATAAACAAAGTCAAAAAGCTCGGGTCATTTTCTATGATGTCGCTTTTTACGGCCTTGACGGCACCTCTGGTGATGTTATCTATCAGAAACCATATCATCGATACGCAAGCTCTAGTTGATGCAGGGTATTGGGAAGCCATGAACCGTTTGTCAAGGTATTATTTAATGTTTGTTACGTCATTACTTACCTTATATGTGTTGCCACGCTTTTCTGAAATACAAACAAGCAAGGAGTTTAGACATGAGATTTTGGGACTTTTCAAAACTATCCTACCCGTGTTTGCATTGCTGTTAATAGCCATCTATTTTTTAAGACATATTATTATCGAAGTAGTATTTTCAAAAGAGTTTGCACCTGTTGAGGGTCTGTTTTTTTGGCAACTTATCGGAGATTTTATTAAAGTTGTTTCAGTTATCATTGCTACGCAACTCTTGGCAAAAAGAATGATTTGGCACTATCTCATTACAGAAGCGCTGTCATTTGCAACCTTATATGTTGCCAGTATTTACTTGATTGATAGATACGGTGTTATAGGTGCAACTATGGCCCATTTTGTCAATTATTTGGTGTACATGGTCTTGATATTGGTGGTGTTTAGAAATTCTCTTTTTGGAAAACTAAAAGAATGACAGTAAAGGAACAAAACCTTCTGAAGAATAAAACCTATGAAAGTGAGGTAATACTTGATATGTCTTTAAAAAAATGGAATTGTGATTTTGGTTACTTTTTTTATTTTGTTAATTTTCATTCCAGATTTTGACATATGTTTGCGCAATGTCTTTATAATCATGGTTGCTTTCAACAAAAGCTCTTGCACGTTTTGATATTTCCACTATGTTTTCGGGATGTTCAATGAGCCAACTCAGCTTTTGAACTAAATAATTAACGTCAGGCAAAGAATTAATGGCAATTGTATCCTCTTCAACTCCATAATAAGCTAGCCATTCCGCTTCTGCACCAGTAAAAACCACTTTGCCTTTGGCCATGGCTTCCAAAGCGTTATAACCTTGGTCATAGGCGTAAACTTGATCCATTAAAATATGGCAGTCATCATAACTTTTTATGTATTTCTCATAAGGCAGGCTGTGAGTTGTAGTCACTTCTACTTGATCTCCAAATTTGGAGACTATAATTTTGAGTGCTTCCGTAAAATAGTCATTTCCCTTTTTAGTGATTGCGGAAGTGTTAACGCCGTGGAATATTTTAATTTTCTCTTTTATTTCTGTCAGGACATATTCTATTTCATCTGTGTTGATGGGGTTTGGAATCATTCCCACATAAGCTTTATCGCCCACCAAAGGAAGGTGGTAATCCATATCTGTCGCAATAACACCTTGCGCATTTTCATAAATAAAATCGTGAAGTTTATTAAAAGCATCCGTCAAATATGCCAACTGAAATTTATATTGAGGTTTGAGCGAAGGATTTTTTATATAAGGGCTCATTACGCTATAACTGAATTTTCCATCCATCATATAACGCATACATTGGTAGTCAATGCCACAAGAGAGTAGATATAGTTTACTATTATGTTTTAACAGATGTTTTATAATCTTGATTTCTAAATCGGGACTGGTTTTTAAAGAAAATTCATTGATTAATTGAACAACGTCAAAACCTCTCAATTTTTTAGAATTTAATCGGACTTTTAGATAAATTTCATAAGCGCCTAAATCTATAGAAGTTAGCTTATAGAAGCCAACTTTAAGTTTTTTTAATACAGGATGATAAAAGGAATGGTCAACCTTAATATCAACGGGATAATTTTTGAAACCGTCGCCACTGGCAATTATAGAAACGTCATGCCCTAAAGCCTCAAGACCTTCTTTAAGAGAATTGTGAAGTCTGCTATATTCACCAACCAACAATATTCGCATAAAAATATTACTTTTGTAACAAAAGTAATAAAACACGTTTTAGAAGGTCTTGCTTTATGAAGATATCATTGGAAATACTTATCTCAACCATGTTTAAAGTGGATTTGAGTTTTTTGGATGCAATATTTGCATTGAATGATATTAGTGATTTTGAGATCATCATTGTCAACCAAACAGATGAAGATAAATTACTGGTTTCAAATCGTTCCAATGTAAAAGTCATCAATTCCTTTGAAAGAGGCTCGCCTACAAGTCGTAATCTGGCCATCAGAAATGCAACTGCTGATGTGTGTTTAATGGGCGATGATGACATTGTTTATCAATCTAATTTAAAACAGCAAATCGAAGCCGCATACTTAAAGCATCCGGAAGCGGCAATGATTTCTTTTCAAGCGATTAATGAACAGGGCCAATTGTTTGCCGATTATTTTCCGGAAGGTCTTCATACTAAGAAATCCTTAAAGAAAATTTACACCTGGGTCATCTCATTTAAAAGAGAATTGTTTAAGGAAAAAGAAGTTTATTTCAATCACTATTTTGGGGTGGGATCTGTATTTAAAGGTGAAACGGAATATGCATTTTTAAGAAATGCCTATGATAAAAGTTTAAGGATGATTCATGTAGCCAAAATTATTGTGCAACATCCTAACGAGAATTCTGGAGGACAAATGGGCAGTGATAATGCGTTATTCGCACGGTCAGCTTTGGCACATCGGTTTTACGGCAATTTCAGCTATGTTTGGTTAATGAAGTATGTCTTTTTTATATTCCGACATAACTATATCACATTTAATCAAATTCCGTCTAAGTATAAAATGGGAATGAAGGGGATTTTCAAATATAAAACACTGCACAAGTCCGGTGAAATTGATGAGATTTATGAAAACTAAATTAATAGATATTCCTAAAATAGCCGATCCAAGAGGTCATTTGTCAGTTATTGAAAAAGATTGCATTCCATTTGCCATAAAACGTGTGTATTATTTGTATGATATTCCTAGTGATGCCTATAGAGGCGGTCATTCTCATCTCAAACAAGAGTCTTTTGTAATTGCCTTAAGTGGGAGTTTTGAAGTGATTGTAGATGATGGTAAAAACCGACAAAAAATAATGCTCAATAAACCAAATATAGGTTTGTATATTCCCACAGGAATCTGGCGAGAGGTTGAAAATTTTTCTTCCGGAGCTGTGTGTTTGGTATTGGCAAATACTGAATTTGATGAGAGCGAGTATATCAGAGATTATGACGACTTCATATCATCTAAAACTACTCAAGGGAATTCCTAAATTTTGAAATTCATTTTTCACTTTTAGTGCCGCTCTCAAAGCTGCTCCATTCATTTTTAGTAAAAGACGTTGCTTCGTATTTAAATTGGTAGCATGGATTTTACCAATCAATAGTTTTGCTTTCTCATGGTTACCGACCAATTTGTACTGAATCGCAATTGAAAATCTATTCAAGTCCAAATATTTCTTCAAGCTAGCATCGGATTTAGCTTCATCCTCATAAACATCCAAATTGATAAAACTTCTCAAATTGGTGTTGGAATTGGAAATGCGATTATCAGAATGCAGATTGTAGATTGCTGTTGCATTATTGCTAAAAGCCACAGGATATTTTAAGGCAATCCTAATCCATAAGTCAGTGTCTTCACCAGCGCCAAGGGTGATATTCTCATTAAAATTACCAACCATTTCTAAGGTTGATTTTGGAACCATTACCGCTGAGGTCCATGCAATGCTGTTTATGAAACAGCTTTCAAAATAATTTTCCACGATGCCCATCCAAGATGTGGTGTTTAAGATTTTGTTATATATGGAGGGGATATAAACGTTATCTTTTTTTTGTAGATAAGCGGCTGCATAAAGACCGCAGTTCGGGAACGACATAAATAGCGTTTTTAAATTTTCTAAATGATTTGTTTTCCAAAGATCATCGGCATCTAAAAAAACAAGTAATTCTGAATTGGCCTTCTTTATGCCGTAATTTCTTGCGTGAGACACACCTTGATTTTGTATATTGAAAAGTTTGATTCGAGCATCTTTAATGCTATCAACTACAATTTTACTTCCGTCAGTAGAGCCATCATTGACTACAATAATTTCGTAGTCCTGAAAAGTTTGTGCCAGTGCACTTTCTAAAGTGGCTTTGATATGCCTTTCTTTATTATAAAGCGGGATGATTATGGAAAAGAATGGCATTATCTCTTGTTTATAATTGAACAATAATATCCTAAACGATAAAAATCGAATAAAAGGATGGAAGGAGATGAAGATCTGAAATTTCTCTTCAATAAGGGTTTGGATTTTGAGAAAATGAAGGCTACCAACATGTCCAGTTTTAGTTTCTGGAGACCTTCATAAATTTGTGTTAGTCTGTAAGCATTTGTTGAAAGTTTTCCTGATGCGATTAAGATCACTAAATTTTCAATTGCATTTTCTGTTTTGAAAATAAAGCTGTCTGCACTGTCTTCAGAGTCATGGATTACCGGATTGTCAATATAGGTTATGGATATATCGTGTTTTTTCAGATCAGTAAAAAAAAGAACATCTTCGCAGCCATATTTTTTTATATTTTCATCAAAAGGGTGCGCTTGGATGACGGATTTTTTAATCAGAAAATTTGATGAACAAAATACTTTCCCATTCTTAAAATTCGATTCCCGCTTTTTGGTATAGAGCCATCTCAATTTATATGGCTTTGATGGTGGTTTATCTAGGTTGGTCATGCCACCAATAACCACATCTTCATGAAAAGATGTTAAATACTCTTTTATAAAGGTTTTTTTTTCGGATAGGAGCCTGCATCCACAAACAGAAGTTGTTCATACTGGGCGTTCTGTGCCAATAAATTTCTAATGGCGCTTCTCCCAATATTGACCTCAAGTTCTTTAAACATACAGCCACTCAAAAGATTGATTTGCTTATTTTGCTCGTTTAACCTCGACTTGGAACCATCCTCAAAAGCTAAAAGCTCAAAAGGAATTTGTAGTGCGGTTGTTTGCGTTTGAATTTCTTCAACCAAACTCACGATATTGTAATTATAAACAGGTATTAGGATTGAAAGCATATCAACAAATATGATCTAAAAATACATTTTTTAAAAGTTTAAATTTGTCTTTGCCACAAAAGATTTAAATTGCGCATATCTCTAACCTCGCTATAATGACCCTAACTGGAACAGAAGTAATTTCGAACCTTATTTATAAGAAATTAAAAAGCGAACGAGCTGCCTTGTCAGAGAATTTTGAGGCATCAAGATTAAAAATTGGGTTTTTTTACATTGATGATCTGTTGCCTGAAAATCTAGCTCAAAAGTGTTTCAGCATGTTTCCTGACAAAGCTGAAATGCGCTCTCTGAAAAGTGTAAGTGAATATAAACATGTTTCAGCGCAAATGGATAAACATGATAAGCTTTTGGAAGTGTAATATATGCGTTTCAAGATAAGAGAATTGTAAAACTTTTTGGTGAAATCTGCGGAATTGAGTCACTCTTTCCAGATGAATCACTGTGCGCAGGTGGTTTATCATTGATGGCTAAAGATAATTTTTTACATCCCCATTTAGACAATTCCCACGATGCTGAGCGTTAGGTGGAGGGTTTTAAACTTATTATACTATATTACTCCTAATTGGAAATTGGAAAACGGTGGCCATTTGGAGTTGTGGACTGATGGTCCAGAACAAAAACCTATAATTATTGAAAGTAAGTTTAACCGATTAGTGATTATGGCAACTCATGATCGATCGTGGCATTCTGTAAATCAAGTCACTATTGACAGGAACAGATGCTGTATTTCGAATTATTGTTTTAGTGATTCTTCTTTAAAATTGTCAGATCAGTTTCACGTCACCAAATTTAGAGGCCGTCCTAATGATACAGTTGCAAATATCATTTTAAATGTTGATGCACAATTAAGAATGCTGCTCAGAAGACTATTTAAAAAGGGTGTTCGTAAAAATCCTCATGTTTACAAGAAAAATTAAAATTATTTATAAACTTCAATGACCGAAACTTTGAAATTACAATTTAATTTTTCTAAGGATTTCATTACGTTTTTGAAGCAATTAAAACCGTTTCCGGAGATTGGTATCCCAACAACACATCTTCTTCCTGTGGAGTAAATGTAAGGATTGATACCTTAAAACCCACTCGTTCTAAACGTTCTTTTAACCCTTCAATGGAGTAAAGACGTACATGGTCTTTTTGACCAAAGGCCTTGAAACGCTCAGATTCTGAAACCATAGAAGCATCTTCATAAATGTTGCCATCCTTAAAAGGGGTTTGGATATAGCATTTTCCGTTGGGGCTCAAAACCCGGTACAGTTCCTTCATCGCCACAAAATCTTCTTCAATATGTTCAAGGATGTGGTAACAAATAATGGTATCAAAATACTGATCTTTAAAGTCAATTTTTCTGATGTCGAGGGTGTAATCAGCTACAAATTCATTTTCGAAATCTGTGCTGACATAAGACATGGCTTCTATTTTTTTATAAACGCGATATAGACTGCGTGATGGCGAAAAATGAAGTACGTTACCTTGTAAAGCGTTGTCTTTTAAAAGTAGATGGTATAATCTTCGTGTTCTGCTTCTGCTCCCGCAAGCAGGACAAAGTAAATCGTTAGGTTTTAATTTTATAAACCTATTGAGCTTCGTTTTACAGATTTCGCAGTGGTGCTTAGTTCCTAAATATTGAATAGCAAATAACCGTCTGAGTGCAAATTCGTGCTTTAAAAGAAACTTTTTGGGAATTAGAGCCTTAGTTATTTTTTTTAAAGCTGTATACATTTTAATTGCCTTTACGCTGTACCACTTCAAAAACCTTATTTTCGTCACATTTTAAGGTCTTGCTTGGGTAGCGCAAAAGTAAAGCGTAGTCATGGGTGGCCATTAAAATGGTGTTTCCGTTTTTATTGATTTCACGCAACACTTCCATAACTTCAATACTGGTTTGCGGATCTAAATTTCCTGTAGGCTCATCGGCTAAAATCAGTTCAGGATCATTCAGTAAAGCTCTGGCAATAGCAATACGCTGTTGCTCTCCACCAGAAAGTTCATGCGGAAATTTGAATCCTTTAGTTTTCATGGCTACTTTATCGAGCACTTTCTCAACGCGTTCCTTGATGTCATTTTTGTCCTTCCAGCCTGTGGCTTTCAATACAAATTCCAAATTGCTATTGACTGTTCTGTCGGGCAGCAATTTAAAATCCTGGAAAACAACCCCCAACTTGCGTCTCAAAAATGGAATGTCCTTTTCTTTTAAAGTTCGTAAATCAAAATCTACAACATGGCCTTCTCCCGTGGTCAGTTCCAAATCGCCATAAAGCGTTTTCATAAAACTACTCTTTCCACTTCCTGTTTTACCGATAAGATATACAAAATCACCTTTTTGTCATTTCTACATTCACTTCAGATAACACCATGCTGTCTCCCTGAAAAATCGAGACATCCTTTAATTCTAAAACCGTTTGAGACATTTTTGTACGTGCATTTTTTAAGAGTTGTAAATGTATTATTAAAATAGTCAAATATCAAATTTTTAGAACGGCAGTCTTCCGTTTACAATTCTTGGCTTCGACAACTCTATTTTTATTTCCCGCAGATCGACACGGATTCATTTCTGAGTAAGTATGCGAATTCTGCGGGAAATGTTATAATCGAGTTGGCGATAACGGTCTCAATCTGCAAAACATGAACAATCAACAGAATACAGAACGCTGAATACTGAACAATGAAGACTGAAGACTGCAGGCTGAAGACTGCAGGCTGAAGACTGCCAACTAAAATGAAGACTTTTCTTTTAATAACTCCGTGTATAATTAAACAATTTTTCCTTCGTTATAGACTCATGATTCAAGTATCTTTGATCGTCAAAAAAAAACGGACTTAATGGCTCACAAAAAATTCTCCCTCTTAGTAGGTTTCCTATTGCTTATAGGGCAAACTTACGCACAACAATCGGCAACCTATACCAATGACCTGGTAGATTACCAAAAAGCACTGACTTTGTATAACAACAAGCAGTATCAAGCAGCTCAGAGCATGTTTGACAAAGTGAAAGACGCAACTGACAATGAACAGTTGGAAGCAGATTGCACCTATTACTATGCCAATTGCGCAGTAAGGCTCAACCAGCTCAATGCCGATACCCTTATTGAAGATTTTGTTGAAAAATATCCTACAAGCACCAAACGCAACACTGCTTTTATGGATGTAGCCGATTATTATTTTGATAGTGGGAAATATGCCTATGCCAGAAAATGGTACGAAAAAGTGGATGAAGGCAATATTGGCAGGGAAGAGCGCGATCGGTTCTCATTCAATTACGGCTACAGTTTGTACACCACCAAAGATGAGGTTGAAGCCCAAAAGTATTTTAATCGGGTGTTGAATTCTAAAGAATATGGCTCCCAAGCCAAATATTATATCGGCTTTATGGCTTATGAAGGCGACGATTATAATAAGGCCAATGAATATTTTGAACAGGTGAGCGATAATGAAAAGTATCAGGAAAAACTGTCCTATTATCAAGCCGATTTAAACTTCAAGCTCGGCAATTTCGAAAAGGCCATCACACTTGCTGAAGCTCAAATGAAAAAGAGCAACCCCAGCGAAAAATCAGAATTGTCAAAAATAATTGGAGAGAGTTATTTCAATCTAAAAAAATATAAGGAGGCCATTCCGTATTTGACTGCTTACCAAGGCAAAAAAGGCAAATGGAGCAATACTGATTATTACCAGTTGGGTTACGCTTATTACAAGCAAAATGATTTTGAAAAAGCCATTTCTGAATTCAATAAAATTATTGGTGGTACTAACAGTGTGGCGCAAAACGCCTATTACCATTTAGGTGAAAGTTATGTCAATTTAGGCAAAAAACAGGAAGCATTGAACGCTTTTAGGAATGCGTCACAAATGGATTTTGATCTCAAAATTCAGGAAGATGCGTGGTTAAATTATGCTAAACTGAGTTATGAAATCGGGAATCCTTACCAATCTGTCCCGCAGGTGTTGACGAGTTACTTGGAGACATATCCTCAGAACTCAAACAAAGCAGAAATAGAAACCTTATTGATCGATTCTTACATCACTTCAAAAAACTATAAAGAAGCCTTAAGATTGTTGGAAGGTAAAAGCAGTTTTGAAAACAAAGTCGCTTATCAAAAAGTGACCTTTTATAGAGGGATTGAGATTTACAATGAAGGTGATTATAAAGAAGCAAAAGCCTTATTTGAAAAATCCATTAAGGAGCCGAGGGATGCAAAGTTTACCGCCAGAGCTACATTTTGGAAAGCTGAAACAGATTACAACATCGGGAATTATGATGAAGCCTTAATCGGTTTTAAACAGTTCAAACAGCAAAGTGAAGCAGCTGGTGCCCCTGAAATGACCAACATCGATTATAATCTGGGTTACACGTATTTCAAACAGAAAAACTATTCAAAATCTACTGAGCATTTTAAAAGTTTTGTCAACGAGCGTAAGGATGATAAATTACGATTGAACGATGCCTATTTGCGATTGGGCGATGGTCATTTTGTGTCATCAGACTATCAAGATGCTATTTCAGCATATGATAAAGCCATCGCATTAAAACAGATAGAACCAGATTATGCCGATTTCCAAAAGGCAATGAGTTATGGGTATATCGGTCAGGGTAGCACTAAAATTCAGGAATTGAACAGTTTCATCAATACCTACAGCAAATCGTCCTTAAGAGATGACGCGATGTATGAATTGGCAAATTCTTACGTGAAAGCGAACCAAAACGAAAAAGCAATTACAACCTATGACCGTTTGAATGCCGAGTATAAAAATTCAGTGTTCAATTCAAAATCAGTGTTGAGACAAGGTCTTATTTATTACAACGCCAGTCAGAATGATCAGGCGTTGACCAAGTTTAAAAGCGTGGCTAGAAATTATCCAAGTAGTGAAGAAGCAGTGCAGGCAGTTGCTACAGCCCGTCTGATCTATATTGATTTGGGACGCGTTGACGAATACGCAGCATGGGTAAAAACTTTGGATTATGTAGAAGTGACCGATGCTGATATGGATAATACCACGTACTTGGCGGCAGAAAAGCAGTATTTGGAAAACAAGACCGATAATGCTATTAAACAATTCAATACGTATTTGAACCAATTCCCTAATGGAATCCATGCCTTAAAATCGCATTTCTATCTGGCCGAGTTGTATTCTAAAAAATCACTCCCAGAAAATGCGCAACCGCACTATGAGTTTGTGGTTAACAAACCTAAAAGTGAATTTACAGAACAGGCCATCGTCAAGCTTTCAGAAACGTATTTGAATAGCTCGCAATGGAATAAAGCCATCCCACTTTTGAAACAGTTGGAAACCGAAGCCGATTATCCTCAGAACATCATTTATGCCCAATCGAACTTGATGAATGCGTATTATCAGCAGGAAAAATATAAAGACGCAGAAAGTTATGCTGAAAAAGTTTTATCGCGTTCAAAATTGGACAATAAAGTGCGAAGCGATGCGCAGATTATTATTGCACGTTCTGCCATCAAAACGGGCAACGAATCTAAAGCAAAATCAGCGTATGCTACAGTTGAAAAAATCGCGACTGGCGCATTGGCGGCTGAAGCTTTATATTATAACGCTTACTTTAAAAATAAAGAAGGTAGTTATGACGCCTCCAATACCACGGCACAAAGATTGGCTAAGGATTTCAGCAGTTATAAATACTATAGTGCTAAAGGGTTGGTGTTAATGGCGAAAAATTTCTATGCCTTAAAAGATGCGTTTCAGGCCACTTATATTTTGGAAAGTGTTATTTCAAATTTTCCTGAATTTAAGGATGTCGTCCAGGAAGCACAAACACAACTCAATATCATCAAGGCTGAACAAGCAAAAACAAATTCATCAATCACTACTGAAAATTAATTCCTTTAAAACAGGAAATTGGAGATTGGGCAGAGCCAATCTTTGAAAAAAATCTAGATTATCAATGCCTTTAACTGTTGGAATTTGGACTTTTATTTTTGGAATTTAAACTTATAAGAATGCTAAAACAAATCAAATATATGTTCACCATTACAGTCTTGACAAGCGCTGTAACATTTGCACAAGAACGCACCAAAGACACTTTAGATCCTGAAGTAGTTACCGTAGTCAAGGCCTACACGCCAACGGTTGCTGACGCTTTCAAAATAAAGGAAACTCCCACTTTGGATGATAAAACCAACACGACTAAAAAAGAGATCAAATACAATATTTTTTCCATTCCGGTAGCCTCAACCTTTACGCCAGCAAAAGGAAAAGCAGAAACGGTCAATAAACCAAAATCTGTCAAATTATATGATAATTACGCTTCATTGGGCATAGGCACCTACACCACAATTTTTGGGGAAGTGTATTTAAACCACGAGTTGGGCAGAGGCGAAAATGTAGGTGGTTATTTTACACACCACTCGTCTAGCGGCGGGATTGAAGACCTGCTTATGGATGACGATTTTATTGATACCAAACTCAATGTCAACTACAGTCAGCGGCTGCGTGATTTGTCATGGACCGTTGATGCCGGTGCGTTATATCAAAAATACAATTGGTACGGACTTCCGCAGCCTTACTTTGATGCCACAACTGCAAATACGCTCAACGGAAGTCATACGTTTTATGGTGGAAATGTTGGCGGAAAAGTGAAGTTTGAAGATCTATTGATTAAAGATGCAAGTGCCCGGTTTAGAAGATTTGGAGACAATCAAGGTTCTGGTGAAAACCGCTTTATTGTAAAGGCATCTGCTGATGTTCCTATTCAGGATGAATTGATTTCGACTGAAGTCACCATCGATTATATAGGAGGCGCACTTGATAGAAATTTTTATACTAATGAAGAATTAAAGTACAGTAATATCAATTTCGGAATTGCACCAACATACCAATTGACGGAGGATGATTTGACTCTTAATTTGGGGGTGAATATCGTCTACATGAACAATACTGAAGCTGGAGACAGTGATCTCTATATCTATCCAAACATTACGGCAACCTATAGATTGGTGGACGAACTGATGATTGCGTTTGGTGGCCTTGAAGGTGGGCTGAAGCAAAATTCCTATTATGATTTTGCACAGGAAAATCCGTTTGTCTCGCCTACGCTTTTTGTAGCACCAACTGATCAAAAATACAATGCATCTGTGGGCCTAAAAGGAAAACTTTCCAATAGCATTGGCTATAGTGTTAGCGGGAATTATTTAAATGAACGCAACAAAGCTCTGTACGTAGCAAACCCCGTATTTATTGGAGCTACTGAAGATTATCAATACGGAAATTCATTTGGAATGGTCTATGATGATGTGAAAACCATATCCTTTGCAGGTGAACTGAATGTAGATGTCAATCGAAATTTTAAATTAGGCGTCAAAGCTGAATACTTCTCTTACAACACCGATACCCAAGCTGAAGCATGGAACTTACCTGATTTAAAGGGCTCCTTGTTTTTGGATTATCAAATTGACGACAACTGGTTTGCCGGTGCAGGTTTGTTTTACGTAGGGGAGCGTAAAGACCAATTTTTTGTATCAGGTTCTTTAGTGGCACCTCCTAAAGAGACGCTAACTTTGGATAGCTATTTTGATGCAAATGCACATGTTGGGTATCGTTTAAATGAGCAGCTGTCATTTTATTTAAAAGCAAACAATATCGCTAATCAAGATTATGAGCGTTGGTTGAATACCCCAGTGCAAGGCATCCAGGTGTTGGCTGGAGCGACCTATCAGTTTGATTTTTAAAGAGAACAGAACAGAACGCTGATGACACAGATGTAAAAGATATCCGCGGGTTTAAATTCCAGATTAAATCCTATTTTATCATAAACAAGCAGCGTCATCAGCGTTCAATGTGAAGCATACAACAGAGAAAGCTCGAGCATTTTACATAAAAAAAACCTTAAACATCTCAATACAACAAAAGCATCCACATCTCGGATGCTTTTGTTATTTTTACAACACGATCATACTAACAGAAACCAATCTCTAAAATGAAAAAACTAGTTGCCATTTTTCTTATTACACTTATTTTTTCTTGTGAAAATGAAAAAATTGAAGTGGATTCTATCGTTATCAATGCTAATATTTATACCGTGAATGACAGCTTTGACCAAGCCGAAGCGTTTGCCATAAAAGACGGAAAATTTCTTGAAATAGGAAGTTCTCAAGTTATTCAAGACAAATACGCTTCAAATAATATAATTGATGCCAATGGGCAAACCATTGTTCCGGGATTTATTGATGCCCATTGTCATTTTTTGGGAATGGGGCTCAATCAACAAGCCGTCAACTTGGTGGGCACAAAAAGTTTTGAAGAGATCATTCAGCGTATTAGCGATTTTCAAAATGAGAAAAATCTTGATTTTATTACCGGTCGTGGTTGGGATCAAAATAATTGGGAAGTCAAAGAATTTCCTAATAAAGCCTTGTTAGACGAATTGTATCCTGATACACCCATCGCATTAACACGTATTGATGGTCACGCTATTTTGGCCAACCAAGCAGCTTTAGATTTAGGAAATGTGACTGTTGATAGTAACGTTGATGGGGGCGAAGTTGTCATTGAAAACGGTCAGCTTACTGGTGTTTTGGTGGATAATGCAGAAAATCTAGTCATGGCCTATTGGCCAAAATCTTCCAAGAAGGAACTGATAAATGCACTTTTGGATGCACAGAAGATATGTTTTGATTACGGACTGACCACTGTTGATGATGCAGGTTTGTCCCAAGAATCCATTGAGCTCATCGATAGTTTGCAACAAACGGGCGATTTGAAGATGCGTATTTATGCGATGGTTTCTGGTTCAAAAGAGAATCTCGATTATTACTTGAAAAAAGGCACGAGTAAAACAGAAAAACTGAACGTGAGCAGTTTTAAATTTTATGCGGATGGTGCTTTGGGTTCAAGAGGAGCCATGTTGAGAGCGCCTTATAGTGATAAACCCAACCACTTCGGATTGATGGTTACTGATCTGGAAACCTTTAATAACGCTGCAGAACGTATTGCTAAATCTGAATTTCAGATGAATACGCATGCTATTGGAGATTCTGCAAATCATGCGGTTCTGCAAACTTATAATAAACTCTTAAAAGATAATTCTGACAGACGCTGGCGTGTGGAGCATGCGCAAATTATATCTCCTGAAGATTTTGACTTGTACAAAAACGTCATGCCGTCTATTCAACCAACTCACGCTACTTCTGACATGTATTGGGCGGAAGATCGACTAGGAGAAGAACGCATCAAAGGCGCTTATGCCTACAAGCAGTTATTGGACGCTTACGGTAAGGTGGCCTTAGGAACTGATTTCCCGGTGGAGCAGGTGAGTCCGTTTTTGACATTTTATGCCGCAGTAGCACGTCAGGATTTAAAAGCATTCCCGAAAGATGGCTATCAAATGGAAAATGCACTGAGCAGGGAAGAAACTTTAAAAGGAATGACCATTTGGGCAGCTTATTCCAATTTTGAAGAAAACGAAAAGGGAAGTATCGAGAAAGGGAAATTTGCGGATTTTATAATTCTTGATAAAGATATTATGACTGTTGAGGTGCATGACATTCCAAATATCAAAGTGGAGAACACTTTTGTGGGAGGAGAAAAACAATAATTTTTTGTCTGCGTCAATCCGCGAAATCTGCGGGAGGATTTTCATTTCAAATCTAGTTTGAGTGCGAATTTTTTTTTCCGCAGATGGCGTGGATAATCGCAGAATACACGCAAATTATTCTCTGAGAATCTCTGCGTTAGTTCTTTTTAAATAGACGTGCCAGATAGTCAAAATGTTCGCCTTCCATTACCAATTCGCATTCTAACCCCACCGCTTTACTGGCAGTTAGCAAGGTGTTGAAATCGAGGTAGAGCCATTTCATTGGTAGTTCTTCTTCACCTTTGTAACTCAAAAAGTAATCAAGTTCACCATAATAATTGGCATGCATGTCTTGCCAATACCCACCATCATCGTCTTCAAACATGTAATTGATATCAGTAGAATCAATTAAAATCTGACCATCAACATTCAAAAGAGCTTTGAGGTGTTTTAAATAGTGAGGCAGTTGTGTGAGTTCTTGAAAAATTCCCGTGCCGTTCATCAATAATAAAATGGTATCAAAAGTTTCAGTTTCTTCTAATATAGAGTTCAATTTTACATTTTTGACACCCCTTTTTGTAGCAACTTCAACAGCACCTTTTGAGATGTCAATCGCTTTCAGATCAAAACCTTTTTCTTGAAGATATAAACTATGACTTCCTGCGCCACAACCCACATCCAACACTTTTCCATGGGTAAGTTGCAAAGCTTTTTGCTCTAATTTAGGCATTTCACCATAAGCTCTGAATAAGTAGGCGAGTGGTAGTTCATCGTCCTCAGAAATATTGGTGGACGTGATAATGTTTTCTGTAAAATCGCCATTGAAATAGTCTAATAAAGCGTTCCCAAAAAGGTCTTTCATTGCAAGTTGTTTTTAAATTGCGTGGTTGCGAAAATCATAAGTTCTTATCTAAAGTGTTATTTTCGCACAATGCAAGACGTTATCCACAATCTTCCAAAGCTCGCCAAAGATAAGCATAAGGAGAATAAAACCTTCTTTACCAAACTCAAAAAGAAGCCACCAAAGCAGCTTGATTATATCATGGAGGAATTGCATGAGGAAGAATTTAAACAAACCGACTGCCTTAAATGTGCCAATTGCTGCAAAACGACAGGGCCACTATTTACAGATAAAGATGTAGATAGAATAGCAAAACACTTCAGGTTAAAACCCTCACAATTTATTGAGCAATATTTGAGAGTAGATGAAGATAATGACTATGTATTGCAAAGCGTTCCGTGTACGTTTTTGGGTGAAGATAATTATTGTTCCATCTATGATGTCAGACCAAAAGCGTGTAGAGAATTTCCACATACCGATAGAAAGAAATTTCAACAAATTTCCTACCTTACATTAAAAAATGTCGCTATCTGTCCTGCAGCCTTTAATATTGTAGAAGAAATGAAACGACGTATAAAACTATAAAGTTTATGCCATGAAAAGATGTATTCTGTTTTTAATAGTAATCTTATCGGCCTCTAGTTTGTGTTTTTCACAACAGTGGATGACATCTTTTGATGCTGCAAAACGCATCGCTTTAGTTCAGGACAAATTTCTATTCGTGATATGGGAAGATGCGGCTTTAATACCATATCCTGTAATTATGAATGATGCAAAAGGGAACGAGATTGTTTTTGATAACATGTTTGACCATCAGGAGATCAACCAAATTATTTGGGAGTATTTTGTGCCTGTAAAGTTGAGTGAAGATCTTTATGGCAAATTGTATGATCAGATAAAAGATACGCGCAATAGAAGCTATATCGCTCAATTTGAAGATGACAATATCAAGATTATGGATGTTAATGGTTTTATCCTGAATAGATCTGTGTCTCCGGAAGCTTATTTTAATCTCTCAGAATTCATCAGTAGATATGCTTTAAATACCTCTTTTTTGAAGGCTGAATTGGGCAATTATGCTGAGCACAAAGATTTCAATTCCGCTTTTCGTTTGGCATTTAAATATATGGATTATGCCATTTTGGTTGATGAAAAACTCAGAAAGGATGTTATTAATATGGCCAACATGTATTTAGACAATGCTGATAAGTATGTGTTGCAAAGTGATGTGAACGATAAGAATAATCTAACCAATAAGAGCAACTTATTGAGATTATCTCAAGACCTCATAAGAAACCGACCTGGAAAGGTACTTCGGCAGCTAAAAAAGTATGACGGGTCAGAAACTGATGAGACTAATGAGGGGTTGCTTGCTTTTCTGTATTACACGGCGTATCAACTTAAGAATGATAAAAAGGATGCTGAGCAATGGAAAAGCAAAGTTTCTTTAGTAAATTTGAGAAAAGCTGAATTAATCACCAATCTCCATTTATAACCTATTGGAAGCGATCATCGATTATTTCGAAACCATCCCATCACTCCACAGAAGTCTTATTCTTGTAGGGGGTATTACGTTGTTTTGGCTGTTGGAAGGTATTTTGCCCTTATTTAAGTTCACCTATAAAAAATGGACACATGCCATCCCTAATATGTTCTTCACCTTAACAACAGTTATTATAAATTTCGGATTGGCTTTTTTATTATTAAAAAACTGCCGATTGGGTCAAAATCAACGACTTCGGAATCATCAACTGGTTGCCAGAAATGTCACTTTGGTTATATGCCTTATTGGGTGTGATGTTGCTTGATTTTGTGGGGGCCTATTTGCCGCATTATGTTGAGCACAGAGTGAAGCTTTTGTGGCGGGTGCATTTGGTGCACCATACAGATCATAATGTTGATACAACAACCGCAAACCGCCATCATCCATTGGAAAGTGTCATTAGGTTTACATTCACACTTTTCGGCGTATTTATCATAGGCACGCCCATTGCTTTAGTGTTTTTGTACCAATCCATGTCTTTAGTGGCCACACAATTTACCCATGCCAATATTAAAATGCCAAAAAAATTGGACAAGCTCATGAGCTATGTTCTGGTATCTCCAGACATGCATAAGGTCCACCATCACTACGTTTTGCCATATACAGATTCTAACTACGGGAATATCTTTTCAATCTGGGACCGATTGTTTGGGACATTTATGGTTTTAGATCGAGAGAAAATAATCTATGGCGTCGATACTTTTCCTGATGAAATTGCAAATGGAAATATCAAAGCGTTATTAAAACAGCCATTTCACAAGTATCGGAAACCAACAACTATTGACGATGTTAAGTCAACCTAGAAAATCTTATTTTATTCGAATAACAGATATAGTTGTTCCGGTTTTAGGCTTTTTTTGTCGGTATCTGCAGTACCTCTAAAGCTCCGTTCAGGAAAACATACTTTTTTGCAGTCGTAATTCTTCTAGCGCCGCGCTTTGAGCTTCTTCCATTTTTAAAGCGTCTTCAGTCTTTGTAATTTGTACTTCATACTTTGTACTTTTAGAACCGTTTCCACAAGAAATCAATCCCAAAACAATTCCAGTTATTATCTGGAAAAACGTATTTTTGAACATCTTTAACAGCATCTGAAAATTTTGAATTACGAGTTTTTTATAGCGAAACGTATTATTGGCAGCAAAGCTTATAAAAGCAGTGTGTCAGCACCAATAATAAAAATTGGTATTGCTGCCATTGCTATCGGTATTGTGGTAATGCTTATTGCGATTGCAACGGGTATCGGACTTCAGCAAAAAATAAGAGATAAGGTGGTGGCCTTCAATGGCCATGTGACCATTACTAATTTTGACAGTAATGCGTCTGACGAATCTGAAATTCCAATCAGCAAAAACCAAGATTTTTATCCTGAGTTTGAAAGCGTTGCCGGTATTAGCCATATCCAAGCTACGGCTACCAAATTTGGGGTGATCCGTACAGAAACTGATTTTGAAGGGATCGTACTCAAAGGGGTGGGCTCCGATTATGATTGGCGCTATTTTAAAGATTTTCTCACTGAAGGAAGACTCCCTGATTATTCCGGTGAAATGAGCAATGACGTTGTTATTTCAGAATATTTGGCCAACCGTTTGCAATTCGAGGTGGGCGATAGTTTTCAAACCGTTTTTAAAAAGGAAAGTATTGATCAGATGCCTTGGTTAAGAGCCTTTAAAATTGTGGGGATCTATAATTCCGGATTTAAGGAACTCGATGAAAAATTTGTGATGGGGGATATTCGTCATGTACAACGTCTCAATAAATGGAATGCAGATCAAGTAGGGAATTTTGAGGTTTTTATTGACGATTTCAATCAAATTGAAACCAAAGGCATGGAAATCTACGATACCATTCCGTCAGACCTCGATGTAACCACAGTGGAGCAAAAGTACGTCTCCATTTTTGAGTGGATCAGTATTTTTGACAACAATACCTATGGCATTATCGGCATTATGATTCTTGTAGCTGGTATTAATATGATTACCGCTTTATTGGTCTTGATTTTAGAGCGTACCCAAATGATTGGTATTCTCAAGGCTTTGGGAAGCAATAATTGGAGTATTAGAAAAGTGTTCTTATACAACGCAACCTATTTGATTGGACTGGGATTATTTTGGGGGAATTCAATCGGTTTGGGATTGTTGTTGGCCCAGAAATATTTTGGTTTAGTGACTTTGAACCCTGAGGTGTATTATGTTACCCAAGCTCCTGTGTATCTCAATATAGACTATATTTTGATGCTCAATTTTGGAACCTTTGTTGTGTGTTTGTTGATGCTATTAATTCCGTCAGTGATCATTACTAAAATTTCTCCGGTTAAGGCGATGCGGTTTGATTAGTTTAGTCTGCAGTCATCAGTCTGCAGTCTGCAGTCTTCAGTCTTCAGTCTGCAGTCTTCAGTCTTCAGTCTTCAGTCTTCGGTCATCAGTCATCAGTCTTCAGTCTGCAGTCTTCAGTCTTCAGTCTTCAGTCTTCAGTGATCAGTCTTCAGTCTTCGGTCATCAGTCATCAGTCTGCAGTTGATGGCAGAATAAGGATTTATCACAATAGTCATGTTTTTCCCTTATACACGTATATTCCATAAAAAAATCTCTGTGACCCTCTGTGAATCTCTGTGTAATAATTAAGCATAACAGTTCTAAGTTTAGTAAATCAAAAATTCCCCTTACCTTTGCATTCTTAAAAAGAAACACATGCAATACGCAGAAAACATACTTGAAACTATCGGGAACACCCCTTTGGTAAAACTCAACAAATTAACAAAAGACTTACCATGTTTGGTTTTGGCCAAATATGAAACGTTCAATCCAGGCAACTCTGTTAAGGATAGAATGGCGGTTAGAATGATTGAAGATGCTGAAGCAGATGGCCGATTGCAACCTGGAGGCACCATTATTGAAGGAACCTCGGGCAATACCGGCATGGGGTTGGCCTTGGCTGCCATTGTAAAAGGTTACAAATGTATTTTTGTGCTTTCCGATAAACAATCAAAAGAAAAAATGGATATTCTGCGTGCGGTTGGTGCTGAGGTTATTGTCTGTCCTACAGATGTGGAACCGACAGATCCTAGAAGCTATTATTCGGTTTCCAAACGTTTGGGTGAAGAAACGCCAAATTCTTGGTATGTGAATCAATATGACAATTTAAGCAATACCAAAGCTCATTATGAGAGTACGGGTCCTGAAATCTGGAAACAGACGGATGGTAAGATTACACACTTTGTGGTTGGTGTTGGTACTGGTGGCACAATTTCTGGCGTAGGGAAATATCTGAAAGAGCAAAATCCTGATATTAAAATCTGGGGAATTGACACATACGGAAGCGTTTTTAAAAAATATCACGAAACTGGTATTTTTGATGAGAAGGAAATTTATCCCTATGTGACCGAAGGGATTGGTGAAGATATCCTCCCGAAAAATGTCAATTTTGATATTATCGATGGTTTTGAGAAAGTAACCGATAAAGATGCCGCCGTGTACACACAATTATTGGCAAAAGAAGAAGGCATGTTCTTAGGGAATTCAGCAGGTGCAGCCATAAAAGGGGTGTTGCAATTAAAAGACCACTTTACAAAAGATGATGTGGTTGTGGTTTTATTCCATGATCATGGCAGCCGCTATGTAGGTAAAATGTTCAATGATGAATGGATGAAGAAGATGGGGTATATTGATTGATTTTTTTATAGATATAAGACCGCTTCGCTGTTAGATTTTAGATGCTAGACTGCTCAGGGTTGTGATTTTTAACCCTTCCGTCTTTAAGCTCTTTTCTGAGCTTAAATCCTCCTTCCCTTGAAGTAAGGGAAGGGTTTTTTGTCAGTTTTGCACGTCCAGCTTCCAACTTCTCGCGTCCAGCTTCTAACTCCTAACTCCTAACTCCTAGCTTCCAGCTTCACACTTTTCCCTTTACTCCACATTAACTCGTACCCCTTCACTATGACTCGTAAATTCAGGCGCATACATACTCTGAATGGTTGTGATGCCGTTGCTCATATTCCCGCTATTGTTAACACGTAAATCATATTCAAACACATAGATGCCTTTAGGCAGATAGTCGAAAAAGAAATTTGTGGCGGCATCTTTTGTGCTTTCATAATAGCCCAACCCGTCTTGGTATTTATAGCTTGAGATCACGTTAATTGGTTCAAAACCTGCAGCACGCATATCTTTCATATGTAAGAACTCCATGTCTCTATCGCTTCGTAATTCGATGCGGACTCTTACCAAATCGCCAACCTTCAAATCAGTTTCAGGAGTCATTTCAGAAAGCTGTTCGCCTTTATCGGTGTTGGTTTTTAAGAACAGTTTTTTCTTTAATTGTAGCGGAGTTTCAGCAAAAGTAATCTTGTCCAGATCCTCAAAATACTGCCAGTACAAACCACCCCAAGCAATCCCGTCTCCTGTTTTGGTCAAGGTCACATTTGCCATTTCGGGTTTTATCTCAGATCCACTCCATGATGTTTTGTAGTAACCGGTTCCAGCTTCTACTTTCACATCTTCTAATGTTGAAGGCATTATTTTCTCACCACCTACAGCAACATCAACCATATCTGTAACACTTAACCAATCACTACCTTGCAACAACAACGCGTAAACCGCTTCAGTTGTGGCCTTGGTAGTTTTCCAACTGTTGGTTTGTTTATTTTTAAGCAACCATATCTTTAAATTATCAATTGTTTTGGTGTCGTTCTGGATTTCCGAAAAAGCTTCAATCATAAGGGCCTGTGTTTCAATGGGCGCTTGGTACCAATGCCAAGATGCTTTATTGTCTTTCCAATACATGCCCAATTCATCAGAGGTAATGCTGTTTTCCTTCAATGATTTTAAGATCTTCTCAGCAGTTTTGGAATCCTTTGCACGATGAGATACCATCGCCATCAATCCTTTGGCATATAACGATTGGCTCAACCAATACTTTTGGATTTGTGTTTGATAATAGGTGGTTATGGTTTGTAGGTCTTTGGTTCTGGTTATTTCAGGAAAAAAGCTGCGCAGATACAAATAATGCAATTGCGTGTAGCTCAAATGGTTTTTACTCAAGTCCGCATCTTTATCGAATTTGCGAAGGTCTTTGTATTCTTGAATAAATTCGGCATCTAAATAAGCGATGGCTTTTTTAATTATTTGATCAGAAGGCCCTTCGACTGTGCTGACATTGAGTTGTTTCAAATGCCCAAACCCAGTAATAATGTGTTGCGTTATGTATCGGTTTGCCCGTCCGCCTTTAAACCAAGCCCAAGCGCCATTGGTCATTTGGTTGTTTTGAAGTTTGCGCTGTGCCGATTGCAATTCGTTATTCATTTTGTTCATGTCGAACAATAAGGCGATGCGTTTCTTTTGTTCTGTTTCAGATCGGGCGTCACGCAACCAAGGTGTTTCTTGAATGAGAATGTTTTTCAACTCTTCATTCTTTTCAAGAGTACTCATTAAAGCATCTTGAGAAGCCCATTGGTCGAAAACTTCCCTAATTCTCGGATTGCTTTTCGCTATATGACTTGCCAGCGCATTCGCATAATATCTGCTGAAAATTTGCTCGTTACAATCATAAGGATATTCCATTAAGTAGGGGAGTGCCTGAACGGCATACCACGCCGGATTGGAGGTCATCTCCAAAGTCAGTTTGTGGTTTTTAAGGGTTGTTGAGGTATTGGTTTTTAATTTATTCAAAGTGAAGGTTCGCGTTTCATTGGAACGAATCCACATGGGTAAAGTTTCCGTTACCAACATTCTGTTGGAAAGCACAGGAAGTGCGTTTTGCTCGCCATCACTAAAAGCACCTGACTTTGCTATTACTTTATATTGAACGGCATCCACGTGATCAGGAATAGTTAGGTTCCAAGTGATTTGGGTATTCCCTTTTGCATCTACAGAAAAAGACGTTCTGTTTTCAGCATTGCCAAGTTGCGCATCAATAGGAGTTCCGGTTATGGCGTCAAAAAGCTGTAAAATGGCTTCTCCGGACAATGGCTGTTCTGTGAGGTTTGCAATTTTCGTACTTATTGAAATCGTATCCCCATGACGTAAAAATCGAGGCGCATTTGGGATGACCATCAATTCTTTTTGGGTCACAGTTTCTAAAGATGTGGTTGCACTTTCCAATGATGTAGTATGCGCCAACAATTGCAATTTCCATTTGGTCAAAGCTTCTGGTGTTGTGAAACTGAAGCTGACATTGCCTTCCGCATCGGTTTGTAGGTGCGGGAAAAAAAATGCCGTTTCTTGAAGGTTTTTGCGGATCGCAACGGATTCTAGATCTTCTTTTGGTTTTGATTCAGGTGCTGCAAGAGCATCATAGGAATCTTTTTCAACATTTCCAGCTCCTTTGACAAAAGGAGTCTCCAATGCTTTTCCTTCTGAATCTTCCATTTCTATGTTTTCAGCTACAGTTATTGAAGCATTGCCTCTTAATCTAATCGCTGTCCCATAACCAAAATGAAATCCAAACCAATTCCATTGGTCATAGTTTTGATCTGAATAGCCTAAAGTATTGGTTGGCACATATGCGTAAAAAGCACCGCTTCCAAAACTTTTAATGGCGCGCCGTTTGTTTTGGCTATAATACAAAGGCTGATATAGCGGACTAAATTGCCATTGGTGCGGTTGAAACTGATCTAAGGACATGTCATACATGCTTGCCAGTAGTTCAGCGCTTACTTTATCACCTTGAGGACCTTTGATGTTGAAACTCCATGTTTCATCGGTTCCTGGTTCTAATTTATCTCTAAAGGTTTTAGTTTCGATGGTCAACTCTGTTTTTGGATAAGGCACCGAAATGGTTTTTGTCCCCGATTGAAAACTGTTAAATGCCGCAAAACTGTAGTGTATGGCAAATCCGCCCAAATCTGAATCCGTGACAGGAACGGCAATTGTTTTTTTATTATCGCTCAGCGGAATTAAATAGGTTTTGATAATTTTTTGATCCTTTTCTACATCAACTGTAACCACCATATCTTCTGCAGCACTGCCAAAAGTGATGATAACATTTTGACCTGTTTTATAAGTAGATTGATCTGTGGAAACGCTGAATAGCTGATGGTCTGGAAGGGTTTTGTCCTCTGGGCTGAACACAAACGTTCTAGCCTGATCTTTTACTAACTGACCGAATTTGTCGGTGCTCTCCAAAACAATCACATAGTTTCCCGAATCCCATTTTTTAATACTTCCCAAGTCAATTTCTTTTGATTTGGAAGTATCAAAATCGCTCTCTAAAACCATCTTACCTTTGTCCCAAGTTTCAGGGTTATGTTCATCCTGAAAAGCTTCATGTGGGAATAGTTTTTTAAATTCTTCACGAGAAAGTGCGGGGTATTCTGGTGCCGGCCATTGGCGTGGTCTTAAAACTTCTTCTGGTGCTTCAAGTTTGTAAATCTTGATAGTACCCTGAGCGGCTACAAATTCGCCATTCAAATTACTTGTACTCAGCGTTAGTTGGTGGTTTTTCTTTGTTTTGTCTAACTGTTCCTGTATGATTATAGTCGCTAAAAGCGCATGGTAACCAACATTTACAACGGTGGTAGCACTGCGTGTTTCACCATTAATATCAGTGACATCTGCGGTGATTTCATAATTGAAGACTGGCAAATCAGTTTTGTCCACACTTTCATCAGGAATGGCTTTAAAAGTAATTTCGAAGTTCCCGTCTTTATCGGTAGTTGTTTCGCCATGGGCGATCTCTTGTGGCTCACTGTTAAACCAAGGTCGGTACCAATAATACCAACGCGGATACTGAACTTTACGATGTACACGGTACACCACTTTAGCATCTGTAATGTTACTGCCTGCATAGGCCAGCGCCTTTCCTTTTACGGTAACAGAGTCATTAACTTTAAAGGTCTCGGTAACCGGGTTGAAAGTGGTCTCAAATTTTGGTCGCTTATATTCTTCCACAGAAATGGTAGTATAACCAAAGCTGCCAGCATGCATAACGAGACTGAAACTGCCTGTCAGACCATTTCTTGGTAAGATGAATTCTCCAGAAACTGAACCATAAGCGTTGGTTTTAAGTTGTAATTCCTTCACCACTTCATCATTCGTGTTTTTAAGAGTGACTTTTACTGACTGATTTGCATAAACCGTGGTCTTTTTTTCTTCCCTTTTTGTGGCTATACCTTTAAAATAAACCACTTGTCCGGGTCTATAAATACTTCGGTCAGTAAATAGAAACGGCGTGTAAGTAATCTGTTCTTGAGGGTCATCTTCATTGTAATAATTGTTGCTATAATAATCCTTGAAGGATGCAGTTTCTTGATTATAAACGGCGGTGACGTCCATGTTATAGTAGTGATTTTCGGAATTTTCCAGACTAAATTCACCATTTTTATCCGTTTGGAAATTTTCCGTCTTAAAGTTGTTGTTGTAATTTTCTTGATAGGTAACGGTTATTTTTGCGCCACTTATAGGTGCTCCATTGGTGCGATTGATGAGCTGAAACAATTCTCTTTTGGCATCAGATTTCGTAACCAAAGCCATAGTGGTTACTTGAAGCGTCTTAAACGCGAAAAATTCACCGTTTGAAAAATCAGGGGTAGCTACAAGAAGATACTGTCCGTTTTTAAGTTTTGGAACCACAACTTCAGTGGTGTGCACTTGAAAATCCTTTTCGTCTTGGAGTTGGCTTTGCCATTCTTCCGAGGCTGCTAAACCTTTTATAAACGCGAAGCGCTCTTCTTGTCGGTAGGTCTTGTTGAAGGTCTCCAACTCATTTTCAGACAGCTTGTAGGCTTTAAATTTTAAGCTGTTCAAATTGGAGTAGCGCACGAATAGGAGACTATTTTCTTGAATAGGAATAGTGTTTTCTGCTGTTAGCTGTAAGCTAGGTTTTAAGATGATCGTCTTCAAAACAGTACATTTTTCGGCCCCTTTGCTTTTTGGGAAACGCTGCGTCACGGCATCACAAATAGCAATCGCGTCTTTAAGTTTCCAGCGGACATCCGCATTGGTTTTAGGATCAAAATTCTGGCCTTGCTCGTAATAAAACGAGGCGATTTCAAAATCATAAAGCGCCGACACCTCATGACTTTTATAGGTCTCAGAAGCTTGTTTGAGTGTATTTAAATAAACAGTCTCTTTATCAGGAAAGGTGGCATTATTTTTAATAAAATGGAGTCGTTTTATATCCACATCGGCGAGCGCGTAAGGCGCTTTGTCTTTTAGGTGAAAGGCTATTAAATTTTTGTAAATCTTGAGCGCTTTCAATTGTAGGGAGGTCGAATCCTGATGTGTGATATCCAAGTCTGAAAACGTCTGGGCATCCGATAAATACTTAGGAGTATCAATGATAAATTTGTAGGCAGGTTGGGTGATGCTGTTTTCATCGGTTTGGTAAAACTCAAGAGCGTTATGGTTTAAAAAATCGAAAAGTGTGGGTCTGTACAGTTTTGAATCCTTCTCTTTTTGCAATAAGTCATCAGAATTGGCCAACGGTGTTTGTTGCAGAATCAAGCCGTTTTTAAGTGAATTTTGATAGTGACTATCAATCTCTTCAAACAAGGTTCTCAAATCCCAAGTTCTAAAATCTTCAGTGTCAACTTTACTTTCGGTGGATGTTCTATTATAAAATTGATACCGATTTTCCTGAAAATACTGCCAGTAGAGATTGGCTAGCATATTTTCTAAAATGTATTTGGTTGGGATCTCACTCGTAGTAATTTGTGATTTAAAATTGTTGATGATCTTCAGTTGTGCATCTTCCTCTAAAACGAGCGCATATTTACTTTGGTACAATAAACTTTTAATGTGTTGTGAGGTGTTCTTATCTGCAACTGCCAATTTGGAAATCTGTTCAACAACTTCCAATGCCGATTTTGGCAAACCCTCAGTATCGAGTTTCTCCACCTGTTTCCAAAGATTTTCATAACTCTTAGATTGTGCCTGTGCAAAATTTGCGAAAAGAATGACCATAGAGAAGGCGATAATGTGTTTCATCATGTTGAATAATTTAATCCTGAATAAATTTTTTTCGTAAGCTACTATCAAATTCTCTTACTAACTATAAGAAATTGTGAGAACTGCGTTTGCTTGAGGGAAGTTAACTCATTTTGAAGTTAACTTTTTATCGTTAAGCAAAAACAATACCATAACAATGACTATTTTTGAATTCAGAAACTCCAATATGAAATTCTTATTCTATCTTTTCTTTTTTTCTGTGGCGGCTTTAGGTCAGACAGATTTTCAAAAAACTGAAAAACTTTTCGATTCTAAACAATTTACTAAAGCGCAGGATCTTATGGTCTCTTATGTAAAAGATCATCCAGATGACTTAAAGGGTATAGAGTTATTGGGTGATGCTTATGGGCATCAGAAAAAATGGGATGAAGCTATAGAAAATTATAAAAAATTAGTGGACTTAAGTCCTAGAACTGCCAATTATCATTACAAATACGGCGGTGCTTTGGGTATGAAAGCCTTGTCTATAAATAAATTGAAAGCTGTAGGCATTATCGGCGATGCCAGAGAAGCATTCACAAAAGCGGCGCAATTAGATCCCAAACATATTGATGCCCGATGGGCGTTAGTGGAGTTGTATATGCAATTGCCAGGAATTATTGGAGGGAGTAAAAGCAAGTCACTTAAATATGCTGATGAATTGCAAAATCTATCAAAAGTAGATGGGTATTTGGCCAAAGGTTATATATATGAGTATGATAAGGAGCCAGCGTTGGCAGAAAAATATTACAAACTCGCCATTACAGAGGGCGGTTCTTTAAATTGCTTCGAAAAGCTGACCAACTTTTATGAAACCCAAAAGCAACCTGATAAGGCTATTGCCAATATGGAAGCCGCTTTAGGTAAGCACAATCACAATGCGCTGCATTATCAGATAGGAAAGGTTGCTGCCGAATACAATGTTCAGCTCGATAAGGGCGAAAACTATTTGCAGCTTTATATTAAAAATTATTCTGCGGAAGATGGCGTGCCGAAAGCATGGGCCAATTACCGATTGGCGCAAATTTACAAACATCAAAAAAAGAAGTCGGCAGCTATTAAGTATATAGATCTTGCTATTACTGAGTTGCCCAATATACAGCCATTCAAACTTGAAAAGGTGCACATTTTAAAGATATAGGTCATTTAAGAATGCTTTTTTAATTTTTATCTATGAGCTGATTATTCAAATGGTAATTTGTGTCCATTCTAGCTCTCTTTTATTACTATTGAGCTAGCCTTTATGGATCTCTTTTCTAGAAGACAGATCAATTTAAGATAAAATAGGCATAACGAGGGTGTGTGATTTTCTAGTGAACAAGATTTTTAGCCACTAATTTTTGAAAATAATAACATACTTATGTGCGAATATGATAGTAATACTATTATTTTTGCAGTCAAAATTATTATTCATGATATATTTACTTTCAAATCTAAAAATAGCTGTGCCTAAAAAAGTGTTTATTAAAGATCCTGGATCATCTAATTCAGGTAAAATTATTAGTAAACATAATATTTTTATAATTGATGAAATAGGGTTTAATGCATTCACATTTAAAAAATTAGGTGCCAAGATTGAGAGTAACGAAAGCTCGATATACCATTATTTTGAAATTAAACATAAACTCCTCGTCAGTTTGACCACGTGGTATTGGGGTTGGGAGAAGTACCAACTTGTTCTTGCACCACAGAATTGAAGGCGGCTGGCATCCATATTATTTCAGCCCTTTTCAAGTCTATTACAGATTGCGATAAGGATGTCCTTCCTTCTCAATTTTTATAGATTCCACTTCAAATACTCTATAACAGAATTATGAACAATCAGATTATGACGCCCTGGCAAAGACTTGTCGGACTTCTTAAGTTAGAAAAACGCGCGGTCTTACAAGTATTTTATTATGCCATTTTTTCAGGTATTGTTGGCTTGTCTTTGCCTCTGGGAATTCAAACAATCATCAATTTGATCCAAGGGGCACAAATTACCACCTCTTGGATATTACTTGTTGTTTTGGTAACCTTAGGTGTTGCTTTCGTGGGGGTTTTAAGACTCATGCAAATGCGTATTGTAGAGACTATACAGCAACGGATATTTACAAGGACTTCATTCGAGTTTACGTATCGTTTTCCAAAAATGACGATGGAAGAACTCCATAAATATTATCCTCCAGAATTGGCCAATCGATTTTTTGATACACTTACCGTTCAGAAAGGATTGACTAAAATTTTAATCGATGTTCCTGCTGCCGTATTGCAAATTTTATTTGCATTAATTCTACTGTCGTTTTATCATCCGTTTTTTATTCTTTTCGGAATGTTGTTACTGCTACTCGTTTTCACTGTGTTTAAACTTACTGGTAAGAAAGGCTTGGAAACAAGTTTGGAAGAGTCCAAACATAAATATATGGTAGCCTATTGGATTCAGGAAATTGCCCGTTCTTTAATCAGTTTCAAACTCTCAGGAAAAACCACATTGGCGTTGGAGAAAAATGATGCATTGGTCATGAAATATTTAGATTCTAGAGAAAAGCATTTCCGTATTCTAGTGATCCAATTTATACAGATGATTGGTTTTAAAGTGATCGTAACAGCGGGACTATTGACTATTGGAGGTGCGCTCGTTCTGAATCAGGAAATAAATATTGGTCAATTTGTAGCTGCTGAAATCATTATTTTATTGGTGATTGCTTCTGTGGATAAGCTCATTACCGGATTGGAATCTTTTTATGATGTCATGACATCTTTAGACAAAATTGGACAGGTGGTCGATAAAAATTTAGAACCTCAAAAAGGACAAAAAATTCTACTTGATAATAATTATAAAATAGAATTGAGAGATGTGATGTACAGAGTGCCTGACAAAGGTCAACCTATTTTATCAGGGATAAATCTTATAATCACATCTGACACAAGACTCCTCATAAAAGGTAAAAATGGATCCGGTAAATCGAGCTTGTTGAGAATCATTGCCGGTATTGTGAAGCCATATCAAGGGGCTATTTTTCTAGATTTATTCTCTATGGAAAATATCCATATCAATACATATCGTTCTCAAGTGGGGCTGTCTCTTTCTGAAGAAGTACCTTTTGAAGGGACTATTCGAGAGAATATCACTTTTGGAAATCCAGAGGTTAAAGATGCCCATATTTATTGGGCTATTGAAAGTGTGGGTTTAATTGAATTTATTAAGGAACAATCCCATGGTCTAG
This sequence comes from Gelidibacter algens, assembly GCF_001678675.1. Taxonomy (GTDB): domain Bacteria; phylum Bacteroidota; class Bacteroidia; order Flavobacteriales; family Flavobacteriaceae; genus Gelidibacter; species Gelidibacter algens. Next base: position 105,036 of record NZ_LZRN01000002.1, read on the forward strand.
ATACCTATCTATATCCACAAGGAATGCGGATATCTAATACAATAGCTAAAAAAATTATTTTGGCAAGAGCTATCGTAAAAAAACCTAAACTGCTATTGCTTGAAGATCCTCTGGATCAATTTGATAAAGCTGAGAGCAAAAAGATTATGAAGTTCTTAACGGATGCATCACATGAATGGACTTTGGTTGTTGTGAGCCAGAACCCTACTTGGGAGAAGGTATGTAAAAGTATTATTGAATTGCAGGATGGTAGAATTATAAAAAATAGCTAGACTTATGTTGAATATCTCTCATAATAAAGTAGATAAACTCTTTGATATGTCTCTTTATGTATCAGGTAAACGGGTGTTACAGGTAAAATATTTCAAGATTTTCAATAGACTTCTGATTGGTTTTGCCGTGTTCATATTTATTTTGTTGTTTATGCCTTGGACACAAACAATTAATGGCACAGGTCAAGTGACGACCCTCAAATTAGATCAGAGACCTCAAACCATACAATCTCCAATTCCGGGACGTATTGAAAAATGGTTTGTACAAGAGGGTGATTTTGTTAAAAAAGGAGATACCATTTTAGAGATCTCAGAAGTGAAAAGCGATTATTTTGATCCGAATCTTGTACAAAGAACAGGTGATCAAATTGCGGCAAAATCATCATCAGTGGTTTCTTATACCGGAAAAGTAAAGGCACTTGAGCGCCAAATTGAGGCTTTAAATACAGAATCTTTATTGAAACTTGAACAGGCGAGAAATAAATTGACCCAATCAAAACTAAAAGTCAAAACAGATAGTATTGACTTGGAGGCTACGCGTACTAATTTCAATATCGCGCAAAGTCAATATGAGCGAACGGTTCAACTGCAAGAAGAAGGTTTAAAGGCCGTAAAGGATGTTGAAGAAAAAAGATTAAAATTACAGGAAACACAAGCCAAATTGCTATCTCAAGAAAATAAACTTTTGGTCAGTAAAAATGAGGTTATCAATGCCGTTGTGGATATCTCGACTGTGAGGGCTTCCTACAATGATAAAATATCCAAGGCACAAAGCGATCAATTTACTGCCCAATCCAATCAGTTTGACACAGAAGCGCAAGTGAGTAAGCTTGAAAACGCTTACTCAAATTATGAGATTCGAAACCAAATGAAATATATTACCGCGCCACAGGACGGCTTTATCAATAAGGCCTTGAGAGGCGGACTTGGAGAAGCATTTAAAGAAGGCGAACAATTAGTGGGCATAATGCCATCACAATTTGATTTGGCGGTAGAGACCTATATCAAACCTATAGATTTGCCGTTATTACATGTAGGCGAAAAGGTAAGGGTTCAGTTTGATGGTTGGCCAGCTATAGTATTCAGTGGTTGGCCAGATGTTTCTTATGGTACTTATGGAGCAAAGGTAATGGCTATTGAAAATTTTATCAGCGATAATGGAAAATACCGTGTGCTCTTAGCGCCAGATGATAAAGAAAATGCGTGGCCCACAGCAATAAGGGTTGGCTCTGGTGCGCAAACTTTGGCACTTTTAGAAGATGTCCCAATTTGGTATGAGCTGTGGCGTAAGATTAATGGGTTTCCACCAAATTACTATAAATCTTCAAAATCTTCTACTGATGTTAAATAGCAAGTTTTATGCATGTTTGATGTTATGTTGTAGCCTAAGCGTCTACGTTAATGGGCAGACCTTCAAATCAGATGTCTTGCGATTTGATGAGTTTATGGGTTTTGTTAAAACCTATCATCCCATTGTAAAGCAGGCAGAATTGCTCATTGATGAAAGTCAGGCGAAATTAATGAAGGCAAGAGGTGGGTTTGATCCAAAAATGGAAGTAGACTATGCTCGAAAAAAATTCAAAGATGCCGTATACTATGATACGTTGGATGCTGCTTTCAAAATCCCTACATGGTATGGAATAGAACTTAAAGGCGCGTTTGAAGATGCAGACGGGGTTTTTCTCAATCCTGAAAACACCTTTCCAGATGAAGGTTTGTACAGTGCAGGTGTGTCGTTTTCCATTGCTCGCGGGTTTCTGATCAATGAACGCATGGTGGCATTAAAACAAGCGAAAATTTATCGTGAGCAAGCTAAGGCAGATAGAGATATTTTGGTAAATACAGTATTGTACGAGGCGGCGCTAGGTTATTTTAATTGGCTCCAAGCTTATAATGAGAATTTAATTTTCGAAGATTTCCTTTACAATGCACAAGTAAGGTTTAAAGGCGTCAAAAAATATGTTGAAGTAGGCGAGTTGCCTACAATTGATTCCATAGAAGCAAGAATTGTAGTTAATGACCGCAAGCTTAATCTAGAAAATTCACGCTTAAAATTAATGAAGGCCAAACTCGAATTGTCAAATTACTTGTGGATAAATGATAATGTGCCTATTGAGCTGGAAGAAACTATCATCCCCGATGTAAACAGTGCATTGGTTGTTGACCAAACTTTAAATATTGATTTGATAATTACAGAAATGTTTCAGGTTGATGAACATCCAAAACTTAAGTCGTTGTCCACTAAATATGAGCAGTTTGTTTTGAATAAAAGATTAAAAATGAATCTGCTTTTACCAAAGATTGACCTGCAGTATAATTTTTTATCAGAAACACCAGAAGTTGTCAGATCGTTCAGCGCTTCAGCTTATAAAAGTGGTTTACATATCAGTTTTCCATTATTTTTGAGAAAGGAACGTGCAGATTTGAAGCTTGCTAAACTAAAACTCAAGGATACTGAATATGAAATGATAAGCACAAAAGTGACACTTCAGAATAAAATTCAAGCCCTGAAAAAAGAACTGGCCTCTCTGTCTGTTCAGAATAGCATATTTGAAGATGTTCTTGAAGACTATGAACAAATGCTCACTGCCGAAGAACGGAAGTTTACACTTGGAGAGAGTTCACTTTTTCTAGTTAACAGCAGAGAAGGTAAGCTAATAGATGCCAAACTAAAAGCAATAGAGTTACAAAATAAGTTATTAAGTTCAAAAGCTTTATTGTTCAATAAACTGGCGTTAAATCCTAATTTATAAAGACTTTTATTAATTGCCGAAGCACTTTTTGATTTTGAAAATCAATCTTTGATTCAAGTTCTGAGAAATTGATAACATCCATTACTATTTGAAAATGGACAATGTGTGATTTCTTTTTTAAAACTTAGCAAAGCAGTTCCTGATTTTAGCATCAAAAAGTTATCTTTGAAATCTTCAAAATTAGACTATGAACGTACATTTTATAGCCATTGGTGGGAGTGCAATGCACAACCTTGCCATAGCTTTGCACAACAAGGGGTTTCAAATAACAGGCAGTGATGATGAGATTTACGAACCTTCCAAATCAAGATTAAAACAAAAAGGCTTGTTGCCAGAAAACTTCGGTTGGTTTCCTGAAAAAATCAATAGTGACATTGATGCCATTGTATTAGGAATGCATGCCAAAGCAGATAATCCCGAGCTTTTGAGAGCCCAAGAGCTAGGTTTGAAAATTTACAGCTATCCTGAATTTTTATACGAACAGTCCAAACATAAAACCCGCGTAGTCATTGGTGGAAGTCATGGCAAAACGACCATTACTTCCATGATTTTACATGTCATGCATTACCATGGCATTGATGTAGATTATATGGTAGGTGCACAATTGGAGGGTTTTGATGTGATGGTAAAACTGACAGATGACAATGATTTTATTGTGTTGGAAGGGGATGAATATTTGAGTTCTCCTATTGACAGACGTCCAAAGTTCCATTTATATCAACCAAATATTGCCTTGTTGAGTGGCATTGCCTGGGATCATATCAATGTATTTCCAACCTATGAGAATTATGTGGAACAGTTTGAGATTTTTGTGGATAGCATCGTCAATGGTGGAAGTATTACCTATAATGAGGAAGATTTAGAAGTGAAAAGGGTAGTGGAAGCTTCAGAAAACACCATCAGAAAATTACCATACCACACAGCAGCGTATACTGTAGACAATGGCGAAACCCTTTTGGAAACTCCAGAAGGCCCCTTGCCAATTGAAGTTTTTGGGAAGCATAATTTGAATAATCTTGCCGGTGCCAAATGGATTTGCCAACACATGGGCGTTGACGAAGATGATTTTTATGAGGCCATTTCCAGTTTTAAAGGGGCAAGCAAACGTTTAGAGAAAATAGGAGAGGGTAGCAATAGCATTGCTTTCAAAGATTTTGCGCATGCGCCAAGTAAGGTCAAAGCAACAACCAATGCCGTAAAAGAACAGTTTCCTGAAAGAACCGTTGTGGCCTGTTTGGAGTTGCATACTTATAGTAGCTTGAATGCTAATTTTCTAAAAGAATATAAAGGCACCTTAGATGCCGCTGATGTTGCGGTCGTGTTCTATTCGCCGCACGCGCTGGAAATTAAAAAGATGAATGCCGTGTCAAAAGAAGAAATTGCTGATGCTTTTGAACGTGACGATTTAATTATTTATACCAATCCTGATGATTTTAGAGCGTTTTTGTTTTCGCAAAGTTTTGAGAACAAAGCGCTGTTGTTGATGAGTTCAGGCACGTATGGTGGTTTGGATTTTGGTGAGGTAGAAGGATTGATGGTATAATGCTTTGATGGAGAGTACAGAGTAAGCTCTAGCCGTTTAGTTGTTTAGAGTTTAGCCCTTAATGGAAACAAAAAAAGCCACTTACATCAGTAAATGGCTTTATATAAAACTCTTAGATCTTTATTTAATCTCAACCAATTCTAGATCGAAAACTAAATCTTGACCTGCTAATGGATGATTTCCATCCACCACAATGTGGTCATCTTTAATGTCAACCACTCTGAACTGATGTTCTGTTCCATCAGGCCCTTTAGATGCTAGACCCATTCCAACTTCTGGTTCCATATCCTGTGGCAATTGGTCTTTTTGTACTTGATGAAACAATTCTTCTTGAACGTCGCCATAAGCTTCTTCCTTAACTACTTCAACTGTTTTTTTATCGTTCACTTGCATATCAAGAATAGCATTTTCAAAACCAGGAATCAATTTGCCTTCACCAATGGTGATTTCTAATGGCTCACGCTCCAATGAACTGTCAAAAACTTGTCCGTTGGTTAATTTTCCTGTGTAATGTACTTTTACCGTATCGTTTTTCTTTACTTGACTCATAAATCCTTTTTAATGTTATTATAAGTTACAAAATTATCATTTATAGGGTGGCTGCCAAGGTTTTGAGGCTTTAATCGGGTGTAATTAAGAAAAGCTTAACGTAATGGGGTTTTTAATAGGATGTATTACAATACTATTAACGTTTTTTGACTATTTTCTTTATGATTACATACTCAGACTTGAAGACGATAACTATAAAAAACCTTAAATTTGTGTAAACGTCTATACATAATTTGCTATTTATGAAAGAGGAAAATAAAGATCAAGAGAAACATCAAAAAGACTTAGAAAAAAAGTCAGAGGAAGTTAAAGAACCAAATAAGTATACAGAAATTCTCAGCCGTGTCATTCATGAAGGGGAAGAAATATTTAAAATAAAAAAAAGAGCCATGTTTTTGAGTGCTGGCATTGCAGGACTTGAAATAGGTTTTAGTTATGTCTTGGTCTGTACTGTATTTTTTCTCTTGCAGGGTTCAGTTGATGATACGTTTATTTATAAATTGTTTGGACTGGTATATCCGTTGGGTTTTATTCTTGTTATCTTGGGTAAATCGGCGCTCTTTACTGAACAAACTTCCGTGTTGGCCTTACCAGTTCTTAATGGGCAACGATCAATTTGGGAACTGTTACAAATTTGGGGAATCGTTATCATTGGCAACGTCATCGGTGGCATTGCTTTTGTTTTTTTTATTGGGTCTTTAGCTTCAAAACTCAATGTATTTAATGAGGAGACGATGGTTGTTATTGGGACTCATGTTCTTGACCATGATTATTGGGTGCTTTTGGTAAGTGCTATTTTTGCAGGATGGCTTATGGGGCTCCTGACCTGGCTTTTGAATAGCACCACAACAACATTGACGCGCATTGTTATCATTACATTAATAACGGGAACCATCGGTTTTGTAGGCTTTCATCATAGTATTGTTGGTAATATTGAAGTGTTTGGGGCTTTTTTGCATTCTGATGCCATAACCCTGACCGACTATCTCATGTTTCTTTTAATTACTTTGATGGGGAATGGAATTGGCGGCGCCATTGTGGTAGGTCTTTTTAAATATCGAATTTTTGAGTCCAATCATGCACGTGGATAGTTTTAAACTGAATAGATTTTGATTTATTCTAATGGTTCCGTAGTTTACACCTTTAAAAACTGAATGAAAGCACAACCACCTACAAGTAAAACTATTAATTATAGGTGGGTGTGCATTCTCAAACAGCGAATAACATTGTTGCCTTTTAAAAAAATAATTCTCCTATAATTCTCATTTCATTATTAAGTGTTGAATGAAAAATTCCATCATTCTACTGAAATTTACAGCGGTATGCCCTTGGTCTGGACCCACTTGTACTTCAAAGCTTTTTTCAGCCTTCTGCAAAGCCTGTATTAATTGCAGAGAATTTGATGGGTGTACATTATTGTCGTTAGTACCATAAAAAATCATCAATTCTCCTTTTAAATCCTTTGCATAGTTCATGACACTAGATGCTTCATACCCTTCCTTATTATTTTCCAATAAGTTCATATAGCGCTCTGTATAAATGTTGTCATAATTTCTCCAGTCAGTTACTGCCGAATTGGCTACCGCGGCATGATAAACCTCTGGAAATCTTAACAGACTCATAGCTGCAACTGTTCCTCCATACGACGTTCCATACACACCAACTCTAGTCTTATCAAAATAAGGACGGTCATACAATGATTTTATACCTGCTGCAAAATCGTCCATTTCCACAATGCCCAAATTTCCATATAATTTATCGAGCATTTCTTTACCTCTTCCACCAACATTTCTTCCATCTATATTCACAACTAAAAAACCAAATTCAGTGATTGGATTTGGGAGACGAAAAGTTTCCGTAAAAGCGTTCGTTGCTGGCCCACCGTAATTGCTCAGAATTAAGGGATATTTTTTTGTAGGGTCAAATTGCGATGGAAAGTGAATCATACCGTGCAATTTTGTTTCACCATCTGCAGACGTGAATTCGAATGTTTCCACAGTTTTAAAGCCCAACGCTTCAAATTTTGATAAATCAGTTTTTAAAAGTTCTGCAATCACGTTTCCTTTTTCGTTCACGAGGTTCATAAAAGGAGGACTGTTGTGTGTTTGTGCAATATCAATAAAATGTGATCCTGTAGGGGATAAAACAACCGAATGGTGGTAGGCAGGATTTGTTAAACGAACATCATTGGTGCCATCAAGGTTGACACGATGCAGCTGCATTTTCATATGATTGTCACCACTAGCTGCCATGTAGTAGACCAGCTTTTTTGCTTCATCAACTTCAATAATTCTGTCCACTTCAAAATCGTGTTGGGTCAGTTTGTTGACTAATTTTCCGTTGAAATTGTAGAGGTAATAATTTTTAAAACCATTTCTTTCAGAAGCCCAAATAAAATGTTGGTTGTCTTTTAGCTTATAGATTTCAGGAGAATTTTCCGTGAAACTAGGAACCCACTCTTCCCTAACCACAACTCTAGATTTACCAGTGATAGGATTGGCGGCTTTGAACTCCATAAGATCTTGCTTCCTATTGGTGCTATGAAAAAGCAATTCTTTTCCGTCAGGAGACCAGTCTATTTCATATAAATACGTGCCAATGGCACCATCATTAAACGGCTTGCCGTCACGAGTATCAACAGTAATGGTTTTTTTAGTTTCCAAATCGTACACCAACAAGTCAACCGGCAAGTTTTTAGCCCCCACTTTTGGATAGGCTTCAACTTCAAGCGAGTCTTGTATTTTTGTCTGATTATACAGTACATAATACATCTGAGCATCTTTTTCTTCAAATCTATAAAAAGCGACTTTTTTACTATCAGGTGACCACCACATTGCTGTATTTTGGCCCAGCTCTTCGCCATATACCCATGTTGCAATTCCGTATTTTACAAGATTTTCCTCATTACCATCGCTGGTTATGGCTACAACATTACTGCCATCAGGATTACTGATGTATACGTTTCTGTCTTTTGTAAATGCTTTTAATTTGGCGTCAGGTGAAATGACCGATGCATATTGTCTCCCACGTGCTGGTCTGCCCTGTCCGCTATATGGCGTTCTTGGAGGCGACTTGTAAACTTCAGATGTAATAACCTTCTTTTTATTGACATCAAATGTATGTACGGTGTCATTTTCAATATAAGTAAATGTATTACCGTCTGCGCTCCAGTCGACCTTAGGTGATAATCTTTGTACAGAGCTATATAATTGCGATGCCATTTTTTGATACTGATCGTATCCTGGCATGTTTTTTATTTTACCTTGGGCGTTAGTTGTAACTCCCGACAATAAACATAATGATAAGCAAAATAAGGCTGTGGTTTTCTTTGTAAGACTGAAATTCATTGGTGTTTGTTTAAATTTAATAAGTTTAGCTATTAATTATAAAAATGGCCATTACAACTAAAGTGTTTCTTTGAGTCATTTGAAAAAACTCGTTTAGCCATACCAACGCATTTTTGGGGTTTTAGTACCCAGTGGTTTTCATTAGGAAAATAAAGTAACTTACTTTCTATTTCTAACATCTGCTCCGCTTGATAAGCACTCAAGCCTTGCTCAACTGGCACTCGGTAATCTTTACCTCCCTGAATAATCAAAATTGGTGTGACATATTATTCTTAGAGATGCTCAATTTATAAAATTACTTTCATTAGAGCATTAGAACCATGGTATATAATAGAAGTTGTGGAATGATTTTGATTTAAATCTCGTCTTATTAATGTGAGCCAACAAAGTGGGAAGCTTTCAGAAATAGCTGAAAAATTATAAAGAATTAATTGACGAGACTGCTGAAGTTTCAAATTCAATAAACTTCAACACCGTCAGTAGTAAATGAAAATGATTTATTACCCAAGCCACCAATCATAACCGCTTGAAAAATAGGGTTTAGCTTTTCATTTCCATACCATTCAATTATAAAATTGGCACCTGAGCCACCGGTTTTGTCTTCTTCATCTACAACATATTCTAAAGTTTCGAAGGTGTTTAAAAAGATGGTAGATTCAATATACTTTCTTACCAGTTTTCCTTCGGTATTGTAATAATCCAGGCGGCTTATGTATAAGGTATCGGTTTCACTTGTGTTGTGGATGCTTAGGGTAGAGGTTAATAAGGTCCTGTCATTTCTCGTACGTTGGTAGATGTCAGAATATACGGGTACATATACTTTTTTTGTTTTAAATACGCTGTCCGTTTTGGCAGTCGATTTTTCCAAATGATGGTCTGTGGAGACGGATTCTATTTTCTCTGAGGGAGTTTTTTTGTCACACCCGAGTATGAAACTAAAAAAGGCTAAAAAAAAGAACTGTAGAATATTTCATATAAGTGGAGGTATCAAAAGAGTGGCAAAGATTGCTGCCAAACAAATATAATAAAGATTTTACAGGATGAGGAAACGGTTTTCATCAAATGATATAAACTTTCTTTTAATACATTCTCCGACGGCTTTGCATCGAGAATATTCATAAAAGGTAATATTCAGTATAATTCAGTGCGTCTGCTTTTATTTTTTGTGGAAAAGAAACTGCTGTAAGTTGTATATAAATTAGGGTAAAATGATTGCATGATTTAATCCTTGGATGTAGTGTCTTTCACCTATAATTCAAAATTATTGATGTGTTTCCAAATTTTCGAGCAAAAATCATCTTTATACATCAATGTGTTGGTTCGCGTTGGGTGTACACGATTGGTAAGAATAATTAAAAACCTATTGTTATCGGGATTCAAAAAGAAAAAAGTTCCGGTATAGCCCGTGTGGCCGAAATCATTTTTCTTATAAAACTCATTGGGTTTTCGTTTATCGAAACCGATCCCACGGTAAATACCCTTTGTTGCGAGTGGCGATTTTCTAAATTTTCTAATGACCTTTCTTTTTAGAATTTGTTGTTCCAGATACTTTCCTTTGTTGAGTAGCATCTGGCAAATTACAGAGATGGATTTTGCATTTGCAAACAAACCCGCATTTCCTGAAACCCCACCGAAAATGGCAGCAGCTTCATCATGCACATAACCCTTTAAGGTATCTTTTCTGAAAAAATTATCAATCTCGGTGGGAATCACATTTTGCTCAGAAGTCCATTTCAAAGGATTGTATCCAATGTTCAAAAGATCTAACTCGCTAAAATTTTTATTGGCCAGTTCATCCAATGTCATACCAGTTTTTGCCTCCAACATTTGTTGTACAAGAATCAAATTCAAATCGCTGTACAAATACTTTCCTCTAGGGTTGATAAGGGCCAGAGCTATTTGATCAGACACCGTTTTATAAAATTCGGGATTCAACCACATGTTTTTAGAAATCTGAACATAATTGTCTTTGGTTTCAAAAGAGAGGTAATTTGTATCGTAAACAATATTTTTATTGACATACACATTATCAAATAGTTCAGGATAATCTTCTGATTTTTCACTACTCAAAAACGGTAATCCATCGGGTGTTGACAGCAGGTTTTTATAAAAAGTTATGCCAGATTTTAGCCCTGTTGTGTGCGTTAACAATTCAAAAAGGTTCAAATCAGCAATGGCCGTATTCTTATACACGGCAACTACATCACCCAAGTTATCGTCTAAATTTAGCTTATCCTCTCCAACCAAACGCATTGCTACTAGGGTTGTTCCCAAAACCTTGGACATAGAAGCCAAATCGTAAACATCATCTGTTTTTACTTGGTGTTGTTCTGAGTAATCATGATACCCATAATTTTTCATGATATAAACAGAATCTTTGCTACCCACGACAATTTGAGCCCCAGGAAAAAATCCGTTTTCAATTGCATTTGTCATCATCGAATCTATGTAAACTTCATTTTTTTTGGTGTCGAAATTTTTTTTGGAATGTTTCAGGGAACGGCAACTGGTGCCTGACAAGATTAAAAAAACAATTGAAGTACAAATGGCTTATTTTTTCTATTTTTTCGTTGTTTTATTCTTAAACCTTGAATTGTTATAAAAGATGATTTTTCTGTTTTGAATTCAAATTATAGCAATCAATACTGGATTAGTGTAGTGTTTAATTAAAGTCTAAATCAAGTTGTTCACTTATTGGAGGAAGGTAGATATTTTCTACAAACCATTATTCTAAATCTAAGAATTTTTAATAAGCGTCTGAACTCAACAACTATAAATGCAAAATTTATTGTCCTCCTTTATCGGTTGAAACAACTTTTGGCAACTATTCTAAACAAGTTTTTATGTGTGATTAACTTAGAGTTAAGGAGAATTATGTTTTCTTTAAAATTGGGTTCGGGGCTGTAAAATTTGGGTTTCTAAGTGAGTCGTGTGTTTTAACAAACACATCGCCCAATATGATAAACATCATTTCTGCCACTAGTAAGTTTGATATTATAAAGTAAATGATGGTGGAATTTTCATTGAAAGAGAAATCGATGGGCATCTAATTTTTGCGCAAAAAATGTGCAAGTTGTCACAGTTGATTTTTTTACCGACTTGATTTTCTTGATTATAGGGGTTCCTTTCTATGATGATGCCAAACAAGGAGAACGCGGCAGTCAAGCGCATTAAACTAGATGGTATTTATTTTGATAACAACGCAATAATTAACAGTAATCTCGACCCAATCTTTGACACTATGGTAAATGAATTTTCGCTAAAGAATACAAAAATTAACCTTAATACGTTTATGTGTATCCTAGGACAGGTAGAATTTACATGTATTAATTAACTAGCTCAACTTTTGTTAATTCATCATTACTTTTTTAGAAACTGATTGTGTGTCATCTGAGTTTACTTTTACGATCACTACTTGAGTACCAATATTCAAACCACTAGTTACAAATTCATTAGTGTTTACATTAGCTTTAGAAAAAATCAATCTTCCCGTCAAGTCATATATCTGAATAGTATCGATTGTCAAGTTTTTAGATTTTACTGCAATTTGACTTCCTGTTGGATACACGATAACATCACGGTTTGAGAGTATTGGAACATCCAGTCCAAGGGTGTTATCAGTGACGTATCGAATTTGAAATCTTGAGTTGAACGTGCCTATTTCTGAAGTAAAAACATAATCAGTTGCTTTTAAGTCATGAAAAGTGTTTGTCAAACTGTCAAATAAATAGATGTTCTGATCGGCAAAAAGTCCATCAAATTGATCCATGTTGATTGTATATTGTCCTGCAGTTCCAATTTTTACACCTAATGCAACACTATCTTGATCTGAGAAGGGCAACGCACGACCTTGAATAACGAGGGATTCATCTTTTACAATTGAATAAAGGATTGTATTTCCAGAAGAAAAGCTGACACCGTCGAAAGCTTGATCTAATCCGTCTGTTGCATTAGTAACATAGCCTATTAGCGTCTCGTTAAAGCTACCAGCATCGTTAGAGATATTTAACCACAATCGGTGCTTTTCAATTGCTACTGCTTCCTTTTCAGGTGTAACCATATCGCTCGATCTGAAAAACTGCGTATTTTTACCTTTCTTAACTCGGATTGCATTGTCGAACTTAAGGTCTCCACCACTTGCTGTTCCTGTTACAAAAAAGCTCTGTCCTGAAGCTATGTTGCCTGTAGGTGCATTACCGCCTGACGCGGTCTTTGTGGTTTTAACGCCGCCGACCAAGTTATAGCTTGCATAATCATCAGAGGAGTAATTGTAAGCATGACTACCAGAATTTGTTCCGTTTGGTGACGTATTATGCGTCCAAAAATAGAATGTCCCAGTAATGGCATTGCTGTTTTCAGCATAGAGGGCGTCAGCGTTAATTGCCGACGGATAAGGGTTTCCAATCAAGCTATACAGTTCAGCAGCAATATTTTGAGTAATGATGCCATTGTTTGGTGTTCCCACAAACGTAGCCTCATATTTTTTGGCCAATTTGAGATCATGGTCTTGAGGAGCCCTAACAATATAGCCTTTACCGGCTTCCATGGCCTGATTTCCATTGCGATGCATAACCCATCCACCTGTTGAATTATAACTGTAATATTTGTCTCCCAATGTTTTTGGAGATAATTGGTGTAACGTAAAGCCTGAGCCTACAGGAGCTGACCAATACGTAAAGTCGTATCTTTTTACATGTGCCGTTGTTCTTCTTACGGTTATGATACCGGTGTTTACGGCGTTGTCATTAATTTGAACAAGGCTACCGTTGTTTTCCACAACCATGTTGGCATTGATTTCAACCGTCAGATTTTCATGAATCAATAAGGTTTTATCTTCCGGAATAGTTAAGGTATAACCAGCGGCTACAGTACAGGAACACACCTCTAAGTCTTCAGAAAGCGTTAAATTAGTTTCAATTCTGAGAGCGCTTCCTTTTACTTCTGCAGCTGATGGAGCTGAAGTTGCATTCAACACATACGGGATGTTAATCAATTCCATTTTAATTCCTGCGTCTCCATAGTTTTCTTTCAATCTGAGTTCTATTTTAGAGTCTTCGTTCAAAAGATATGTGCCTAGTTCTAAAGAGTTCCTATTATTATACCAGGTATCCACTTTCCATATCTCAACGTCATCTATAAAAAGGATTGCCTTATCATCCCATTCTGACATGATGATCTTGTATCTACCACAAGGAAAGCCTTTACGTTTGTGTGCAATCGTAAAATTATCATTTGAAACTGGGGCGCCTTGCCAACCTTCAGAAGACGATGGCGATAGTTGTTGATCCCATCCATTATTTTTTATATCCTTAGTGTTCACACCCAGCGTAGATTGGTTATAAAAACCTCTGTAATTTTCAATAGGAACTAAAATTTCGTTACCAGTATTATTGTTATTGAAACCATACACATTCCAAGTGTTATCGCCATAAACCAGAGTGTTACCTTCTACCTTGCGATAAGAAAATGAAACCCTAGCATCACCATACTGTTCAAAATACTCTAAAACCACATCTTTTTCGCCACTTAAATTTATCAACTTAGATGTTACTTCATAAGAGTGTGTTGTCCAGTTATCAATTACCCAATTATTACCGCCATCCAAGCTCAAACGATAGCCATCATCACCACCAACTATAAAATTGTAATCTCCTGGGCCAAAGGTCATTTTCTTTTTATAGCGCACCATGAATTGATTTATTGGAGGTGTCACACAAGGTATGTTTCTGGTTCCGGCTTTGCCATCCACAGCACCGGAACTTAAATTTCTATCAAAAATCATATCCTCTTTTACGGTTCCAATATAGGTGGCAGTTTCAAAATTATTATTATTGCCAGTATAGGTATATACATACCCATTCCACAGCTCATCTCCAAATGCATTGTCATTGGTAGGAGGCGCACATGGCTTTACTACTGTGCCGCGTAATTTTAGAGAGTTTGCTTTAATTCGCCATCCTGCAAAGTTGTAATTGTTAGCTTTATTCGCATAAAATCTTATTAGTAATGTTTCGTTGTCCTTTAAGCTTACGGTCAAAGGAATTTCTTTAGCTGGATTTGACGAAATTGATTCATCAATAAGAAGGGTTGAACTACCAAAAAAATCGTAATCTGATGGTATTTCTGTGGTTACAACTTTATAACGAATGGAATAATCAGTTGGACCAGCCGATTTTCCAGAAAGAAGTTGCTCTTGATCGAAAACCAATTGAGAAACATCTATAGATTGCCCTGCCTTAGGTTTGATTTTTATATCGAAAAAGCGGAAGTGTTGATAATCACTTCCATCAAAATTAGCCAAGGTCATTCCCAAACTGCTGTAGAGCGATGTGGCGCCGTTATTTGATAATGCACTGGCGGTGACTGAGGAAATTTGATAAGAAACATCATTATCTTTAATTAAGTTCCATGCCGCAATAATCGGATTTGAAATTTTTACAGTAACTGTCGCGGTTGATGTGCTACTATTTCCTGTTATTGTATAATTGAAAGTTGTTGTTCCAATGGCATTTGTTGTTGGAACAAATTGTAATGTATTGTTAGCATTAATGGTCACAGTTCCTAGTCCATTACTTGGCGTTGTTACAGTAGTAATACGGTTGATAGTCCCAGATGGGCCTGCGAAGTCATTGGCAAAGACATCTATTGAAGTGGAGGTATTTAAATCAACATTTTTGATATCATTTACAGCTAATATAGTATTGCTAAGTACAGTTCCTTTAAACGCTGTGCCTGTGTTTGTTGCGTTATCATATTTTATGTGAAAGTTGTTATTTGTGTTATAAACATACACTCTTACATATAGTATTTCATTCGAAAGTACAACCGTATCAATGGGAAAATTATTAGTATAATTTACGTAAGAAGTTGAAGAAACAGTTTCAGTTCTTAATGTTACAACTCCGGAAGAGAAATTCGCCACTTTAGAATATTCAATTTTAAATTCTGTTGGAATTCCTTGAGTTCTGGCTGTAAAATTAAATTGATTTACTTGAAGTCTGAAACCTGCTTTTGGAGCTATTTTAAATTGGATATACTTTTTAGAATCTGGTCCTCGTGAAGATTTTTGTGGAGTGGGCCATTTTGATGATTCAAAAAATGTGTCGGCCGTTCCGTAATTATATGTCTCCATTTTTATACCTGAAACAGAAATTGCCGTATTTGCAGGGTTTACATATTCGTTTGTGATAGATGGAGCGTAACTTTCTGAAGACCATTTGGCTAGATCATCTTGTGAAAAAATAAAAAGCGGTAATAAACATGCGAAAAGTAAGGTAAAATTTTTCATTAGTTGTGTAGGTGGTTGGTTTGGTTGTGCAAATGTATAATGAGATAGGATAAGCAATAGCCTTTGAGATGGAGTATTTTCTCACTTTTCGATGAGGTGAGAATATTAATCGCCAAATTGCTTCTCCAAACAAAAGTGTAGTGGTTGAAGTACAAAAAAACATAAAAGATAAACTAGTTAAATTGTAAAGTATGAGGAATAGGCATCTGTTTGATACTCTTAATTGTGTCCATTAGTTACAGTAAGAATATGGAAAAATTATTTTGAAACTATGGAGGTTGCATTTTGAAATCATCATTCAAAAGGCAAGAAAAGTGGTTTCTCTGGTAAAAGAGTGCGCACCTGATTGCACACCTTTTAGTTGTTTGACTTATTACTAGGTTCTTTCGTGGTCACGCTTTAGGGCTTAACCACCTTCCTATGAATATGGAGACAGGATTAACTTCATTGATCCTGAGTTTAGAGTCGTTGCTCATTAAAATACTAAAACCACGAAAAGCGGTTTTAGGGCTTTTCTCATTTGACCACTATTGCTCAACTGCGTTGGCAATGCTGCCAAATGAAAAAAGACCTAAAAAATCTTTGATTTTTTAGGCTTTTAATGGTCGGGGTGGCAGGATTCGAACCTGCGACCTCCGCGTCCCAAACGCGGCGCGATAACCGGGCTACGCTACACCCCGAAGTGGTTATCTGTTGTCGACTCCTTGAAATCGAGGTGCAAATATATAGCTTTTCTTTAAATTGTAACAATTATTATTTCTAAATTTATGGATTAATCTCTAATCGTATGAAAATCAAAAAATATGCTGTTTTAGTATTCGCATTTGTCGGATTCATTTCTTGTGCGCAAGATAAAAATCCAGTAAATACCAATCACGACTTTGAACTTGTTGTTCCAGATTTATCTATTCCTTGGGGTTTTGTATTCTTACCCGATAACTCTATGTTGATCAATGAAAAAGAAGGGAAAATCATCCATTTTAAGGAAGGTAAAAAAACCATGGTCGAAGGCGTTCCGGAAGTCTATAACAGGGGCCAAGGCGGCTTGTTGGACATTGCTCTACATCCCAATTACAAAGAAAATGGGTGGATTTATATCACCTATGCGTCTTCTGAGGGAGAAGAAGAGGGTGGTCACACGGCATTGATGCGCGCCAAACTTCAAAATAATACACTTGTAAATAAGGAATTACTATATAAAGCTACCCCAAACACCACAAAAGGTCAGCATTTTGGTTCACGTATCGTTTTTGATAATGAAGGCTATCTTTATTTTACCATAGGTGATCGTGGCGAGCGCGATGTAAATCCACAAGATATTACCAGAGATGGAGGTAAGGTCTATCGGTTAAATGACGATGGATCCATCCCAAATGATAATCCGTTTGTCAATGATGCGAATGCTAAAAAAGCAATATATTCCTATGGCCATCGCAATCCGCAAGGAATGGTTTTGCACCCAGAAACAGGAGCAGTTTGGACACATGAACATGGACCTCGAGGTGGCGATGAAATTAATATTGTTAAGAAAGGCGCCAATTATGGTTGGCCAGTTATAAGTTATGGTATCAATTATGTGGGCACCAAGTTCACAGATATAACCGCGCAAGAAGGTATGGAGCAACCACTTCATTATTGGGATCCTTCAATTGCACCAAGCGGAATGGCTTTTATTACTAGCGATATTTATCCGGGCTGGAAAGGTGATTTATTGGTAGGCTCGCTAAAATTCCAATATGTGGATAAGGTAGTTTTAAAAGATGGACAAGTAGTAAAGGAAGAACGACTTTTAGATGGCCTGGGCCGTGTCAGAACAATAAACCAAGGACCCGATGGATATATTTATGTAGGCATTGAAAATAAGGGAATTGTTAAGCTTTTACCTAAAAAATAGTAATGAAAATGATAGCTATAATTATATTTTTAAGTGTCTTATTCTCTTGTGATTCCACCCCAAAACAAACACCAGAATTAAAAGAAAGTATGGTGCGTGGTGCGGTGATTTATGAAGACTTTTGCATGAACTGCCACATGCCAAATGGCGAGGGGGCGCCCGGTACTTTTCCTCCTCTGGCAGGTGCCGATTATTTGTTGAACAAACGTAAAGAAAGCATTCATGCGGTTAAGTACGGACTATCTGGCGAAATTGTCGTCAATGGCACGACGTATTATGGTGCCATGGCGGCTTTGGGACTTTCTGATGATGAAGTGGCTGACGTCATGAACTATATTTTAAATTCATGGGGAAATGAGGATGGCAAAATTGTAACGCCTGTTGAAGTTTCTAAAATTGAGCCCTAGTAGTTCTTAATATTTGGTTAAATTTGCCCTGAAATCTAAACATTAAAAGATGCTGATTATAGGAATTGCTGGGGGCACAGGATGCGGTAAAACAACCGTTGTCAATCAAATTTTAAATGAATTGCCTGAAGGTGAGGTAGGTGTTATTTCACAAGATTCCTATTATAAAGACACCACACATTTAAATTTTGACGAACGTCTAAAAATTAATTTTGACCATCCGCGATCTATTGATTTTGAATTGTTGGAAAGCCATTTGAAAGATTTGCGCCAAGGTAAAGACATTCACCAACCCGTATATTCTTTCATAAAGCACAATAGAACGGGAGATACAATCCTGACGCATCCAAGGAAAGTGATGATTGTTGAGGGGATTTTGATTTTGACAAATCCAGAATTGCGAGACATGTTTGATATCAAAATTTTTGTGCATGCTGATAGTGATGAACGCTTGATCAGACGTTTAAAGCGCGATATTTCAGAACGTGGTCGGGATTTGGATGAAGTTTTAGCGCGCTACCAAAATACACTCAAACCAATGCATCAGCAATTTATTGAACCGATGAAAGAGTATGCTGACATCATCATCCCAAACAATAAGTACAACACCGTAGCAGTAGATATTGTAAAGACTATCATTAACCAACGCCTAGTATAACTTGAAAATCAATCGCAAATATATTAAACCACTTAAAAACATGTATGTGCTCATATGTGTTGTGTTTGCAGTGTGGATGCTGTTTTTTGATGCCAATTCGTATTTGATCCACCGTGAATTGAATTCAGAAATGAACGATTTGGAAGATGAGCGGGATTATTATAAAAAAGAGATCGTAAAAGACAAGAAAGCCATAAAAGGTTTGAGTACCGAAGAAGGTCTTGAACGACTGGCTCGAGAAAAATATTATATGAAGAGAGACAATGAAGAAATTTATATTATCGAATATGAGGATAGTATAGAAAATCAAGATGACCATGACTAAAACGCTATTTGAAGAGTTTCCTGAAGCATCATCCAAACAATGGAAACAGCTTATCCAATATGATTTAAAAGGCGCTGACTATAATGAGTCGCTCATTTGGAAAACTGATGAGGGCATTCACGTAAAGCCTTTTTATCATGCAGATGAGTTTGAAAAACTTCCAGATGTTTCCGGCACGAAAGCCACAGAATGGGAGATTTGCCAAACAATTTTTGTAGCAAATACTGAAAAAT
Organism: Gelidibacter algens; assembly: GCF_001678675.1. GTDB lineage: Bacteria > Bacteroidota > Bacteroidia > Flavobacteriales > Flavobacteriaceae > Gelidibacter > Gelidibacter algens. The sequence continues at coordinate 124,305 of NZ_LZRN01000002.1, forward strand.
CAAATCTGAAAGCGGTCAATGCCCTTGAACGCGGTGCTGAAAGCATCAAATTTATTCTGCCTTCTGAAGATGTCGTAATCAAAGACCTCTTGGTCAATATCAATTTAGCAAAGGTCACAGTTTTTTTTGAATGTCAATTCTTGTCTGCCAGGTTTGTAAAACAATTCCTTTTTATCCCAAGCAAGGAAAACATCCATATTCAAACCGATATTATAGGAAATCTTGCTAAAACAGGTAATTGGTTCACAAATTTAAAAGCGGACCATTCCGAATTTGAAACCATTGTAAACAATACTAATACGTGTACTGTCAATCTTGGTCTTTACCAAAATGCTGGTGCCAACATGGTACAACAACTGGCTTACGCTTTGGCACATGTCAATGAATATTTAAATCATTTTGACGCTGTGCTTTCAGAAGAAGACAAACAATCTTTTAAAGTAATTTTCAACGTCTCGGTAGGAACCAACTATTTCTTTGAAATTGCAAAACTCCGGGCGCTAAGAGACTTATGGCGCTCTTTGGCAGAGGCGTATGGCTACCATCCAGAGTGCTCAATTTTTGTAAAACCAACAAAACGCAACAAAACACTTTTCGATTACAATACCAATATGTTGCGTACTACTACGGAATGTATGAGCGCCGTTCTTGGAGGTGCAAATACCATCTCTAATGTGCCTTATGACGCCATTTATCACAAAGACAATGAATTTGGAGAACGCATTGCCAGAAACCAACTATTAGTTTTAAAGCATGAAAGTTATTTTGATAAGGTAAATAACCCAGCAGATGGTGCTTATTATATTGAAAGTCTAACCGATCAATTAGCAGAAAAGGCTTTGGAGTTGTTCAAGAACATAGAGTCTTCCGGTGGATTTTTACACCAACTTAAAGAAGGAGTTATTCAAAAGAAGATTAAGGAAAGTGCCGCACAAGAGCAAGAAAAGTTTGATAAAGGCGAATTGATTCTATTAGGCACCAATAAACATCCCAATGCTGATGACAAAATGAAGCATGAACTGGAGTTGTATCCTTTCGTCAAGAAAAATCCAATTAAAACCTTAATAGAGCCTATTATTGAAAAACGTTTGGCGGAGACTGTTGAACAAAAACGATTGGAAAAAGAATAAATTAAATAAGTGTCTTATGGAAGCAATAAGAAAAATTGTAAGCGTAAAGAATCGTACGATTACTATCGTGCTTCCGGATGATTTTGATGCGAATCAGGTAGAAGTTATTATTTTTCCTTCCGAGAAGTCTGATAATTCGGAATATAATGTCCCCCAATGGCAGATTGATCGCGTAAGGGACCGGACAGAGAACTATTTAAATAATCCGGAGGATGTCACGGATATCGATGATTTTTTGAAAGAAATAGAAGGTGAATTATAAAACAGTAATTCTTCCTGAAGCTAAAATTGAATTTAAGGAAGCAATCGCTTATTATAAGAATATAAATCCCAAGCTTTCTGGTAGATTTTATGGATCAGTTACAGAAAGTCTCAAGAGTATTAAAAGTGAACCTTTACGTTGTCAATTGAGATATGATAATGTGAGAATAAAGATGCTTAAAACATTTCCCTATCTTATTCATTATTCTGTTATGAATCTAAAATTGTGATTAAATTGATATGTCATTCATCAAAAGATAGTGACCTTAATATCTTTTAAAGAAAAAATAATGAGTAGAAAGAATTTGCAACATATTAAACTGGACCGAAGACTGATGACGGATGATGAGAGAACGCGTCTTGAATCTTCTCAATCTGAAACCTTCAAAACTGCGGAAGACGTTGACATTCAACCTACTTATACCAAAGATGATTTAAGTAACGTAGAGCATCTCAACTTTATAGCTGGACTGGCACCAAACCTTCGCGGTCCCTATTCAACCATGTATGTGCGCAGACCTTGGACGATCCGTCAATATGCTGGATTTTCAACGGCCGAAGAAAGCAATGCTTTTTACAGACGAAATTTAGCGGCAGGACAAAAAGGATTGTCGGTAGCTTTTGATTTGGCAACCCATAGAGGTTATGATTCTGACCATGAACGTGTGGTGGGCGATGTTGGTAAAGCAGGCGTGGCTATTGACTCGGTAGAGGATATGAAAATTCTATTTGATCAAATTCCTTTGGATAAAATGAGTGTATCCATGACTATGAATGGTGCTGTATTGCCCATCATGGCATTTTACATCGTGGCGGCTGAAGAGCAAGGTGTGCAACCTGAGCAATTGGAAGGCACCATTCAAAATGACATTTTAAAGGAATTTATGGTTCGGAACACTTACATTTATCCGCCCACACCTTCTATGAAAATCGTCTCTGATATTTTTGAATACTCGAGCAAGAATATGCCGAAATTCAATAGTATCAGTATTTCCGGTTACCACATGCAAGAAGCAGGTGCTACTGCTGATATTGAATTGGCATACACCCTTGCCGACGGATTGGAATATATCAAAAAGGGACTCGAAGCGGGCATGGACATTGATACTTTTGCACCGCGTTTGACTTTCTTTTGGGCCATTGGGATGAACCATTTTATGGAAATTGCCAAAATGCGCGCTGCCCGAATGTTATGGGCAAAAATGGTGAAGCAATTTAAGCCTAAAAACGATAAATCACTTTCATTACGTACCCACTGCCAAACTTCTGGATGGAGTTTAACAGAGCAGGATCCTTTCAACAATGTGGCACGAACCACCATTGAAGCGACAGCTGCTGCTTTTGGAGGTACTCAAAGTTTGCATACTAATGCCTTGGATGAAGCCATAGCCTTACCAACCGATTTCTCTGCACGTATAGCGCGTAACACACAATTGTTTCTCCAACAAGAAACCCAAATAACGAAAACGGTCGATCCGTGGGCGGGAAGCTATTATGTTGAAAAACTGACCCATGACATTGCCCAAAAAGCTTGGGAATTAATAGAGGAAGTTGAAGAGCTTGGAGGCATGACGAAAGCTATCGAGGCGGGCATCCCAAAATTACGTATTGAAGAAGCCGCAGCTCGAAAACAAGCACGTATTGACTCTGGACAGGACATTATTGTAGGGGTCAATAAGTACAGGTTGGAAAAAGAAGATCCAATTTCGACCTTGGAAGTCGATAACCAAACCGTTAGAATCTCACAAATAGAACGTTTAAACAGCATAAAATCTGAACGCAATACTGAAAAAGTTAAGGCGACATTGTCAAAATTATCAGAAGTTGCTCGCACAGGCGAAGGTAATTTGTTAGCTTTAGCAGTAGAAGCAGCAAGAGAACGTGCTACTTTGGGTGAAATCAGTGATGCGCTTGAAGCAGTGTTTGGTCGATATAAAGCTCAGATAAAATCATTTTCAGGCGTGTACAGTAAAGAAATAAAAGACGATAGCTCCTTTAAAAGAGCACGGGAGCTTGCCGATAAATTTGCAGATCAAGATGGGCGTAGACCGCGCATCATGATTGCAAAAATGGGACAGGATGGTCATGACCGGGGGGCCAAAGTGGTTGCAACGGGATATGCTGATGTTGGTTTTGATGTGGATATTGGGCCACTGTTTCAAACTCCAAAAGAAGCTGCCAAACAAGCAGTGGAAAATGATGTACATATTTTAGGTGTATCGTCATTGGCAGCTGGTCATAAAACCTTAGTGCCGCAAGTGATTGAAGAATTGAAAAATTACGGTCGTGAAGATATTATGGTGATTGTGGGCGGCGTCATCCCTAAACAAGATTACCAATATTTATTTGATGCTGGTGCGGTGGCAGTTTTCGGCCCTGGAACTCGAATCAGTGATGCCGCCATTCAGATGTTGGATATTTTGTTGGATTAACCACGGGATAGATTAGGTTTGATTTTTTTATTTAGAGGTGCAAAGCTTGCAAGCCTTTAATAGTTATGGAACAGATCAACACGCTACTGAGAAACTCATTAAAGTAGCTCCACATAGGCATTATTTCAATAATTGATTATGAAGTTTAATATATTTTACCTACTCATTTTTTTGATGGTATTTGGAAGTGCCAAAAGCCAGCAGTTAAATGTAATGACGTACAATGTACGTTTGGATATTGCGTCTGACGGAGAAAATGCATGGCCATATAGAAAGGATTTTTTAAGCTCCCAAATTATGTTCCTAGAACCTGACATTCTTGGAGTTCAGGAAGCAAGACCAAATCAAGTAAAAGATTTAAAAGAAGCCTTAAAAGATTACAAATTTATCGGCGAAGGGCGAGATGGTGGGCAAGAAGGTGAGCATGCTGGAATCTATTACAATAGCAAAAAAATAACAGTAGAACAAGCACACACATTTTGGCTTTCAAATGCGCCAGAAACAATATCCAAGGGTTGGGATGCCGCTTATCCAAGGGTTTGCACCTACGGACTGTTTACATTAAAAGAAAGTAACCAAAAAATTTGGGTGTTCAACACCCATTTAGATCATGTTGGCACAATTGCTCAAAAGGAAGGCATGACGCTTATTTTGAAGGAGATTAAAAACCTTAACACTCAACAGTTTCCCGTAATTTTAATGGGTGATTTTAATGTAGAACCTGATTCAGAATTGATATCAGTTATAATGTCTAAAATGAAGGATTCTAAAGAAGAAGCCGAAGTAGTCTTTGGACCTGAAGGCACATCTAATGCCTTTAAATATAACGAACCCGTAACGCGGCGCATTGATTATATTATGGTTTCTGATCAAATTAGGGTAAAGAAGTATGCTGTGTTTTCAAGCTCCATTGACTTCAAGTTTCCTTCAGATCACTTTCCTGTTTATGTGCAACTCGAGATTACTAAATAAGTTCTGAAATAGTAATATTTTAAAAATCAAATTAAAACGACGCTTGCCCAAAAAGAAGCATTCAGTATTTAACACTCCATATTTCGTGTCAAGTTCTTTTTCAATAAACAGCGCCGTGATTCTAATGTCTGTCGACTAGTTCTTAAAACCATTCGAAATACAAACCTGATAAAACTACCCCAACTATCAAAACAATGAGCACTATGGCTACAAATAAGGTTGTGGATTTTGTGGTTTTATCTTTTTGCAAAATATAATCTCGCGTTTTTTCATCATCTTCTTTAATTAAACTCATAGGTGTTTCTTTAGTGGTTAATATAAACTGTTTTTTTATTTACAAATTCGTGGATGCCTTCCTTAGAAAGCTCTCTTCCATAACCGGAAGCTTTAGTGCCGCCAAAAGGAAGTCGTGCATCAGATTTTACAAGTTCATTTATAAAATAGGCGCCATCTTCAATAGTCGCAATGTGGTTTTGGGCTACTTCAATAGATTGTGTAAAAATCATAGTGCCTAAACCATATCTGGTTTCTGAGGCCATTTTAAAAGCTTCTTCTGCATTTTTGACTTTCATAATAGGTGCAACAGGACCAAATGTTTCTTCTTTAAAGACGGGCATATCTTTAGTGATATCCGTAAGTATTGTTGGTTCAAAATAAGCATTGTCTTGTTTGTTTCCCATAACTACGGTTGCACCAAGAGTAACGGAATCTTCAATTTGCTTTTTTAAAGTGTCTGCCAAATCTGTTCTTGCCAAGGTGCCAAAAGTAGTATCTTCTTTCATTGGATCCCCATACTTTAGTTCTGCTACTTTTTCTTTAAAGCGCTTTAAGAAGGTATCATAAATGTTCTCAGTAACAATAAATCGCTTGGCTGCAATGCAGCTTTGTCCAGTATTTTGCATTCTGGCATTTACAATAACGGCCATGTATTTGTCTAAATCAGCATCATCCAAAATAATACATGCATTATTGCCACCCAACTCCAATACTGTTTTCTTCAAATTTTTACCGGCAGTTTCAGCAATCTTTTTACCAGCCTTTTCACTTCCGGTCAACGTGACAGCTTTAATGATGTCATTACTTATTAGATTTTCAATGGCATCATGATCTGCTAAAATGGTGGTAAAACAACCTTTAGGATAGCCAGCCTTTTCAAAAAGTTGTTCAATGGCCATAGCGCATCCTGTGACATTGGCGGCATGTTTTAAAATCGCGGTATTTCCTGCAGTTAATGTGGGTACCGCAAACCGCATCACTTGCCAAAACGGATAATTCCAAGGCATAATGGCCAAAATAGTCCCCAAAGGATCATAGCTTATAAAACTTTCAGAGGCATCGGTTTCTATAAGTTCATCCGCTAAAAAATCATCAGCGTTAGTGGCATAAAAATCACAGAGTGAGACGCATTTTTCAATTTCTGAAATACTCTGGTTTATAGGTTTGCCCATTTCTTGAGTCATCAGTTCAGCCAGCTCTTGTTTATCGTCCTCCATAATTTGTGCAAGACTCGATAAGAGCCTGCAGCGCTCTTTAATGGATGTATTTCGCCACTCATAGAACCTATCGTTAGCGGTACTTAAAATAGCTTCAAGTTCTTGAGAGGTGTGAAATTTATATTCTTTTATAGAATTGTTGTTAAAAGGATTAACAGTCTTGATGGAATTATTCATATTGGCCTTGTTTTATGTTAATTTCGTCGTAAATTGATTTAACATTTTGGTTAATAAGTCTATTTTTATTATAATAAAGACGAGTCATTATCGAAAATATATGAAATAATTAAGGTCTGCAAGAACAATTGTGTATTAGTTAACATTTTATTTTTTTGAGCTAACAGAGATTAATTTTTAATTATAAATTTGATAGAACTTGTAAATCAATATTAACAATTTAAAAAACGAGAAAATATTATGGGAAATAATAGTAGTAATACGCTTATCGGCATTTTGGCTGGTACTGCAATTGGAGCAACATTAGGAATTTTATTCGCACCCGATAAAGGTGTTAACACGAGACAAAGAATTTCTGATGAAGCTATATCTGCTAAGGAAAGACTTACTGAGGGCGCTTTGGCAGCAAAAGAGAATATTGCTAATAGAGCATCACATTTGGCTAATAGAGCTGCAGGCTGGAAAGATGATATTGTAGACACTGTAGGCCATAAAAAACAGACTCTTGACGAAAAAGTAGAGTCTATTGTTTCTGATACAAGCCATAAAGCTGAAGATGTCATTTCGACTTTGGAACGCAGATTGGCTGAGCTCAAAGAAAAAAACAAAACACTACAAAAATCGCCAGTCCAAAAATCACAAATCTAAATTATGAATATTTTTGAATCTATAAATAATACTTCCGATAAAGCGACAGATATTGGAGAAAGATACTTTGATAAAACTCGCGAGTATGTTAAATTAAAAATTTTTCAGCAAGTTTCTTATACCGTTAGTATGGTTGGGAAGGCTTTAATTATTGGGGCTGTATTATTTATAGGTTTAATTTTTTTGGCTTTTGCTTTGGCTATTTATCTGGGTCATTTACTGGGCCACGTGTCCTTGGGTTATCTAATTGTTGGTGTTCTCTTTTTAATAGTGGCTCTGATTATCTACAAGGCAAGATACCTGATTGATGAACAAATAATTAAAAAAATTCAAATCAAAATTTTTAAAGATTAAACTATGAAAAGCTATAAATCCTTTGATGATATTGATTATGAGTTGAATAAGCTTAAACTTGAAAGAGAAATTGCGTGGGAAGAATTAAAGGTCGTCAAAAATGAATTTCAAGAAGATTTAAGACCATTCAATTGGGTGAGTACGGGCTTGAAATTTGCTGGAAAATACGGTGTTTTTGTATTATTAAAAAAAATTATTGGAAAATAAATTTTCAATTTTCAATTTCTTCAACATTTAAAACAACAATCTGCTTTCTGAATTCGTGTGGTGTCAATTTATACTTGTCCTTAAAGATTTTAGAAAAATAACTTCTACTGGTAAAACCTATTGTGTACACAATTTGAGAAATATTCAAATCTGTTGTATTCATAAGATCTCTAGCAGCTTCGAGGCGTATATGTCTGATATATTCTGTGACCGTTCTGGCATACAAGAATTTGAATCCTTCCTGTAATTTGGCTTGAGAAAGCCCAGAATCTCTAGAAATTTGATCTAAATTATAACTTACGGATGGATCATTCAATATTTTTTTTGCGTGCCTTCTAATGGTTTTCAACTCATCCTTTAGTAAAGAGTTTGGTACAGCTTCATTTTTCTGATATCTATCATGTCGTGCAATATGCATGGACAACAAGTGGTAAATTTCACCTTCTATTTGAAGGATACGAGTTATGCCTAAAGTGCTAAGATCTCGAAGAGCCTTGACATGATCTTCCATTCTTAAATGGATGGGACTGTAATAGGCATATGCATCTTCATGGTTTTCATCTACAAATACCTTATGAAGTTTTTCATTAAGTTCTGAGAGTTGATTGTTACGTTTCTTTTTAAATTCGGTTCTTAAAATACGGATATTGTTAATAATAGTATGTAGGCCTTTAGGAAAAAGCGTAAAATGTCTAAGCTTTTTCTTGGCAACTACGATGGAAGAATGGTACTGTTCTATAGTGTTAAATTCATCTTGGTCCTCAAAGCGATGTTTGAAGTAGCCCTGCGAGCAATATGAGAAGTGTATAGGATTGCTATTCTCATTATCATCAATAAACAGAATATCTTCAAAGAATATGGCATCAAATTCCATTAAACTTACGCCCCAGTCAAAAGTAATACATCTGATGCAGCCTTTTGCGATGTCATTGTCAAAAGCTAAGGTGTATTCTCCCCATCGTTCGCTAATATCTCCTCCCAAAAAATCCTGGATCTGTCTTAAAGCATCTTCAGTGCTCTCAGCTTTGGTGACTACTTGTATCATAACATTCTCAAAATATGTAAAAGGTTGGCACGATAAATTTTTAAAAAAATAGAGAGTAAGCAAAAAAAAGATTCAGAACGCAAATTTGTTTTAAACAAATATAAACAGTGTTCAGTCCATCTTAAATATTTTAAAAATCTTTCACAAATTTATAATATTTTAGATATACGAAAAGATAAAACTGAATACAGTCAATCTTTTTTTGAATAGAGATCGCCGGAACAGATCTAACTATATAATTTAGTGGTATACAAAAAGAGTCTAGTACTCTATACACTGGTTGGTTAGTTAGGGAGAACAACCTCAGCAACACTTCAAAATGCTGAGGTTTTCTTTTGTCTTACGCTGACCCTGTTAATTCTTATTATTCTCGAGGCTAAAGAACAAAAAGCAGATAAGTTTGATCCTCAAAATAAAAAGTTTGACACTAAATGAGCTCCGAGAATTGTTCTATCAACTTCCTTATTCAATACCAACAGAACCCATCAACTTTACATTGCAATTACGTATGACCTAACCAGAATAAGTATAGTTCAACAAGAAAAAGAACTTAGCGAAAGTGAACAAAAGGTTAATATTTTGAACCTAAATTAAATGCGTCAATTTTCCACTGTATTGAAGTAACTGTTTATAGTATTGACATGTAACTTTATAAAAACTTTAAAACAACAATTATGAGTAATTACACAGATAAATTAGGTAACAAATTAAACGATTTGCTTGAGAAGACCTATGACGCCGAGAAGGGTTTCAAGAAAGCAGCTGAAAATGCAGAACATTCAGGGCTTAAAACATATTTTTCAAATAAAGCTCAGGAACGCTACGATTTTGGACACCAATTGAAATCGGAAATGAAGAATTTTGGTCAAGAGCCAGACAAAGGTGGCAGTATTGCAGGAGCGACACATCGCACGTGGATGGAAGTTAAATCATGGTTTTCAGCTGACGATGATGAGTCTATGTTGGAAGAAGCCATCAGAGGTGAAAAAGCTTCAGTAGATGAATATCATGATGTGCTTAAAGAAAGTACTCTTCCTGGTTCAACAAAACAATTGTTGGAGTCTCAAAAAACTACCATAGAACAAGGTCTTACAAAAATTAAAAGATTGGAAGATCTTAACTAATGATTATAAACATGTATATTTCAAAGGGCACTTTTTTCAGGTGTCCTTTTCTATATCCAATGATCTAGTTCAAAACAAAATGATGCCTTTTTTGCGTTATTAATTGAAGCATTCAAGTTAAATCATACGATTAAATAGATGTTACTTAGATACAGAATTTTTAACAATGTTTTACAAAATCTCCAACATCGCCAGTAAGGAATTAATTGAAAAAAAATTTCACGTAACTTTTGAATTTCCAAACCTTTATAAACCTGAAGAATTTATTGAGGGATTAAAAGAGTCAACGGTTTCTGTGATTACAATTTCTGAACCTAAAAAGGTTAGTTACGCCATCTGGGGGCTTTTACCTGAAGATTTTGAGGACAATTGGAGTGTCTTTCAAGATGTTTTCAATACTTTGAATGTTAAAAAGGAGTTGCTTCAAAATGACCATAAAGTCTACAATAAAGCGCTTGAAAAGCGACGATGTGTGGTTATTGCTTCTGGTTTTTATACCACCTTCTTGACCAAAGGATCTGTAGAGAGGTGCCATGTACATCTTCCAAATTTTGAACCATTTCCAATAGCGGCCATCTTTAATGAACTTAGTGATGGATTTTTAACATGCTCTTTGGTAGTTACTGACGTAGATGAATCTTTTAAGAACATTCCAAATATCTCCAATTTGAAGCCGCTCGTTTTAAATGCTGATGAACTAAAGCAATGGCTTGATAGATCAACTTCAATAGATCAAATTAATAGGTTATGTGCAGATCACATTTCGTTAAAGTTTACTTATGAAATTGATAGCCGTTTGATACCGTCCATGAAATAGTGCCGTTTTTTGATATCATGCTTTTGAGTTAAATTCTCTTTTGATTACGTTAAGGCCTATGCTCTATTAAAATGTACCTTTATTGTACATTAACTAAAATCAAAAAATTAATGTTACGTTGGACTATTATTTTTATTAGTAATTGCTATTATCGCTGGTATCTTAGGGTTTGGTGGTATTGCTGGAGGTGCCGCTGGAATAGCTAAAATTTTCTTCTTTATTTTTATAGTGCTTTTCATTTTATCTCTCTTGAGAGGTGGATTAAAAAAATAAAAGCTATATTTAATAACTTTAAACCAAAATTGAAATTATGAAAAAACTAATGATGACTTTTGCAATCCTTTTTTCTTTAGGAACGGCAATGACAACTTTTACCAGTTGTAGAGAAACAAATGAGACTGAATTGGAAGAAGCAGCAGATGATGTTGGAGACGCAGTTGAAGATGCGGCTGACGATGTTGAAGATGCTGTTAACTAATAAATGTAGGATCTACATTTTTATAAGAAAAGAGGCCGTCATTTTAATGACGGCCTCTTCTTATTTTACGTCTTTACTATCTGGTTCAATATATTTTACAAAGTCCGCTTCGGATTCGAGTTGAACATACTGATTTCCTATAATGGCAATTGGCTTAGTGAGCACTTCGGGTTGTTTGTCGAGTAATTTTAACCAATCTTCCTGGTCCAAATTTGGATGATCTCCATAATTTTTTACAAAATCGGGATGTTCCTGATCGATTAGATCTGAAATAGAAACTCCCAAGCCTTTGGCCAACTCAACCCATTGGGTTCCGGTAACATTAGTTTTTGAAATATCTATAGTTAGTATTTTCTTCTCAGAAGCCAAAACATATGCTAGTACTTGCTTTCCAATTGAACTTTCAGAATGAAAGAACAACTTTATTTCGTTTTTGTCTGTTGAAATCACGCCCATTTGATTTTATAATTAAGATATTGAATTATTTTGTCCTATTTTGATATCCATTAAACACTTGAAGAATAGAACACTAAGTCAAGTATATGGAAATGTGGGTAAAAAAATAAATATATAAAAAAAAGACGAAATAATACACTGTCAAAAGCAATTGTTAAATAATAACTTTTAATGATATTATGGAGGGTTTTGTATCAAAATATCTATTTTTGTTAAGTTAAAAATGTAATACATATGATGTCAGATTCAATAGAGAAAGTAAAATGCCTAATTATAGGGTCAGGACCAGCAGGATTTACAGCTGCTATTTATGCAGCTAGAGCAAATATGTTTCCAGTACTCTACCAAGGGGCGCAACCAGGGGGGCAATTGACAACCACAAATGATGTCGAAAATTTTCCAGGATATCCAGATGGTATTACAGGACCTGAAATGATGATAGAGTTGCAAAAACAAGCTGAACGTTTTGGAACTGATGTCAGAGACGGCTGGGTTACAAAAGTTGATTTTTCAGGAGATGTACATAAAGTGTGGGTGCAAGATACCAAGGAAATTCACTGTGAAACTGTAATCATTTCCACAGGCGCATCTGCGAAATATTTAGGCTTACCATCAGAACAAAAATATTTGAAACTAGGTGGAGGCGTTTCTGCTTGTGCTATTTGTGACGGATTCTTTTATAGAAATCAAGAAGTTGTTATTGTAGGAGCAGGTGATTCTGCTTGTGAAGAAGCACATTATCTTTCAAAACTTTGCAAAAAAGTAACTATGTTGGTAAGACGTGATGAGTTTAGAGCTTCACAAATTATGCAGACAAGAGTGAAAAACACCAAAAATATTGACATCTTATTTAATACTGATACCGAGGAGGTTTTGGGTGATGGGCAAGTAGTGACAGGTGTTCGAGTAAAAAATAATGTAAGCGGCGAGGTGCGTGAAATTGCTGTAACCGGCTTTTTTGTCGCTATTGGGCACACACCAAATACTGGTGTTTTCAAAGACTTTTTAGAGTTGGATCCAACAGGCTATATCATCAATATACCAGGAACTGCAAAAACTAATGTAGAAGGTGTTTTTGTTTCTGGGGATGCCGCAGACCATGTTTACAGGCAAGCCATTACTGCTGCAGGTACGGGATGTATGGCCGCTTTGGACGCTGAACGCTATTTAGCTGCAATAGATTCTACTTTTGAAGTTAATACGGCTACCAATTACTAAAGGTTAAAAATATTTTAAATTATGAAGTGCCAAAAGTTCAGTTATCAACTAAACTTTTGGCACTTTTAGTATTTCTAACTTATAATTTTCTTTACTCTTTCATCTGTAGCTTTGAAGTTCCAACAAACTTAATCAAGGTTATTTTTGGTTCGTTATATAAATACACTTCACTATTACCGGTGGCCTCAATAGTTACCGTGTCATTGACACGTATGGTAGCTGCACTACTCATTTCAGCAATGATGCTACAGGTAGTGGTCAAAAATTCTTTTCCATTAAAGGTAGATGAATTGTCCACGCGCAACTGAGTGCTATTTAAGGTGCCTTCCAAATTAGCGGTGGCACGCTGATAGAGGTCAATTTTAGCTGTTTTTGAATTGAGCAAGGCATCCATCTTCACATTATCATTAAGAATAATGACAGCGTTGGTGGCATTGACATTCAATTTTACTTTTGACTTATCTGATGCTGTGTAGTTGAATTCATTCGTTTTTATATTCAGATAGGCGCGTGACGATCCTGTCGTTTTTAGCGTCGCGTTTTTCAACTCCAAAGAGGTCAAAGAACGGATTTCACCATCTTCCAAAACTTCAATGTTTTCCAATCCATCAGTGTAGTTGACCTTAATGTTCATGAGTTTACTGGAGGTGATTTTTTTGGTAGTTTTAAAGGTTAGGGTGCCATTAACTACTTCAAAAATAACGTATTCATGAAGGTTGCTGTCTGTTTCAATTTCAACGGAAGGTTTGCTGTTATAGATAATTTCAACAGAAAAATCTTCGCCTACAACAATCTTGTTAAATGGATCAATATAGGTTTGGGTTATGGTCACATTTCTATCACCTTTGATTTTCTCTTCATCTTGTGCAGAGGTGTAGGCGGTGGAAATAAGTGCCAATAGAAATGTAAAAATGATTTTATTCATTTTAACGATTTAAGGTTTATACTAACAAATATAAACAAAAACCATCCCAAACTTTTAACAAGCTTTGAAATGGTTTTAAAAACACGTTAGTGGACTGCTAAATTTCTCGTGTTAGTGCTGGTTTACAGTACTTGATACATCGTCAGATTTATTGATTTTTTCAGGGTTTCCTGCAAACGTTATATCGCCTCCACTTGAAGTTTTGGCGGTCAGTTCTTTGGACGCATTTACTTTAATGTCAGCACCACTGGATGCTTTGGCATTTGTAACTAAGGTCATCAAGTCTGTTGCGTTAATATCGCTCCCACTAGAGGCATTAGCTACCAAAGTATCAGCCGCCCCCTTAAGTTTTAAGTCACTGCCACTTGCTGCATTACATACTAAATTGCTGACCTTTACCTCTAAATCCATATCACTGCCACTGGCGGTATCAAGTTCTAAATCAACTGATGAGATGGTGTTTGTTCCATAAACATCACTACCACTGGCAGCAGAAATTTTTCTAATAGTTTTAAAGCTCACCTTTACCTTTTGTGCTTCAGAATAGCTAATGTTCTCATCAGCATAAATCTTGAGCGTATTGCCTTCAACCTTAGTAATGATAATGTCATGCAAATTCTCATCTGCCTGAACTGTTAAGCTTTCAGTGTCGCCTTGGGTGAGATAGACATCAAGTCCACGACTCACTTCAATGTGGTCAAAAGTTCCTTCGATAGTGCGCTCCTCAGTAGTCACATTTCCGTTGCCCTTAACGCCAAAATTGTAATCGAAATTGCAGGAAAACAGGCTTAAACTCAGAATGGAGGTCACGATAATTTTAATTAATGTGTTCATAATTGTTGGTTTTTTAACTACGCCAATGTCGTAGCAGGTTGATTATTAATTCAAATATCTATTAAATAGTTGTTGATGACCAACCTAAATACTTGAACTGTTGATTTATAATGATAGGTTGTTAATTGTCGTCTGATGTTATTTCAATGCCATTGCTGTCAATATTGACTCTAACCCTTTCATTATTAGACTTAACACCATTAGTATTGATTTCGAGAGAATTACTGTCACTTTTAATTTTGAGACCATTTTCATCTAGCTTCAATTCAGAACCATCGTCATTGATGTCCACCTTGATCTTAAAATCTTCAGGACAATCCAAACATTTGATTTCGTTGTTTGAAATCTGAAGATAATGACCTTCCAAGCCATCTTCAAAGATATCGTCACTGTTCTTAAATGTCATATGTTCTTTATAATTTCCAAAATCAGAACTAAAGCTGAAATTAGAATTCCTATGGAAAGAGTTTGTGTTCTTATCAGCAAACAAGACCGTTCCTTCAGGTAAATACAGCGTTACTTCAACCTCTTGATCTCTAAATTTATTCTCAAAAGCAGTCGTTAAAAAGCCATCAAGATCGAGTCTGTTGCCTGTCAATTTGTAATTGTAATTGATTTTTTCAGCTCGCATTTTAGCATTTTGATACGAATTTCCTCTTGAATTTTTATCAATCCTGATAGAGGCCACGGAATCTCTTGTGGACTTCAAAATGAGGCTAACATCAGTTAAATAAAGTAATTTACGATCGTTTTCATCATATATAGGTTTCAAGTCGTTGCTGTGTCTTCCAAATTGTTTGCTGTATGACCTATTGTGGGCCATACTTAAGTAAAGTGTGTCTTTGGCAGTAATATTGAAACTTTCGGTTTGTTGAACCATAGCCTCTTCAGAATATTCGCTACCCCATTTGATGCCTACAATGACCAAACCTATGATGGCTATAAGCCATAAACCAAACAATGAGAATTTTGCAACATTTCCTATAGACTTTAGGTTGTTCACCAATATTTTCAGTCCCAAATAGAAAATGAAAAAGAAGGGAATACCAATGGCGAAGAACGAGAGCATTGACATTAGCCAAATAGGAACATTTGAAGCGTTAGCAGCATCAAATAAGTCAATTCCAGGAATATGTATGGCATCAGCAACACCCACTGAAAATAATCCAATCACTAAGGCAATGAGCATTCCGGCTCCTATGATCATCAAGAGGATACCTACAAATTTTGCAAACACTTTTAAAAAGAACATAATAATATCGCCTATGGTATCAAAAAAGTTCTTGGAACTTGATTTGATTCGGTTGCCTTGTTTGGGCAAATTGATATTTTTTACGGCATCAGAAACGTTTTGTGAGACATTTTCAAACCCATCTTTTATTTTTTTTTCGATGTTGCTAATGTTGACGGGTTCTCCAGTCATAGTCAGCTTTTCGGCAGTAGTGAGAGCTTCAGGAACCAGCATCCAAAAGAGGATATAGATGAACACAAATGTTCCTCCAGAGCCTAAGGCTAAAAGGATCCAAATTAAACGCACCCAAACCGCATCAATCCCTAAATAGTATCCAAGTCCTGAGGCAACGCCACCAATGTATGAGTTATCTGTATCTCTAAATAATTTTTTAGAAAAGCTGCTGTTGTTTTTATGTTGATAATTGGTTTGTGGTTCATCTTCAAAAATCTCATCATCCACCAAATAATCCTCTGGCTGACCCATGATCGAAATCACCTCATCAACTTCTTTTATTCTAATGACGTGTTTGTCGTTTTGAACGCGCTCATTAAAGAGTTCTGCAATACGTGCTTCTATGTCGGCGATAATTTCAGAACGACCTTGAGAGTCAGTAAATGAACGTTTGATGGCCTCCAAATAGCGTTGCAATTTTAAGTATGCATCTTCATCAATATGAAAAAATATACCTGCTAAGTTTATATTGACTGTCTTATTCATTTCTTGATTTTTTTGTGTTGGTTACTAAGTTAACTGCGTTCTGTAATTCACTCCAAGTGGTATTCAATTCTTTCAGGAACAATTTGCCTGTTTCTGTAAGACCATAATATTTACGGGGTGGTCCTGAGGTAGATTCTTCCCATCTGTAATTTAAAAGGCCGGCATTTTTCAGCCTTGTCAGTAGAGGGTATATTGTGCCTTCCACGACAAGCAGCTTTGCGTTTTTAAGGGTGTCTAAAATTTCTGCTACGTAGGCATCTTCATCTTTTAGGACGGAGAGTATGCAATATTCTAGAACACCTTTACGCATTTGTGCTTTTGTATTTTCAATTTTCATAAGTCTGTTCTTTTGTTTAATAATAGTTTTATGCTCCTAAAGCTTTGGGATGCATAAGAGCTGTGTTGTGTTTGATTGATGATGGTAGACAATGTTTGTGTCATGTTCTCTTGATTTAATGTTAAACTGTTCATTCTTTGATTGATTGATTACCCGGCCTGACGCGCCTTTTCGGTAAGGGCGGGTTGATGAAATACTATTTTAAAAAATTGATGGTCAAAGGATATTTATAAAATTCGCCATCTCTAGCTTTTAAGCTTGCCACGACTATAAATATAAGTTCTAGAATAAATCCTATGATAGCCAAAACCCCAAAACCGCCAGTAATATAAAGTAGAGGCGAAGGCTTGCCTATATTAATGTGGACATTATCAAATCCGTTAAAATCTAAAAAATCGATATGAGACAAAAGATTGAAAATAAAAAATGGAATGGTCAACGCGCCCAAAATTACAGCATATAATAAAATGCTAATTTGAAAATTAATGGCTTGCTTACCATGTGCATCTATAAATTCAGATTTCTCTTTATTGATCGTCCATAGGATTATGGGACCAATAAAATTTCCAAAAGGAATTATGAATCTTGAAAAGGTCGATAAATGGATGAATGTTGCGATATTTTTTTGATGGTTGTCGATCATTTTAAAAGTATATAATAGTTGCTTATACAAATATATATCCAAAAGAAGGTATTATGTAAAACATAGTAGTATATTTTAACATAAAATTAACAAATTGGAATTTGGAATAAATTCGATAATTTAGCGATACCTAAATATTTATGATGAAAATATCTCCAAGAAAACTCAACGTATTTTTGGGTTTCAAATTACCATCGGCCTATTTGTGTGGCGTGAGAGCAAAGTCTATTGATGATGAGCAATGTAAAGTAAGTGTCAAACACAGATGGATCAATCAAAATCCATTTAATTCAATGTTCTGGGCTGTACAAGGTATGGCTGCGGAGTTGACAACAGGCGCATTGGTAATGTCAAAAATAAAAGATAGTGGCAAGCCCATATCAATGTTAGTAGCCAATAACAATGCTTCCTTTACGAAAAAGGCAACGGGACGTATTAATTTTGTTTGCACTGATGGTAAAAAAGTTGATGCAGCACTAAAGAAAACTATTGAGACTGGAGAAGGACAGACTATTTGGATGAATTCAGTTGGTACCAATGAAGATGGTATTGAAGTTTCAAATTTTAACTTTGAATGGACGATAAAAGTCAGAAGTTAGAAGCATGAAGGATATGGAATTTTAACCCTTTGTAACAATTTTGAAAAATTCCGTACCAATATAGCAAAGAATTAAAAATAATAATAAAAATAACAACCATGACAGCACACGAAATTGATTACCGGATCTACGGCGAAGAAATGCAATATGTGGAGATCGAACTCGATCCACAAGAAGGCGTCATTGCAGAAGCCGGAAGCTTTATGATGATGGACGATGGTATAAAAATGGAAACCATTTTTGGTGATGGTTCTGAGCAAAACAAAGGCTTTTTAGGCTCTATATTAGGTGCTGGAAAACGGATTCTTACAGGTGAGAATTTGTTTATGACTGCGTTTTACAATACCCTTTCTGGTAAAAAGAACGTGTCCTTTGCGTCTCCTTATCCAGGTAAAATAATTCCTATTGATCTCACAGAATTCCAAGGCAAGTTTATCTGTCAAAAGGATGCTTTTCTTTGTGCTGCAAAAGGGGTGAGCGTGGGTATTGAATTTTCGAGGAAAATAGGACGAGGCTTCTTTGGCGGTGAAGGTTTTATCATGCAAAAATTGGAAGGTGACGGTATGGCGTTTGTTCATGCAGGTGGCACCATGGCCAAAAAGGTGCTTCAAGCTGGAGAAACCTTGCGGGTAGATACAGGATGTTTGATAGGATTTACGCAAGATGTAGATTATGATATTGAATTTATAGGTGGCATTAAAAACAAATTATTTGGTGGTGAAGGGTTGTTTTATGCCAAGCTCCAAGGCCCGGGAACTGTCTATATTCAGTCGTTGCCGTTTAGTAGATTGGCAGCCCGAGTATGGGCAAGTGCGCCACAAGGTGGAGGAAAAGATAGGGGAGAAGGCAGTATTCTTGGTGGATTGGGCAATATACTGGATGGAGACAACCGGTTTTAAAGGCAAGGTTAAATCCAATTTGTTAAAGTCTACATGGTTGTAGGCTAATGTCATTTTTTTTACTAAATTTAGACAACTTAAAAGCAACTGCCTATTATTGAAATCTACTTAATTAATCATAACCTAAACTAAAATAATCATGGCAAGAGCAATGTTTGAGTACACTAAAACTGTACTAAGCAAAGTCAGTTTTGATACTGCGTTGTTCTGTAGGGAAGTCCAAAAAGCAATTCATCGACTATTACCTTATGAACTTGAAGAGCTAAAGGTTTTTATCAAATCTTTGATCCTACAGAATCCAGACTTAAATCAATGTTTAATCTATTTAAAAACATAATAAAAAGCGACCATCAGGTCGCTTTTTTATTTTGCTAGTGGACTGATGATCTTTACATTTTGAAATGCAATTGCACCTCTTATAATTCCAGAGATCACGTTGTGCAACGCGTCAATAATTTGCATTTTTAATTCACTTTTATGGTAAATAATGCTCACTTCTCGTGCCGGAGACGGTTCATTAAAGTACCTAAGATTGTGATTCAGATTCTCGTTAAGCTCAACAGTGTGCAAATACGGTAAGAGTGTCATTCCCAATCCTTCATTGGAAAGCTTGATCAAGGTTTCAATACTGCCACTTTCCAATTGAAAATTTTCGTTAGTTTGATCCTTAAATGCTTTGCATAAATTGATCACGCCATCCCTAAAACAGTGGCCATCTTCAAGTAGCAACATGTCTTCTATCTCTAGATCAGAGACGTCAATGGTTTTCTTTTTATAGAGGCGGTGATGTTCAGGAATGTATCCCACAAAAGGCTCAAAATAAAGTACACGCTCTTTAATATTGCTGTTTTCTAAAGGTGTCGCAGCAATGGCCGCATCTAAATGTCCATCATTAATACGCTGGATGATGTCTTCAGTGGTCAGCTCTTCAATTTTAAGTTTCACTTTCGGATATTTTTTAATAAAAGCTTTTAAAAACATCGGCAGCAAAGTGGGCATGATGGTAGGGATAATGCCAATTCTAAACTCGCCACCTATAAATCCTTTTTGTTGGTCTACAATATCTTGGATACGGTCAGATTCATTGACAATATTTCTGGCCTGATGGACAATTTTACGCCCAACTTCTGTCAATTCAATAGGTTTTTTACCACGATCAAAGATCAGAATATCTAATTCTTCTTCCAATTTTTGTATTTGGGTACTTAGTGTGGGTTGTGTTACAAAACATTTTTCAGCAGCCTTGGTAAAATTTTTATGTTCAGCAATGGCTAATACATAGGTTAATTGCGTTATGGTCATGGTTATTCATTTAAACTATAAAAATATAAAAACTATCTATAAAAACTATAGTCGCTTGAGTTAATTTAACCTTAAATTTGAAAGAACGAAAAAAATTAAAGAAGATGACATTAAATACGATTGGCTTAGATACCAAAAAAACCAAAGATTTGGCAAAAGATTTAAATGATTTATTAGCGAACTTTCAAGTATACTATCAAAATCTGAGAGGCATCCATTGGAATATAAAAGGGAAACGTTTTTTTGATTTACATGTAAAATTTGAGGAGCTTTATACCGATGCCAATTTGAAGGTTGATGAAATTGCAGAACGAATTTTAACTTTGGGCGAAACGCCACTACACACATTTGAGGATTACACGAAGACAGCAAAAGTAAAAGTGGGGAAAAACATCTCCCAAGATGAAAAAGCTGTAGAGTTGATTGTACATTCTTTATCTGAATTGCTAAGTATTGAGCGTATGATTTTAGATAAATCCGACAAAACTGGAGATGAAGGTACCAACTCTATGATGAGTGATTTTATTACTGAACAAGAGAAAACGGTGTGGATGATGAAAGCTTGGTTGGGCGAGACTGTATAAAGTTTCAAGCATGAAGCACGAAGTGTCAAGTTACTTTTGTGATTTAAAATAAATGGAGAATTCAGTTAATGAATTCTCCATTTTTCGTTCATCGGTGCTATACTAATTTAAAGAATATTAGAGGGGAAAACTAAAATCGAATAGCCATCTCCACATCTTCCTCACCCATTTCAAATTTAGCCTCACTAAATTGAGGTGGCCCATAGCTCACCGGGTTGTTTGACATCCCGTAGGATTCTAGGGGCATCCCATTTTCAAAATCCATACGCTCATTGTCATTGCTGTCATGCAGAGCCATAATGGCATAGGTTCCGGGTTTGACGTTTGTAAAAGTAATAGTGATCTTTCCATTTTTAATCTCACTTTTTTGAGATTGTATTCCAGTTCCTTTCATAAAATCTTCACTAGTATGAAGGCCAAGTAAGACATGCCCTTTGTCATTTTTTACATTATCAATGGTAACTGTGATTTTGTGTCCTTCAGTTTCTTGACAAAATCCTAAAAAGGAGGTCACTGAGATTGCGATACTTAAAAATAAATGTTTCATATAAATTGATTTACAGGTTAATGATGGATCAAATATCTTTAAACTGCTTAGCAGTTCACAAAAACGTTTACTGAAGCGTTGATTTATGGGGATGAAATGTTTTTTATGGCGAAGTTGAAGGTATTATGCACAATTGGCCACAAACGATTTCACGAATATGCCCATTTAAATCTGAACACAGCCTGCCCCTCCAATAGCTTTTGCGAAGCTTCCTATCGGCAGACATGGAATGCGTACTGTCAATTGAAAGACCGAAGACCGAAGACCTAAAACTGCCAACTGCCAACTGAAGACTGCTGACTTACTTAAAGCAAGCCTCTCGATTTAATCTCCAAATATTTATTGATGGTGTCGATGGTCAAGTTTTCTGGTGTCGTTAAAATAGAATAGATGCCATACTTTTTTAATTCCTGAACGATGAGGCGTTTTTCAAATGCAAATTTTTCAGCAATAACTTTATCATAAACCTGCTGAATGGTAGCCGCCTTTTCATTAACAATACTGTTCAATTCGGTATTCTTAAAGAAAATCACCACAATTAAATGATTTTTAGCAATGGCCTTTAAGTAGGGCAATTGCCGATTGAGACTATCTAAAGTTTCAAAATTTGTATAGAGCAAGATCAGGCTACGTTGCGTAATATGTCTTTTGATGTTGGCATACAATCGGCTAAAATCACTTTCAAAATAATCGGTTTTTACGTTGTAAAGCGATTCTAAAATAAAGCGCATTTGTGAACTTCGGCGCTGTGCAACCACCATATTTTCTACCTTCTTGGAAAAAGAAAGCATTCCCGCTTTGTCGTGCTTTTTTAAAGCGATACTGCTGATCACCAAGGTGGCATTAATGGCATAGTCCAATAAACTCAAGCCTTCAAACGGCATTTTCATCACACGACCTTTATCGATAATGGAATAAATGGGTTGCGACTTCTCATCCTGAAATTGGTTGACCATCAAACTATTCTTCTTAGCGGTGGCTTTCCAATTGATTGTGCGTAAGTCATCACCAATAACATAATCTTTTATTTGCTCAAACTCCATGGTATGGCCAATTCTTCGGATTTTTTTAACGCCGTAATCTTGCAAATTATGATTGATGTTAAGGAGCTCAAACTTTCGCAATTGTTTAAAGCTAGGATAAGTTGGCACCATGGCATCAGCATCAAAACGAAAGCGCTTGGCTACGAGGCCTATTTTTGAGGACGCATAAATATTAAGGTTTCCAAAATGATATTCGCCACGTTCTGTAGGTTTGAGAGTATAGGCAATGTGTTCCTCCTTTTTGGGTGTGATATTTAAGTGAAGCTTAAAATTCCGTTCTTGAAATTGAATGGGAACTTCATCAATAATAGTCAGATAAATCGCAAATGGATAAGCGCTGATAATATTAATCTCTACTTCATTTTTATCGCCATTTGAGAATTTATCAGGTAGCAACCGTTGACCAACAATTTTGTCTTTACCCATAAATACAATGAGCATATCCAAAAAAAACAATAAAAGCAGCACTAAAATTAAGAGTTGGGCAACACCAAATAAAACAGGAACAAAATAACTGAACGCGAAGAGTATTATAATGAACAATCCACTATAAAAAAACCGAGGCTGTATGTAAAATGGTGTAAAGAATTTCAAGGTTATAATGGATTTTTGCTACTCCCGATACATCAGGATACTCATGTTTTTTTGATCTATTTCTGTTCTATTGCCGAGCCAGGCTGAGACTGAGACTGAAACTGCTAACTAAATCTCACCTCGGAATCTCAACATTCTCAATAATCTGCTTAATTACATCTGTACTTGAGATGCCTTCCATTTCCCGTTCTGGAGTTACAATCACACGATGGTGCAACACCGGGATTGCGGCGCGTTTAATATCTTCAGGAGTTACAAAATCCCGACCACTCATGGCTGCAAACGCTTTGCTGGCTTTTAAAATCGCAATGGACGCTCTAGGTGAAGCGCCTAAATATAAAAACTGATTATTGCGTGTTGCAATAATTAAATCGGCAATATATTTCAATAAGTGTTCTTCCACCAATACTTGAGTCACCAGGGCTTGGTAGTGGACAATTTGTTCTGCTGTTAAAAAAGGTGTGATCGCATCCGTTTTGACACGGTCTTGCAGATTGTGTTCACGCACTAAAATCTCAATTTCTTCTTCAAGATTTGGATAGTTGACATTGATCTTAAATAAAAAACGATCCAATTGTGCTTCTGGCAAACGATACGTGCCTTCTTGTTCGATGGGGTTTTGGGTTGCTAAGACCATAAAAGGGGAGTCTAGCTTGTAATAATTGCCGTCAATGGTGATCTGTTGTTCTTCCATGACTTCAAACAATGCCGCTTGTGTTTTTGCTGGGGCTCTGTTGATCTCATCAATCAAGATCATATTGCTGAAAATAGGTCCTTTTTTAAACTCAAATTCGGTTGATTTCAAATTGAACACTGAAGTTCCCAATATATCACTTGGCATTAAATCTGGCGTAAATTGAATTCTGCTAAATCCAACACTCAAGGACTTCGCCATTAATTTGGCAGTAATCGTCTTTGCAACGCCAGGAACACCTTCAATTAAGGAATGGCCTTTGGCAAGTAAGGAAGCCAAAAGCATGTCTACCATATCGGTTTGCCCAACAATGACTTTGCCTATTTCATGTTTAATGTTTTGCACATTGGTTTGCAATTCAGAGAGGTCTAAACGGTTGGTGAATTTTAAATCCTGCGTTGTCTCTTCCTGAAAATTATCTGAAACAGGCGTGTGTTCTACTGGTGTATGTCCTTCAATAGGTTTTTGTTCTTCCATGGGTTTATGAATAAAATTCTTCAATATGTTTATTGAGCTTTAAAAGATTCTCTTCAAAAAACTCATTTTTTGTCCGTAACCAATTGATGAAATTAATGGTTTTTTTAACGGTTTCTTTTCTCTTACCAGATTTTTGAGCAAGCTTGGTTATAAACTCCTCATTTAAGGTGGTGGTGTCTAAATTATAGTCGGATCGTATCTTCTCTAAAAAATAAGTGATTTTCTTATCGATGAGATTTTTGTGATCTTGGGTTTCGTAGTAAAGGTTGGAAATTGTTTTTACAAAACCAACCGTTGTATTTTCCAATGGTTTGACGATGGGAATAATCCGTTGCCGTCTTTTTGCATTGAAAACCATAAACAGCAAGGTTAAGATGAGCGTCAAATACCACGCCCATTTAAAGGCGGGCTGCTGTAGGAACCAACTTAAATCTGATTTTTCTTCTGCATCACCATATTGAGAATTAAAATATTTGGTATACGAATCAAAATATATAGTGGCATTTGGCAAGTAGGAGAGGGCGCCTTCAGTATAGCGGTAGCGTTGCTCCTTTAGTATATTATAATTGGTAAACACCTTTGGTTCCAAATGCAAATAGATGGTGCCCTCGCCAAAAGGAATTTCCAAGAAGTTGGTGAGCTTAGGGTTACCATTTACATAGCCTAAAACGGTATAATTTTCAGGTTCAAATTCTGAAAAATAGGATGAACTTTCGTTTTTGTCAATTGTTGAGTTTTTTGATTTTAAATTCGGATTTGTAAAACTTAATTGTGAGATGCTGTCTTTGTTTTGAACAACATCAATCGCAATATCCAAGGTATCCAACAACGTTTGTGGGAACGTATAGTCTGACATAAAAAGTGTATTCCCACGCCCTGCAAACAGTAGGAGTTCTTCAATGTCTCCCAATTCCAAATAATCTGAGTTGCCAACTAAAACATAATTGCCCTCCGCTACATGATCGCCATAACCATCTTCTGAATTGGCGTAGAAATAATTATAAGGTGTATAATAAATGGTTTTTAGTTTCTGTCCTTCTAAAAGTTTTGGCAACTCTTTGTAAAATATACTTACGCCATAAGGCTTGTTGCTTTTTTCATTAAAGCTCTCTTCCCAATCAATAGTGCGCCTATTGCTATAATCGAGCGTCATGGCGATGGTGACGATGGTAGCAGCAATAACAAGTATGATGGCTAAGGTCTTATTCATGAATTGACCTCATTAATAAGTTTTACAAAACTATTTTTAGCCAGTTGGTATTGCTCTGTATCCAACGTAAACTCACCATACCAGGTGTAATTATAAAGATAGGAGGTATACGCGAAACCTTTGCTGAACTTTTGGGAAGCGATGGCATTCATATAATCGGCATTGGTTTTATCGTCCTCAAACTTTATAAAATTTTTGAGGGTCAATTGTTTTAGTACCAATAAATAATAATATCTAATAGCCAATCTGTAGTCATTTGTGTTTTCTGCATTCGTAATGAGCGTTTTGATATCGGCATGTGCTATATTTTCAGCAGTGATCTCGCTGTAAGATTTTAGTTGTTCATTGTTTCTTGAAGAAAAGAGTTTGCTACTCCCTTCATTTAGAAGTGTATATGCTAAATAACCTACGGCAAAAATCAGAATAAGAACAAACAACCAGTTGAAGGCGCTCAAGTCAAATGAAAAATCATTGGTTATATTGTCTTCTTTTATATCGGGCTGATCTTCAGAGTACTCAGCGTCTTGGCCTTGTTGTGTTGATCCGGAGCGTACTTTAGCTTTTCCCTCATAATCATACTTTCTGCCAGAATAATCATCCTTAAAACCATTGCTAAACTGGCGTTCAGTTTGCGGTTGTTGCATAGTGGCAGTAGCCCAAAGTGTAGACTTTGTACTGGGCAAGAACAAGCAGACCATAAAAATAAGCGTCAGATTAAGTTTCATTTAAGCGACTATGGGAATCAATTTTTCTTTGAGTTTTTTAGTTACCAAAAAAGGATATATTAAATAATAGTAACTAATACATCCTAACGTGACCAAGATAATGCCAACAGAAATCATTTTGGGCATTTCTTGGGAATATCTTGTGATAAAACCTTCTAAAAATCCAGCAAAAAAGGTGAACGGAAAAGTGCTGATGACTATTTTAATACCAGTTTTTGCACCGTGTTTAAATGAGGTGAATCTTGAATGTGTTCCAGGAAATAAAATGCTTGCTCCTAAAATCAAACCTGCTGCCGCTTCAATGACTATGGCAAAAATTTCCATAGATCCATGAATCCAAATGCCTCTGACGCTTTCCCAGAACACATTTTTTTCATAAAAGAAATATTGAAATGAGCCCAGCATGATACAGTTTTTGAACAGAATATACACAGTGCCCAATCCGCCAAAAACGCCAAGGATAAAAGCAATGATCCCCACACGCAAATTGTTTACCGTAATCCCAATAAAACTGCCCCAATTGCTGCCGCTTTTATAAACCGCTACAGGATTGCCAGCTTCAATATTCTCCAAAGTCATATTGACGTATTCATCGCCTAAAATGGAGCGGACAAACTCGCCATCATTTGCGGCTGAAATTACGCCAATGGTTGTAAAAAGGGTAAATATGATGAAAGCGATATATACAAATTTGCGGTATTGATACATGATCAAAGGGACTTCTGTTTTCCAAAAAGCGACAATTCTATTGCGGTCTTCCCGCTTCGTTTTATAAATTTTTTGAAAAGCTTTGGCTGCTAATTGATTTAAATAGGTAATTACTTTACTTTTGGGATAGTAAGTTTGTGCGTAAGATAAATCGTTGATGAGTTGAATGTATTGTGAAGCGAGTTCATCAGGATTTTTAAAATCATTATTGAAAACAGCGGTCTCAAAACTTAACCATTTTTCTTTATTTTGCTTAATAAATGCAACTTCTCTCATACGGTCGTTAAATTAAAAAATAAAATGTCAGAGTTACAAATTAACACCACTCAAAATGTAAAAATAAATTTTACAGCTGCCGGAGCTGGAGAACGTTTGTTGTCCTTTATTATTGATACCTTGATCAAGCTTGGTTACATCACTATTTTGAATATGAGCGTTGGTGCTTTTCAGGATATGGACCAATGGTCTCAGGTTGGACTCAATACATTACTTGGCCTGCCAGTGGTCTTTTATACTTTGGTTTTGGAAGCCCTTATGGAAGGTCAGACTATTGGTAAAAAAATCATGAAGATAAAGGTCGTTAAAATTGATGGGTATCAAGCCTCACTTTCAGATTATGTGGTGCGATGGTTTTTTAGAATTGTGGATATTTACATTTTAGGTTTGGGATTTTTCGTGATTCTTTTCAGTAAAAGATCACAACGTTTGGGAGACATGGCTGCAGGTACGTCGGTGATTATGTTGAAGGACAAGGTCAATATCAGTCACACCATTTTAGAAGATTTGCATGAAGATTACAAACCAACGTATCCAGCGGTCATTAAGTTGTCAGATAATGATGCGCGAATTATAAAAGACACGTTTACCACGGCAAAATTGGCCAGTGACTACCAAACGCTGATTAAGTTGCGAAACAAAATAACAGAAGTGATTGGAGTGACCGCAATCAATGGCAACGATATTCAATTTATCGACACTATTTTAAAAGATTATAATTATTATACCCAAAGCATGTAAGCAGAGAGCCAAGTTTTGTTTTTCACAAAACTTGCGCGAATCGCTTATCCCGCATTTGGGCGGGATCTCACCGAGTTCCATTTAAATTATATAGGGTGTTTTTTTTCACAAAACTTGCGCGAATCGCTTATCCCGCATTTGAGCGGGATCTCGGATAGTGCCATTGAGGTTATGTAGTATACACGTTTTTCACAAAACTTGCGCGAATCGCTTATCCCGCATTTGGGCGGGATCTCAGGTAGGTCGATTTAAATTATGAGGCGTAACTGTTTTTCACAAAACTTGCACGAATCGCTTATCCCGCATTTGGGCGGGATCTCACCGAGTTCCATTTAAATTATATATAGCGTGTTTGTTTTTCACAAAACTTGTGCGAATCGCTTATCCCGCATTCGGGCGGGATCTCAGAGAGCAAATTTCAAATGGATTTTAAATCAGAATAGTACCATTTTAGACTGCGCTCAAATTGAAGTCTTTCAAAATTTTTTGGGCGAATCTCTCAAAGCCAAGTTTTCTTTTTATAAAACAGATACCATCAACTTCGTGCAGCTTGCAAACAATTTATAAAGCTTATGTACCAGCAAATTTTTTTATATGCTCATACTGCAATCACAACTAAAAAACAACAATTCCATATTTTTAGGTATTAAAATTCTAATTCCCAAAACGTGTTGCTATCTTTGAATGCTGAATTTTTTAATGACAGATTATGTTTCTTCAAACCATTGACATTCTTGGGACAATTGCCTTCGCTATTTCTGGTGTATCCATTGCGATGGACAAAAAAATGGATGCCTTTGGTGTTCTTATCATTGCATTTGTAACCTCAGTAGGAGGTGGAACGGTGCGGGATGTTTTGATTGGAATCACACCCGTTTCTTGGATGACTGATATCACTTATGTCTATGTGATATTTGGCGCTACTATTTTTACAGTGATCTTCAGGCAGAAAATTAATTACTTGCGTACGTCTTTATTTCTATTTGACACTATTGGGATTGGACTTTACACAGTTGTGGGTATCGAAAGAGGTTTGGCGGCAGGTTTGCATCCCATCATTTGTATTGCATTGGGCACGATGACGGCCTGTTTTGGTGGGGTGATCAGAGATATTCTGTGTAATGAAATCCCAGTGATTTTTAGAAAGGAAATTTACGCAACAGCATGTATTTTGGGAGGAATTACCTATTTTATTTTAGGACAATTTCCAATACCTGATAATATCATCTTTATGGCCGCAGGATCTATCGTGATCACCGTGAGATTGGTTGCCGTAAAATTCAAGATTAGCTTACCGAGCCTCTATAAAAATGAGGAACCTATTTAGCTATAGGTTAAAACTCCTGTCGAATGTCCAATAGACATCAAGATTACTTCAGTAATTATTTTTTTTTAAGCTATTTAAAAATTCATCGGCAGTCATTACCGGAATCAAGGATTTTTTAAAATCCTTACCATTTCTTGTGATGATGATGTCGCATTCTGATTCTGTAGCACGGAAATATTGTAGGGCATCTTCAAAGTCTTTGATAGAGGAATTTAGTCCTTTTTCAATGGTCTGTTCGTTAAGCACGCAAATGTCACTAATGATGCTAAATTTCCTTAGTTTTTCCCGTGCAATTACTGAATTCTCAAATTTTGAAAGAAAATAATTGACCGTAGCAAATGAAATGGGTGATACTACCATCGTCACTATCCCTTTTTCGGATAAGGTTGCAATTTTAGCTATCGGTTCATAAAATGGTGCTCTTTCACCCAATAGATCCAACATAACATTGGTGTCTATGAACAGTCTTTTACTCATTTGTGTTTTTCAAGAAGGTAGTCTGAATACTCTTTTTTATAATTTAAATCGGTGGGAACCTGTTTTCCGGTAGCAATGCTTTTGACAAAAGGAGATATTTCAAATTCATCATTTGAGCTCTCTGTCGTCAATGATTGAAGGTAAGACTCAACTATTCTGGAAAGGCTCATGTTTTTATTCGAAGCATATTTTTTCGCTTTCTCTATGATCTTTTGATTAAGCTTTAAAGTCAATTTTGTGTCCATTCGTTAAAAGTTATACGTACAAATATACTCAAATAACCCGTACAATGGATGTGTTTATAAATCCTTAAATACATTTCATCAATATTCGGCTCAAACAGTTTCCATAAAAAAAGCCACGCTTCAAAAAACGTGGCTTCAATTTATAGGATTTTAGTTAATTAACTCTGTGGAACAGGAAACCCTCTATCTTTCATTAAGGCTTCAATTTTAGCATCACGTCCTCTAAACAAGCGATACGCTTCTGCTGGATCCATTGAGTTTCTCGGTGCGAAGAGATATTTCACCAATTTTTCAGCAAGTTCTGCATCATAGAATCCGCCAGGAGCATCCTTAAATGCTTCAGAAGCATCACTGGTCAACACATCTGCCCACATATAACCATAATATGCAGTGGCATAACCTTCGCCTGAGAATACGTGTCCAAACTGTGGTGTTCTGTGGCGCATCACTACTTCTTTTGGCATGTTGAGTTCGTTCAAGGTTTCACGCTCAAATTTATCGATATCAATATTTTCAGGGTCTGCCAAATGTAATTTCATATCAATTAATGCCGAAGCCAAATATTCTGTAGTTCCAAAGCCTTGGTTAAAGGTGGATGCTTTTTTGATTTTAGCTACTAATGCTGCCGGAATAGGTTCGCCAGTTTTATAATGTACCAAAAACTGATTGATCACCTCGTCAGTAGAAAGCCAACGCTCCAATAACTGCGACTGGAATTCAGTATAATCTCTTACGCCACCATTTAATGTTGGATATTTGACGTTAGAAGAGAAGAAATGCAGCGCATGTCCAAATTCATGGAAAAATGTGGTCGCATCATCCCAAGAAACTAAGACAGGCTCGCCTGGAGCAGGTTTTACAAAATTGGAATTGTTAGAGGCCAGAACGGTCTCTTTACCATCAAAAGTAGTATAGCTTCTGTAAGTAGTTGCCCAAGCGCCAGAGCGTTTCCCTTCACGAGCAAACGGATCTAAATACCATAATCCAATATGGTCTCCAGTATCTTTATCAGTCACTTCCCAAACATTTACATCTTCATGGAAAACAGGAACTGTACCTTCTTTAACTGGCGTAAACTCGTAGTTGAACAAACGGCCTGCAGTGTAGAACAAGGCTTGGGTTAATTTGTCAAGTTGTAGGTATTGCTTAACTTCTTCGCTATCTAGATCATATTTCTTTTGACGTACTTTTTCAGCGTAGTAGCGGTAATCCCAAGGCTCAATTGTAATTTTATCACCATTGGCATTGGCTACTGTTTGCATGTCAGTTACTTCTTCCTTCACTCTTGCAATGGCAGCTGGCCAAACAGCCATCATTAAGTCCATCGCATTTTCTGGTGTTTTTGCCATTCTGTCCTGTAAACGCCATTCTGCATAATTATCATAACCCATCAAGCCTACGCGCTCTTTACGGAGTTTTAAGATTTGTGCAATCAAGGCGTTGTTATCATAATCGTCAGCATTATCACCACGAGCATAATAATTGTTCCACACTTGTTTACGCAACTCGCGTTCTGTAGAATAGGTCAAAAATGGATCCATTGAAGATCGTGTATTGGTAATAGCATATTTTCCATCCTGACCTTTATCTGTGGCTATTTTTGCTGCAGATTTGGTAAATGATTCTGATAATCCGCCTAATTGGTTCTCGTTCAAGTAGGTCACATAATTTTCTTCATCATGCAAGACGTTGTTTGAAAACTTGGTGTAGAGTGATGACAATTCTTTATTGATTTCAGCATAGCGCTTCTTTTTCTCTGCATCCAAATTGGCACCGTTCATCTCAAAACTCTTGTAGGTCAGGTCGACCACACGTTGTTGATCGTCTTCCAAGGGCGTGCTTTGTAACGCTTCATAAACAGTTTTAATTCTCTGGAATAATTTCTCATTTTGGGAAATTTTAGAATTGTAATCTGACAGTTTAGGAGCCAACTCTGTTTGAATGTCCCTAAACTCAGGAGAAGACATATTACTGCTCAAAATACCATAATATGTAAAAACACGATCAAGCTCTTTTGCTGAGCGCTCCATGGCAGCAATGGTGTTTTCAAACGTTGGAGGTTCAGGATTATTGGCTATTTTTTCAATATCTTCCAAACCTAGTTCCATTCCTTTTTCAACAGCTTCCTTCACATCGCTGATGTCCATCTTATCAAATGCGGGAACGCCATCATAAGGACCTGTCCATTCCTGTAACAGAATGTTGTCATTTTTAGCCATAGTATCTTCTTTTTTTGCTTCATCCTTACAGCCTGTAAAGGCGATAAGCGCACATAAACCTAGAGTTTTAATGTGTCTGAGATTGTTTTTTGTCATTGAATTAATGTTGATTTTAAAGTTTTTCAAGATATTGA
Organism: Gelidibacter algens; assembly: GCF_001678675.1. GTDB lineage: Bacteria > Bacteroidota > Bacteroidia > Flavobacteriales > Flavobacteriaceae > Gelidibacter > Gelidibacter algens. The sequence goes on from NZ_LZRN01000002.1 coordinate 156,608, forward strand.
ATTTGGGGCGCAGTTTTCTTAATTAATTTATAATTTCCACCTTTTGGATATAGATGTTATTTAAGGGCCATTCGCCGTCATCGGTTTTTTGTGCTGCAATTTTATCCACAACGTCCATGCCGTCTGTTACTCTTCCAAATACTGTATAATCACCATCCAAATGATGCGCGCCACCTTGCTGTTGTACAATAAAAAATTGATAGGGGGAGGCCATTTTATATGGGTTTTCTATTTCACTGCTTGGCATGCTAATAACACCTCTGTCGTGCAAAAAACCATGCTGGGTATCTTTGGGGAGGAGGTATTTTCCAATTTTACGCCGTCTTTCGGCTATGGACATGTCATCACTACTGCCCCCCTGAATGACAAAATTTTCAACAACACGATAAAATTGAGTGTTATCAAAATAGCCCTGCTTGGTCAAGAAGATAAAATTGGCGCGGTGGAATTTTGTTTCATCATACAAAAGAATGTCTATGGTTCCAAAATCAGTGGTGATGCGTACTTTGTTTTCCTTGTTTTCCTTCTCGTACTCCAGAAAGAAGTCCATCGCATTTTTATCAGTGAGTTTTGGAAATTTGCGTTGTTTTATTTTAGGTGCTTTTTTCTTGTCCTCACTATTAACAGTAGCCAAGGAATCTATATTTGAATTGTTTTTTTGTTGACGGGATTGTTTATCTTCACAATTGAGAAATATAAAAAATACGCTAATAAACATTAAAATTCTCATGACTAAATGAATTTTGATACATTTTTAAAATCTATTTCAAAAATAGAACATATTCCACTTCCAGGCCATGATTCGCAGTTTAAAATGTCGCCACCTTATCGTAACGATCTGATTCTTGAGCAAGAAGAAGCTATGAAAACTGCAAAAAAAGCTGGAGTTATGGCATTGTTTTATCCTGACGTGGCGCAAAATACGAAGTTGATTTTGATATTGAGAAAAACCTATAGGGGCGTCCATTCCGCTCAAGTTGGTTTTCCGGGAGGTAAGTTGGAAGCCGATGATCCGTCTTTGGAATATGCTGCATTGAGAGAGACTTTTGAAGAAGTAGGCGTTCCATTAGGCACTATTACAGTGTTGAAAGAAATGACCAAATTATACATTCCCCCGAGTAATTTTACCGTGCATCCGTTTTTGGGGATCACGATGCAAACGCCACGATTCCTTAAACAAGATGATGAGGTTGAGGATTTGATAGAGGTGACCTTCAGTGATTTTTTGAATGATGACCATGTTACTTCCCAAATGATAATGACCTCGTTGAATAAGAAGGTTGAAGTTCCGGTTTTCAAATTGAACGGGCACACGGTTTGGGGCGCAACAGCAATGATGCTCAGTGAAATAAAAGACTTGTTAAAAACAGTGCTCTAAGTTGAGGTTTTTGTTAAATTTGTGTTCTGTAATATGCTGAAATGACCTTGTTTGTTTTCAGCGGTTCGTAATTCGAAAATAGAAATAATGGGATTATTTAAAAGAAACCCTTTTGGACATATACTTTTTGTAAAAAAATGGCTTATCCGCATCGTTGGTGCCATGACTCATAGGCGATTTAGGGGTTTTAATGAACTTCAAATAGAAGGTTCTGAAATCATTAAAAATTTGCCTGAAACCAACGTGCTCTTCATCTCCAATCATCAAACCTATTTTGCTGATGTGGTGGCCATGTTCCACGTGTTCAATGCCAGTTTGAGTGACCGTGATGATAGTATCAAAAACATTGGTTATTTATGGAACCCGAAGTTGAACATTTACTATGTGGCTGCTAAAGAAACCATGAGTTCTGGATTATTGCCAAAAATATTGGCTTATGTGGGGTCTATCAGTATTGAGCGTACATGGAGGGCAGAAGGTAAAGAGGTGAACCGTCAGGTTAAAATGAGTGACATTACGGCTATTTCCAAGGCTTTGGATGATGGATGGGTCATCACATTTCCGCAAGGCACAACAACGCCTTTTAAACCTATTAGAAAAGGGACAGCTCACATTATTAAACGATACAAGCCAGTTGTTGTGCCTATTGTGATTGATGGCTTTAGACGCTCTTTCGATAAAAAAGGTATCCGCATCAAAAAAAAGAACATTCTTCAGTCCATGGAAATTAAAGAACCTCTGGTGATTGACTATGAGAACGAATCCATAGATCAGATTGTAGAAAAAATTGAATATGCCATTGAGCAGCATCCTTCATTCCTGAAAGTTATTCCGCAAGACGAAATTATGGCACAAGAACAGCTTAACAAACTCCGTAAATGGAAAGTTAAGGAGTAGGAAATACTTTTAGTTAAGACAACATTTCCAACTTTTTCAATTCTTTATAATTCCGGTTGAGTTTTCTGAGCAATAGGCCATAAATCAGCCAATAGAAAAACAGTAAAATACCTGCAAAAACCGCGAATACTCCCGCAACAATAAGGATGGTCTTCGCGTAGAAAATAAAAACCTCACCGTTGGCAGCTGCAGTTTGAGCTTTGCTGATAAACGCTTTATCCTGGTCAAACTCAATATACAATACAGCAATAACGGTTGTGGCCATTAATGCTAAATTGAAAAATACATAGTTTTTAACCGTTTTCCGAGTCTTTAAAATATTCTCCATTAACACTTTGGAATTGTCAGTCGCTGAAATGCGTTTGAAATTTTTGTAGAATAAAAAGAAAAAATATGCCAATATCAAATATCCTACAACGGATAATGGAATGAGAAGCCAATCAGAGTCCATTTTGTCAAATTCCTGTGCGTTTTTCGAGTCTTTAAAAAATAAAGAAAGTCCTGTCCATAGGGCAAATTCCAAGAGACTGATAATGAAAATCCACTTAACGATGGACGATGATCTTTTTAAGATCATTTTATAGATAGCATTGGCAGAGACGTGAGGGTACTCGATCTCCTCCTTCTTCCAATGTTTTTTAATAATTCTAATTCATCCATAAGATTACGGATTAAGGATTGTTTTTAATTTGTTTTTGATCCTGTTCATTTTCACTCTTGCATTAACCTCACTGATCCCTAAGGTTTCACTTATTTCTCTGTAATCTTTATCCTCTAGATAAAGAAATACAAGTGCCTTTTCAATATCATTGAGTTGGCGTACGGCATCATATAATAATTTTAATTGTTGTTCTTCCGTATCGTCATAGTCTTCAGCTTTAATCTTAAACTGAAACGTTTCTAATTCATACGTATTAATTGTGCGTTTAGATTTTCGGTATAGGGTGATGGCAGTATTAAGTCCAACACGATACATCCAAGTGCTAAATTTTGCATCGCCACGAAACTTAGGGTAAGCTTTCCATAATTGTATGGTGATCTCCTGAAACAAATCATTGTGCGCTTCTCTGTGGTTTGTATAGAGTCTACAAACTTTATGCACAATGTTTTGATGCTCTTCTAGCAACGCAACAAAATTATGTTCTAATTCTTTGTCCAAATCGGGTAGTTAGTTATAGTGTTAGTAGAGGAATTGTGGAAATTGTTACAGGAATTTGAGTTTATTTTTAAAGAAAAATAAAGTATATATGGGTTAAATTAAAAGTTGTTATAAAATGTCATATATACCTGATTATTATATATTTAAACTGTTACTATTGATAAAAGCTATCGCTGTTTCAAAAGGCCTAAGACAATGAAATATTGTGCCAAGGCATACGTGAGCATGATGCTGATGCTAGAAAATCTTAAAGGCATATAAAATTTATTCAAGGCTAAAAGACTGTCTGAAATTAAAAACAATAACGCGCCTAAAAATACCAAAATAAAACTTTTTGAGGGTACTTTTTTCTGTCTTAAGAATGCCGTAATGGCCATCATTAAAATGACAATCATATAAATTAATACTGGAATTAACAAGTCGCCCAAACCATCTTTAAGCAGATAAAAAAGACCTAGGGCATAAATAAAAAAAACAGCACTTACCCCTAAAAGATTTATTTTAGGATTTCTATAGATCAGAAAAACCAAACAATAGCATACATGCGCCACTAAAAATGAAACCAAACCAAGCATAAAATAATGCGGTGACATGTCCACAAACATTAAAAGCACATCGCCCAGCAAAGAAAAAACGAGCGCCAGTACCGTAATGATTCTTGTTTTTGAGGCCAACCCTTTACTTTGGCTATAAAAGAAGACTGTTAAAGCTATTAGCAGAGAAGGTTTGGTTATGTAATGCCATGCTGAAAGGCTTTGTATACTGCCACAAATGAGCTCAGCAGTAATGAGCAGTATAAAAATGGAGGTAAATAGTTTGTCAGTTTTGGTGAGCATGGTTGGGAATTTGGATCTAATATACTAAAATGAAAGTATTATGCACATTATAAGCCGTTCTGCCAGTTCATCCTCCAATTATGACAGTTGGGAACTTATGAATTTTTATTCTGTTTGATTCGGTCCACATTTGTCCCATCAACTAATCAATCGATCATTATGAAAGCTTTACCGACCTTATTTTTATTTTTCGCACTTATCAAAAGTTTTAGCCAAACTACAATCTCAGGAAAGGTAACGGATCCTAAAGGATTCCCGATTGAAGGCGCCAATGTATACTTGGAAGGTTCCTATGATGGCGGCACCACTGACATTTCAGGATTCTTTTCTTTCAGAACGAGCGAGACAGGAACCCAGACCTTGGTCATTTCCTTTTTGTCCTTTGAAACCTTTAAAAAGCTAGCTGATGTTTCAACAATGACCGCATTACAGATCAAACTTATGGAAGATGTGAACGCCTTGGATGCTGTTGTACTTTCTGCCGGAACCTTTGAAGCAGGTGATAATAGTAAAGTCTCCGTACTGAAGCCTTTAGATGTGGTAACAACCGCAAGTGCCTTGGGCGATTTTGTTGGGGCGTTGCAAACCTTGCCGGGAACATCAACCGTGGCTGAAGACGGCCGCTTATTTGTACGTGGTGGCGAGGCAGATGAAACCCAAATTTTCATAGATGGCATTCGTGTATTTACGCCTTATAGTCCGACAACCAATAATATACCAACCCGCGGCCGTTATTCGCCATTCTTATTTGACGGCATTACCTTTTCCACTGGTGGGTATTCGGCAGAATATGGCCAGGCGCTCTCCAGCGTTTTATTGCTCAATACCATTGATGAACCCGATCAAAACAAAACAGATATTGCCATTATGACCTTGGGTGGTGGCATTGGCAATACTCAAAAGTGGGATAAAAGTTCGTTGAGCGCCAATGCCTCTTATATTAATCTGGCGCCCTATATTGCCTTGCTTCCGGATAGAAATAAATGGGACAAACCTTTTCAGTCCGCCTCAGGTGAAGCTGTCTATAGACGGCATTTTGAGACTGGGCTACTCAAACTTTACAGTGCTTTTGATACCTCCAATTTTGAATTGACCCAAGAAGACATCAACAGCACTGATGGGGTCCATTTTAAACTCAACAATAAAAACTTCTATTTTAATGGCTCTTATCAAGGTATGCTAACCGATGTTTGGACTGTTTTTGGCGGGTTGAGCTATACGCATGCTAAAACCGATGTTGGTATTATGGACAGCGATATCGATAACATTGAAAATTCATACCACACCAAACTCAAATTTAAACGCCGCTTTAGCAATCGGTTGAAGCTGGCTCTTGGAGCCGAATATTTTTCAACCCATTTTAATGAATATTACAAAGACGATTTGGTGTCATCTGCCACTAACGGGTTCACTAACAACATAGCAGCTTCATTTGTTGAAGCGGATGTTATTTTTTCAAAAAAATTGGCCTTAAAAGCAGGATTGCGTGCAGACTATAGCCAAATGTTCGAGTCTGTTGCCGTTGCGCCCCGATTATCATTGGCCTATAAGACAGCCAAAAATAGCCAAGTGTCATTTGCCTATGGTAATTTCTATCAAAACCCAAGTAATGACATTTTAAAGTTTGATCAGAATCTTGAACCGCAGCATACTGACCATTATATCTTTAACTATCAATACAATGCTGAAGGCCGAATTTTTAGGGCCGAAGCTTACTATAAAAACTATAAACGATTGGTAAAATACGATACTGAATTTGTTGATTTTGATAGTAATTTCAAAAGCACAGGCAGTGGCTATGCGAAGGGTATTGATTTGTTTTGGCGTGATAATAAGAACATCAAGAATGTAGATTATTGGGTGAGTTATTCATTTTTGGATACAAAACGTGATTATAAAAACTATCCTAGTGCCGCACAGCCTAATTTTGTCAATACCCACAATATTTCAGTAGTGGCTAAATATTGGATAGACGATTGGAAAAGTCAGGTTGGTTTTAGTTATGGTTTTGCTTCTGGAAGAAATTACACCGATCCTAATCAGGAAGGATTTTTGAATGCCAAAACAAAATCTTATAACAGCTTGAGCCTTAATTGGGCGTATTTATTAAGTCCCCAAAAGATACTGTATGCCTCAGTGAATAATGCTTTGGGCTTCAAGAATATCAACGGCTACCAATATGCAAATACAGCAGATGTCAATGGCAGCTTTTCAAGGAGAGCTTTGCGTCCCGCTGCAGATCAATTCTTTTTTGTGGGATTCTTTTGGACAATCAGTGATAAAGGAACAGATAATCAGTTGGACAACTTGTAGTCTTAGAATGTATTTTTATTAAGGAATGTTGTTCTTACTCAGTTTGCACAAGTACCAAGAATGATTTTAAAATTTGATATGCAATAGCCTAAAGCCTATGGGAGATTTTACAAAACGCAACGCAAAAGTGGGCACAGGCCTAAAGCAATTTCCTCAGGACTCATTTTTTGTTTTGAGCTTCGCCAACTGTTTTTGCGCTTTTTCTAGTTGATCCTTAGTGGCTGGTTCGGGCAATTGTTCTTTGGCACCATCTGGCTCAAAAGTCAATTCTACATAATATGGAAAATGGTCTGAGTCAATTGATTCGCAACTCTTCATATGTAATAATCTAAACTCGGGAGACACGTAAACATGGTCCAAAGGCCATCGGAATAAATACTTCTGGGCATTGAACGTACTGAAAAAACCACGTCCAACCCTAATATCCAACAATTCACTTGTGGCTTGAAACAGTTTGGAGGTAGATGACCATGGAATATCATTGAAATCGCCAATAACTATTACAGGAACCTCTGATTCACGTGCCAATGCAGAAGTCATCATAAGTTCCGCATCTCTATCTGTAGACAAGGGGTTTTCTTGTGGCATTGGTGGTGTGGGATGGATGGCATAAAGTTGTATCACATCTCCAGAAGGTAAGCGTACCTTGCTATGTATGGATGGGATGCTATCGGTTACCAAAAATTTCACTTCTGGGTTTATGAGTTCTAGTTTGGAATACATTAAAATGCCGTAGGTGTTCTCTAGAGGTAGTTCTAATTTGTATTTGTAATCTGAAGTAAGGTTTTGAACTATGGCATCTTTCCAACGTTTATTTGCTTCCGTAAATACCATAATGTCTGCGTCCAATTCTTTAATGAGGTCTATTAAATGGTCGTTATTTTCGTTTTTCTGTAAGACATTTGCCGTTAACAATTTTATTTTTGGTATCGTATTGGTCACTGTTGCAGCCATAACTTCTTTTTCATGGAAGGGTGTATAAGGAACTATTTTGTAAAATTGATAAATAAAACAGGCGATGAGCATTAAGATGAACGCATAGTCTTTAATGTTTTTAAAATCGAATTTGATGCAATAGACAACAATTGCAATAAAAGTGAGGGTCGTCAGCTGAATATGTGGAAAATCAAACATCCGTATCCACCAGTAATCTGTTGGAATTAATGGAATTAACGTAAAAATTATGGCAATGATGCCAAACCCGAATAAAATTTTCTTTAGGAGCACAAATATTTATTTTTTATCAAAGTAGTGATAATTATGGAATACACTACAATAGCCCATCAAAATAAAGGATTAGCGTTAAAGCTTTTATCAATTGAAACACATTTTCTCTTCTGAATTAAAGAAATTGCGTAAAACTTTATATCATGAATATAGCGTATCTAAATTGTATTGAAGCCTGCCAAAAGTGCTTGGTAGACTGTCAAAATTGTCTCATTCAAATGGCTGGGATGAAAAGTATGAACGACTGTCCCAAATGTTGTGTCCAGTGTATTGATGCGTGTTTGGTTTGCATCAAAATGATGTCAGCAAACAGTGACTATACAGCGGAATACTGCAAATTGTGTGCTGATATTTGCGATTGGTGTGCAGAACAATGTGGCCAACATGATCATGAACACTGCCAAAATTGCGCAGAATCTTGTAGAAAGTGTGCAGAAGAATGCAGAAAAATAGCCGCATAAACTCAATCGTATTTTATCTTTAGCCCATGGCAATACTCGGTAATATCATTAAAGGATTCATTGATGTCAAAGAATCTTTTTCTTCAGGGCACAATCCTGTTGAAGAACAGCAAGCAGTTTTAAAAAAGCTTTTAACTAAAGCTAAAGACACTGCTTTCGGAAAACATTATGACTTTGAATCCATACTGGAATCAGAAGAACCGGCAAATGTTTTTGCAAACAAAGTGCCTTATTTTGATTACAATAAAATTCAAAAAGAATGGTGGTATCGCCTTCAGGAAGGTGAAGAAAACGTCACATGGCCAGGGCATCCACAATATTTTGCTTTGAGTTCTGGTACTACAGGAAATTCTAGCAAGCGCATTCCTGTAACTGATGATATGATAGAGGCGATAAAAAAAACAGGTATTCAACAGGTTTTCGCACTGAGTAATTTTGATTTTCCGGGTGATTTTTTCGAAAAGGAAATCATGATGTTGGGAAGTTCAACAGAACTAAAAGAAAACAATGACCACTTGGAGGGCGAAATAAGTGGGATTAGTGCCAGTAATATTCCATTTTGGTTTCGGTCATATTACAAGCCAGGAGAGGAGATTTCTAAAATTGACGATTGGGATGCTCGCGTGCAAAGAATTGCCGAGAATGCAGAAAATTGGGATATTGGCGCCTTAAGTGGGATTCCATCTTGGATTGAACTTATGCTTCAAAAAGTTATCAGTCATCACAAACTGAACAATATCCACGACATTTGGCCTAATCTTCAAGTGTATACGTCAGGTGGTGTAGCTTTTGGGCCTTATGAAAAAAGTTTCAATGCGTTAATGGGCCATTCCATCACTGTAATTGATACCTATTTGGCATCGGAAGGTTTTGTGGCATTTCAATCAAGACCAGAAACCGATGCTATGAAATTGGTAACTGATGAAGGGGTGTACTTTGAATTTGTCCCTTTCAAACCAGAGTATATCAATGATGATGGTGCATTAATTACGGATGCGCCGTCTGTAACATTGAAAGACGTCACATTAGATCAAGATTATGTATTGGTAATGAGTACTGTTAGTGGTGCATGGCGCTATGAAATTGGAGACACTATTGCTTTTACAGATGTGGCCCGTGCCGAAATTAAAATTACGGGGCGCACTAAGTTTTTCTTAAATACTGTGGGGTCGCAATTATCCGTCAACAAAATGGATGATGCCATGAAGCATTTGGAAGCGGAGTTCTCTACAAAAATTCCTGAATATACTATTTGTGCGAAACGCTGTGAAGATGGAGAATTTTACCATTGCTGGTATATTGGTACTGAAGATGATCTTAATGAAGCGGCAATAGCAGAAAGTTTGGACAATTTTTTAAAAGAGGCCAACAAAAACTATAAAGTTGCCCGTAGTAAGGCTTTAAAAGGTGTAAAGGTCAAACGTATAATACCGTCTATCTTTTATGAGTGGAGTGGTGCCAACAAGAAAAAAGGTGGCCAAGTAAAAATGGAACGAGTAATGAATGAGGATAAGTTTGAGGAATGGGAGCAGTTTGTTACTGAACAATAGCCTCAGTTTCTTTTGCTGCTGTGTTTCTTTTGTCAATAATGTCCATGATCTCTTCAGGTGATAAATAGTATTTTTTGATACGGAGTTTGTAAGCTTCATGTATCTCGGCATTGTTCAAAATAAAGTCCTTTGTTTTAAGAATATAGTCTTCCATATTGTGCTGTACCGCGTAAGTATCTGCAGCACGTTCAGCTTCCACAATATGATTGTCAGACATCACATACTTTACTCCAAACCATAAGAGGTTGAGTTTGCTTCTATTGGTGTAATCTATAATATGCCCTAGTTCATGACCAATCCACCCAACCAACACATCTGAAGGAATATTTGTGGTCAGGAATTTTTTATCTGCAATTTTAAAGGTTTCGCTGATAAGCACCACATAGGATCTATTTTTCCGACTTCTAAAAAAGCTGTCAAATGTTGGTCTTGCCTGCATTGTTGATTTTTTGATGTTTTCCTTGAATCTAAACTCTATGGACGTTTCTTGCAGTTCAGGATAATACGCCAAGGCTTTATGGATTTCTTCAGAGATGGAATCAGGAATTATATGTTGTGCGTTCATTGACGTGCTTAGTGTAATAATTAAAAAGATGAGATACTTCATAAGGTAGAAGCCTCAAAATACATTTATTTAGCTGCAATTGGGCAGGTTTTACTTTTATTTAACGAAAAGTGATTAGCGTTATAATTTGAATTTTTGCGGTATTGGAGCCTTCTAATGTGTTTTAAGTATGACAGCTAACGCCCTAGAATCGGCGTTAAAGTGATTATTTTTTGCTCAAATTTGAAAAAGACGGTTTTACGACTGTTTTTTTTATATGTGAAATTCTCCGCGTTTAGTAACATTCAAAACATTTTAAATAGTGGCCATTAAGCTCAAGGTCTTCTGACCCTTTCAATGGTTTTGAAGGATATTCTTTTTCATTCAGAATACGTTTAAATGCTTTGGCATAAATGAGCAGTTCGTCCCTTCTGCTTTTAAGCTTGTTTTCAATAGTCTTGCCATCCAGATCGTATAGCTGTGACGGCCATAGGCGAAGGGCATTTTCAATAACTGAATCTGTTAAGAGATGTTGCAATTGTTGTGCTTCTTCAATAAATACAGCTTCTTCAGTGCTCTTTAAAAAATAGACATCAAAATCGTGGATCAGTCCAGGCATGTAATCGATATCCTTATCAAAAGGACGCATTTCAGGCGTGACATTTTTATTGGCCAAAATACTCGGAATGATGCCACTGATATTAAAAAAAGCATTGTCTCTATCTGCTGGCAGCGGAATTGCAACTTGACCATTCTGTTCTTCTTTGATAATCCAGCCCCATTGTTTGGCATGCCTGTCCCAGTCACCAATAACCAAATCGAATAAACGTGCTCTTACCAAGGCGTGTTCATCTATCTTAAGTGTCTTACCACGTTCTAGTTTTAGGAGTTGAAGGTCATCAGTTTCTACAATTTCAGTAACGTTTTTGATGGACGTCCAATTGGTACTGCTTTCGGTTTCGTGCTCAAAAAGAAAAAGCTTGTTTCCATAAGTGTCATTATAATCTTTTAATGCGTCTTGTTTGGGAATGAAGTACAGTTTTGGAGCGGTGTGTTGTACATGGGCCGCCTCTGCCAAAGAAGCTACTACTGTAGCGGCGTAGGGGTGCTGCGCACTAATACCATCTACGATGATATTTTCAAGTCCGAGGGTTTTGGCGAATTCCGGCACTAGAGGCGCGGGTGTCTTGTTGACGCTTCTTAACGTGTATTTATTACCAATGCTGTCCTCAAGTTTTAAAGATTTGGTCTGGTTACCACCACCTTCCTCTATAACGGTAAGCCCACCTAAAAGGGTGTCCAAAAACGCCACCTTAACTTTTATGGGTGTAGACCATGCGTCACGGTAGTGCTCTCCCTGCATCAATTTTTTTAAGTCGTTTGCTTTATATAACGTGCTGGCAGCAATGGTTAATGAATCATAATCTTTAAAATTGATGCTATCAATAGTATCCAAATTGACAACGGTTGAGGTTTTAAAGTTTTCTGGGGTGCTGTTTAATGACCAATACAACACTATGATAAACAGAACCAGCACAACGCCTATAATTAAAATTATTTTTTTCTATGAGTTGTGTTCCTTTTTTTAGTACGTATGGTCTAATGCAATATTATATTTTCTTAACGGCGACCATTTGGTTTATTTTTCATTTTCACTCCGCCATTTAATATTGCAGCCAATGCTCGGTTTTTGGTTTTCAGGCGATGGGTTATTATTCAACAGTGCGTTAAGTGCATTGATCAGATCTTCTCCTGTCACAGGAATATCATTTCCTGGTCTTGAACTATCCAACTGACCTCTATAAAACAATTCCAAGTTGGAGTCAAAAAGAAAAAAATCTGGAGTACAGGCTGCATTATATGCTTTCGCAACGCTTTGGGTCTGATCGTATAAATACGGAAAAATATACCCTTCATCCACAGCCATTTTCTTCATATATTCCGGTCCATCCTGTGGATAATTGGTGACATCATTACTCGAAATTGCTATAAAATCAATGCTCTTAGATTTATAATCTTTTGCTAGTTTTGTGAGTTTTGAATTTACATGTTTAACAAATGGGCAATGGTTGCAAATAAACATTATGACCGTTCCTTTAACGCCTTTGCAAGCATCCAAGGAAAGCTTTTCATCGCTTACAGTATCCAATAATCTAAAATTTGGAGCTTTCGTGCCTAGAGGCAACATGTTTGAAGGAGTTTGGGCCATACTATTATTTTTTTATCTTGTAAATTAATTTAAAATTTGAACATGGAAAAGATAATAACTTTTGAGGAGTTCACCAAAGTTGATTTGCGGGTTGGCACTATTATAGAAGTCAATGATTTTCCTGAAGCAAGAAACCCTTCCTATCAGATGGTTATTGATTTTGGTAGCCTTGGCACTAGAAAATCTTCCGCACAAATTACCACACTTTATGCAAAGGAAGACTTGTTGCACCGACAGGTTGTAGCAGTGGTGAACTTTCCTAAAAAGCAGATTGGAAAGTTTATGAGTGAATGTTTGGTGGTTGGTGCAGTAAAGGATCAGGATGTTTGCTTATTGAGTCCCGAAATACTGGTTAAAAACGGTTCACCTGTAGTTTGAAATATTTTTAAGATTAAACATAAACACCATTTGCGCAATCTCTTTATCAATTCTTGCGAAAAAGTGGTGTCGGGCTTGACTAATTTTATGAGCTACGGCAATTAACAGAACAACCCAAAATTAAGGAAGACTCAATTTTGGGTTGATTTATGTATTATTTTGACTTCAATCTGTGCTTAATTTAAAAGCCATTCAATTATAATTCTTCTCTAAAAAAGATGGCGTTCATCATCAGTTTATTGGTGCCAAACCAAAATGCTCTAAAGTTGGTATTGTCTGTAAATGCAACCACTTTTCCACGTTTCATACGTTGCATTTGGTAAGGGACGCTCAACGCCAGACTATCTAAATTTGATTTGGAAATATATCCACTCAATAAGGGGTTTTTTGTGTATTGAATGGGGTTGTTATAACTCTGTTTGTCAGGATTTATAAATAGGGTAGAACCTCTAAATAGTGGAAGTTTGTCATTTTTATATCCAAAATTGATAGGATGTGAACGGTCCAGTTTCGCTTCAAAAATAGCACCACCAATCACTTGGGCACCATTGTAATCACTGCGTTGCCCATAAGTTACATTTTTGGCGATACGTTCGGATTTTTTAATGTCTAATTTCATGAATTTGTTGGTGTTCAACCAACGTACTGCGCTTTCAAAACCAATGAGTGTACCACCATTTTCAACCCACTTTCTTAAGGTTTCAGCAGCGCTTTTACTGAGGCTACCACTTGGCAAGATGATGGTGTTGTAGCGGCTTAAATCTGCACGCTCTAAATTGTCAGTATCTAATTTTGTCAAGGTCATATCATAGCGTTGGTCAAGTAAATGCCAGATTTCTCCAGCGTCATAAGGCGACACACCACTGCCCACAATTAATGCTATTTTTGGTTGTGTCAATGCTCTAAATTGATTGCTACCCAAGTCGATACCTTTTGTTAAACCTGTAGAAACCGCATCTATTTGCACATGTCCTTCTTTGGCCAGTTCATTCAAAAAGTTGTAGAGTTCATCGGCATCTTTAGATTGGTTTTGAACGGGAACCAATATGGTGCCATAATCATAATCCTTACCATTAGCGCCAAATTGCTCCATGGCAACTTTTGCACGTAAATCACTTTTAAGAATTTGATTAAGCACTTTTGGAGTGTAATACTCATGCCATTCCATCAAATAGGCATAATTGCTTTTTGCAGATACTTGTCCAGGTTTCATTTTCAAATCCGTTACCTCTGCACCCATATTTGAGGAGGCCGCGCCTTCAACATAATCTAAATTGAAAGCCAATGGGAAGGTCCAGGCAGATACATCATAAAACAAACTGTCTTCAAATGTCGTGCGCTTTTCAAACATCGCATTGATCAATCGCGTGTTTTTTTGATTTTTTGGGATGACGTAGCTATAACCTTTCTTGAATTTTTTGCCATCGATGGTCACGTCACGCATGTTTTTCGCAGCTTCCAATGTTGATAAAGCTGCTGTAAATTGATTGCGGATGGTAAATGGAAAGGTCAAAAGGCCGTTTTCACTTTCCTGAACATGGCCTCTAGAACTGGCTTGTTCAAAAAGAATACCGATACCGCCGTTAATATCAGGAAACGTGGATCCTTTTCCATAGTAGAAATCGTCAAAACTCTCTTCAGTGTAGTAGAAAGATCCAATCTTATCTAAGGCTTCAGCATGGAAATTTCCAATACGCCTGGTCAGTTCTTGGTTCAATTTTGGTGTTAGTGGATGCGTCCTGCTCGGGATTCCGGGTTGGAAAAAGAAGGTAGAATTAGTCCCCATTTCATGATGGTCTGTAAGGATGTTTGGCAACCATTTGTGAAAGGTTTCCAATCTTGCTCTTGATTCTGGCAATTGCACTGGCAACCAGTCTCTGTTCATATCAAACCAATAATGGTTGCTTCTCCCTCCAGGCCACACTTCAGAATATTCGCGGTCATTTGGGTCTGGATTTAAATTTTTGCTTTTGTTGGAATTTGCCCAATACGCAAAGCGTTGCAAGCCGTCAGGGTTGAATGAGGGATCAAAAAGAATCACCATATCATCCAGCATCTCTTTCACATCATTGCTTTCTGCGGCAGCAAGATAATAGGCCACCAAAAGTGCTGCGTTGGAGCCACTTGCTTCGTTTCCATGAATGGAAAAGCCTTGGTTGACCACAATTGGCATATTGCTGGTGGTTACCGAAGCATTGTCTTCAGTGGCCGCAATATGTTGCTGACGGATGGCGTCAATATTTTGATGGTTTTTTGGAGAGGTAATGGTAAGCAAAATCAACGGCCTGCCTTCATACGTCATGCCTCTGTTTTCTAGCGTGATTCTTTCTGAGCTCTCAGCCAGTGCTTTCATGTATTCCACAAGTTTGTCGTGGGTAATATGCCATTCACCAACCTCATGGCCTATGACTGATTGTGGTGTTGGAATGGCCTTATTGTAACTTGTGCTTTGCGGTAAATAATACGATAAATCCGTTTGTTTTTGGCCAAAAATGAAACACGACGATAAAAGAATGATAGTATACAAAAATTTCATAAGCGTTTAATATAAAAATTTCATAGGTTTAGTTAACGTTTAAATATAAAAAACCGCTACAGAATGTACCGGTTTTTGGTAATATTTTTTATGTGTTTTCAGATTAGATATCCTCAAAGTTAATATCAGTAAAGCTTTCAGCTGATTTAACTGGCTCAGAATTTGAGTTGTGGTCTTCAGAATCAAAATCGTCTTTTTTGAAATCTTTTTGATGACGTTCGCTGATCACTTCATCACCTTTTTCATTGACAACATAATCTGTCATTTCCTTTAAAATCTCATTGAATTCGCTGAAATCTTCTTTGTAAAGATAAATTTTATGTTTCTTGTAGTGAAAAGAACCATCGTCATTAGTGAATTTTTTACTTTCTGTGATAGTAAGGTAATAGTCTTCAGCTTTTGTGGCCCTAACGTCAAAAAAATAGGTTCTTCTTCCTGCGCGTAATACTTTAGAGAATATTTCCTCTTTCTCCATCATTCCGTGATCACTCATATATTTTTATTTTAATTAGTAACAGTTTACGTACCAAAAATCTAAAAAAAAAGAATAGTAACCAACAATTTCTGTTATTTCTTTTAACTAACTGATAAGAATCTTCTTGCAACTCATTAAGAATGGCTAGTTATTTGGGATGATTTTTGGTGATACTGGCAAGTGAATTGGTCTATCCTTGAGCAGTGCTTATCGCATATGCCGAATTTGATGTTTAAACCATCAAAATTTGGAAGACCCTATTCGTTTTGTGTAAGTTGTTTGATATAGAGTTCATTGTAATAGCCATCCGCACCAATGAGAGTATCGTGGGCACCTGTTTGTATGATCTTACCTTGGTCAAGTACAATAATTTTGTCGGCACTTTTAGCCGAAGACACCCTATGGCTCACAATAATAGTCGTTTTGCCTTTAGTAATGGTTTTAAGGTTGTTCAATATTTTTTCTTCGGTCTCAGTGTCAACGGCAGATAAACAATCGTCAAACAACAAAATTTGTGGCGCTTTAATGATAGCCCTTGCAATGGAAATACGCTGTTTTTGACCGCCAGAAAGCGTCATGCCCCGTTCGCCCAAAACAGTATCATAACCTTTGGTAAACCCTTTGATGTTTTTATGGACATCGGCATTTTTTGCGGCATTGATCACTTCTTCTTCAGTAGCGTCTTCCTTGCCAAACATGATGTTGTTTTTTATGGAATCTGAAAACAAAAAGGCATCTTGAGGCACATAACCAAGATGATCCCTCAAACTTATTAAATTCAAATTTTCTATAGGCGTCCCATCAATTTTAATCTCACCTGATGTCACATCGTATAAGCGTCCTATAAGATCTAGTATGGTCGATTTGCCAGAACCTGTTTTGCCAATAATTGCCAATGTCTCACCTCTATTGAGTTTGAAACTTACATTTTTCAAGGCTTGAATATTGGTGTCAGGGTAGGTGAAGGACACGTTTATAAATTCAATGTTACCTTCAATATGGGAAGGTTCAGTAACATTGTTTTTTATAGTTGGTTCCTGTTTTAAAAATTCGTTGATCCTTTTTTGGGAAGCTTCTGCCTGTTGTATTACAGAAGTTACCCACCCTACAGTGGCTACAGGCCATGTTAAGAGGTTGACATAGATGATGAATTTTGCAATCACCCCCAAACTTTCAATTTCACCATTTATATATTGTTTACCGCCTATATAGATCACGATGATGTTGCTTAAACCAATTAAGAAGATCATCAGTGGGAAAAATAGGGCTTGGATTTTAACCAAGTCAATATTTTTTTGTCTGCTTTCTGCAGAAAGTTTATCAAAATCAGCATTGGTGCCACCTTCAATTCCATAAGACTTGATAACGCTAATACCACTAAAAGTTTCCTGCGTAAATGTAGAAAGTTTGGAAAGCCATTGCTGAACTATGGTACTTCGCTTATGAATAGATTTGCTTAAAATATAGATAAAATAGGAAAGGATGGGTAATGGGATAATAGTGTACAAGGTCAGTGTAGGCGCGGAATTGAACATTAAAATAAGCGCAATTACAAACAGTGTTACAGTATTGATACTATACATGAGGGCAGGGCCTGCGTATTCCCTCACTTTTCCTACATCTTCACTGATACGGCTCATCAAATCTCCGGTTCGGTTAGATTTGTAAAAATCTAAGGACAAGCGTTGGTATTGTTGATACACTTCGTTTTTGAGATCATACTCTATCTGTCGAGACACATAAATAATGGTCTGCCGCATCAAAAAGGTAAACACCCCACCTATAACTGCAGCACCAACAATATAAAGGACATTTATAAGCAATTTACTCTTGACCACATCTAGGTCTGTAGTGACACCTTTTCTGTAATTGTCAATAACATCTACTGAATTACCAACTAATTCTGGCGTAAAAAGGAGAAAAATCCTTGCGACAATCGTAATTAAAACTCCTGCCAATAACTTATATCTGTACTTGTAAAAATATTTATTAACGTGCTGTAACTCTCTCATTTATAATAGTGGGCCGTTTTTGAATTGACGATTTGATAATTTAGCGACTATATTTTTGCTCATACTTTAATATTGCTCTATTTTTGAGCCTAATTTTTAGATAATCTAAAAAACGTTGAAATAATTTTAATGATATGAATTCAAAAGTTATTAGTGGTAAAGAACTTTCAAAGGCAGATCCTGTTTTTGGACAACTTTCTTTTGATGATCACGAGCAAATTGTTTTTTGCAATGACAAAGATACTGGTTTAAAGGCAATAATTGGCATTCATAATACGGTTTTAGGACCGGCCTTAGGTGGTACAAGAATGTGGAATTACGCCAATGAATGGGAAGCTTTGAATGATGTGTTGCGACTTTCTCGTGGCATGACCTTCAAAGCGGCAATTACAGGCTTAAATTTAGGAGGTGGCAAAGCTGTTATCATAGGCGATGCCAAGACTCAAAAGACACCTGAATTGATGCGCAAATTTGGTGAGTTTGTGCACTCTTTGAGTGGAAAGTATATTACCGCGGAAGATGTAGGTATGACTACTGAAGATATGGATACGGTAAGAGAAGTGACCCCTTATGTTACGGGAATCTCTGAAAGTAAAGGTGGTGCGGGTAATCCGTCTCCAATAACTGCGTATGGTGTTTTTATGGGAATGAAAGCTGCTGCAAAATTTAAATTTGGATCTGATGTTTTGGAAGATAAATCGGTATTCGTCCAAGGTATCGGAAATGTTGGAGAAGCTTTAGTGGAGCATTTGGTTAATGAAGGTGCGAAAGTAACCATTACTGATCTTAGCCAAGAACGTTTGGAGAGCGTGAGAAGCAAATATGGCGTTTCCATTTATACTGGAAAGGATTTATATAGTGAAGCCATGGACATTTATGCACCTTGTGCACTTGGCGCTACAATAAATGATGACAGCATTTATAGATTGAAAGCCAAAATCATCGCTGGCGCAGCTAACAATCAGTTGGCTGAGGATAGACATGGGGTGATGTTGCAGGAAAGAGGCATTGTTTATGCGCCAGATTTCTTGATCAACGCCGGAGGCATCATTAATGTGTATGCGGAACTTGAAAACTATGATAGACAGGAAATTATACGTAAAACAGAAAATATTTACAATACGACTTTGGAAATTCTGCAACGCTCCGAGGCAAATGACGTGACTCCTAATGTAGCTGCGGTTAATACAGCCAAAGAACGAATCGCAAAACGAAAGAGCGAACATTCAAAATAAGAGCAATATATCTTACGATATTGTTTTGAAGTTATAAATTAATACTATTTTTGCAAGGCGAAAAGTCAATGACACTTTTCGCCTTTTTTAATTTAATAAGTTCTTACAAATGCTAAACAGAAGACATATTCGTATAAAAGTGATGCAAACCCTTTATGCGTTTGATGGTGGAGAAAGTGATGATTTCAAAAAAGACGAGAGATTCCTGCTTCAAAGTCTTGATCACATGTATGATTTGCATCTTTTGATGCTCTCGCTTTTAATTGAAGTACAAAAGCGCGCAGAAGATTATCAGGAAAAATCCCAACGGAAAATTTTAGCAACACAAGAAGAAAAAAATCCCAACAAAAAGTTTATAAATAATCAAGTTTTACAAATCTTAAGAGAAGACAGAGCACTTCAAATTGAGATTGAAAATCGTAAAATGGATTATTGGTACCTAGATTTTGAATATGTCGACATTATTTTTAAGAGCATTTTAGAGAGTACACTTTATAAGGATTATATGACGAATACGGTTTCTGACTTTAAAGAAGATAAACACTTTATTATGGATGTGTTTAGTGAAATCATTGCGCCAAATGAGAAGCTTTATGACTATATTGAAGACAAGAAACTAACCTGGTTGGATGATTTGCCAGTAGTCAACACCGGTATTTTGAAATTGCTCCGTAAATTAAAGAAAGAAAACAAAGCCAATTATTTTACGCCAAAACTTTTTAAGGATACTGAAGACAAGGAGTTTGCGACTACGTTGTTCAAAAAATCCGTACTAAATAAGTCAAAATTCAATCAAGAGGTGGCAGCTAAAACGACAAATTGGGATGCTGACCGTATTGCAAGTTTGGACGCAATTTTACTTCAGATGGCAATTTGTGAATTTCAAAAATTCCCATCCATACCAGTAAAGGTAACCATTAACGAGTATATTGATATTGCAAAAGAATACTCGACACCTAAAAGCAGTTTCTTTATTAATGGAATTTTGGACAAAATAGTTAAGGAATATAAAGAAAACGGCGAATTAAATAAAATAGGACGAGGGTTGATGTAATAAGAAATTATCGCTATTTTTGCATTCTCAAATCTATTAATAACTGTACAAATAACTAAAAAAAAATACTATGAAAAAAATAATGTTAGGTGTTAGTGCACTATGTATGGTAGCATTTATGTCCTGTAAGGAGGATGCTACAGCAAAAATAAAATCAGAAAATGTTGCAGAAGCTGCACAAAGAGATGCCAATTCAGGAAACGCTGCGGCCATTGATTTCAATGAGACTGAGCATGACTTTGGAACAATAAAAAGTGGGACGCCTGTATCGACTATTTTCAAATACAAAAATACAGGGAGCTCTCCATTGATAGTGAGTGACATTAAAAGTACTTGTGGATGCACTGTGCCTTCAGATTGGACAAGACAAGTTGCTCCAGGAGAAACAGGTCAATTTAAAGTAGAGTTTGATGGCAAAGGAAATGGCGTTGTTACCAAATCAATTACCATGACCACCAATACTGAAAAGGGTGCCGAGACTGTTAGAATCAAAGCTATGATAGAAGGCGGTCCTAATGCTCAAGCGCCCGTTATGGATGCGTCAGGAGCACAATCAATAATGCAACAACAACCCGCTCGAAAATCGAGCACACAACCTGGTCACGAAGGCCATAACCACGATTAACATAACCACGAATAATAATTAAGAATAAATGGAAGGAATAAGTTCGTTTTTACCTTTTATCGCCATGTTTGCTGTAGTGTATTTCTTTATGATTGCACCACAAATGAAACGCGCTAAAAAGGAAAAGAAATTTGCAAGTGAATTAAAGAGAGGTGACAAAGTTATTACCAAAAGCGGAATGCACGGTAAAATAGTTGACCTAAATGATAAAGATAGCAGCTGTGTTATTGAAACCTTGGCAGGAAAAATCAAGTTTGATCGTTCTGCCATTTCAATGGAGATGAGTAGCAAACTCAACGTTGATCCTGCAACTACTGCAACAACCACAACAACAAAATAATTTTTGTTTATAAAATTAGAAAAAGCCACTGCAAAGTGGCTTTTTTAGTTTTAGCAGTTTTTATTAGTATTCAACCCAATCCATAATTTGCTTCCTAAAGAGATCAGAGAAGCTAGAGTTTCATTTTCAAATTATCTCCAATTTAGTGCAGCTCATTTATCGTATCATAAAACATTGAATGCTTCAGCAGAATGAGAATTGACATCAAAAACAGTCTTCTATAGAATTTATTTCGATAAGTTAATTAGAAATTTACTTTTACTGAACACGGAACACGGAACACTGAACACTGAACACTGAACACTGAACACTGAACACTGAACACTGAACACTGAACACTGAACACTGCCTACTTCTTTAAAGCCACCAACTCAGCAATCTTACAAATCACCGCGGTAGCCTTGATCATACTCTCCACAGGAACATATTCATAACGACCGTGGAAATTGTGGCCTCCTGCAAAGATATTTGGGCATGGCAAGCCCATATAGCTCAATTGAGAACCATCCGTGCCGCCTCTTATAGGTTTGATGATCGGTTTAATGTTGAGCGCCATCATAGCTTCTTCTGCAATGTCAACAATATGCATTACCGGTTCAATCTTTTCCTTCATATTGAAGTATTGATCCTTAATTTCAATGGTTACCACTTCTCTCTCGTACTGTGTGTTCAAATCGAAAGTCAATTGGCGCATCGCTTCTTTTCGGGCTTTAAAATGATTCTCGTCATGATCTCTAATAATATATTTCAAAACCGTTTCTTCAACACTGCCTTGCATGCCTGCCAAATGGAAAAATCCTTGATAATCTTCAGTATGCTCAGGAGTTTCAAGCATTGGTAAAGAGTTGATAAACTCGGTAGCAATGTACATGGAGTTGATGAGCTTGCCCTTGGCATAACCAGGGTGCACAATCTTTCCTTTTATTTTTACTGTGGCGCCTGCAGCGTTGAAATTCTCATATTCCAATTCGCCAATTTGGCTACCGTCCATCGTGTAGGCCCATTCGGCGCCAAATTTCTCGACATCAAATTTATGCGCACCACGACCAATTTCTTCGTCAGGTGTGAATCCAATTCTAATTTCACCATGCTTAATTTCTGGATGCTTGATGAGATACTCCATAGCCGATACAATTTCTGTAATTCCCGCTTTATCATCAGCCCCTAAAAGCGTATTACCATCAGTCGTGATCAATGTTTGCCCTTTATACTGTAGCAAATCATCAAATAAATCAGGGGACAGGATAATATCTTCTTCAGCATTTAATATAATGTCCTTGCCATCATAATTCTCAATAATTTGAGGTTTGACATTGGCGCCAGTAAAATCAGGAGAGGTATCAAAATGGGATACAAATCCGATCACAGGAACTTTATGGTCAACATTGCTTGGCAGTGTTGCCATAATGTACGCATTCTGGTCAATGGAAACTTCTTTCATGCCAATGGCAGTGAGTTCCTTCACAAGTGCATGTGCCAAATTCCATTGTTTTTCGGTACTCGGTGTAGTTTCAGAATTAGGGTCAGACTCGGTGTCAATAGTGACATAACTTATAAATCTATCAATGATGTGTTGTTTCTCAATCATATCTTTTTCTTTTATTATGCAAAATAAAGCATATTCAAAATAATATTAAGCCTGTCATGGATGTTTCGCGTAAATATTTTCAATATATGATCCTAACTCAAATCTCTTTATTTTTTTATTTACTTTTTATATTGAATTGTTTTCATATATTTGGTTAAGAGGTAATTAAATATTTAATGATTTTACAAGAAAATGTCATTTTTTGTTTTTTTAACTTCATTCTTTAAAAATTTTAATCAGGATGAGTTTAATTGGCGTTTACATTCGAATCAAATAATTCATTTTTTTATACTTACTCCCCATTTCTTTCAATTAGCCGCCCTTTAAACTATAGTGTATACATAAGCATTGGTATTTTGAAGTAAACAGTCCTAAAACTTATAAGTTAAATTGTTAAGGCTTACAGGACCGATTTAGTTTTTGATACTTGTCAAAATATGAAATCTATGAATCTCATGGCGATCCATGGTATTCTATGGTATTCCGTTCTTTATTAAAGAATTACGAACTTATTAATCCTTAAAACTAGTTATTATGAAGAAAAATTATCTATTATTTTGTTTAATTGTCTTTTCTTATTCACTGTATGCCCAAAAAGTTTCGGGTATTGTAATTGATGAAAACAACGTAGCCTTAAGTGGTGTCACCATAGTGGTTAAAGGCACTTTAGTGGGTACTATTACTGATTTCGACGGTAAATACGAGGTAAAGGCAGCTCTAGGCGACAAACTGATTTTTTCTTATGTTGGTTATAATACCTTAGAAAAAACAGTAGAAGGAACCACACTGGATGTCACCATGAAACCAGGAGTATCTTTAAATGAAATCACATTAATAGGCAGTAGAAACCCTTCCAGAACTGCTGTTAATTCATTGGCTCCAGTGGATGTGATCGATGTATCAGAACTTGTTGCAGTCAGTCCGCAGGTAAATCTTAATCAGATTCTGAATTTTGTTGCACCCTCATTTTCCTCCAATACCCAAACTATTGCAGATGGAACTGACCATATCGATCCTGCCTCTCTTAGAGGTCTTGGACCAGATCAGGTTTTAGTACTTATTAATGGTAAAAGGCGGCATACCTCTTCACTTGTCAATGTCAACGGAACATTTGGTAGGGGAAGTGTTGGGACAGATTTGAATGCTATTCCTACTGTAGCTATTCGGCGTATTGAAGTATTGAGGGATGGTGCAGCCGCCCAATACGGGAGTGATGCCATTGCCGGAGTCATTAATATTGTGTTGGAAAATTCAACAGACGAACTGAAATTTAATATCACCACCGGCGCTCATTTTTCAAAAAATTCTAATGAACAAACTGGTGGGGTTGATGGAGCCACAACTAACATCAGTGCAAACTATGGTTTAAAACTTGGAGACAGGGGTGGCTATATTAATTTCACTGGGGATTTTGATTACAGAGACGACTATAACCGTATGAAAGAATGGGAAGGCTCTATTTTTAATAGGTATAATACTATTGAACGTTTTGCCTCAAACGATGGCTATGATCTAAAAAAACTGTTGGATGATGATGTGAGTGATGTGATCAATTATGGAAATCAGGCAGGTTTTAATCTCGATCCTAACGCCACCAAGGGCGAACTTCGTACAATTTTAGGGGCAAATAACACAGACGCTGAATTGGCCAGTAGAAACCTGACCAAATCAGATTTTAATATGAGAGTGGGGCAATCTAAAGTAAGGGGTGGTAGATTTTTTGCAAACATGGCCTTGCCTTTAGATGATAATGGTTCTGAGGTGTATTCTTTTGGAGGATTAAGTTCCCGTACTGGAAATTCAGCAGGGTTTTACCGTTTGCCTAACCAAAGCCGGACCTATACCCCGGCTTATATCAATGGGTTTTTACCAGAAATCAATTCAACCATTACAGACCAATCGCTTTCTGTTGGGGTTAAAGGTAAATTAGGAGATTGGAATGTTGATTTTAGTAACACCTATGGCAAGAATGCATTTCTCTATACCATCGGTAATACATTCAATGCGTCTTTGCAAAATGCATCGCCAACCACTTTTGATGCCGGTGGTTTTAACTTTGCACAAAATACAGTGAATTTGGATCTTAACCATTTTTATGAAGATATTTTGTCAGGGCTTAACGTCGCATTTGGAGCAGAATACCGTCTCGAAAATTACCAAATAGTGGCAGGAGAACAAGATTCATATGCACAGTATACGGCTCAAGGCGCAGTGGTGACCTTAGCTAGTCAACAACCTTCTGTAGACTTTTTTGGCTCTAAAAGACCAGGTGGCTCACAAGTGTTTCCAGGTTTTAGTCCAAAAAATGAAGTGGATAGAGGTCGTAATAGTGTTGCAGGATATATTGATTTGGAAGCCGATGTTACTGAATCATTTCTGTTGAGTCTTGCCTCTCGTTTTGAAAATTACTCTGATTTTGGATCAACTATTAACTTTAAATTAGCGGCATTATATAAAGTAAATAATAGTTTAAATTTAAGGATTGCTGGTAATACTGGTTTTAGGGCGCCGTCATTGCACCAATTATATTTCAATTCTACCTCTACAATTTTTGATCAAAACGGAGATCCACAAGAAGTTGGAACATTTGCAAATGATAGTCGTGCGGCTAACTTATTGGGAATTCCAGAGCTCAAGCAGGAAACCTCCAAAAGTGTAAGTTTGGGCTTTACTGTAAAATTGCCTGACGCAGGCATCAATATAACGCTAGATGGTTATTTTGTTGCAATAGACGATCGAGTAGTATATACAGGACAGTTTACTCCAAAACGTAATAGCAGTGGTGACCCCATAGATGCGGCAAATGAAGAATTGGCAAAACTATTGTCTCAAGCCAATGCTACTGCAGCTTCCTTTTTTGCCAATGCTATTGACACTGAATCAAAAGGTATTGACTTGGTGGTCACCCATAAAATCAACATAGGGAATGATGTGGTGCTGAAAAATGATTTGGCAGCAACATTATCGAAAACCAAACAAGTTGGAGATATCAAAGCGTCTCGTGTTCTTGAGAATGCTGGTTTAGTAGATACTTATTTCCCAGAAGATAGCCGTGTCTATTTAGAAGAAGCGGTCCCAAGAACCAAAGTAAATCTGTCCCATACCTTAAGTACAGGCAAGCTCAATTTCTTTTTGAGAAATGTTTATTTTGGAGAAGTTACTGAAGCGACAACAAATATAGCTCTACAGCAAGTGTTTGGCTCAAAAATAGTGACTGATCTTTCAATAGGCTACAATCTGTCAGATAGTTTTTTAATTACGGTTGGTGCAAATAATTTGTTTGATATGTATCCAGATCGTGCAAGTAAAGATATTAATGGCGATGGCAATAATAGAAGTGACGGACGCTTTGACTGGTCAAGAAGAGCTCAGCAGTTTGGCGTTGGTGGACGATTTTTGTTCGCAAGACTAAGCTTATCGCTCAAATAATAATTTTTAAATTGAATCACCATAAAAACTACCCTATCTTTGGGTAGTTTTTTATTTTTGCAATCTATGTATAAAACTATTCTTCGTCCCCTTCTTTTTTTATTCGATCCTGAAGCTGTCCATTATTTCACCTTTAAACTGATACGCCGTGCACATAATTTAGGCCTTGGGGGTGTATTTAGGAACATGTATCAGGTAAAAAATAATTCTCTTGAACGTGAACTTTTTGGGTTGAAATTCCCAAATCCTGTCGGACTTGCTGCTGGTTTTGATAAAGATGCCAAGCTTTATAAGGAACTTTCCAATATGGGTTTTGGCTTTGTTGAAATTGGCACCGTCACGCCAAAACCACAACCAGGAAATGAGACGCCTCGTTTGTTTAGATTGAAAGAAGACTCGGCCATTATCAATCGTATGGGTTTCAATAACGGTGGGGTGGAAGCAGCAGTAGAACGGTTGAAAGTAAACGCTAGCCTTAAACAGGGTAAAAGAGTATTGATTGGTGGAAACATCGGTAAAAATAAAAACACGCCCAATGAAGAGGCCGTAAATGATTACTTAATTTGCTTCGATTCACTTTTTGATGTTGTAGATTATTTTGTGGTCAACGTGAGTTCTCCCAACACGCCAAATCTTCGCGCCTTGCAAGAAAAGAAACCGCTGACTGATTTGCTACAAACGCTTCAAGATAAAAATAACCTAAAGGAAAAACGAAAGCCTATTCTTTTAAAAATTGCACCCGATCTGACGGATGAGCAGCTTTTAGATATTATCGAGATTGTTGCTATCACAAAAATAGACGGTGTTATTGCTACAAACACCACAATTTCCCGCGAGGGTATTTCTTCAGAACATAAAAATGAAATGGGTGGGTTAAGCGGTAAACCCTTGACAAAACGGTCAACGGAAGTTATCCGCTTTCTTTCAGAAAAAAGTAACAAGGCCTTTCCAATCATTGGGGTAGGCGGCATTCATACTGCTGAAGATGCCTTAGAAAAATTGGATGCTGGCGCTGATTTAATTCAATTGTATACCGGTTTTATCTATGAAGGGCCTCAATTGATTAAGGACATTAACAAAGCACTTATGAAGCGTAGTTGATGAACTATGATCTCCTCATATCATTTATGATTGCCACATTTGCACTGGCAATTTCTCCTGGTCCTGATAACATCTATGTCTTGATGCAAAGCTTGGTCCATGGCAGAAAATTTGGTTTGGCCACGGTAATCGGATTGATGACCGGCTGTTTAGTTCACACCACATTAGTGGCTTTTGGCGTGTCAGCCCTTATAAAAGCGAATGAAACCTTATATTTTATTTTGAAATTGTTAGGGGCAGCGTATCTGATCTATCTCTCTTTTAAAGTTTATAAAAGTAGCAGCGATATCAGTCTTGGGAGCACTTCAATACCAAAAAAAAGCACGGTACAATTGTTTAAGCAGGGCTTTATAATGAATGTCCTGAACCCTAAGGTATCTATATTCTTTCTGGCATTTTTTCCTGGCTTTTTATTCAGTGACAGCTTGAATACTGTTGCTCAATTTTATATTTTAGGCGTTCTCTTCATCATCGTATCTTTTCTTGTGTTTGCTACAATTGCCATATTATCTGGTGCTATTTCATCTTACATCACAAAGCACAAGGGTATAGGTGTCTTCTTAAAATGGCTGCAGATTGTTGTTTTCCTTGGGATTGCAATGCTCATTTTGTTCTCTGAACTTTGAATTTTTGATCAAATGGCCTCTATTTCTTTGATAGCGAATTCCATTTTCCTTTTATCAACTCACCATTATGGGCATCAGAAAAATAATAGTATTTTTGGGGATCGAAAATTGATACATGTCTAGCACCGTAAAAATTATTGAATGCCCAAGAGATGCCATGCAGGGCATTAAGAATTTTATTCCTACGGATAAGAAAGTGCAGTATATTCAATCGTTATTACGGGTTGGTTTTGATACCATTGATTTTGGTAGTTTCGTCTCTCCAAAAGCCATTCCTCAAATGGTAGACACCGCTGAGGTGCTTTCCAAATTGGACCTTTCAAAAACTCAAAGCAAACTTTTGGCCATCATTGCCAACACAAGAGGTGCTGAAGAAGCATCAAAACATCCTGAAATAAACTATTTGGGTTATCCGTTTTCAATTTCTGAGAATTTTCAAATGCGAAATACCCACAAAACAATTGCGCAATCTGTGGTAGCCTTAAACGAAATTTTAGAAATCGCTGATACCTCTAACAAAGAAGTTGTGGTTTACATTTCTATGGGCTTTGGAAATCCTTACGGAGATCCATGGAATGTGGATATTGTGGGCGATTGGACTGAGCGTTTGGCAAAAATGGGCGTCAAGATACTATCGTTGAGCGACACCGTTGGTAATTCCAACCCTGAGAATATTGACTATCTATTTTCTAATTTGATTCCAAAATATCCGCATATTGAATTTGGAGCTCACCTACATACCACGCCTACATCTTGGCATGAAAAAGTTGATGCCGCCTATAAAGCCGGCTGTAAGCGCTTTGATGGTGCCATTCAAGGTTTTGGTGGTTGCCCAATGGCAAAAGATGAATTGACCGGGAATATGCCCACTGAAAAATTGTTATCCTATTTTACGTCACAACAAAATAATGACCTCAATGCCTTGAGTTTTGAAAGTGCCTATAACGAGGCTACTAAGGTTTTTACGGCTTATCATTGAAAAAATTCTCATGTTTGCCCTAAATACAATGAAATTAGATTTAAATTTTAACACTTTCCAATAAGCTCATTGTCAATAATCTATTCCTTTTTGAATTCATCTATTTTAAATTAATCTAAATAAGCTTTGGAGATTCAAAATCCTGACTTATTTTTGTGCTCGAATCAAAACACTATTTATATTAAGACTAAATAAATATGAGAAAAATTTTATTAGGAATAGCGATCACTTCAACGCTCTTCACATCATGTTCTAACGATGATGATAGTAACAACCAAAACACACAAGTGGAAGCACCATTAACCTATCAGTTTGCAAGAGGAGGTAATTCCACCGTTAATTTTGAGGGTCAAACCACCAGAATTCAAATGGCAATGGCATTCAGTTCAGCCTTGAACGATAATACGAAAACAGCTGCCGATTTGCAAGGAATGTTTTCGCATATGGAAGGTGAAAATAATTTTTCTGATGCTGAGTTAAACGCATCTGGTAAAAATATTCGCAGTAAAGTAGCGGCTTCAAAGGATTATTTTTCTGCCAATACCACGGTTTCAAATGACATCAAAAATCTTATGGATTCATGGATTGAACAGCAGGCAACTACTGTATTTGTAAATAAGGACGTCACTGCAACTACTGGAACAGCTGGTAAATTGCAACAAGCAGGCGGAGGGTCTATTAGATATGTGAACGCTAAGGGTCTTGAATTGAATCAAGCCATATCAAAAACATTGATTGGCGCTTTAATGACCGACCAAATGTTAAACAATTATTTGAGCACTTCGGTTTTGGATGAAGGGTCAAACATTGATAACAATAATAAGGATGTCGTCGAAAACGGAAAACCGTATACTACCATGGAACACAAATGGGACGAGGCTTATGGTTATTTGTACGGGAATGAAGATAACCCTGAATCTCCAGTGTTGGATGCAGACAGTTTCTTGAACACTTATTTAAACCAAGTCGATGCTGATCCTGATTTTGCGGGTACCGCTTCAGCCGTTTATGATGCCCTAAAATTGGGGAGAGCTGCAATTGTAGCTAAAAATTACGACGTAAGAGATGCACAGGTTGCGATTATTAGAGAAAACATTTCACTTGTAATAGCCGTTCGTGCAGTCCACTATTTGCAAGGTGGAAAAGAAGAATTGGCAGCTGGAGATACTGCAAGAGCGTTTCATGAATTATCTGAAGGGCTCGGATTTATCAATAGCTTGCAATTTACAAGACAACCAAATACTGATGCACCCTATTTTACGCATGAAGAGGTGACTGGTTTTATGGCAAAATTGATGGAAAGCAATGGATTTTGGGATGTAACGCCTGAAACTTTAGACAGCATGTCTGCTGCCATTGCTGCAAAATTTGGCTTTACCGTGGCAGCGGCAGCTGATTAAAATTAAGAATATGTTGTAGTGATTGCATTATTAGGAATGCAATCACTGCTATTTAAAATTTGCACGAATTAAAAAAATTGATAACCATGATTAAGAAAATTGTTTTATTCCTCGGTTTGGCACTCATTGTTTCCTGTAGCACTTCAGATGATTCACCATCAGGAGGAACTACTGACGATTTTGACCGTGCCGCATTATTGACAAACCTCGCAGATAATATTATCATTCCATCCTATCAGGATTTTGGTCCAAAATTGTCCACCTTAAAAGGTGCTATTGAGAGCTTTGTGGCAACACCTAATCAAAGCACTTTGAATACAGCTCGAACCAATTGGCTCACGGCCTATAAAGCTTGGCAACATGTGGAAATGTTCAACATCGGAAAAGCTGAAGCCTTAAATCAGTATTATTACTTTATGAACATTTATCCTGTAACGGTTTCTGATATTGAAACTGGCGTAAACACTGGAAGTTATGATTTAAATTCGTCCAATTACCATGACGCACAAGGTTTTCCAGCTTTGGATTACTTGCTGTATGGCGTTGCCTCGGATGATGCTGGCATACTTTCAAAATACGCTTCTGATGCCAACGCTCAAGGTTACAAAGATTATTTGACGGCGGTTATCGACCAAATGGATAGCTTGACGCAACAAGTGATCACCGATTGGACAACGGTTTATCGTAATCAATTTGTGAACTCCACGCAAAACACAGCCACAAGTTCACTGAACAAATTTGTTAACGATTATATCTTTTACTACGAAAAAGGTTTACGTGCAAATAAATTCGGAATTCCGGCGGGTGTTTTTTCTACAGCCCCCTTACCAGAAAAAGTGGAGGCCTATTACAATCAGGAGGTTTCAAAAGCATTGAGTCTTGAAGCCTTAAATGCAGTTCAAAATGTGTTCAACGGTAAAGCGTTCAACAGTTCTGCAACGGGTGCAAGTTTTAAAACGTATTTGGAACATTTAAACACCAATAGAGGGGGACAAAATTTAAGTACTATTATTAATGACCAGTTCAATTTAGCGAGAACTAAAATTGAGGGTTTGAATTCAAGTTTCAGCCAACAGGTTACCGCTGACAATTCAAAAATGACAGATACTTATGACGTGCTGCAAATGGCTGTGGTTTATTTAAAGGTGGATATGGTTCAGGCCTTTAACATCAGTGTTGATTATGTGGATGCAGACGGTGATTAATATTAGGATAAATAAATAAAATAAGGAAGATTCTTTACATGCCTAGAGAATCTTCTTTTTGGTTTCATGTACAAAAGTTTCACAACATATTTCAAACTGCAAACGCCTCCAGCACCATTGGCAGTATTTCGCATTGGTTTTGGCATCATGATGCTCATCAGTATGGTGCGTTTTTGGTTGAATGGCTGGATAGAAACGCTCTACCTTCAGCCCAAATTTCATTTTTCATATTATGGTTTTGAGTGGGTCAAGCCTATTGGCAACTATACCTATCTCATTTTTGCAGTCTGTGGTCTTTCGGCCTTTCTAGTGGCAATTGGATTAAAATATCGCTTGGCTATCATCACATTCTTTTTGAGCTTTACTTACATTGAGCTTATGGACAAAACCACCTATCTCAATCATTATTACTTCATTAGCATCCTGAGTTTCTTGATGATTTTTTTACCTGCAAACGCCTATTTTTCGGTTGACAATCTTCTCAAGCGGAAAACCTATACTTCAATACCTAAATGGACCATCGACAGTATCAAATTGCTGATTGGCATCGTATACATTTATGCTGGTCTTGCTAAATTGAATTCGGATTGGCTTTTTAAGGCCATGCCCTTAAAAATTTGGCTGCCTTCTAAATATGATTTGCCGTTTTTAGGAAATTCCTTTATGCAACAGGAATGGTTCCATTATGCCATGAGTTGGTCTGGAATGGTGTACGATTTATGCATCCCATTTTTATTGCTCTATAAACGAACCCGCTGGTTTGCCTTCGCCTTGGTCGTTTTCTTTCATGTATTTACACGTGTGCTATTTCCTATCGGGATGTTTCCGTTTGTCATGATTGTAGCAGCACTTATATTTTTTGATGCAGACGTGCACCAACGCATTTTGGATGGTTTTAGGTTTATTTTCAAACCATTAAGAATTAATATAGAGAAGTTCGACCTAAAAAGTTACCGTTACAAATCTCCTAAATTAGTAGTACCAGTCATCACATTGTTTTTCGTGGTTCAATTAGTATTTCCTGTGCGCTATCTATTTTATCCCAATGAATTGTTTTGGACAGAAGAAGGCTATCGGTTTTCATGGCGTGTGATGTTGATGGAGAAAATGGGTTACACCACGTTTAAAATTGTAGATGCTTCAACGGGACAAGGTTTTTTGGTGGATAATTCAGATTTTTTAACGCCTTTGCAAGAAAAACAAATGAGCTTCCAGCCTGATTTTATTTTGGAATATGCGCATTATTTGGGCGATCATTTTAAACGCCAAGGGCATCAAAACATTCAAGTGTATGCCACAAGTTATGTGGCACTTAACGGCCGTTTAAGTCAGCCTTATATTGATACCACGGTGGACTTATATAAAGAAAAAGAATCATTCCGGCACAAAAGCTGGATTTTACCATTTCATTATGAGATTAAAGGATTTTAAAGTATTTTTTGTTTTGTTGATGAGTGTTTCTGCACTATCGCAAAATACCATTTCAGGAATTGTCACCAACGCACAAACCCAACAACCTGTTGCTAACGTAGAGGTTTATGATAAGCTTACAGGGTTGTTGACCAAAACAGATGCATCAGGATTTTACGAATTCCAAATCACAAAAAGTAGTTTTACGATTGTCTTTTTTTCGTATGAATTTGAAGTGAAAGAATTGCCAATTCAAGTGGACAACAACATGGTTTTAAACGTTTCCATGGATGAATTGGGAATTGCTTTGTCAGAAGTGGAAATCACAGCTAGAAAGACTAAAGTTTTTGAATTATCCCGATTAAAGGACGTGGAAGGCACCGCTATTTTTGCTGGTAAGAAAACCGAAGTGGTTTTGGTAGAGCAATCCATGGCAAACTTGGCAACTAATAACGCACGACAAATTTATAGCCAAGTGGCAGGATTGAACATTTACCAAAATGATGATGCTGGTTTGCAGCTCAATATTGGTGGACGGGGTTTGGACCCCAATCGTACCGCAAATTTTAATACCCGACAAAATGGTTACGATATCAGTGCTGACGTTTTGGGCTATCCCGAAAGTTACTATACGCCAGCGTCTGAAGGGTTAAAAGAAATTCAGATCATTCGCGGAGCTGCCTCGCTACAATACGGAACGCAGTTTGGCGGCTTGATTAATTTTAAGATGAAAGAACCTAATCCGAGCAAGCCCTTTGAGCTGATTACCAGAAACACTTTGGGCAGCAATGGACTATACACCAATTTTACCAGCGTCAGTGGCACAAAAAATAAGTGGAGTTATTATGGCTATTTCAACTATAAAAAAGGTGATGGCTTTCGTCCAAATTCTGAATTTGAATCCAAAAATACATATGCACACATTGGGTATCAATTTAATGATAAGACGTCACTCACAGGCGAGCTGAGCTATTTGCGCTATTTGGCACAACAAGGTGGCGGACTTACGGATCAGATGTTTGAAGAAGATCCTTACCAAAGCAACAGAGCCAGAAATTGGTTTCAGGTAGATTGGTTATTGTACAATTTGAAATTTGATCATAAACTTTCGGAAAATACCAATTTCACTTTCAATGCCTTCGGACTGAATGCGTCCCGTTATTCACTCGGATTCAGAACCAACCGTGTGGATCAAATCGACCCCAATACTGAACGCGATCTGATCAAAGGCGACTTTAAAAACTACGGTTTTGAAGCCAGAATACTAAGTAAATATGAAGTGTTTAATAAAGCCTCGACATTTTTATTGGGAACTAAATTTTATCGTGCCAATAATTCAGAGCAGCAAGGCCCAGGTAGCGATGGCATCGGCCCAAATTTTGAACTTCAATCGGAGCGATTTCCCAATTATCCAAGTCAATCCAAATTTGATTTTCCCAATTTGAATGTGGCTGTTTTTGGAGAAAATATTCTTTACGTATCGGATCAATTTTCGGTCACGCCAGGTTTTCGATTTGAATACATAAAAACTCAAAGCGAAGGTTTTTATAAACGGATCAACACGGACGCCGCTGGCAATGTGATTTTTGAGGAAGCGGTAGAAGACAACCGAGATTTTGAGCGTTCGTTTGTGTTATTGGGATTGGGGTTAAGTTATAAACCAACCACAGGATTGGAAATGTATGGCAACCTCTCCCAAAATTACCGTTCAGTAACCTATGCTGACATCAATATCAATAATCCTGCTTTCGCCATCAATCCGAATATTACGGATGAAAAAGGATTTACTGCAGATTTGGGGATGCGTGGTAATTTTAAAAATACAGTGTCCTATGATTTGGGTGTCTTCGGATTATTTTATAACGGTCGCATTGGATTTGTTCAAAAAGGACTTTCAGATGGTCGCGTTATCAGTGAACGTGGCAATGTCGGGGATGCCGTTTTGTACGGTGTAGAATCCTTATTCGATTTTAATCTGAAAAAAATCTTAAAACTCAATAACGATTTTAGTCTAAATTATTTTATAAACTCCTCTTTTATCTCATCAGAATATACAGCTTCTGAACAACAAAATGTGAAAGGAAATCAGGTGGAATTTGTTCCAGATGTGAATATCAAAACAGGACTGAAATTTGGCTATAAAAATCTTTTGGCCAATATCCAATATACATATCTCTCCCAACAGTTTACAGATGCGACCAATTCACAAGCGGCAAATATCAGTGGTGTCATTGGAGAAATTCCAAATTATGATGTTATGGATGTGTCTTTGTCGTATGCTTACAAACGCTTTAAATTGGAAACCGGAATCAATAATCTCTTGGATAACGCCTACTTTACGAGGCGTGCAACAGGTTATCCAGGACCGGGAATTATTCCTTCAGCACCTCAAAATTGGTATGCCACTCTTCAAATTAAGTTTTAATAACGCTATCTGAGGTGACGCGTCTCTCAATATAACTATTGAAGGGATGCGGTAACCTTAACGAAGAATTCGGCTTTAATTTTTTATGCGTAAAAGTTTTCCAATTAAATTAATTATCTTTGCACGCAATTAAACCACAATTGCAATGACAGCACACGAAAGCAAAATAGTAGGTGAAGGATTGACCTATGATGACGTCCTTTTAGTCCCAGCCTTTTCTGAAGTTCTACCAAGAGAAGTCAATATCCAAACTCAATTTACTCGTAATATTAAAATTAATATTCCTATTATTTCTGCTGCTATGGATACAGTAACTGAAAGTGCGATGGCTATTGCTATGGCGCGAGAAGGTGGTATTGGGGTGTTGCATAAAAACATGAGTATTGCACAACAGGCTAATGAAGTAAGAAAGGTGAAACGTGCGGAAAGTGGCATGATTACAGATCCTGTGACCTTGCCATTAACGGCAACTGTTCTGGATGCCAAACAAAACATGGCAGAGCACAGTATTGGTGGTATTCCTATCATTGATGCTCACGGCAAATTGAAAGGTATTGTCACCAATCGTGATTTACGCTTTGAAAAAGACAGCTCACGCCCAATTGTGGAGGTCATGACCAAAGAAAATTTGGTTACCGCCCCGGTTGGCACGTCTTTGCAAGATGCTGAAGGTATTCTCCAAAAAAACAAAATTGAAAAACTGCTTATTGTTGACGAGAATTATAATCTGGCCGGTTTAATCACCTTTAGAGATATTACAAAATTGACTACAAAACCCATTTCCAATAAAGATACGTATGGTAGATTACGTGTGGCAGCTGCCATTGGTGTAACTGCTGATGCGGTTGATAGAACAGAAGCTCTGGTGAAGTCAGGGGTTGATGCGGTAATTATTGATACCGCTCACGGACATACCAAAGGAGTGGTAACCATTTTGAAAGCCATCAAGCAACAATTTCCTAACCTCGAAGTTGTGGTAGGCAATATTGCAACCGCTGAAGCTGCAAAGTATCTGGTTGAAGCTGGTGCTGATGCCATTAAAGTAGGGATCGGACCTGGTTCTATCTGTACAACCCGTGTGGTTGCTGGCGTAGGATACCCTCAGTTTTCTGCGGTGTTGGAAGTTGCGGCAGCCATTAAAGGGTCTGGTGTTCCAGTAATTGCTGATGGAGGTATTCGTTATACTGGCGATATCCCTAAAGCGATAGCTGCTGGTGCCGATACCGTCATGTTGGGCTCTTTATTGGCAGGAACTAAAGAATCTCCAGGGGAAACCGTCATTTACGAAGGGCGGAAATTTAAAACCTATAGGGGGATGGGTTCTGTAGACGCCATGAAAGAGGGGAGTAAGGACCGCTATTTTCAGGATGTTGAAGATGATATCAAAAAGCTGGTACCAGAAGGTATCGTAGGGCGTGTGCCTTACAAAGGGGACCTCTTTGAAAGCGTCCACCAATTTGTTGGAGGTTTGCGTGCTGGTATGGGATATTGTGGCGCTAAAGACATTGAAACGCTTAAGGAGACCGGACGCTTTGTGAAAATCACCTCTTCAGGAATCAATGAAAGCCATCCACATGATGTGACCATTACTCAAGAATCGCCTAACTACTCGCGGTAAATGATTTTAAATTCTGAAGCAGAATTGTTATACACAAAAACACGACTTTATTTAGTCGTGTTTTTTTATGGATTATGGTTAAGGGTTCTTGTGGGCTAATGTTTGCTGTTACGGGTAAACAATGGCCATCACTTCAAAAGTCCGATCTTCTGTAGCCAGTTTCAATAGGGCTGTATCGCCCACATGTTTATCGGTCAATAACTTTGCAATGGGCGAAATAAATGAGATTTTCCCCTTAGCAATATCGGCTTCATCAACGCCAACAATTTGATACTTCTGGATTTTATTATCATTTCCAATTTTTAAACTTACCAAGGCTCCAAATCGGACTTCATCTTGTGGCTGCATGCTAAGGTCCACTATTTTTGCGGTAGCAATGCGGTTATTCAACAGTTGTAATTTGGCATTGATATAATTGGTGGAGATCCGTTTTTCAGTTTCGTTGGTCATTGGCAAGTCATCCCGTTCAGAAATTAACAATTCCTTTTCAGCCAAGAGTTGGTCCATGCCAAATTGGGTCACATAGTTAATGGTGCCCTCTGGCAAATCAGCTCTTGGGGGTACGATTGGAACTTCTTCCTGATCATCTTCTTTGACGAATCCTCTGCTCATAATTCACTTAATTTTATTTATGATAATAACGCTGCTCCTAAAATTAAAATAAGTTCGCAAATGCAATACGTTTAGGTCAGTGCCCGTCGGTATTTAAAAGGATAATGCGATTCTTTTTAATAATTGAAATTCATTCTAATATACTGAAATAAATTAAGAATGAAAAGGCAATCGCTATCCTACTGATATATCACAAGGCCTTGAATAATTTTTTAATTCTCAGATACTATAGTATTCAAGAGTTGTCATTTAAAAAAGGACCATAGGATGCTCATAAATGACATAGACTGTATATTAGTAAACTCTTGAAGTGTCTGCAGAGAATAGTTACAGAAACAATCATTATAATTGAAATAAAAAAGAAGGTTGAAAAGAACATTGGAATTATAAGCAGTTCTAATTAGGGGAAGCCTATACAATTAAATCTGATCATGTTAAGATAAAAGAAAGAGTTTGATCTCGTCCATCTGGACATGATCAAACTCTTTTTTAGATTTATAAATTAAATGAAGTGTTACAATTTTATCACATTACTCGTTAGTGGATACGACACCAATAGGCTCCAAAATAACTTCCATTTCTGCAATATTTATACCTTGATCTGATCTGCTTGCTGCAAGTTCATTGATATCAACTCCAGGTGTTCCTTTTGGTAAATCATATTGTTCTCCAACCATCGCACTGCCATACCCAAGATCTCTTAATGAACCGGCTGTGATACGACTTAGCGGATTCTCGCCTAAATTAATAAAGCCTGTCATCAGTTCATTACGAAGCAAAGATTCACGCCAATGTGATAACCTAGTACCTGGGCCTCCCATATTTTCAATAGGAAGCTCATTTAGTCCACCCTCAGCGTTCCAATGAATGTTCGCAAACTTTCCAGTAAAATATGGATTGCTATTGGGTCCTTGACGCAACATTCTGTTAAAGTTCCATAAGGTTCCAATACCTAAAACGTGGCCCATTTCGTGTACGATCACATCTTCAAATAGATCCAATTCATCTAGAAAATCGAGATCATCCACATCAAAAAACATCACACCACTCAATGTTAAGTTATCACTATTACGAACAAAGCGAGGTCCTGCTTGGCCAAGAATTCTACCAGGGCCATCAATTGGCGCAATGACTACTTCAATCACGATATCATCAACGGTGCCTTCAATAGCGGGGACACCTATAAAGGCGGAAGGAAGAGTCCCGGTAAATGACGGAACATCTTTTATAATAATTCGCTCCCATCGTGCTGCGGCAGATTCAAACACATCAAGTTGCCTAGGTGTCAAATCAACTAAATATCTAAATGTGATATTAAACCGTCCACGGTCATTTCCAGCTGCATTTGAGGCTCTATTAAATTCTTCTTCAGAGCTACTTGATGTGCCATCAATGCGTATCAGTTCGCTCTCAGCAGGGGCCAAGGTAAACGCAAGGTCGGCCTTGGTGTCAGGAACTGAGGCGTCAGTTTCGATGGTGTCATCAGTGCAGGAAATGAACAACAACGAACACAAGATGCTTCCGAAAGTTAAAAGCCGCATAAAGTGGCTCTTTTTCTGGGGAGTAGGTGTGGAATGGATCAAAGTAGGATTGATTAATGTTTCAACAATTTTGGAGCTCGCATTTTCATAATGAGGGTTTTTCATAATTAATTGTTATTAGATTATAATTAAAATACATGACCTGTTGCAAAAGGCAATAGAGTTCAATTTTCTGTTTGCTAAATATAACTTAAAAAAAGAAAGATTGAAATTATAATTTTTATAATGAATTGAATGACAAAGTAATAGGCTATGATCTCAATTTCTTCAACCCTAATGCCTTTGGGTATCCATTTGCAGGCCTCGCTTTGTTAGAGCAGCTTAAAATTAGGTCGCACTCAAGTTATGACTCCATGGTCAATAAAATCTTCCCAATATGCTTGCTGCTTTCCATGAGCTTATGCGCTTCTGCAGCGTCTTCAAGTTGAAATTTTTTGTAAATAATAGGGTGAATTTTTTCAGATTGGAATAATGGCCAAATCGTTTTCTCCACGTCCTGCGCAATCTGGGTTTTCACGGCAGCAGATTGCGGCTTTAGAAAGCTTCCCGTCAAGATCAGGTTTTTACTCATTATGGTGCGTAAATCAATAGTTACGTCAGTACTCTTCATGCCGTTAATATTAATTAGGCGTCCTTTATTATTCAGAATATCGAGATTTTTTTGAGTGTAATCTCCTCCAACCATATCTAAAATGACATCTATTTTTTCATCTTTAAAGACCTCTTCAAAAGTTTCCTTTTTGTAGTTTATTGCTTTGCCAAGATTCATCTTGTTAAGAAACTCAATTTTTTTATCAGTGCCAGCGGTCGTGTAGATTGTAGAGCCCAAAGCTTTGGCCATTTGTAAACCCATCGTGCCAATGCCACTGGTGCCACCGTGAATCAGTAATTTTTCATTGGGCTGAAGTTTCCCCAAATGGAATACGTTGAACCAAACCGTAAACACAGTTTCAGGAATTGCCGCAGCGTCAGTCAAACTTATACCCTCAGGAACGGGAAGACAGTGCGTACTTTCAACAGCAACATATTCAGCATAGCCCCCGCTTGCAATAAGCGCACAGACTTTATCACCAATTTTTTTGTCGTTTACATGCGCCCCAATTTCGGTGATTATACCAGAAACTTCCAACCCGGGGATCACCGTCTCATTTGACCCTTTGCCATAGGCAGACATATTTTTACGGGTGATAACGTCGCTACGGTTGACGCCTGCAGCTTTCACTTTTATTAAAACTTGGTTCTTTTCAAGTGTTGGCTTTGGGGTTTCCTGTAATTGTAATACTTCTGGGCCTCCGGATGTGGTGATATGAATTGCTTTCATATTAATGTTTTTTCTGTAAGCCTTAAGAAACAAAATATTTTGTAGCTCTATTATAAAAAAAACATAAGGTTTTGAAATTTATCGTATTCCAATCCTTTCTTTGCCATTAGTTAGGGAGTGTTAATGCACTGTTGATTTCGAAAAGAAATTCATAACGAAAAGAAGAAACAACCTGTATAAGTCACTATGGTTAAAATTGTCGGGATGGCTGAACATCTCTAAAAAAAGCTCCAATTCCGTCAGTTCGTCTTCTAGTCATGAGATTATCTTATGGTAATATGTTGTTTGAACTTCCTTTTTTTTGCAACACACAATCTTATTCTGTAGCAACAGCAGGCCGATCACCTTCTTCTTCAATCCCATCTGCAATCATTTCTTCTACTTCTTCCTTTTCGCCGGCTT
This sequence comes from Gelidibacter algens, assembly GCF_001678675.1. GTDB lineage: Bacteria > Bacteroidota > Bacteroidia > Flavobacteriales > Flavobacteriaceae > Gelidibacter > Gelidibacter algens. The sequence continues at coordinate 197,494 of NZ_LZRN01000002.1, forward strand.
CCAGTGTTTCTACTTCTTCTTCCTGGATATCCTCGTTTTTGTCGATAAAAAAACTACAGAAAAGCGGTAAATGGTCGCTTCCAATAGCGCGCAGCGTCTTAAAATCTTGAATAAAAATATCTGTAGAATGGAAAAAAAGATCAATAGGAAAGCTTAGCAATCGGTATTTGGCGTGAAATGTAGAAACAAATCCGCGGCCGATTCTCGGATCAATTAATTCTGAAGTTTTTCTAAATAAAATTGACGATTTTGCCCAAGCAACATTATTAAAGTCGCCAACAACGATGACTGGTCCCTTGGTTTCTATAACCTTCTTGCCTAAAGAAAGCAACTCTCCGTCACGTTCTCTTGAGGTGTCCTCTTCGGTAGGGCTTGGCGGCGGTGGATGGACCCCAAAAAAGGTAAAAGGAATTCCATTTTCAGTGAACAGAGCGGCCTCAATACTTGGCAAATCGTCTGCAATAAAGTAGTTAACCTTCAGGGATTTTACGTTTAGTTTGGTGTAAAAATGAATGCCATAGGTGTTTTCTAAAGCTACTTTTTTGAAGTTGGGATAGTCGCCTTCAATTTCAGTGAGGGCATCTTCCCAAGCCTGATTGGATTCCATGGTAAGTAAGATATCAGGTTTGACTTCCATAACCAAATTTAACAACTCATCATACCGATCATTAAATTGGTAAACATTTACTGATAGTATAGAAATGGTCTGGGCATTCTTCGGGATTTGGGTTTTTTTATTTTTGCTGTATAAGGTGGTATACGGAATTAAGATAATGAGGTGGTTAATTAAAAGCCCTGAATGCACGAGTACGGTGCTCCAAAAAAATGCTGTTCTATCTTCTATAAATACAAGTCCTATGGCTAGGGTGATCAATTGAAGAAACATTATTTGGATCCGTCCAAACTCCCAAACCCGAAACATCCAATGCTGATGCGTTATAAATGGTAATGTGGAAACTAAGATGAACAGTCCCGATAGTAGATAATAGGTTAGTAGCATGCGTTATAGGTTGGTAAGGTTTTTAAGTTTTTATGTTAATGTAGTCGCTTTGACACGATATAAAAAAATCATCTGCATTGGTGTGGTGTTAGAAATGGGAAAGTGTCACTTTGGCATTTCCTTTTATTCTGTTTCGCAATTTAATGCAATTTCCTTGGTATCATGTATTTTATTTTTTTGATGGATCTCGTGCAGATTATCAGTTTTTAGATAAATTAAAAATTTGGCGGTCTTAGTAAAAAGGTCTGAAAATTTGGTTTCTGTACTGCTTGCTATAAAGATTAACATAAAGAATTCTATTGCTTCAATTCAGTTTAGGAAATCGGGTTTTGAATTGGGATTATTATAGTTTCAAAGGTGGTCCGACAACTTGCATGTCATTATCCGCAAAAATATTTTCGATTTCTTTTGGGGTAGGTTCGTGGTCCAATGCTGCCATTGTAACAAAGAAATCTTCAAGTTTTCCGGCCGGTTGCAAGATCACGTTCATTCTACCCTTTTTTGATTTTTGTGTCCATGCGTGAGGCACTTTACGTGGTAAAAATATGCTGTCTCCAACGGCCATATGATATTTTTCATCTCCTACCTGAAAATAGTACGCACCGTCAATAACATAGAATATTTCGTCCTGTGAATTATGAATGTGCAATGGTGTTCCACGTCCTGGGGAAAGCGAGGTCTGCTCAAATATTGCCAGGTCGCCATTGGTGTCCGTACCGGATATTTTAAGATCCAAAATATTGGAATTCACACCTTTTAGTTTTAAATGCCCATGTAGTCGGCCTTCGCCCGCACTAATTTTAAATCCTTTGTCTTTACGTTTGGTCACTTTTTCAATTGGGGTAAACGCCCACAGTGGTATGGTCATGAACGTAAGAAGTGCTGCAATGAATCCATTTCTTTTCATAAGATTACTATTTTAAGGGTAATTGGGAAATTTCCAAAAATCCTTTGTTTTTACGTATCCTAATGTACTTAATTAAGTGAAGCATTGTAAAACCAGATGTATAAGAAATTCCAAAATATTCGCGATAAAGCTATTTAATTGGTCTCAGATTTAGTTAAAACTATGTACTTTAGTGCATCTCGCTTTAGCTTCTAAAAATTTTGACACGAATTTCACGAATTTTCACGAATTCATTGGTTCATTGAAAATACAGTCGTAAATCATTTACTGTATATTTCACGAATGCAACAGACTTTCAGTCTTTTTTAAAAATACTATGGCACTTTAGTCCATAGTGATTTAGTTCTTCTTATGCCAAACTGAATTTCAATTGGTTGCTTGTGATTTTGATGGCGTGTTGGCTTTGCGCGAAATGTGAAATAGTCACAAACACCAAAACAAAATATTAAAACCATGAGTAATTACAAATGTATATGGCTTTTAGTGTTGGCTTTGTCAATCTGAATTATTTTATAAATGGTCTATTTAAGTCAGGCTGTCAGATTATTTTTAAAATCGGTTAAAAAATTAGGGCTGTCGTTATATTTACAACAGCCCTAATTTAAATTTCATTCTGTAATAAAAACTACTGTTTTCTAATAACCAATTGATACACACAAGGAATGACCACCAAATTCAAAACCGTAGCAGAAAGCAACCCACCCAAAATAACCACAGCCATTGGGCTTTGTATTTCACTTCCGGGTTCGCCTCCTTTTAGAGCTAATGGGATTAGTGCCAGGCCTGTTGTAAAGGCTGTCATTAAAATTGGGTTTAATCTGTCCAATGCGCCAGTTTTAATCAACTGAAATCCTTTCATTCCTTCCTTTCTTAAATCTTCATAACGGGAAACCAATAAGATGCCGTTGCGAGTTGCAATACCAAACAAACTAATGAAACCTATTGTTGCTGCAATACTGATGATGCCTGATGTAAAATACACAATCAAGATACCACCAATTAAAGCTAATGGCAGATTTATTAAGACTATAAAAGCCAGTTTCACATCTTTAAACTCGTAATAAAGCAACAGAAATATGATAGCTATGGCAATAATTGCGGTTATCAAAAGTAATTGCGAGGCTTTAGATTCGCTTTCAAACTGCCCGCCATATTGCACACGGTAGCCTTCTGGCATATTCACATTATTTGCCACAACCTCTTTGATCTCGTTTACAGCACCATGCAAATCCCTGCCTTGAACGTTGGCAGCCACTACAATTTTACGTTGTACATTTTCTCGATTGATGGTGTTGGGACTACTTACTGAAGCTATCGTTGCCAATTCGCCCAAAGTGGTTTGACCACCATTTGGTAAACTGATTAAGGTGTTGCCAATATTTTCAATAGTATCCCGAAATGGTTTTTCATAGCGAACCACCAAATCAAAATACTGCTGTCCTTCATAAATCTCGCCTGCTTCTTCGCCTGCATATGCAATATCTACTTGATCCATTAAATTACCAACTGTCATTCCATACGCTGAAAGAATTTGACGTTTGGGTTGGATGCGTATTTGTGGTACTTCAATTTGTTGGTCAACCGCAACATCTGCCAATCCATCGATGTCTTTGATGTTTTGCTCTACACTTTTTCCAACTTCAAACAAACGTTGCAAATCTGAACCGAATATTTTAATGGCAATATTGGCACGAGTACCAGAAAGCATATGGTCAATACGGTGGGCAATGGGTTGTCCCAAGGTAATATTAACGCCTGGTGCAATACTCAATTTATTTCTAACTTCTTCAAAAAATTCTTCTTTAGTTTTGTCTTCGAGAACAAAAGGAACGTCAATTTCCGAAGCATTTACGCCTTGTGCGTGTTCATCTAATTGTGCTCTTCCAGTTCTTCTTGTTACGACTTCTACTTCCGGTAAATCCAGTAATATGGTCTCTATTAAATTCCCTGTTTTATTACTTTCTTCCAAAGACATTCCGGGTGGGCCAACGACACTAATAACCAAAGAGCCTTCATTAAATTCGGGCAAAAAACTCCGTCCCAATTGGGTTAAAACCAGCATACTAATGATAAATGCGATTACTGTAGTTCCAATAATCGTTTTAGGAATTTTAGTGGCACGTTCCAATAGGTTGCCATAATGTTTCTGTAACCAACGTTCCACTTTTGTACCATCGGATTGTTTCTTTAAAAGCTTTTCATTATCCAATAAATAGGAACACAAAATTGGTGTTACGGTTACTGCAACAATCAACGATGTTAAAACCGAAGTCACGAATGCTATACCTAACGGTTGCAACAAACGTCCTTCCATTCCGCTTAAAAAGAACAAGGGAATAAAAGACACTATAATAATTAAGGTTGCAATGATGATAGAGCTTCGTATTTCTACCGAAGCATCACGTACAACCGTAAGTGTTGATTCACGTTCTTCTTTTGGTTTTCTGATGTTTTCGCGCAGGCGTTTATACACGTTTTCTACATCAATAATGGCATCATCCACCAAAGCACCAATCGCAATTGCCATACCGCCCAAACTCATTGTGTTGATGGTATAACCCAACCATTTTAAAATAATGATGGACACTAATAATGAAATAGGAATTGCCAATAAGGATATTAAGGTTGTTCTCCAATTCATCAAAAAGATGAACAGAATTATCATGACAAAGAATGCACCTTCCAATAAGGTCTGGTTCAAATTGCTAATAGAAGCATCAATAAAATCGGATTGTCTAAAAATGTGATTTTTGATGTTGACCCCTTTTGGCAAGGTTTTTTCTAAATCGGCAATCGCTACATCCAAGCGGTCAGTCAGTTCCAAAGTGTTGACATCGGGTTGTTTTGAAATGGTCAAGATAACTGCTGGTTTTGCATTTAAAGAACCATCACCAATTTTATCGGCAGCACCAATCTGAACAGTTGCCACATCTTTTATTTTGATAGTTTGCCCATTCACTTGTTTTAAAACGGCTTCCTGCAAATCTTCCAACGCATAAGCTCTACCACTTCCTTTAATGATGTATTGATTGCCATATTGATTGATTACTCCGCCTGGAGCGTTGGTGTTTGCTTCCTTAACGTGCTCTACCAATTCAGAAAGACTTACATTGTAATGCTTCATCTTTTCAGGGTTGGCAAATACTTGGTATTGTTTGTACTCGCCGCCAATCACCACCACATTCGCGATGCCACCAATCGCTTTAATACGCGGTCTTATTGTCCAATCAGATAAAGTTCTCAATTCCATTGGCGATAGGCTATCGGAGGTTACTCCCAACAGCATTATTTCGCCCATAATGGATGAAATAGGCGCCATTGTTGGTGCGCCAATACCTTCGGGTAAATTTTCACGAACCATCGGGATGCGCTCACTTACAATTTGCCGTGCCCGATAAATATCGGTTCCCCATTCAAATTCTATCCAAACAATGGAAATTCCAGCTGCGGATGATGAACGGATCCGTCTCACATTAGGCGAACCATTTAGGGCGGTTTCCAATTGATAGGTCACTAATTTTTCTACTTCTTCAGATTCCATTCCGTGCGCTTCGGTCAGGATTGTAACCGTTGGCGCAGTAAGGTCTGGGAACACGTCAACATTCATTGTGCGAGCATAATAGATGCCCAACACGCTCAACGCAACCGCTCCCAACAGAATGAGCAATCTATTATGAAGTGAAATTGATAATATTTTGTTTAACATCTTTTTCTAATTTTTAATGTTTAATTTTTGGGTTCTATGTTGAATATTGTGGGCAAAATGCAATGGCCTAATTAACAGATATGTTATCAGAAATTAAACCAATCTCTCCGTGAATCTCTTTCGTCTCTGCGAATCTCTGCGTTATAGCTATTACACAGAGATTCGCAGAGTTCCGCGGAGTTACACAGAGAAATTAAGTAATAACTATTATTGAGTAAACCGTTATGCACTCGAAACAACACAGAGCCAATTTTTGAATCTGAATGTTCAATTTGTGACATCCTTACTCATAACTCACAACCCACAACTCACAACTTATTAATGTTCGTGACCGTGTGCAGGTGTTGAGCCTGACATTGAAGCCATTTTAACTTGGTACGCTCCTTCTGTGACGACCACTTCGCCCACTCCCAGACCTTGAAGTATTTCTACATTTTCGCCATTGCGCTTTCCAATTTTCACAGGTCTTCTTTCAAAGCTTTCTCCTGAAAGTTGCACGATTACTGAATAACTTCCATAATCTTCCAATAAGGCATTAACAGGAACCATTGTGTTTTGGGTGGCATCTCCCATCGCTATTTGAACTGGTGTCAGGCTTCCTTCTGGCATATCGACCTCTGCATTTACCTGGGCAAAAACCGAAATCAATGGGTTTTCACGTTCTACATCCTTACCAATAGAAAGTATTTTTCCTTCGCCATCTTTTATATTTTTCCATTGCCCATCCTTGGTTTGATACCAAATATCTTGTGCATTCTCCATTGAAAGTCCGTAGCTTGGTGCTAACTGGGTTTTCAAAACTTTGGATTGGTGCGTGCCAATGGAAATCAACGCAACCCCTTGCTCTACATAATCCCCATTGGAAACCGTAATAGATTTAATAAACCCATCAAAAGGTGCGCGGATTTGTTTGCTTCCGCCTGAAACTCCCGATGTCAACGATTGATAATTGGATTTAGCTATTGAAAAATTGCTCTCCACTTTTTCAAATTCAGCTTTTGGGATAATTTTAGATTCGAACAATTCCTTTTTCCGTTCGTATTCAGATTTTGCCTGTTCAAAACTGCTGCGTGCATTAGCAATTTCAGTACTCAAATTATTGGACGCCAAGCCTTGACTGCTTAAACTCATCAATAACTGACCTTGTTTTACTGCAGTACCTTCCGTAAGGTTGTTGACTTTAAAATCAACCACACCATTGGATTTTGCTGCCAACGATTTTACAGAACCGGGTGAAGGCATCCAAACGCCAGAGGTGTTGATGACCTCGTAAATTTTACCTGAAACCACAGGCGCGGTTTGAAAATCGATTTTCCAAGCCTGCTCTTTTGAGAACGAAATGCTCCCATCTTCTTCAGCAATACCCAACGCTTTTATAGCATCATCGGTATTTGCATAAACGGTAACGTCATCAATCGTGATTTTATCGGAATAGTCAGGTGTTTTCAACTCAAAAACAAGTTGGTAGGTTCCTGCTTCTTTAGGTTGAATGGTTGGCGAAAATATACCTGGTGATGAAGGTGCTTCAGCAGTATTGCGCAACCCTTTATCGCCTTTTATCAAACTAACCGAAACCGAACCTTCATGTATGGGTTGGTGCTCGTCCAATTCTGTAAAATGAGCTGCGAATCTGCTTTGATTACCAACAATCAAGGCAGGAAACTCTACAAATAATTCTGTTTTATCCGTCCAAATGGTATGGCCCAAACGAGGAATTTCTTCACCTGCGTGCGTTCCATCAGGATTATGTGCGTGTGCATCTTCCGCCTTGTTATTACAGGACATTGCCAAAAAGGCAAACACTACTAGTATTATATATTTCATGGGTCTGATATTTTTTTTGTGGTCACATAGATCCTTTTATGATTAAATAATCATAAGGTTTTCATCTGTTATACCTTTTGTTTTTTTAGTGGTCGTGATGTTCTGCACCGCTATCGTGCGTGTGTGTTTCCTCTTTCATTTCCATAGAATCTGATTTTACTTCAAATTCTTCTTGCTCCACAGGTTCCTCGTTCATATGGCCTCCATTGGCATCGTGTTCGTGACCATGTTCTTCAGGAGTCTCTGATTTTGGTTCTGTATCTCTACAAGATGTTAGTGTAAAAATTGAAACCGTCGCGATTGCGAATATTAGTTTTGAAATTTTCATAATATTTTATTTTAAAAGTTATAATTGATGTTTTAATAATTGTGCTTGAAGCAGTTGTAATTCCTTTTCCATTTGCAGCATTCTATGCGTTGCTGTTCGGTAAAACTGAAGCTCCACATAATAATCCATAAACGAATACTCGCCCAACTGATAAGCCTTAAAAAGTAATTGCTCACTATCTAAATTGTCCATTGTGGTTTGATACTCCTTGTATTTTTCGAGCATCAACGCGTAGCGATTATAGGTTTGTTGAAATTGTGAATAAAGCGAGGTCGTGATGACTTGGGTATTGGATTGCTGATATTCATAATTTGCTTCGGCAGCTTTTACTTTGTTCTTGCTGTTCCAAAGCGGAATGGAAACACCTCCATAAAGACCAGAATAGTTGCTTCCGCTGACACCCTGATAATTGTAGCCAAGTGCCAAATTGGGCAACACCTTGTTTTTTTCCAATTTTATTTTTTGAAGCGAAGTTTCTTCATTGGCCCTCAATTCTTGCAATCGAGGGTCGTTTGTCAATTTTTCCAGCCAGAGATTTTCAAGTGTTTCAATTTCAGCTCGCAAAACTATTTGCGATGAAATATCCTCAATAGGATTTCCACCATTCAATGTTTTAAGTATGGATAATTGAATTTGGATATCGCTTTCAATCTGTTGCACAACAAATTGCTCTTGAATCCAAGCAATTTTCGCCTTGTTCAAATCTAAAATACCTACTTGCTCTTTATCAAAAAGGTTTTGAATTTGGTCGAAAACCTGCTTGCTTTGGGTTCTCCTTTCGGTTTCAATCGCTTTTTGCTTTTGTAAGAAAACAAGTTCTAAAACAATGCCCTTTGCTTGCAACAAGATTTCTTGTCTTTTTGTAGCATATGCGGATGCTAATTGCTCCGATTTAGATGCGTTCCATTTGCCGCGCGCCCCATAAACCGTCGGAAATTCAAAAGATTGTGAGACTTCATATTCGGTATAATCTCCGGTTGTATTATCTCCGAAAGGCAAATAATATCCAGACAGCTGTGGGTCGGGCAAATTGTTAGTGCTCTTATTTTCGAGTTGCTGGCTTTCAATAAACGCTTGATAGCCTTTTAGCTCTATATTGTTCTGTTCTATTTGGTTTAGCAGTTCCTCTACATTAATAGTTTGTGAGAAGCCAGTAACAGAGAACAGGCACCCGCAAATTGCAGATACGATGTATTTATTCATTGTGTGAAATTTTAGGTTTAATCATGCCCGTCGGCCCGCCCGAACGGTTCATCCGGGTGGGCAGACAGGTCTGAATTTGTAAAATGGAATACTTACCCAAGGTAAAGTATGCCTAAATGATTAACCTAAAGATGGTGGGCCTCTGGAATCGAGACAAGAGAGATAAGGATTGAAATATGTATTGGGGGGTTGATAGACCGCTACCTTTTCGGCTTCATCATAGTCTATAGAAAGGCTATAATGATTAACATAAATTGAAGTATTTACATTCCTTTTAAACTTGAGATGTTTTACGCTACTTTCGTGTGTTACCAATACTTCATTAGAACCTACGGTATGTATATGTACCTCCAAAAATAAATCTAAAAGCCCTTTTTTAGGACTTTCCTTTTCTGGAACATCGTGAGAATGACTTTCACTATGTGCAACAGCTTTATGAGAGTGCTCAACTTCGTGTTGGTGATGTAAATGTGGTACAATCTGATGCAAAAGAAATAGACTGAATATGCCTAAAAATAACAGTGCTTTTATGTGATTGTGTTTTTGCATCAGATGCAAATGTAATAATTTATAATTGGATTTCTTGGTTCATTTATTTGAAGGCAGTCTATTTCGGTGTTCAAAGAAAGAAACAGCTTCCCGAAATAAATTCAGGATAGGCTCTTTCTTTTTATAATGTGTTGGCGTTTTACGTTGGGGTAAAATAAATGTTGTGTTTGGGCGCTGGTGTTTTTCATTTCGGATTTTTAATGGTTGTTCGGTTTTTTTCAGCTTGTGCGGAACCTTTATCTTTAGGAGTTGTTACGTGGTTCAAGCACCTAATTTGGCAAATAAAAACTAGCTTTGGGCAATCCGCAGGATTTCCCAAGTGAGGACAGACCGAGCAATAGCTTAGATACTGTTTGTGTGCCCCATTGAGGCATCTTTAATTTACCAGAAGGCAAATACAAAGAAGGTGCGATGGACGGAGGTAACGCCTTGAAATGAAACAATAGTAGCTGCTGGTTTTTTTAATCTTTTAGTTATCGAAAGATAAAAATCAACTCATCTTAGTCTATTTGAGCCAGCCTTTTCTAGTGGCTCTTTTGCTATATACATAAAGAAATGCGGCTATCGCAATAACTGCAACAGGTATAAATAAAGAAAATACAATTGACGTTTTTTTAATGTCGACCACAAATAGCCAGTAAAATTCTACAAATAGCAAAGTAAGTAATGCAACTGCAAAAAATTTAGTTGCAATTTTTTTTCTCATAAAAAGCATAAAACTACCTAATATCTCAGAGAATAGTGCAACTACAAATACAATAGTATACCAAAAAGGTATCGACTGTATGTTTTCAAATTCCTCAACAGTCAAATTTTCTTGTAGAAAATCAATCTCAAAAGAACTAAAATATATTTCAATTATATTCCACAAAAGTGTAAAAGTAGCCACGACCCAGAAGGAAGTTGGTGGTTTAACATCTATTCCCATAATTTAAAGATTAACTACATCTGTTACAAAGTTCAATGAACTAAGGATTATTTTAATATAATAGCTTGCTGTATGATCTGTTCAAGTAATAAGCGCACCTTCTAAAAATAAACAAAAAAATTGATTATTAGGTCTAATTTGATTTTAGCTGAATGTCGCTCTGGAATTCTGAGAAAAGTTTATGGTATAGAAGCTTTGGCGTAAAAAACACGAAACTCTCCAAAGTAATACTGGTTTTAGGAAGTCCGCAGGATTTAAAAAGTAGGCGAGGACCAAGCAATTAATTTAGGTGTTGTGCTTAGGTTTTTATTTCAGTTTATAAATTAGTTCGATAAATGTTTTGTCGTCATTAGTTTTAAAGGTCTTCTTATCATAAAGTCCGCTTTCATCTACATATCGAATCGATATTTTATGGAATGGTTCAAGAAAAGATTTTGAACTGAAGTCTAGTGTTTTAATTGATTTTGAGTGAATTGAAAACTTGTCTGATACCTGTTCCGAAAAGTTCCTTTGGTATTCAATGTTTGTGGATTCAGAATCTGCTGAGAATTTTATGATATAAAAGTCTTTTCGCAGATAGAATGCCAAGCATAAAACAGCTAGTATAATCAGCAAAAAGATTAAAAGGAAAAGTAAATCATTTGTTTTTTTAATACTAAAAAGCATAAAAAATAGAGTCAATAATATTGGTCCCAAAAATTTATCTTTAATTATATCTT
>NZ_LZRN01000003.1 GCF_001678675.1 Gelidibacter algens
TTATGAAACTTCTTTTCGGAGAATACATTCTGAATATGACAATGGTGTAGTCTCTTGTCTTATTGTGGGAATTGCAACTTTTGGAGCTGGTCTAATTCCATGTAATGCTACAAATGTTTATAGCACATTTCATAAATTAGCAGTCGCTGAAGATCAATATAATCAATGTATGGGGAATTAATTCTTAATAATAAAGGACATGGAAAATTCAAATTATCTTATAATTGCTGTCTTGTCACTCTACTTTCTGTATGATTTGTATATGAATAAAAGTTTTTTGAAGGATGGAAAGATTTTGTTGCTGGGAATCTACAACATGTTATTTTTATTGATTGTAATTTCATTGGCAATTATAAATCCTACACTTATAATTAAGTACTGGTGGTTAATCTTGTTATTGGCTTTACCAAGTTTTATATATCAGATTATCAGATTCAAAAAAAGTGATGAGCCTGTTCCCAACAAATATGCAAAGCTCGGTGTACTTGTATTTTTTGTAATTTTTGTAACTATTAAAATATTTTAAGCTCAAAGTAATTATTTTGTTATTTAATTGTACAATAAAATTTACTTTTTATATTTGCAACCTGAAATTCTAAAAGAGAGGAGGTTAAGACACTATGTTAATAATACCAATTAAAGATGGAGAGCAAATAGATAGAGCTCTAAAGCGTTACAAACGTAAGTTTGATAAAACTGGTACGAAGCGTCAATTGCAAACGCGTAAGCAGTTTAACAAACCTTCTGTTGAGCATAGAGCTTTGATTCAAAAAGCCCAATATGTTCAACGGTTAAGAGATCAAGAAAACATGTAACCGTTCTATTGAAATCAAATAAAAGGGATTCCTGCACTAGCAGGAATTTTTTTTGCCCTATATTTAAGAATCTAACTCATAAATGGTCTCTCCATGTCCATATCAAATCCACAGTTTTCTTCCTTTTCTGAATATTTACTCTATGAAAAAAAATATTCTGAATTGACCGTCAAGGCGTATCTTACAGATCTTGAGAGCTTTTCAAAATTTGTCACTGAGACATATGGTTCTACCAGCCTTCAAGACGTGAATTATCCACAAATTAGGCGCTGGATTGTGGTTCTTGTGGAGCATAAGATTTCCAATAGGAGTGTGAACCGTAAGGTGTCATCCTTGAACTCTTACTTTAAATTTTTGATAAAGACAGAAACCATTCAAGCCAATCCCTTATCAAAACACAAAGCTTTAAAAACCAGTAAAAAAATCCAAATACCATTTTCACAAAAAGAAATGGAAGATGTGATGCAAATCCTAGAAAAGGAAACTGACTTTGAAGGGGTCAGGAACCGTCTTATTGTAGAACTTTTTTACGCTACAGGAATTAGGCGCATAGAACTCATTCAAATTAGGATTAGAGATATTGACTTAGCCAACAAAACCTTAAAGGTTCTCGGGAAGAGAAACAAAGAGCGGTTTATACCGTTAATCAACAGTGTAGTGGTTACTATAAATAACTATATGCAGTTAAGAAATGAATTGGAAATAATTGAAAATAAAGAATATCTGTTTTTAACCAAAAAAGGGTTAAAAATATATGAAACGCTTGTTTACAGAATTATTAATGAGTATTTTAGTGAAGCATCTTTAAAAGTAAAAAAGAGTCCGCATATATTGAGGCACTCATTTGCGACTCACTTGCTTAATGAAGGAGCAGATCTAAACGCTGTTAAGGAATTGCTTGGGCATTCAAGTTTAGCGGCGACCCAGGTTTATACACACAATAGTATAGCCGAATTAAAAAAAGTGTATGAAAATGCACATCCAAGAAGTAAAAATAATACCTAGTGTCTAACCCAAATGAAAGCATGAAATTGTAAAACATGAAGTTTAATTAATTTTATGCTATGAATTTCTTAAAAAAACGAACAGATGAAAGTAAACATGCAATCAGTTAACTTTAGTGCGGACAAGAAGTTGATCGACTTTATTCAAAGAAGAATGGATAAGTTAGATTTATTTTATGATAAGGTCATCCAGTCTGATGTCTACCTCAAAGTTGAGAACACAAGTGATAAAGAGAACAAAATATTTGAGGCTAGAGTGAATGTGCCGGGAGATAGCTTTGTAGTAAAGAAACAATGTAGGACCTTTGAAGAAGGCGCAGATATGGCCGTTTCATCGCTAGAAAGGCAGTTGAAAAAGAGAAAAGAGAAATTAAGATCACATATTTGATAAAAATTTTTAAAAAAATGTTTTGATTAAATAAATAAATCTATACATTTGCAGTCCGTTAGAAATAGCGGGCTTTTTTATTGAAGGAAAAGATCATAAAAAGCCGATGTAGCTCAGCTGGCTAGAGCAGCTGATTTGTAATCAGCAGGTCGTGGGTTCGAGTCCCTCCATCGGCTCTTAATTCCTGCGAAGGTAGGAATCTCAAAGTAGTAGTTTTTGGGAAATGTTCATTAAAAGATTGAAGTGAAATTTTGAATTTTATATTTGGAATTTTAAATTGTTTTGGGGAGATACTCAAGCGGCCAACGAGGGCAGACTGTAAATCTGCTGACTACGTCTTCGCAGGTTCGAATCCTGCTCTCCCCACAAAACTTTTAAATAAGCTACTGTCAAAAGCTCGCTTTTGTAAAGTAGTGTTTTAAAAGTTTTAGTAAGGGGTCACCCTTACGGATCACCGACCGCAGGGAGGTAATCCAATCAACATGAAAAAGCTTTTAAGCTCGCTTTTGTAAAATAGTGTTTTAAAAGTTTTAGTAAGGGGTCACCCTTACGGATCACCGACCGCAGGGAGGTAATCAAAAAAGTTCATTGAATATTGGAATTTGGAATTTCTTTAAATGGAATTTCATAAAATTGCGGGAGTAGCTCAGTTGGTAGAGCGTCAGCCTTCCAAGCTGAATGTCGCCGGTTCGAACCCGGTCTCCCGCTCAAAAGTGGAATGTCGTCACGCCGAAAGGCGCGATCATCCGCTCAAAAGTGGAAAATGGTTACGTGTAAAGCGTAGTCCCCACTTAAAAAGAGGATATCATCGCAAGAACTTAGCGAGTGGTTTCCTGCTCTAAATTAATTTACGAGTTACGTACTGCGATTTGCGAATCGTACATCAGAAAATCGGTTATCGTAAATGAACCGCCGGTGTAGCTCAGGGGTAGAGCGTTTCCTTGGTAAGGAAGAGGTCACGAGTTCAATTCTCGTCATTGGCTCTTTTTTTGAATAAGCAAAATTAAATTTTTGAACACTAATATAAATAAAGATTAAAATAAATTAAACATGGCAAAGGCAACTTTCGATCGTTCAAAACCACATTTAAACATTGGTACTATTGGACACGTAGATCACGGTAAAACAACTTTAACTGCTGCTATTACTAAAGTATTAGCTGATGCAGGTTTTTCAGAAGCAAGATCATTTGATCAAATTGATAACGCTCCAGAAGAGAAAGAAAGAGGTATTACAATTAACACATCACACGTAGAATACGCAACAGCAAACCGTCATTACGCACACGTTGACTGTCCAGGTCACGCGGATTACGTAAAGAACATGGTTACTGGTGCTGCTCAAATGGATGGTGCTATTCTGGTAGTTGCAGCGACAGATGGCCCAATGCCACAAACTCGTGAGCACATCCTTTTAGGACGTCAGGTAGGTATTCCTCGTATGGTTGTATTCATGAATAAAGTGGATATGGTTGATGACGAAGAATTATTGGAATTGGTTGAGATGGAAATCCGTGACCTATTATCTTTCTATGATTATGATGGTGATAATGGTCCTGTTATTCAAGGTTCAGCTTTAGGCGCACTTAACGGTGAGCAAAAATGGGTTGATACAGTTTTAGAATTAATGGCGTCAGTTGATGTATGGATTGAAGAGCCTTTAAGAGAAATTGATAAGCCTTTCTTAATGCCTATTGAAGATGTATTCTCAATTACTGGTCGTGGAACTGTGGCTACAGGTCGTATCGAAACTGGTATTGCTAAAACTGGAGATCCGGTTGAAATCATAGGTATGGGAGCTGAAAAATTGACTTCTACAGTTACTGGTATTGAAATGTTCCGTCAAATTCTTGATAGAGGTGAAGCTGGAGATAATGCAGGTATCTTATTAAGAGGTATTGAAAAATCTCAAATTACTAGAGGAATGGTTATTGTTAAGCCAGGTTCTGTAACACCACACGCTAAATTTAAGGCTGAGGTTTACGTCTTGAAAAAAGAAGAAGGTGGTCGTCACACACCATTCCATAACAACTATCGCCCACAGTTTTACGTACGTACAACTGATGTAACAGGTAACATCATGCTTCCTGACGGTGTTGAAATGGTTATGCCAGGTGACAACTTGACTATCACTGTTGAATTGATCCAAAAGATTGCAATGAATGTAGGTTTGCGTTTCGCAATACGTGAAGGTGGACGTACAGTTGGTGCAGGTCAGGTAACTGAAATTTTAGACTAATTATATAGTTAAATATCAATTAAGGCGTCTTGATTATTCAAGGTGCCTTGATTTATATTTACGGGTTTAGCTCAGTTGGTAGAGCACTGGTCTCCAAAACCAGGTGTCGTGAGTTCGAGTCTCTCAACCCGTGCAGAGCAATTTAAATCGTTTCAAGTAATGGTTTAAATGAAGTTAATAAAGAATTAGAAGCTCTCATTTTAAAATAAACACAACTGTAATGGCAGGATTTGTAAATTATATTTCAGAATCATTTGGTGAATTAAAAAACAATGTGACTTGGCCAACATGGGCTGAAGCTCAACGTTTAACCATAGTTGTAGCTGTGTTCTCAATTATATTTGCTTTGGCAATTTGGGGAGTTGATACCGTTTTTAGTAGAGTTATCGAGGCTTATTTCAGCTGGATCAAGTAAAATACAAATAAGAGAATGTCTGAAACTAGTGGAAATAAAAAATGGTACGTTGTAAGGGCTGTAAGTGGTCAAGAAAACAAAATCAAAACTTATATAGAAAATGAAATCACCCGTTTGGGTCTTGAAGATTTTGTGGACCAAGTTTTGGTGCCTACTGAAAAAGTGATACAAATCCGTAACGGAAAAAAGGTAAACAAAGAGAAAGTTTATTTTCCTGGTTACATTATGATCCAAGCCAATTTGAGTGGTGAGATTCCTCATATTATTAAATCCATTACAAATGTTATTGGGTTTTTAGGGGAAACAAAAGGTGGAGATCCTGTGCCTTTAAGACAATCTGAAGTGAATAGAATGTTAGGTAAAGTAGATGAACTTACAGTTGATGCAGATTCAAATATGGCCATTCCTTTCACCATTGGTGAGACTGTAAAAGTAATTGACGGGCCATTTAATGGCTTTGATGGAACCATTGAAAAAATAAATGAAGAAAAGCGTAAACTTGAAGTGATGGTGAAAATTTTCGGAAGAAAGACACCGTTGGAGTTGAGTTATATGCAAGTTGAAAAAGTTTAATAATTGTTACATATAGATCGTATGTCTTTCAGCTTCCAATGGAAAGAGGTACAACTAAAATTTTAAAAATGGCAAAAGAATTAAGTAAAGTAGTTAAGCTACAAGTTCGGGGAGGTGCAGCGAATCCATCGCCACCGGTAGGACCCGCTTTAGGAGCTGCTGGAGTTAATATTATGGAATTCTGTAAGCAATTTAATGCTAGAACTCAGGATAAGGCGGGTAAAGTATTACCTGTTGTAATTTCTGTTTTCAAGGATAAATCGTTTGATTTCGTTATTAAGACTCCACCAGCTGCGGTACAATTATTGGAAGCGGCCAAATTGAAAAAAGGATCTGGAGAACCGAACAGAAAGAAGATAGCAAAAGTAACCTGGGATCAAATTAAAGCAATTGCTGAAGACAAAATGCAAGATTTAAATGCATTTACATCTGCAAAAGCTATGGATATGATTGCTGGAACAGCAAGATCAATGGGTATTACTGTAACAGGTAAAAAACCTAATTAAAAAATTTCTGAAATGGCAAGAGTAACAAAAAAGCAAAAAGAGGCAAGAGCTAAAGTTGACAAAAACAAACTTTATTCTCTTGAAGAGGCTTCGGCTTTATTAAAAGAAATCACCTATACAAAATTTGATGCTTCAGTGGATATCGCTGTAAGACTGGGAGTTGATCCTCGTAAAGCAAACCAAATGGTAAGAGGTGTTGTTTCTTTACCTCACGGAACTGGAAAGGACATGAAAGTTCTTGCATTGGTGACACCTGACAAAGAGCAGGAAGCTAAAGATGCAGGTGCTGATTATGTAGGATTGGATGAATACCTTGAGAAAATCAAAAATGGTTGGACAGATGTTGACGTTATCGTTACCATGCCAGCAATCATGGGTAAATTAGGTCCTTTAGGTAGAGTATTAGGCCCAAGAGGTTTAATGCCAAATCCTAAAACAGGTACAGTAACTATGGATGTAGCTAAAGCAGTTGCAGAAGTAAAAGCTGGTAAAATTGACTTTAGAGTAGACAAAACAGGTATCGTTCACGCTCCAATTGGAAAAGCATCATTTAGTGCTGACAAATTATTGGATAACGCAAACGAACTTTTAACAACTCTAATAAAAATGAAACCTGTGGCGGCTAAAGGTGTGTATGTAAAGAGCATCTTTCTCTCAAGTACCATGAGTCCAAGTATATCAATTGATACTAAAATAGGTTAGTAGTTAAACTTTAATATTATGACAAGAGAAGAAAAATCACAAGTTATTGAAGAGTTGACTGCTCAATTAGCGGATAATACACATATCTATTTAACTGATATATCTGGATTAAACGCAAAAAACACTTCAGAATTACGTCGCGCCTGCTTTAAAGCAGATATTAAAATGGCGGTCGTAAAAAACACATTATTGAATAAAGCTATGTCAGCTTCTGATAGAGACTTTGGAGATCTTCCAAGTACTTTAAAAGGAAACACTTCAATAATGTATTCAGAAACTGGAAACGCTCCAGCTAAGGTAATTAAAGCATTCCGTAAAAAATCTGATAGGCCATTGCTTAAAGGAGCTTTTATTGAAGAAGCAATTTACATTGGTGATGAGCAATTAGATGCACTTGTTGACATCAAGTCAAGAGAAGAGTTGATTGGAGACATCGTAGGATTGTTACAATCTCCAGCTAAAAACGTTATCTCTGCACTTAAATCAAGTGGTGGTAAATTAGCAGGCATCTTAAAAACATTATCTGAAAAAGAAGGGTAATCAACACAGTACGCACTTAAACAAATTATATTTTATTAAAATTATTAAAACGATAGAAAATGGCAGATTTAAAAGATTTCGCAGAAAAATTAGTTAATTTAACAGTAAAAGAAGTTAACGAATTAGCTACAATATTAAAAGATGAGTATGGTATCGAACCAGCTGCTGCTGCTGTTGCAGTTGCTGCAGGTGGCGGTGGTGCTGCTGAAGCGGCTGAAGAGCAGTCAGAGTTTAACGTAGTTCTTAAAGCAGCAGGTGCTTCAAAATTGGCAGTTGTTAAATTGGTAAAAGAATTGACTGGTTTAGGTTTGAAAGAAGCTAAAGAATTAGTTGACAATGCACCAAGCAACGTTAAAGAAGCTGTTTCTAAAGATGAAGCAGAAGCTTTGAAAGCTCAATTAGAAGAAGCTGGAGCAGAAGTTGAGCTTAAATAAGCTTAACCCAAACTACAAATTTTGGTTTAGGTCTTCCGAATTATTCGGAATGACCTAAACCCTTTTGTGTATATTAAATGTACATAAAAAAACAATTATTATTTTTAATCAAAATCTCGTTCATCGATGTTAGCACAAAAAGCTGAAAGATTAAATTTCTCTTCTATTGTAAATAGAACGGATTATCCTGACTTTCTGGATATCCAGATAAAATCCTTCCAGGATTTTTTCCAATTAGAGACTAAATCTGAAGAAAGAGGGAATGAAGGTCTCTACAATACCTTCATGGAAAACTTCCCAATCACCGACACTCGCAATCAATTTGTCTTGGAGTTTTTGGATTATTTCATTGATCCACCAAGATATTCCATTGAAGAATGTATTGAAAGAGGATTAACATACAGTGTGCCGCTAAAAGCGCGTTTGAAGTTGTATTGTACAGACCCTGAACATGAGGACTTTGAGACCATTGTTCAAGATGTGTATTTAGGTACAATTCCTTACATGACGCCAAGTGGAACCTTTTGTATTAATGGTGCTGAGCGTGTTGTCGTTTCACAATTGCACAGATCTCCAGGGGTGTTCTTCAGTCAATCCTTCCATGCGAATGGAACTAAGCTATATTCTGCCAGAGTAATTCCTTTTAAAGGTTCTTGGATTGAATTTGCTACAGATATCAATAGCGTTATGTACGCTTATATTGATAGAAAGAAAAAATTACCAGTAACGACCTTGTTCAGAGCCATCGGTTTTGAACGTGATAAAGACATTCTTGAAATTTTTGACCTTGCAGAAGAAGTGAAAGTTTCTAAATCTGGTCTTAAGAAAATCATCGGTCGTAAATTGGCAGCACGTGTGCTTAATACATGGCATGAAGATTTTGTTGATGAAGATACAGGTGAGGTAGTATCCATTGAGCGTAATGAAATTGTGCTTGATCGTGATACTGTTTTAGATAAAGACAATATTGAAGAAATCCTTGAAGCTGATGCTAAAACTGTGCTTTTGCACAAAGAAAGTGCGCAGCAAGGAGATTATTCCATCATACATAACACGCTTCAAAAAGATCCAACAAACTCGGAAAAAGAAGCTGTTGAACATATTTACCGTCAACTTCGTAATGCAGAGCCGCCAGATGAGGAAACTGCACGTGGTATTATTGACAAATTGTTTTTCTCTGACCAACGTTACTCTTTAGGTGAAGTTGGGCGTTACAGAATGAACAAAAAGTTACAGTTGGATATTGGTATGGATAAGCAAGTGCTTACCAAACTGGATATCATTACCATTATAAAATATTTAATCGAGTTGATCAACTCTAAAGCTGAGATTGATGATATTGACCACCTTTCTAACCGTCGTGTACGTACCGTGGGTGAACAACTATCACAACAGTTCGGTGTTGGTTTAGCACGTATGGCGCGTACCATTCGTGAGCGTATGAACGTTCGTGACAATGAGGTGTTTACACCAATTGATTTGATCAATGCCAAGACTTTGTCTTCAGTGATCAACTCATTCTTTGGAACGAACCAGTTATCTCAATTTATGGATCAAACCAATCCATTGGCTGAGATTACGCACAAACGTCGTCTATCAGCATTAGGACCTGGAGGTTTATCCAGAGAGCGTGCAGGTTTCGAGGTTCGTGATGTTCACTACACACATTATGGTCGTTTATGTCCGATTGAAACTCCTGAGGGACCAAACATTGGTTTGATTTCTTCTCTTTCTGTTTATGCGAAAGTAAATGGAATGGGCTTCATCGAAACCCCATATCGTAAGATTGAAAATGGTGTTGTTGATATTAAAAACACACCTATATATTTGAGTGCTGAAGAAGAAGAAGATCAACTGATCGCTCAAGCAAATATTAGAGTTGATGACAAAGGTAAAATTCTTGAAGACAAAATTATTGCACGTCAAGAAGGTGATTTCCCTGTTATTGACCCAGCTAAAGCCAACTATACAGACGTTGCACCTAATCAAGTAGCTTCTATTTCAGCATCGTTGATTCCATTCTTGGAACATGATGATGCCAACAGAGCCTTGATGGGATCTAACATGATGCGTCAAGCAGTACCGTTATTGCGTGTTGATGCACCAATTGTTGGAACTGGTTTAGAGCGTCAAGTGGCTTCAGATTCTAGAGTATTGATCAATGCAGAAGGCGAAGGAACTGTTGAGTATGTTGATGCTAATGAAATTACTATAAAATACGCACGTACTGAAGAACAAGCTATGGTTAGTTTTGATAGCGATACCAAAACCTATCCGTTAGTTAAGTTTAGAAAAACCAATCAAGGTACCTCTATTAACTTAAAACCTATTGTAACCAAAGGTGATAAAGTTAGAAAAGGACAAGTACTTTGTGAAGGTTATGCAACCCAAAACGGGGAGCTTGCTCTTGGTCGTAACATGAAAGTGGCCTTTATGCCATGGAAAGGTTACAACTTTGAGGATGCGATTGTAATTTCTGAAAAAGTGGTTCGTGATGATATCTTTACGTCTATCCATATTGATGAGTATTCATTGGAAGTTCGTGATACCAAATTGGGTAATGAAGAATTGACCAATGATATTCCTAACGTTTCTGAAGAGGCTACTAAAGACTTGGATGAAAACGGTATGATCCGTATTGGTGCTGAGATTAAACCTGGTGATATTCTTATTGGTAAGATTACGCCAAAAGGTGAGTCTGATCCAACACCAGAAGAGAAATTATTGAGAGCAATCTTCGGTGATAAAGCTGGTGATGTTAAGGATGCTTCTTTGAAAGCTTCTCCTTCATTGCACGGTGTTGTAATTGAGAAAAAATTATTCTCAAGAGCAGTAAAAGACAAACGTAAGAGAGCTAAAGATAAAGAGGATATTGATGCATTGGAATCAGTTTACTTTAGAAAATTTGATGACTTAAAAGCAGTTTTGGTTGATAAATTATTCCTAATTGTAAACGGAAAAACAGCGCAAGGTATCTTTAATGATCTTGGAGAGGAAATCATTCCAAAAGGTAAAAAGTATACCTTAAAAATGTTAAACTCTGTGGATGATTATACGCATTTAACTTCAGGAGTATGGACAACTGATGACCAAACCAATACTTTAGTTGCGGATTTAATTCACAATTATAAGATTAAGGAAAATGATCTTCAAGGATCATTGCGTCGTGAGAAGTTTACTATTTCTGTAGGAGATGAGTTGCCAGCAGGTATTATCAAATTAGCTAAAGTTTATATCGCTAAGAAACGTAAACTTAAAGTTGGTGATAAAATGGCAGGTCGTCACGGTAATAAAGGTATTGTTGCCCGTATCGTCCGTCAGGAAGATATGCCGTTCTTAGAAGATGGAACTCCGGTAGATATCGTATTGAATCCGCTTGGTGTACCTTCTCGTATGAACATTGGTCAAATTTATGAAACTGTTCTTGGATGGGCAGGTCAAAAATTAGGACGTACCTATGCAACACCAATCTTTGATGGTGCAACATTGGATCAAATCAATGAATTGACAGATGAAGCTGGAATTCCACGTTTTGGACATACCTATTTGTATGATGGTGGTACTGGAGATCGTTTTGATCAACCTGCAACTGTTGGTATTATTTATATGTTGAAACTTGGGCACATGGTTGATGATAAGATGCACGCACGTTCTATCGGACCGTACTCATTAATTACACAACAACCTCTTGGTGGTAAAGCACAATTTGGTGGTCAGCGTTTTGGTGAGATGGAGGTTTGGGCACTTGAGGCTTATGGCGCATCTGCAACCTTACGTGAGATCTTAACAGTAAAATCTGATGATGTTATAGGTAGAGCTAAAACTTACGAAGCAATCGTTAAGGGAGAGCCAATGCCAGAACCAGGACTACCTGAATCTTTCAACGTACTTATGCACGAATTGAAAGGATTAGGATTAGATATTAGATTGGAGGAATAATTTCGTAGAGACAGATAATTATCTGTTTTTATAATCCGTAGGTAGAGACAGATGATCATCTGTCTCTACCCAATCGAAAAAATTAAATTTTAATTTGTTAGTACCATAAAAAATGGCAAGAAGACAAGATAGGAATACAGTACAGAGATTTAATAAAATCTCAATCGGTTTAGCGTCTCCAGAGTCTGTTTTAGCAGCATCTCGTGGTGAGGTCCTTAAACCTGAAACTATTAATTATCGAACCCACAAACCAGAAAGAGACGGTTTGTTCTGTGAGCGTATTTTTGGTCCTGTAAAGGATTTTGAATGTGCTTGTGGTAAATATAAAAGAATACGCTACAAAGGAATCGTTTGTGACCGTTGTGGTGTTGAAGTAACTGAAAAGAAAGTACGTCGTGACCGTGTTGGACACATCAATTTGGTGGTTCCTGTGGCTCATATTTGGTATTTCCGTTCGTTACCAAACAAAATTGGATACTTATTAGGATTGCCTTCCAAGAAATTGGATATGATCATTTATTATGAACGTTACGTAGTCATCCAACCGGGTAATGCTAAAAACGTTGATGGTGAACCTTTAAAGAAAATGGATTTCTTGACTGAAGAAGAATACTTAAACATTCTTGAATCACTTCCACAAGACAACCAATATTTAGATGAAAATGATCCAAATAAATTCATTGCAAAAATGGGAGCGGAATGCTTGATTGATTTGCTTGCAAGAATTGATTTGAACGATTTATCTTTTGAACTACGTCACAAGGCAAATACTGAAACTTCCAAGCAACGTAAAACTGAAGCGTTAAAACGTCTTCAAGTTGTTGAAGCTTTCCGTGATTCTAACGCTAATCGTGAAAATCTTCCAGAATGGATGATCATGAAGGCCATTCCAGTAATTCCACCAGAATTACGTCCGTTGGTGCCTTTAGATGGTGGTCGTTTTGCGACTTCAGATTTGAATGATTTATACCGTCGTGTGATTATTCGTAACAACCGTTTGAAGCGTTTGGTTGAGATCAAAGCTCCAGAAGTGATTTTGCGTAATGAGAAACGTATGTTGCAAGAATCAGTAGATTCATTATTTGACAACACACGTAAAGCATCTGCAGTAAAAACAGATTCTAACAGACCGTTGAAATCATTATCTGATTCCCTAAAAGGAAAGCAAGGACGTTTCCGTCAAAATTTACTTGGTAAACGTGTGGATTATTCAGCACGTTCGGTAATCGTCGTTGGACCGGAATTAAAATTATTTGAATGTGGGTTGCCTAAAAATATGGCGGCAGAACTTTACAAACCATTCATCATCAGAAAACTGATAGAGCGTGGGATTGTAAAAACTGTAAAATCTGCGAAGAAAATTATAGATCGTAAAGAACCTGTAGTTTGGGATATTTTAGAGAATGTTTTAAAAGGACATCCAGTGCTTTTAAACCGTGCTCCAACATTGCACAGACTAGGTATTCAAGCCTTTCAACCTAAGTTGATTGAAGGTAAAGCAATCCAATTGCACCCATTAGTATGTACGGCGTTTAATGCCGATTTTGATGGTGATCAAATGGCGGTGCATTTACCATTGGGCCCTGAAGCGATTTTGGAATGTCAATTATTGATGTTGGCATCTCACAATATTTTGAATCCTGCTAACGGATCTCCAGTTACTGTTCCTTCTCAAGATATGGTTCTTGGACTTTACTATATGACCAAGCGACGTACGTCTACAGATGAAGTTAAGGTAAAAGGTGAAGGATTGACGTTCTATTCTGCTGAAGAAGTGAATATTGCCTACAATGAAAAGCAGGTAGAATTAAACGCTACTATCAAAGTTAGAACTGAAGATTTCAACGAAGAAGGTGTTTTAACAAAACAAATTATTGAAACTACAGTAGGACGTGTACTATTTAATGAAACAGTACCAGCTGCCGCAGGATATATCAATCAAGTATTGACTAAAAAGTCTTTACGTGATATTATTGGTAACATTTTGAAAGCTACTTCTGTTCCTGAAACAGCTGAGTTTTTGGATGAAATAAAAGATTTAGGATATAAGTTTGCCTTCCAAGGTGGATTGTCGTTCAGTTTAGGAGATATTATTATCCCTGCTGAAAAACAAGGCATGATTGATAGTGCCAATAAGCAAGTTGATGGCATTATGGCCAACTACAACATGGGATTGATAACCAATAACGAACGTTATAACCAAGTTATTGATATCTGGACATCTACCAATGCGGAATTGACTGAGTTGTCAATGAAACGTATTCGTGAAGATCAACAAGGTTTCAACTCAGTATATATGATGCTTGATTCTGGAGCTCGTGGATCTAAAGAACAGATCCGTCAGTTGACAGGGATGCGTGGATTGATGGCGAAACCTAAAAAATCTAACGCAGGTGGTGGAGAGATTATTGAAAATCCAATTCTTTCCAACTTTAAGGAAGGTCTTTCAATTTTGGAATACTTTATCTCTACTCACGGTGCTCGTAAAGGACTTGCAGATACGGCTCTTAAAACAGCAGATGCTGGTTACTTAACACGTCGTTTGGTGGATGTATCGCAAGACGTTATTATCTACAGTGAAGACTGTGGCACATTAAGAGGTATTGAAGTTTCTGCATTGAAGAAAAATGAGGAAATTATTGAAACGCTTCAAGATAGAGTTGTTGGTAGAACGTCATTGAATGATGTTTATGATCCATTAACTCAAGAACTTATTGTAAGCGCAGGAGAGCATATCCATGATTCAGTTGCCAAACGTATTCAAAATTCAGCATTAGAATCTATTGAGGTACGTTCCGCATTAACTTGTGAAGCTACTAAAGGGATTTGTTCTAAATGTTACGGACGTAACCTTGCTACCGGTAAAATGGTTCAAAGAGGTGAAGCTGTTGGTGTAGTTGCCGCACAATCTATTGGAGAGCCAGGAACACAGTTAACATTGCGTACCTTCCACGTTGGTGGTATTGCAGGTAACATTTCTGAAGAAAATAAATTGACCGTTAAGTTTGATGGTATTGCTGAAATTGAAGATTTAAAAGTCGTAAAAGGAACGGATAACAATGGCAAAGCTGTTGATGTTGTGATTTCTCGTACGTCAGAATTCAAATTGGTCGATGCCAAAACCGGAATCACTCTAAGTACAAATAACATTCCTTATGGTTCCTTCATCTACTGCAAGCCGGGAGATAAAGTGAAGAAAGGTGAAGTCATCTGTTCTTGGGATCCATATAACGGTGTTATTATTTCTGAGTTTGCCGGTAAGGTGTCTTATGAAAATATTGAGCAAGGTGTTACTTACCAAGTTGAAATTGATGAGCAAACAGGATTCCAAGAGAAAGTAATCTCTGAATCTAGAAATAAGAAATTGATTCCAACCTTGCATATTGAAGATTCTAAAGGTAACGCTATGCGTTCTTATAACTTGCCTGTAGGTGCCCACTTGATGATCAATGATGGTGAGAAGATTAATGTTGGTAAGGTCTTGGTGAAAATCCCTCGTAAATCAGCTAAAGCTGGTGATATCACGGGTGGTCTTCCACGTGTGACTGAGTTGTTTGAGGCACGTAACCCTTCAAATCCTGCTGTTGTAAGTGAGATTGATGGTGTTGTTTCTTTCGGAAAAATCAAAAGAGGTAACCGTGAGATAATCATTGAATCTAAATTAGGCGACGTCAAAAAGTACTTGGTGAAACTATCCAATCAAATTCTTGTTCAAGAAAATGATTATGTTAAAGCAGGTATGCCACTATCCGATGGTTCTATCACTCCAAACGATATTTTAGATATCAAAGGCCCGTCAGCGGTTCAACAATACTTGGTAAATGAAGTACAAGAAGTATATCGTTTACAAGGTGTGAAGATCAACGATAAGCATTTTGAAGTTGTTGTAAGACAAATGATGCGTAAAGTTAGAATCATTGATTCTGGTGATACTATTTTCTTAGAAGACCAATTGGCCCACAAATCAGATTTCATCGAAGAAAACGATAAAATCTTTGGAATGAAAGTCATTGAAGATGCTGGAGACTCTAAAACTCTTAAACCAGGACAAATTGTAACGATGCGTCAGTTAAGAGATGAAAACTCTGTTATTAGGAGAGCAGATGGTCAGTTGGCTGTTGCAAGAGAAGCACAACCAGCTACCGCGACTCCAATATTACAGGGTATTACAAGAGCGTCATTACAGACAAAATCATTCATTTCAGCAGCATCGTTCCAAGAAACGACCAAAGTACTTAACGAAGCTGCAGTAAGCGCTAAAGTTGATGAATTAGAAGGCTTGAAAGAAAATGTAATTGTTGGTCATAGAATTCCTGCTGGAACTGGTGTTAGAAGATATGAAAATATCATCGTCGGTTCTAAGGAAGAATTCAACCAAATGATGAAAGCTAAAGAAGAGTTTAATTATAACTAGTAAATAGAATTGAGAACGCTTCGCTTTTAGACATAAGACTAAAGGTGAAGCGTTTTAATTTTGTATAATATTTATCATATGAGCGATAAAAAAGAAGCCCCAAACCAAGGACAGATCAATATTGAATTGGACGAGACAGTTGCAGAAGGAATCTATTCCAACTTGGCTATAATCAACCATTCGGTCTCTGAATTTGTTGTTGATTTTGTGAGCATTATGCCTGGAACTCCAAAGAGTAAAGTAAAGTCACGTATTATACTGACACCACAGCACGCTAAACGTTTGCTGAAAGCACTGGGAGAAAACGTAAAGCGCTTTGAAAATGCCCATGGTGAAATTAAAGATTATGAGCAGCCACCAATTCCATTGAATTTTGGACCGACTGGCCAAGCCTAAAACAATAAAAATCCTCTGAAATTCAGAGGATTTTTTGTTTCTAGCAATATTGAATTTTTGATGCCTTTGTTGGTGTTTCCCACCAACAAATAGATGCCTTTGTTGGTGTTTCCCACCAACAAATAAATGCCTTTGTTGGTGTTTTCCACCAACAAATAAAATGCCTTTGTTGGTGTTTTCCACCAACAAATAAAAATCCCTTTATCCCAAGCCTATTAGGCAAAGGGATGCTTCTTTTTAAATACTCAGGCTACTTTCTGATTCAATCGAAATCTCAGAGCTCCAGAGGGACATCTTTTGACTTGTTCAATAATTTGTTGTGATGGCGCGCCATCTAAGTCAATCCACGGGATGACTGAAGTTCGAAAAACATCGGAAAGTTCTCTTGCACAACGTCCTGCGTTGATGCAAATAGTAGGGTCGTAAGTTAGCGTCATAACGCTATTACTAAACTGATTGGCAGGTGTTTCCATAAGTAGATCAATTTGGGATTTGAATCTATTTAAATTAGAAAATTTTTGAGCCACGGTTTTGACTGCCTATTAAAGATAGAAAAGTTACTATTAAAAGCAAATTTTAAAGCTGAATATCGATGAACTACCTGTTTAAGAATCAACAAATTAAGTACCAAATTCCAAGATATCCTTTGGAATTTGGTTTTTGTAGAATGGAATTTTACTTATATTCTGAAGTAAAATGGAATTTAATGCTTGGATATTTTTGCTGCGTCATTTGCAAAGAAAACTGGGAGTCAGCCAAAAACACCAATTGGTCTTGTTTGTCTTTAGCCAAATAGCGTTGTTTTACCCTTAAAAATTCTTTGAATTCTTCATTTTTAGGATCAGAGGGTTCTACCCAACACGCTTTATAGACGTTTAGATTTTCATAAGTGCATTTGGCACCGTATTCATGCTCCAATCGGTATTGGATCACTTCATATTGTAAGGCACCAACCGTTCCAATCACCTTTCTGCCGTTAAGCTCCAAGGTGAATAATTGCGCCACTCCTTCATCCATCAATTGGTCAATTCCTTTAAATAATTGCTTTGATTTTAACGGATCGGCATTATTGATATATCTAAAGTGCTCAGGAGAGAAACTTGGGATGCCCTTATAGTTGATATTCTCGCCTTCACTAAGGGTGTCGCCGATCTTGAAATTCCCAGTATCATGCAGTCCCACAATATCGCCAGGGTAGGAGATGTCCACAATTTCCTTTTTCTCAGCAAAAAAAGCATTCGGACTCGAGAACTTCATCTTTTTGTTATTTCTAACGTGGAGGTAGGGTTTATTGCGTTCAAAAGTTCCAGAAACAATTTTTATAAACGCCAAACGGTCCCGATGGTTAGGATCCATGTTGGCATGAATTTTAAATACAAAACCCGTAAATTCCTTTTCATCGGGCTTCACTAAGCGTTCTTCACTGTGTTTAGGTCTTGGTTTGGGTGCAATATCTACAAAGCAATCCAACAATTCGCGCACGCCAAAATTATTTAAGGCCGACCCAAAAAACACAGGTTGTTGCGCTCCATTTAAGTAGGCGTCTCTATCAAACGTGGGGTAAATGCCTTCCACAAGCTCTACTTCTTCACGAAGCGTTGCAGCTGCTTTTGCTCCAATTAATTGATCTATCTCTTTAGATTGCAAGTCGGAAATTTCAATAGTTTCCTCAATGTTCTTGCGACTATTGCCACTGAACAAGTTGATGTTTTTTTCCCAAAGATTATAAATACCTTTAAAATCATAACCCATTCCGATAGGGAAACTCATAGGCACCACGGTCAATCCTAATTTCTGTTCAATTTCGTCCAACAAATCAAAAGCGTCCTTTCCTTCACGATCCAGTTTATTGATAAACACAATCATCGGAATGTTGCGCATTCTACAAACTTCAACCAATTTTTCGGTCTGCTCTTCCACACCTTTTGCAACGTCAACCACAACAATAACGCTATCTACGGCAGTTAAGGTTCTAAAAGTGTCTTCGGCAAAATCCTTGTGACCTGGCGTATCAAGGATATTTATTTTTATGCCTTCATATTCAAAAGCCAATACAGACGTAGCAACAGAAATTCCACGCTGGCGCTCTATTTCCATAAAGTCACTGGTAGCGCCTTTTTTAATCTTGTTGCTTTTGACCGCACCAGCTTCTTGAATGGCCCCTCCAAAAAGGAGCAACTTTTCAGTGAGTGTGGTTTTTCCAGCATCTGGATGGGCAATAATACCAAAGGTACGTCGTCTGTTTATCTCTGTTGTGAAACTCATATTCTGCATTAAAATGGGATGCAAAGATACTATTATTGAAGGCAAATTTAATAGAAGATTTAGACCGATTTTTATTTTAAGAAAACATTGCTGTTTTTTATAACTTTTGTTGGTAACTTTGTAAGCTATGACAGAAGAAAACGTAATACTCGTCAACGAAAAAGATGAGCAGATTGGCTTAATGCCAAAGATGGAAGCGCATGAAAAGGCACTACTGCATCGCGCTTTTTCCGTGTTCGTTTTTAATAAAAAAAACGAGCTGATGTTACAGCAACGGGCATCACATAAATACCACTCACCATTATTATGGACCAACACCTGTTGCAGCCACCAGCGAGAGGGGGAAACTAATATTGAAGCTGGCAAGCGCAGGCTGCAAGAAGAAATGGGTTTTGCTACAGAACTGGAAGATACCATCTCCTTTATTTACAAAGCACCGTTTGATAATGGATTGACAGAGCATGAGTTTGACCATATTCTTGTTGGAAATTTTGAAAACGCCCCCAACATTAATCCTGATGAAGTGGCCGCTTGGAAATGGATGCCGTTACAGGAGGTGAAGGCCGATATGATAAATCATCCTGCGCTCTACACTGAATGGTTTAAGATTATTTTTGATAAGTTTTACCAACATATAAACAGAATACACTCATGATTGTAACCGTAAGCAGAAAGGCACATTTTAATGCCGCACACCGACTTTTTAGAAAAGACTGGAGCGATGAGAAAAATGAGAAGGTTTTTGGGAAATGTAACAATCCAAATTATCATGGTCATAACTATGACCTGGTTGTAAGTGTTACCGGACATATTGATCAAGAAACTGGTTTTGTGATGGACGTGAAAGTGTTGAAAGACATTATAAAGGAAGAAGTAGAAGATGCTTTTGACCACAAGAATTTGAATATTGAGGTTGACGAATTTAAAGACTTAAACCCTACCGCTGAAAATATTGCAGTAGTCATCTACAATAAAATAAAACCTAAGCTCAAGCAATCACTTGCTCTAGAAATCACGTTGTATGAAACACCGCGCAATTTCGTAACCTATTCAGGAGCTTAACCCTTAAAGGTAAAAACTACAAATTTTGAAAAACACCTTATATCCCTTAAAATTTACGCCTATTTTAAAAGATAAAATTTGGGGCGGACAAAAATTAAAATCGTTATTGCATAAGGATTCCGGGTTACCTAATGTGGGTGAGAGCTGGGAAATCAGTGATGTTGATGGAGATACTTCAATAGTCTCTAATGGAAGTTTGGAAAACCAATCTTTAAAGCATTTATTGAGCACGTATAAAGCCGATTTAATAGGAGGGAAGAACTACAAGAAATTCGGGAATAAATTTCCATTGTTGATCAAGTTTATTGATGCCAAACAAGACTTGTCCATTCAATTGCATCCAAATGATGAATTGGCAGCGAAACGTCACAACTCTTTTGGGAAAACTGAAATGTGGTATGTGATGCAAGCAGATGAAGGTGCCAACTTGATTGTAGATTTTAATCAGAAAATGACTCCAGAACTTTATCTTGAGCATTTGGAGAACAAAACGCTACCAAAGATTTTAAATTTTGATGAGGTGAAAACTGGCGACACCTATTTTATTGAAGTGGGACGTGTACATGCGATAGGAGCCGGCGTATTATTGGCTGAAATTCAACAAACCAGTGATATTACCTACCGGATCTATGATTGGGACCGAAAAGATGATCAGGGCAATGCGCGTGAACTTCATACTGAGTTGGCTATTGACGCTATTGGCTTTGATATGGAAGACAATTTCAGAGTGTCTTATGAGACGACTTCAAATCAGTCCAACGTAATGGTCAATTGTCCATATTTCACCACCAACTATTTAAAGGTTGATACAGAACTTCAGAAGAACAATACTTATGATTCTTTCATGATTTATATTTGTGTGGAGGGAGAAGCTGAAATTAAGACAGAAAACCATGTTGAAGTCATCAAAAAAGGCGAAACACTATTGATCCCTGCGGCTATTTCAACGTATCAGATCATCGCAAAAGATGCCACATTATTGGAAGTTTACGTGTAGTTAAATTATACGCGATCCATTATGAGAAACATCTTTAATTTGACTACTTTTGTAAAAATTTTAAAAATCAAGAAAATGGCAAATGTTAGAGACCTAAAAAAAGATATTAACTATGTTTTAGGAGATATTATTGAAGCGGCTTATGTTTGGGAATATACGCATACTGGGAAAGACACTAAAAAGACTGAAGCGATCGTTGATGAGGCTATCCTCACGTTTGATGAGTTGATTACCAAAGTGAACGACAAGAGTGTTGAGAACAAAAAAGCACACTTTAAAGCGGTTAACGCAGAGTTAGAAACTAAAGGCCGTGCGTTGATAGAAAAAATCAATGCGTTAGATTAATTTTTTTTTCAAAAGATTTGCAAATATGGTTTTCGAGATTATATTTGCAGTCTATTAAGCCGATGTAGCTCAGCTGGCTAGAGCAGCTGATTTGTAATCAGCAGGTCGTGGGTTCGAGTCCCTCTATCGGCTCAAAAAAACCTCTCCTTCGAGAGGTTTTTTTTGTTTAAAATAACAGCCTACAATTTGTTGTTAAACGCAAGGGTCGCGAAGGTTGCGCAAAGGGCGCAAAGAGATATCTCTCAAATATGCAGGCTTAAGTATTATTCAGCGGGATCTTATTCACCAATAATTTTTATGAGCGCCTACTTTATTTTTAAATAATAATCACATCAGTGACAATCTGCTTTATCAGCGGCATCAGTGTTCCATTAGTTATCTTTATCCTTCTTCTTCAACCACCCAAAGATGCCACCATCTTCCTTTTTTTCTTTCTTTTCAAATTTGCGTTCAACCTTATTGCCACCAAACAAACGTTTAAAAAAACCATCAGCTTTTGTCGGTTCACAGTTTAAAGCATTCAATACAGATTCAGGTGTACTCTCAAAAGAGGCCTTGGTGATGCTATTATAATTGGAATCTGCATTTAATCTCTGAAGATATTTAGCGAAAATTGGAAGCGCAGAATTGGCACCTTGTCCAAGTCCTGTAGAGCTGAATCCTATCTGCTGATTATCATTGCCCACCCAAGTTACGGTCACCAACTTTGGCATTATCGCCACAAACCAACCATCTTTATTGTCCTGTGTCGTACCTGTTTTGCCAGCAATGGCATTGGATAACTGGTAAGTGGACCGCAACCTTGCGGCAGTACCTGCATTAACTGTAGCTTTCATAAACTCGAGCATCACCTGCCTGGTATCATCACTAAATGCCATAGTTTGCTCAGCTTGATCCGGATACAAATCATTATAGGATGCAATAATATTACCGTCTTTATCTTCAATTTTAGTGATAAAAACAGGGTTTGAAGTCTTGCTGCCGTTCACGTACGTGGTATAGGCCTTTGCCAATTCTAATACCGTAAGGTTGGAAGAACCTAACGCAATGGAAGGTACGGCTTCTATCTCGCTTTTAATCCCCATTTGTTTTGCTTGTGCAATCACTTTGTCAATTCCGGTTTCGTAAAGGACCTTAACAGCGATGGTATTTACAGAGTTGCTCAATGCTTCTTGAAGGGAATAATTCAAATCTTCGTCTTCAGAGATGCCTGCATTAGTAGGGCGCCAATTGTCGACATCAGTATAAGTAATAGCTTTTAATGGAAAGTAAGTGCATGGGTCCATGCCACTCTCCAAAGCAGCGGTATATACAATCGGTTTAAAGGTAGAACCTACCTGGCGCTTACTTTGAACAATATGGTCAAACTGAAAAAAACTATAATCAATCCCTCCAACATAAGCCTTTATAGCACCATTTGAAGGGTCTAAAGACACGAGACCTGCATTGAGGAACTTTGAATAGTATTCCAAACTGTCTAAGGTTGACATCGATTTTACAGTGGACGCATCCCATGAGAAGAGATCAATTTGATGTGTGCGCTTTAAAGAGTCTCCAATAGCTTTTTCATCCAACCCTTGTGCTTTCAGTTTTTTGTACGCTTTTAATTGCTTTTTTGCAGCTTCAAAAACCGCCTTTCCCTTTAACCATGGTGCATTTTGTCCGTAAGCTTTTTCAAACTGTCGTTGCAAGTCGCTCATATGCTCTGTCATGGCCGCTTCGGCATAACGCTGCATGGTGTTATCAAGGGTGGTATGAATCTTTAAACCGTCATGATAAATGTTGTAAGGTTCACCATCGGGTTTGAGATACTTTTTTTGATTCAGCAAACTGTCCAGTTGTTTTTTAATTTCTGCCCTAAAATACGGGGCCAAACCTTCATTGGGAGAATAGTTTTGATAGTCTACAACAATGCTATCTGTTTTGGCTTTGGTGGCTTGTGCTTCTGAGAGGCACCCATATTTCTCCATTTGATGGATGACCACATTTTTTCTTGCTGCTGATTTTTCAGGATACCGTCGCGGATTGTAACTCGTGTTTGCTTTCAATGATCCCACTAAGGTTGCTGATTGTACCAATGTCAAATCTTTGGTATGTACGTTGAAAAATTTTTCTGAAGCACTTTCAATACCATAAGTATTATCTGGGAAGGGGACTGTATTGAGATACAAGGTAAGAATCTCTTCCTTTGAATAGAGGTCTTCAATGCGTCTGGCCACAATGCTTTCTCTTATTTTATTGACCACAATCCCAATGGCACCATAATCTTTTCTTCCAAAGAGATTTTTAGCCAATTGTAAGGTAATGGTACTTCCGCCGCCAGAAGATTCATTAGACATCAAAATGCTTTTGAAAAACACCCGAAGCAAACTTTTGTTGTCTATGCCGTTGTGTTCATAAAATCGTGTATCTTCTGTGGCTATGAGGGCATCTATTAAGTGTTGCGGAAAATCTGAATATGTGATGGACTGCCTGTCGTAGACATAAATCTTGCCAATCAAATCGTTATTGGCATCCAAAATCTGAGTGGCCTGGCTTTGCTTTAGGAGCGCTAATTCTTCAGAATCTGGAATTTTCCCCCAGAGTCCGGCATAAATACTCATATAAAAACAAATAAAAAGAGCTAAGAGAATACTTACGACGTAGCCTGTTCTCTTAGCCCATTTGATAGCTTTAACTTTGGTAAAATTCATTATTTAAAAGGTGTCTTTACAAAGTAACGGATATCCTAGTGAAGTATTTCAATTTTGAGATTGATAATACGATAAGTCGAAGTACCACTAACCTCAAATAAAACGCTTATTGTTTTTTTCGTTGTGCAATAAGATCTTGTAAGGCCTTCCCGTATTTGGAAGATTTGATTTCTGGAGTCAACGCGTTATTGATGGTATCCAAATATCTCAAATTGGCATCAGGAATTTCTGATACTGCCAAATAAGGTGCCACCTCACTATCTTTATTGTTGATTGCGAAATTGATGGTATATAAGTATTTTCTGATGATCAAATTATTGTATTCCTTTAAGCTCGACGCCATTAAAATGGAATCCTGACTTCTTTGGGCTTCCAGGTTATTTTTGATAAGATCAAGGTTTTTGTCTTTAAACTTGGACATCATCATTTGGTATTCTTCTAATTTGTCATGTTGCACAGAGCCTTTGATCTTGGCATCCATAAAGAAATTTTTAAGGGTGGTGTTGATTTCTGTAACGCCTTTATCGGCAAAGAAAGGGATGATGCCACTATCTTGACCATTTTTATCGAGCTTTAAATAAAGTACTTCCGGACCTTCCAAATACGTGTGAAGCTCAAATTGCGATTCGCCATTTATTATTAGGGAATCAATCGATATGAGCAACGTGTCGTCAATCTTTTGGAGATACACGGTGCCTTTTTTCAAGTCTTTGATAGACCCTTTAAGTGTAAAATTTGAATTGTCTTTAGCACAAGACGAAACAATAAGTAAACTGATGATAAACGCAAATCTTTTCATTGAAATTTGGGGTTTGATTTTTTGAGATTTGAACACCTCGTGGGCTATGGCCTGAGGTAGTTTTTTCGTGGGCAAATATCTTATTAAATTCCTTTAAAAACTAACCTACAGCAACTATTCTCATGAGTTCTGCACACAAAAGTGCACCATAAGTTCCCACCACATAACCAAACACCGCTAAAAGTGCACCAACCGTTGCCAATGAAGGGTGGAAGGCTGCTGCTACAACAGGTGCAGAAGCTGCGCCACCTACGTTGGCCTGACTTCCAACAGCCAAGAAAAAATAAGGTGCTTTAATAAGTTTGGCAATAAGAATAAGAAGTCCTGCGTGAATAGCCATCCATACCAAGCCTATTAAAATAAGGCCTGGATTTTCGAATATTTTACCTAAATCCATTTTCATTCCAATGGTAGCTACTAGAATATAGATAAAGACACTACCAATTTTACTGGCACCAGCGCCTTCATAATTTTTAGCTTTAGTAAACGAGAGAAGAATACCAATTAAAGTTGCAATTGAAATCAACCAAAAGAATTGGCTTCCAAATGATGACAATGCACTTCTCGGATTGCTCACTGCTTCAAAATTGTCAGAGAGGTAGGTTGAAATAACATCAGCACCAAAATGGGCTATACCGACCGCAGCAAAGGCAAACATTAAAATGATGAGCAAATCTGACAATGATGGAATACGGATAGTTTTTTCACTAAAGTTTTGTACTTTTTGTTGCAATTCATTAATTGCCGTGTTATCTGCTTTTAACCAATTATCTATTTTTTCACGTTTTCCAATCCCTAGTAAAAGCACAGCCAACCAAATATTGGCCACTACAATATCCACTAAAACCATACCTCCATAGAGTTCTTGGTTAAAGCCATAAATTTCTAACATTGCTGCTTGATTGGCACCGCCACCAATCCAACTTCCCGCCAAAGTGGCCAATCCTCTCCAAACAGCATCAAAACCAGCACCACCAACAGTTTCAGGAGAAAATGTTGAGATGATCAAAATGGCAATTGGTCCACCAATAATAATCCCGATGGTTCCTGTAAAAAACATGACCAAGGCTTTCCAGCCTAAGTTGAAAACAGCCTTTAGGTCAATACTAATGGTCAATAACACCAAAGACGCTGGCAAGAGGTAGCGACTCGCAATGTAATATGTTTCTGAAACCTCTGCAGAGATCAAACCAAGGGAGTTGAAAATAGCAGGAATCATGTAGCACATCAACAATCCGGGTATGTATTTATAAAATTTTGGCCAAAACCCTTGTTTTATAGATTCTGTATAAAAAACAAAACCAAGGGCCAGCATTAGCAATCCAAAAACAATAGCATCATTCTTAAAAAGTAACAAATTGATTGACTGTTGATGGCTTTACTTTTTCCGTTACGGAAAGCACTTTTTCAGTATTATAGAAATCACTTTGAGTGATCGTTATTAGATTTTTATCTAAAAAACGATCGGAAGCACCCATTTTTAAATCGAATATTTTTTCCTTTTTTACTATGGCAATAGGAGATTCGCTGGTATAGTCAATAGTATAGATAGAGCCATCTGATGAAAATTTTAAAGTTCCTTTTGAGAATTTTTTGTTTAGGATGACTTGGTTGATTACTAATGAAGGGTCAAGCGTTGAAAGTTTGATCTTAAAACTGTTGAAGGTAATGGAATCAATAGTTATAGGAACATCAAAATTTTCGGAATAGTTCTCATTTGCTTTATCAACAATCAAGGTTTGGGCCTTGACCGTGGTGGTAGATAAGATCATTAAACCAAAAAGCAGTAGGATTTTATAAAATGGACGCATAATGAGTGTGTTTGAGCCGCAAAATAAGGATAATTATTATGACGACAAACTTAAATATGGCACGGAATTTGAAAAGCTTATGTTGTAAATAATTATGCTCTACATTAACAAAAAAGGAGTAGTTAACCTTTAGAGACGTTAATATTACATTTTGGTTGGTTAGTTAGTAAAAAGGCACCTTGAAAAAGGTGCTTTTTTTGGTCCATTAAGGATCTATCTTTTTATAAACTCAACAATATCCTGAACCAAAGTTTCTGAAATTTTTCCACTTTGATCGTTGTAAGATTTTGCGTTCTCTTGGTCATCACCTGAAATAATAAACAAGACATGGTTCATGTTGTCAATAAGTTTTAGCTCTGATTGTTCTGAAGCGTCGTGCAATAGTTCAGCTTCAGCAATATTAACCTGTAGATCTTTGGTACCATTGATGAGTAAAATAGGAATGTCTAACTTTGTGATGACCGCGGCGGGATCGTGTATCATCCAGCTCATCATAAACTCTTGTACGCTGCTGTCAAATATTGAAGCGAGGGCGGGAGGGTAATCGGTGGTTGTTTGGCCAGATTTTAAAACTTCAAAGGCGCGTTTGGTGTCTTCAAAAAACATAGGTGCTGTTTTTTGAACCTGGTCTATAATAACCGCATCAATAGATTGTCCTGCCCCTGCCAATGAAATGAAGCCATCCACGTTTTGCTGAGCAGCAAGCATTCCAATTAAACTACCTTGACTGTGACCAATGATATAGAGGTGTTCAAATTTCTGTTCTGTCTTAAAATATTGTACGACGTCAATTGCGTCTGAAACAAAATCATCAAATTTTATATTTGGGTCAACAGCATTCGTTTTAATCTGTTTTACGATACGCTTGTCATATCTAAAAGTTGCAATACCGTTTTGGGCAAGTTGTTGCGCCAGTTTTTTGAGATTGTTTGTTTTCATGAAATTCTGATTGCCATCTCTATCTGTTGGTCCGGAGCCACCAATAATAATAGCAAGTTGGTCTGAGCCTGAGTTTGGAACAATTAAACTGCCATCAATCCATTTTGAAACGCTGAGGTATGTTTCCGAATACGTACTGTCTTGACAAAATGCTAGCGTAGAAACGAGGCTGAAAAAAAGAAATAAGTTTTTCATAGATTCAATTTTAGAACAACTAAGATACATCAGGTCATTCAATTTATATAATTAACGTCATAATATCAAAAAACTGATAGGGGCTATCTGTAATATTTCGACATTATGATATTGCTTTTCATCGATTAAATGCAACTTTTAATCTTATTTTGTTAAATTTATATGTATTTCGTCGATTTTTTATGTATTTGAACAGAGCGTATGGATTATAGTTATATATTTGAAGTGTACTGGAATTTCGGTTTTAGTACAATGGATTAATTAATTAATATTTGCATATGTTGTTGACTTAGTAACCCTAAATCTACCAATATATTAAACGCAAATTAGGAGAACCGAGGTTGAGGGACCTCGGTTCTTTCTATTTTATAAAGTTCTAAATGTGAGGTTGATACGTGCCTCCACTCTTTTTTTTGTTTTCGGAATTTGGTGCAACCAAAAGTGTTGCATTTCTCCCCTCATGATCAGTAAACTACCGTGTTCTAAATTGAGTTTATAGTGCTCTTCCTTAATAGTGCGGTGTTTAAAGTGAAATGTTCTAGAAGCACCAAAACTCAAAGAGGCAATCACCGGATTTTCCCCCAATTCCTTTTCATTATCGGCGTGCCAACCATTGCTATCAGCTCCTGTTCTATAATAGTTGAGTAATACGGTTGTAAATTGATGTTGGCATACCGCTTCAATATCTGTTTTAATTTGCCCAAGCTCAGCAGTCAATTTATTGGGCGTCATGGTGATATTGGAGTATGAATAAGGTTTTTCATTGGTAGCAAATAAGGCCGTTAAACGTGGCTGTGCGTAGACTTTGCCAAAAATCTTAATGTCGTCCTGTTGCCACGGAACCCTACTTATTAAGTGTTCAAAATAACCATCTGCTTTTTGCGGATCGTAAAAATCGGGAATGTAAATGACCTCTGCATTGGGAAGGTGGAGATGTCTTTTTTCAGCAGAAAATAAGTCCATAGTTTAAATTTTATCTAAATTAGCACAACTATGTGGAAAAACAAAGGATTGCTTTTAGTACTGATTATTCTGGGTTTTGCATTTACAAAATCGCCATCAGGACAACTACCAGAAGGATTTGTATATGTTAAGGATCATATTCCTGATTTGGATGTAGAATTGCGTTATTATACAGATCATAACTTTGTGGGCATGCCTATTAACGGGTATCATTCCAATAAATTAATCTTGACGTTAGATGCCACGGAAGCATTGAAACAAGTCCAGGATGCGCTCCGGTACCAAAATTTATGCCTGAAAGTCTATGATGGATACAGGCCGCAGCGCGCTGTAGATCACTTTGTTTCTTGGGCTAAAGATTTGGGAGATACGATTAATAAACATGAGTTTTATCCGGAAGTTGAAAAGCAATCTTTATTCAGCGAAGGCTATATCGCTTCTAAATCTGGACATAGCAGAGGCAGCACGATCGATTTGACCATTACTGATGGCAGTACTGGTGAACCTTTGGATATGGGCGGAGCTTATGATTTTTTTGGTGAACAATCCTGGTTGGATTATACGCATATCTCAGAAGTCCAGCAAAAAAATAGAGATGTGTTGCAAACGGTGATGTTAGAACATAACTTTAGAAATTATCCCAAAGAATGGTGGCATTTTACCTTAAGATGGGAGCCTTTTCCTGATACCTATTTTGATTTTCCTATAGAGTAAAGAGTGCTAGAGTTTTATTCAACTTCTTTCGTAGGCTCAAATCCCAATAAATCATCAATCGTTTTTGCAGTAACAGAATGATAATTTGGACGTGATTTCTCATAAATTTTCAGAGCCTCTTCCATCCTGTTATTTCTTTTGAAAGCTTTAAAAATAGTTTCCACATACCAGCGACGGCCCACAGAAATCAAAAAGTCCTCAATTTTTGAATCTATATTTTTGCCGTGATAGTCATGGTTTAAAGCCTGCTCATACCACACCATCTGAATATAGGAATTTGTTGAATTGGTCAAATTTAAGGCCGTATCCAGATCTTTCATTTGGTCGGCAGTCATTGTTTTAGGGAAATTTCTGATGAAATGCACCCACTCTTGAGAGGTCCAATCTTTAGTAGTCTCTTTATCAATTTTTCCGGTAAGGATAAAATCTTGCAGCGTTAATTCAACATTTTTAAATTTGTCAGAGGAGATGACGGCTTGATTTTTGGGAACTCCGGGTTGATTGATCCATTCTTCGGTATTAAATGTTACCTTATTTTTTTCTAGCAGATTGGTGTTGAGGTAGGTCACAAATTTTTCGGTAGTCATGCTTGAAAATGCATGTTCTTTAAAATACTGTTTCAAAAATGCGTCAAATTTTTCACGACCCACAGCTTCCTCCAAAGTTCTTAAAAAGAGATAGCCTTTATCATAAGCAATACTGTTCATGCCATCATCCGGATTTTTTCCTTTTAAGTCTAATTTAAGTTTGGTGTCATTTGGTGTCTCCTTTAAATTTTCCAGTTCATCATCCAAATCCTGACGACTCATCAAAGCCAGCATATCTGCGCGTTCCTTCCCATAAAGCGCTTCCATGATACGCATTTCAAAATAGACCGTAAAACCTTCATTGAGCCAAAAGTCATTCCAAGTGGCATTGGTCACTAAATTTCCAGACCAAGAATGAGCCAATTCATGCGCCACCAAAGAGGTTAAGCTTTTATCTCCAGCAATAACCGTTGGTGTGGCAAAGGTTAATCGTGGGTTCTCCATGCCACCAAACGGAAAACTTGGAGGGAGCACGATCACATCAAATTGCTCCCAAGCATAAGGTCCATAAAGATCTTCAGCGGCCGATACCATTTTTTCCATGTCTGAAAATTCCTCCTGCACTTTGTTCAGCATTGATTTTTCAGCATACACGCCAGTGCGCTCACTGATGGCTTTATATTCAAAATCACCAACGGCCAGTGCAATAAGGTAAGCTGGAATGGCTTGTTCCATTTGAAAGTGATATAACCCGCTTTCATTTTTCTCCTTCGGATTTTCAGCACTCATAACTGCCATCAGCCCTTTTGGAACCTGGACATTGGCTTCGTAGGAGATCCGTATTTGTGGACTATCTTGAATGGGAATCCACGTTCTTGTCAAAATAGCTTGGCCTTGAGTGAATAAGAATGGATTGGTTTTATCAGCGGTTTGTTGTGGTTTTAACCATTGTAGTGCTTCTGTATCTTTTGTAGTTTTATAGGTGATTTCAATCTGTTTGGTGTTTTTTTCTATGGTGATGGTTAATGGTTGTCCCAACTGTTTGTCATTAACGCCCAATGAGAAATCAGTTTCTTTACCATTAGCGGTCACAGATTCAATTTCTAGATATTTTGAATCTAATATTATTTGTGTGCTGTTGTTGTTTTCAATGTCATAGGTGGCCTTACCACTAATGATTTCGGTTTCAAAATCGACAGTAATATCCAGCTTCAGATGTTTGATGAACGCATTGTTTGGTTTGGCATATGAGTGTGGCTCCTCCACATAGCTATAAACTACAATTTGCTCTTCTTTAGTTTGGGCACAGCTTGTCATTATTAGGAGTACGAGATAAAATATGGCTTTTGGCGTTTTCATGTCAATTTATACAATTAAGTTTTCGAAGATACTGTAATAACAAATGAGATTAAAATTGCAAATACCAATAGGCCCAATACATCAACCCAAATTGCAGGGGAATCCGCAAGAGCAAGACCCACTGCGGAATCCCGGCACCCGCTTTTTTACTGGAAAGCATATAAAAATGGACCAATAAAAACACAGCAAGCATGGCAATAAGACCTGATATGGCTAGGTCTTTTGTGGAAGGAAAACACAAACCAATGCCTAACATAATTTCAACTATCCCACTTAGGGTGACTAAGAGCTTAGGATTGGGAAGATATCTTGGCATGATGCGTAAATAAGCTTTGGGTTTTATAAAATGCATCAATCCGGCAAAAGTGTAAATTGTTGCCATTAGGTAAAGGTGCCATGGGTATATCATAAAATTTAATCTTTATAGACATTAAAGGTTAATCCAATGCCGTAATTATTGAGTCCTGTTTGTAATAATGTGGATTGAAAACTGCTGCCTTTTTCAAATTTGGTCCATTTGTTTTCATTGACAAAAACACGTTTGATGTAGGTTTTATTTTCTGAAATTTGATTTGTAAAAGGGAGAAGTGGTCTAAAATTAGTTGGAATTTTAATCACACTGCCATCTCTAGAGGTGATTTCCTTATATTTTTTGTTGGTGAGTAGTTTGCCGTTATCATCAGTATAACCTAAAACTTGCAGGGATACAAAGACACCCGTTTTTGGATAATAAATATCTTCATCCGAAACATCGAGAATAAATTCGTCACCATCTTTTTCTGTTGCTCTAAAAACAATGGTTCGATACACTAGTTCTTTCCCGGGATAGCCACCGTTATTGTTGTAAAATTTCACCTTAAACAATGTCGAAAAAGGTTTCTTGTCAGCATTTGAGCGTTTTCTTTTTTCCCAATCCTTAGATTCTAAAGTAATGGGAAAGTGCACTTTGGTGATCTTTTTTAAACCTTCATCAGGATTG
Organism: Gelidibacter algens; assembly: GCF_001678675.1. GTDB lineage: Bacteria > Bacteroidota > Bacteroidia > Flavobacteriales > Flavobacteriaceae > Gelidibacter > Gelidibacter algens. The sequence goes on from NZ_LZRN01000003.1 coordinate 32,013, forward strand.
CTGAAATAAACAGCAATTTCAGATTCAATAGTAGGCAGCCAGCAATGGTAATAATCATCATCTAAATAAGGTTTGATCGCTTCTTCCTTGAATTTACGATCCATATTTGAAGTGATCAACACTTCATCCAAGGCATTAACCTCAGTGTCCATCATGATAATTTTAGGTAGGTTTAGGGTAGCTATTTTTAGATCCTTATAACCTAAAGCAGAGATATAGAGCGTGTCAATGTCTGGATACAGTTTTTTTGTAAAGACAAACTCACCTTCATCATTTGCAAACAAACCATTGCCATTGTTAAAAGAAACGGTTGCATAAGACACGGGATAATCTGACTGTGCGTCTTTTATAGTGGTTTGAGAAAATCCGAAGTTCACACAACATAATAGAAAGTAAGTAGGAATAGATTTGAAATTCATGGGCGTTTGTGTTCTCAATCAGCTGTTTGTCTTTTTTGAAAGCAGTAGAGCTTAGTCAAACAAGACTAAATATAAATTTTTTAATAGAAAGTTTTCTCAAAATAAGACTTTAAAGATACATTTATTAATAAAAAAACGGCTAACAAAATAGTTAACCGTTTAATTGAAGGCCGTATTTGAAATTTATATTTGTTATTTGTCCAAGTTTTTGGTCATATTGAAACCAATAAAAAGACCTAGTCCAGCCATTAAAAAAATACAGGCAGGATAAATGGCATCACTGTCTAAAGTTGTAAATGTCTCTAGTGATGATGCTACAAAAATCCCTATGCCAATTCCCATTAAAAGCAATGCCAAATTAAGTATAAGGACTTTCCAGATAGGCGCCGTGGTTTGTTTGCCTCTCATGAAGATACTAGCGTCAGCACCCTTTTCAATAAGTGCTAAACGTTCTTTATTGCGTGTTGAAAAGTAAAGATAGAAAATACCGAAAATAGCGGCAATAAAAAGGGGCATGATGATGAATTCTGATCCCATAGTTGTTCGTTTTTAATTGATTAATTTTAATTTATTTATTACCTATGACGATGGATTTGGAGTTTAGGTTACACAAAACGAATTTTTTATTAGTAACTAAGGTGTTTAAGAACTGAATTAGTCTTAGACCTATTTGAGTGTCTATGAATGTTAAGCCAGATCAGGTATGGAGTTATTGGCATTCTACATATAATACATTAATCATTGGATATTTTAGAAAGCCATAACTACGCTCATCGGTTGGTATAAAATTGCAACTGATTGTATTTTATTTTCGAAAAAAGATGTAACCTAAATCTATCTTTATTCGTCTTACACCGTAATGACTACTAACGACGATCAATTTTATATAACCAAGATTTTGAATGGTGATGCCAATGCATTTTCCGTTTTGGTTGACAATTATAAAAATTTGGTGTTTACTTTAACGTTGAGAATGCTCAAAAATAGGGAAGAAGCAGAAGAAGCTGCCCAGGACACCTTTATAAAGATTTATAAGTCCCTGAAGAGTTTTAAAGGAGATTCCAAGTTTTCCACCTATGTATATAAAGTGGCATATAACACGTGTCTGGATAGCATTAAAAAGAATAAAAAATACCTTAAGGACGTCGCAATCGATGAACTTACGGAACATCATGTCAAAACGATTGATAATGCATTAAATGATTTGACCGAGGCAGAGTACCAACAGTCTATTAAAAAGTGCATCGACTTACTGCCAGAAATGGATGGCTTTTTGTTGACTTTATTTTACTTTGAAGAGTTGTCTTTAGATGAAATAGCCGCCGTGGTGAATTTAGAAGCAAATAACATTAAAGTGAAGCTTTTTAGAAGCCGAAAAAAATTAATGACCATTTTAAAAGAACGATTAGAACCAGAAATAATAGCCAATTATGAAAGAGAACGCAGATGAATTTTTGGAAAATCTTGTAAAAAAAACGATGAAATCATCTCCTTTGGAAGCCCCTCCAAGTGATTTTACAAGTAATATTATGGCGCGTATCAATGTTAAAAGTACTACAACGGTTTATCAACCATTGATTTCAAAAATGGGATGGATGCTAATTCTTACTACTGGGATAGCTTACGTGGTCTACTTATATGTAATTTCGGCGGGCGAACCTAATGATTGGTTTAAAGCTGTTGATTTTAGTACGGTTTCAAACAACGAGATTATGAACTTTTTTTCTGAATTAAAATTGGCGCGTATCACCACATATGCAATGGTGGTTTGCGGATTGATGCTCTGTGCGCAAGTTCCCATCTTAAAATATTTTATAACCAAAAGACAGCAAGGCTCCTATTAGTTGGATACAAATTTTAACCCCACAACAGAAAGGATAAGAGTAGCCAAAAAGAAGACCCGCCAGAAATCAGCGGCTTCCTTGAAGACAAAAATACCAACAAGCACGGTTCCGACCGCTCCAATGCCTGTCCAAACCGCATAGGCAGTACCAATAGGCAATGTTTGTGTGGCTTTTATCAAAAGCAACATGCTGATGGTTAAGCATACCATAAAGCCAATATACCACCATGTTGCTGTCGTTCCAGTAGCGTGTTTTGCTTTCCCCAAACAGGCGGCAAACCCTACTTCAAACAACCCCGCAATGATCAAAATGATCCAATTCATAAATTATATACTTTATTCTTTATTGAGTTACACACTTACGTGCTGTTTTATTACTTGTTGATATATCGGTTTTTTGGCGACCATTCTTTCAATGGTTTTGTGAAAAATGGTTTCTTTGAACTGTGACCTGTTTATCCTAAAACAGAACTCATCGAAATATCTCTGTACATGCCATTTGCTTACATGTGTTGGAATTGCCCTCAACCAAGATTTCAGCTGCATTATAACAATATGCATTTCCTTGAAGTTCTTGCCGCCTGCACTGTATTTCTGTTCAATATTATAGTCTTTCATCAACGGTGCATACCCTCGCCATTTATCTGTTACCACTTTGGCGGTCGTACTGATATGCTCTTCGAAGATTGGCGTCAGGGATCTCGCTGAATAATCCTCGATCGATCTTACGTAGACCCTTTTGATTTTGTGCTTTTTGTCTAGCTCCACCGCTATCACTGCCTTTTTCTTCTTGGAGTCATAGCTCCGGCCCTGTTTGCCCTCTTCTTTTCCACCAACCGTGAATTCATCCACATGGACAATTTCCGACAATGGATATTGCTGGCTGCTCTGCATGGCTATCCTCACCTTCTGCATAAAATACCAGGCAGTTCCCTGTCGGACATCGAAGCGCTTCCCCATCTGGACACTTGACACGCTCTTCGTGCTGGTGGCCATCTCGAACACGATGCAGAATGCCTTATGGAGCCCGAACTTAACTTTGTGGAACAATGTATTTGCCGTGGAGCTCTCCACATGCTGACAGTTATAACATTGATAGGTGTATCCCGCTTTTGCACATCCTTTGGTGTGTCCACATTTCATACATTTAAAACCATCCTGCCATTTTATTTTAGCCAAATAAGCCTTGCAGGAATCATCATCCGGCAATTCTTTTACAAAGTTCAGTATATTTTGACCCTTAAACACATCCATAATCATTATATTTATTGGGCGCAAGATACAGAACTTAAATGATTAACTCAATCAAATTTTTTTATTATCCCTTAGTTTCTCATGAAAATCCCACTTTGTGCTACATATGTACCACATAACCTCTGCAAACCCCTATAAACGCTGACTTTTAAAATACTGCATCGGCAAATGAGTAAAATAACCATCCCAAAAAGCTTGGTGTAATTTTATTGACTCCAAACTTATTTCGGATCTGTTACTCATTACAGCTTTCTAAAATGCAATCTGTAATTTGTGAAAAATTGCCTATTTCAAACTACACAACGACTGTGATATCTACCCCTAAAAAGAGAACGAGGGTGATTTTCAGCATATTTACCCTCGTTAATAGAACGAAAGAATTCATTACTCGTGTTTAAAATGCTATAATTTGATAGAAATATAACCTACAACAGGCTTCCTCTACTGCCACCAAAGGCAAGTATAGAAACAACAAAGGTATTGCGTAAAACAATCGAAGCAAGTAGGGCATTGGCACGACTGAATGATATGCTAACTAATTTGTCTAATCCTACCTTATTTTTTGGACATCATCTACTTGCAAGCAGCAAGTGCGCGTTCTGCAATAGAGAATATTAGAACTTTATAATTGATACATATCCATAGTTGCAGATAAAAAGTATGATAATCTTGCTACCAAAGATGTTAGAAGCTATAAAGAAGCTTTGGAATGGTTTGCGAGCTATAAAAAGAGGCACATGTTGTGTCTCTTTTTTTTTAAAGATATAGTTGGTTATTGGATTTAAAATCTAAAATTTGTTTACTAATTATCATTACGTATATGTCGCTAAAAATTAAATCGGTTTTGTTAGTATTGCTCTGTACAGCAGCACTCTATTCTTGTAAATCCACAAAACCAGTACTATCAAAACCTAACCCTCCAAAAAAGGAGGTGCGACAGGTTATAAAGAAGCCTGAACCTATAAGTCCTGAAATTAAAAAAGAAGTTGAAGTAGAGGTAAAGACCCCAGCGGTTCAACCGTTTAAGACGAGCCCCTATGTCATGCGAGAATTCCGTGCCGCATGGATTGCCACCGTAGGCAATATCAACTGGCCAAGTAAGATTGGTTTATCTACACAACAACAGCAGGATGAGGCCATAAAATTGTTGGACTTTTTAAAAGCTCATAATTACAATGCGGTAATTTTTCAAGCAAGACCTCAGGCTGATGCTTTATATGAAAGTAATTTGGAGCCCTGGTCTTTCTTTTTGTCGGGAGAGGTAGGGCAAGCGCCAGAGCCTTATTATGATCCGCTTAATTTTTGGATAAACGCAGCACATGATAGAGGTCTGGAATTGCACGTATGGTTAAATCCGTATCGAGCGCATCATACTATGGGCGGAGAAGTATCACCAAAATCTATTGTGAAGAAAAACCCAGAACTCATGGCGAGTTTAATGAATGGCATGTGGTGGATGGATCCTTCCAAAAAAGCAACACAAGACCATTCTTCAGCTGTAGTTATGGATATCGTGAAGCGCTATGATGTGGATGGAATCCATTTTGACGATTATTTTTATCCGTATGCTTCATATAATAATGGACAGGATTTTCCAGATTCAGAAAGTTACCAGGCCTATTTAAAAGCAGGAGGGAAGCTTGCTAAACCAGATTGGAGAAGAGCCGCAGTAAATGGATTTGTAAAACGCATTTATGAAGAAATTAAAGCTGAAAAGCCAGAAGTTAAATTTGGCATTAGTCCTTTTGGGATCTGGAGACCTGGTTATCCAGCATCAATTTCAGGTATGGACCAGTACAATGAGTTGTATGCAGATGCTAAGCTTTGGCTGAATAAAGGTTGGATCGATTATTTTACTCCTCAACTATATTGGAAAATCAATCAAACTGCCCAAAGTTTCCCTGTATTATTGGGATGGTGGGAAAGTGAAAACACACAGAAGCGCCACTTGTGGCCAGGTCTTAGGATAGATTATGGTGGAGACGACGCCAATAAAGATGAAACCGTCAATCAAATCATGTTAACCCGTGGGATGGTTCCAGAAAGTAAGGGTACCGTGCATTGGAGTATAAGTCCGTTGTTGAAATATCCAAAGCTTTCTAAGGCCTTAATAGACGGTCCATATAAAAAGCAGGCCCTAGTTCCTGCAAGTCCGTGGCTGGATAAATTATTGCCTGAAGCGCCTTTAGTGTCAACAAAAATTGATGGCAACAAAGTGATTGTTTCTTGGGATCATCCGGCATTAGATGAGGTTTATAATTGGGTGGTGTTCTACAACTATGAAAACGGATGGGATTACAAGATTTTAGACAGAACAAAAAATGCAATAGCATTATCCCTCAATCTAGAAGTAAACGAGAAAAAGAATCCGTTAACGGTTATAGGTGTTACCGCCGTAGACAAAACCGGAAATCAGAGTAGCTTCAACGAAATCAGGATTGGGGCTAAATAGTCGAAAGATTTTAGCACAAAAAATCCACTATTGATTTTTGACATGATAGCTGGGTATTTTTTTTATTTGATTTCTATGTTATAGTTAAGTAGTGACCTATTAAACTATTATTTAGTTTCATAAACCCAATGGTAACAAAGGCTTTTACTAGTTTTTAAAAATGAAAATTAGCTTTTTCGAAATAATGTCATGGAGATAGGGCAGGCAATTGTCCTTCCGCAGTACGTCTCCTTATCTATTAATTACCATCAAGTCTTTGTACTTGATTCTGTTAGCGCAGCGGTCTTGATTCTTTGCCGGACAACAGCGTGTCCTATAAATACTTCTTATAGAGATTGTTCAGCACTTTCAAATCATAATCTGTGAGGGTAGAATTTACCTCAGTTTGAATAAAATGCAGTTTGAAAGCTTTGATGGCCGCAGGCATGTCACTGACGTCATACCCAATAATCTTAAGAGCAACCTTTGGGGAAACATCTAAGAGTGGAGCTACATATAGGGTCTGTATAATGTCTACAATAACAGAGTCGTTGACCTCTATTTTTATTTCTTGAGGCATTTCGGTGTTCTTAATGCTGTCAATTTCAAAAAACGGAAAGTCTTCATCAGGGATGTCGTCATACCATAATCCGTAACCTTCTTTTGCCAATGCTTTCCATGGAAACGTTTTGTTGGGATCATTTTTTCTGGTGGGCGCAATATCAGAATGCCCAATAAAATTAGCGGTCGGAATCTTATACTTCTCTTTCAGATCTTTCAATAATTCCATCAGACTCGCAATCTGTAGTGGCGAAAAACCGTCAATGCCATTATTGTCCAGTTCTATACCAATAGATGAGGAATTTAAATCTGTATTGGAGCCCCATTGACCACTTCCGCCATGCCAAGCACGATAAAGATCATTAAGCATCTGGTAGATCTCTCCATTTTCACCAATGACATAATGCGAACTTACCTGGGTTCTTTCTAAAGTAAATGTTTTGAGCGTTTGTCCAACAGAGTCTTGCGCGGTATGATGAATAACCACAATATTGGGCTTTCTAAGGTTGAAATTAGTGGTGCCCACCCAATGTTCAGCATAGTTTAGAGTATTTGCTATTCCGCGCTTAGGAGGCGGTATCTCTTTTAATTCTTGAGTAAGTGCTCTGCTCTGTTTTTTATAAACTCTATTGGTGGGCGCGTAGGGGTTGCGCGCGCATGACACGATGAGGCATGCTATAAAGATTATCGCAATAACTGAAGGTATTTTTTTCATGGATGTGATATTTTAAATTTTTCCAGCGTACAAAGACATCGATAGCTTCATAATCTGCCTGCCTCACGCCTATACCAAATTTAACCCAGCATCTTTGTAATTTTTTAGGTTGGGATCTTCAGGGTCATAATCAGTTACAACGGTACCAATTTCCTTGAAACTGCAAACATCGTAGTTAAGTATGGAGTTCAATTTGTTGGAAGTTGTTAAATAAACCGTGTGCTGTGAGGCATTGATCATCGCTTTTTTAATTAGGGAAACTTCATATCCTTCATCAGTGATGCCGTGATCAACGCTTAAGGCGCTCACGCCGATAAAGCAGATATTCGCCCTAATATTTGATAAATATTGAATAACATCAATACCAGTAGTCACCATGGAGCTCCTGTGGATTTTACCGCCAATAAAAATAGTTTCAATTAACGAATGCTCGGTTAGTTGCATGGCTATCGGTAAACTATAAGTATAGATCGTTGCTTTTAAATTTTTGGGCAACAATTTGGCGAGCATCAAATTGGTGGTTCCTCCACTCATAATGATCACCATGCCATCCTCTATTAAGGTGATGGCTTTTAAAGCTATGCGCACTTTGTTTTCCCTGTTGTAAATAACATCTTCATTATAATGATATAGTTTTTGAATGGTTGAAATAGCACCGCCATGTACTTTGGCCAATAAAGCCTGGTCATCCAATTCCTTTATATCTCTTCTTATGGTGTCTTCAGAAACGTTAAGTTTTTCAGATAAATAACTCGAACTGACTTTTCTGTTGATGCTCACTTCGTCAATTATTTTTTTCTGACGCTCTTTTTTCTTCATATCAATTTAATTTTCCCAACTGACTTAAAATCTGAATGCAATATTTGTTTAAATATATGCAAAATTCTGCATGTTTAATATTTCAATGTCGCATAATCAGACAAATTATTATACATTTGAAGAAGATTGTTTTAAATCTCGGCTAAAATATGAAATTATGGATACTTCAAAGAGATTAATTTCGTTGGATGTTTTAAGAGGTTTGACCATAGCGTTGATGATTCTAGTCAATACACCTGGCAGCTGGAGTTATATTTATGCACCACTGAAACATGCGGCATGGCACGGCTGCACTCCAACAGACTTAGTGTTCCCTTTCTTTCTTTTTATTGTTGGACTCTCCGTATATTTTTCCTTTAAAAAAAATAGTGGTGAATCGTCACAAAAAATAGTGATCAAAATCCTTAAGCGGACGTTAATTATATTTTTAATAGGTTTTTGTCTGAATTTATATCCGTTTTTTAATTTTTCGGAAGTGCGAGTTATGGGCGTTCTACAAAGAATAGCTTTAGCCTACGGCGCCGGTGCCTTGCTGTGTTTCATATTTAAAGGGTACAGGTTGTTGATCGTGCTGGCAGCTATCTTATTAGGATACTGGGCGTTGCTATTTTATGGGGCCCATTCTGATCCTTATTCTTTGGAGCAGAACCTGGTAAGACGTTTTGACTTGTTTCTTTTTGGTGAGCATCACATCTACAAAGGATTTGGGATTCCTTTTGACCCAGAGGGCTTGCTGTCTTCCATCCCTGCAATTGGAACCGTGATTATTGGGTATCTCATTGGCCAGGTGATGAGCACCGAAAACTCCATTGTATTAAAAATTAGAAAATTGTTGCTTTATGGTGTATTGATGGTTGTATTGGGCAGCATCTGGGCACTCGTCTTCCCTATTAACAAGCCTTTATGGACGAGTTCTTATGTGCTTTTTACGGCAGGTTTGGGGACTCTATTTTTGGCTGTTCTGATTTTTATCATCGATTATAAAAAGTATGCAGTGTGGTCAAAACCATTTGTCCATTTCGGATCGAATCCGTTGTTCATTTTTGTGTTTTCCGGCTTGTATGCAAAAACAATCAGCTATCTGATCAAAATTCCAGTTGAGGGAAATCTAGATAAAATTTCTTTATATAAGTATCTCTTTGTTAAGGGATTCGCTCCTATATTTGGTAACATGAATGGTTCCTTGCTGTTCGCTATAAGTCATATCATTATGTTTTGGCTGCTATGCTATGTGCTGTATAAGAAAAAAATCTTTATAAAAATATAGACGATGAAGCACGTGTCGGTCAATTCATTCTGCATTTTCTAAGTATTAGCCTTAAGAATGCAATATATTGCAAAAAAGTGCGTCTTTTATAAACGATAACTAAAACCAACAATCTCAACGCTATGAAAAATTATAGATCGATCAAAATACAAGCCGTGGCGTGTTGGCCAATTCTTGTTAAGGGCCTTTTATCATTAGCTTGGCGATGATTTTGAATGGCTGTAACTACAATATGAATAGGGGCATTCTACATATTTCTCTAGAAATGTGGGATACCTTTGAGGACTTTAAAACGTTTAAGTTACAGCTTGAAGCTATTAAAATCTACTAAAGAATTTTTGATCAATTATAGTTCCATGGATTGACTAGTGGCGTTATATTTGAAAAATATAAAAAAAACCAGATCGAAAGATTTACATAAAACCTAACTACACAAATGAGTGCTACTTTAATTCTAATAATCATAGCCATCTATTTTGGAATATTGATGCTGATCTCACACATCGTTTCCAAAAATTCAAGTGAAGAATCCTATTATACTGGTGATAGAAAATCCCCATGGCAAATTGTTGCCTTCGGGATGATTGGTGCCGTGTTATCAGGGGTCACTTTCGTATCTATCCCTGGCATGGTCAGTAATAATTATTTTTACTATTTACAGTTCGTTTTTGGAAATATTGTAGGGTACGTTTTTATAACTTATGTTCTTGTTCCTATTTATTATGATTTAAAATTGGTTTCAATTTACAATTATCTAGAAACCCGTTTTGGTATCAAAACATATAAAACCGGTTCTATGTTTTTTCTTGATTTCACAATCCTTTGGCGCTGCTTTAAGACTGCTGCTCGCTGCTAAAATTTTACAATATGCCGTTTTTGATGCGTTCCAAATTCCGTTTTTTGCTACGGTTATTATTATACTGGCACTCATTTGGCTATACACACATAAATCAGGTATTAAAACCATTGTCTGGACAGATACTTTGCAGACGTTCTTTTTGCTCTTGGCCGTTATGGTTTCTATATATGTGGTAAAGGATTCTTTGAGTTTTAGTGTTTCAGAAACCATTACCTCAGTCACCAATCATGAGTATTTCAAAATTTTTGATTGGGATTTTAATTCTGGGAACAACTTCTTTAAACAATTTATTTCAGGAATTCTAATTGCAGTGGCAATGATTGGCCTAGATCAAAATATGATGCAAAAAACCTTGACCTGCAAGAGTAAAAAAGAAGCTCAGAAAAACATCCTAACGTTTAGTGTTTTTTTGGCAGTTGCCCAATTTTTGTTTTTAGGTTTGGGAGTCATGCTTTATTTATATGCTGAAAAATTTGGTATTCAACTGGATATGGAAAATGGAAATTTTATCAACACAGATAATTTATTCCCAATGCTTTCTTTAAACCATTTCGGTATCATTGCAGGAATCAGCTTTATTTTAGGGATAACGGCAGCATCTTTTTCAAGTGCGGATTCTGCCTTAACTGCCTTAACTACCTCGTTTACATATGATTTTTTAAACATTCAATCAAAAACTTCGAAGGAAAAAGTAAAATTAAAAAATCGTACCTTATTTGGGTTTTCAGCATTCATTTTTCTGATTATCATGCTTTTTTCAGAAAGTAAGGGCGACGTGATTTCAACCATATTCAAAGTGGCGGGATACACGTACGGACCGTTGTTGGGTTTGTTTCTATTAGGTATTTTCACCAAAATAAAAATTTATGACAGCGCTGTTCCGTACATCTGTATTTTAACGCCCTTAGTTACTTATATTTTAAATTACTCTTTTATTAATTGGTATAACTTTGATTTCGGATTCATGAATATCTTTGTGAACGCGTTGCTTACCATAATTTGTCTTTTACTTGTTAAAAAGAAAGATACTGCTCTTAATCCTAACACTATTTCAAAATAGCCAATAAAAATTTTAATCGTATGAAACATAAATTGACTACCGAACAAGCCTCAGATTATAATGATTTAGAAAAAATGGACACTTTAGAGCTGCTGTCAAATATGAATACCGAAGATAAATCGGTGCCTCTAGCCATTGAAAAAGCCATTCCTCAAATTGAAAAATTAATAGAAGCCCTATATTCTAAAATGAAAGATGGTGGACGGCTGTTTTATATAGGTGCAGGAACCAGTGGCCGTTTGGGAGTGTTGGATGCGTCAGAATGTCCACCAACTTATGGGGTACCAGACACTTTAGTGGTTGGGATTATTGCAGGAGGCGATACCGCACTTAGAAAGGCGGTTGAAAATGCCGAAGATAATACCGAACTGGCCTGGGAAGATTTAAAAAAACATAACATTACCAAAAATGACGTTCTTATTGGGATTGCGGCTTCTGGGACCACGCCCTATGTGATTGGTGGCGTTAAGGAAGCAAGGAAACAAGGGATTATAACCGGTTGCATTACGTGTAACAAGAACTCGCCATTGTCATTGGTAGTTGATCATCCCATAGAATTGGTCGTGGGGCCTGAATTTGTTACCGGAAGCACCAGAATGAAAGCGGGAACCGCCCAAAAACTAGCCTTGAATATGATTTCAACCACGGTTATGATTAAACTGGGAAGGGTAAGAGGCAATAAAATGGTAGACATGCAACTGTCAAACAAAAAGTTGGTCACGAGAGGCGTTCAAATGATCATGAACGAAACCCACGTGGATGAAGCTATGGCCGAAAAACTCCTAATGGAGCACAAAAGCATCCGAAAGGCTATTGACACTTATAATTCGAATAAGAAATGAAAAAAAGTTTAACGCTAATCATTATTGTGATTCTTACCCTAGGATCTTGTGCCAAAATTACAACCAAGCGCCCCATTCCAGTGGATGAGCGAACGGTATGGGTTGATAGTATTTACAACACCATGTCGCTCAACGAAAAAGTTGGACAGTTGTTTATGGTAAGTACATATTCCAACCGGGATGCTGCCCATTCAGATTCCATTCAAAATCTTATCAAGGAATTTCACATAGGAGGCCTTATATTTTTTCAAGGCGGACCTATGCGTCAAGCACAGCAAACCAATCAGTACCATTCCATTTCCAAAATCCCTTTGTTTATAGGGGTGGATGGCGAATGGGGACTGAACATGAGGTTGGATAGCACTGCAAGATATCCGTATAATATGACGCTTGGTGCCATTAGTGATAATGAGATCATTGAAAACATCGGAAAACAAATTGGTGAAGATTGCAACCGCATGGGCATCCATATCAATTTTGCGCCTGTTGTGGATATCAATACAAATTCCAAAAATCCTGTCATTGGGGTCCGCTCTTATGGGGAGGATAAAGTGAACGTTACGGAAAAAGCATGGGCATTTACAGAAGGCCTGCAAAGTACAGGGGTTTTAGCTTGTGCAAAACACTTTCCGGGACATGGAGACACAGATTCAGATTCGCACAAAACACTGCCAACGGTTTCATTTTCAAAAGAAAGAATTGACTCGGTAGAACTCTATCCTTATAAAGAACTCTTCCGCAAAGGGATTGCAGGTGTTATGGTGGCGCATTTAAACGTGCCCAATTTAGAAAGTCAGGAAGGTCTACCGTCGTCGCTGTCTTACAAAATAGTGACAGAACTCCTTAAAGAAAAATTAGGCTATGATGGCCTCATTTTTACAGATGCTTTAAATATGAAAGGTGCCTCAAATTATGGACAACCTGGCGATATTGATTTGGCAGCATTCAAGGCTGGTAATGACGTGCTTCTTTTTACTGAAGATGCCCCCAGAGCCATTTCAAAAATTATGGAATCTTATGATAAAAATGATGTTACAGAGGCACGTTTGTCACATTCTGTAAAGAAAATCCTTATGGCAAAATTTGATGCGGGCCTAAACGACTATAAACCTATTGAAACGGAAAATCTTTTGGAGGACCTAAATAAAAATGAGAATGCTGTTTTGTATAAGGAGGCCATTCAGAATGCCATAACGGTCATTCAAAATCTTGATTCCCAATTGCCTTTAAATAAAAATACGAAAGAAAAGTTGGCTTTTTTGAAGTTGGGGGATGGTTCTGCTGATCCATTTTTGAAGGCTCTGCAATTGAGAGGTGCGATTACTGATATTTCCAATCTTTCAAAAGAAAAACTTATCAAAGAGCTAAAACAATACGATCGGATTATTATAGGCTATCATCGTAAAAATAGTCGGATCACGAACGCCATTTCAGAGGAGGATAAAAAAATCATTGAAACCATCGCAAAAGACAATAAAACGATACTGACTGTATTTGCAAGCCAATATAGTTTGAAGGAAACCGATTTAAAAAGCCTTGAAAGCATCATCATTTCCTATGAAAATACGGACGTTGCAAACAGAATTTCTGCTGAAATCATTTTTGGTGAAGTAGAAGCGAAGGGCACCTTACCCGCTTCAATTTCAAAAAGCTATCCAGTGCATTTTGGGGTTTTGAAACCCTAATATTGACGCTGTAAAAGATGAGAGGATAGTTCAAAAACCGATGAATTCACACAAGACTAAATAAAAAAAAGTCTAAATAGTTAGTTACAATCAAGTCTTTGTTCTTGATTCTATTAGCGCAGCGGTCTTGATTCTATAGAATACAACAGTGGCTATTATTAATCAATTAAAAAAATTAGGACTTATGAAATACGTTTTAGTATGCTTTATGACTTTCTTAGCTTGTAACTCCAATCCTAAGAACAACCAAATTAGCGAAAACATTGGAACAGAACCTACTGTTGAAAAGCCAGAGATTGTTGTAGGCGCCAATCGAACAGAGGCGTATCTTAATCTTCTGAAAGGTAAAAACGTGGGCGTAGTGGCCAATCAAACCAGCGTCATTTTTAAAGATGAAAGCGAACAGAGCTACACCCATCTTGTTGATTCGTTACTGGCGTTAAACATCAAGGTTACCAAAGTCTTTTCACCTGAGCATGGTTTCCGTGGTACTGCAGATGCTGGCGAACATATAGAGAATGGTATTGATGAAAAAACAGGTCTGCCAATTTTTTCTCTTTATGGGAAAAATAGAAAACCACCAAAAGAAATTTTAAAGGACATTGACGTTATGCTTTTTGATATTCAGGATGTTGGCGTTCGTTTTTATACCTATATCTCCACGCTTCATTATGTGATGGAAACTGCGGCAGAACTTAATATTCCCCTCATTATTTTAGATCGTCCAAATCCTAACGGACATTATATCGATGGCCCTATTTTGGAAAACGATGTTAAAAGTTTTGTAGGCATGCATCCGGTGCCTATTGTTTATGGGATGACTATTGGAGAATATGGCAAGATGATCAATGGCGAAAAATGGTTGGAAAATGGTATTCAAAATGACCTTACGGTAGTGCCTCTTAAGAATTATACCTATAATTCAGCATATGATCTGCCCATAAAACCCTCCCCAAACCTTCCCAATGCCCAGTCAATTAATTTATATCCTAGTGTCTGCTTTTTTGAAGGCACGACGTTAAGTTGTGGGCGGGGTACAGAAATGCAATTTCAGGTGTTTGGTGCGCCTTTTTTACCAAAAGAAACATTCGATTTCAGCTTTACACCACAACCAAATTTTGGAGCTAAAACTCCAAAGCATCAAGGAGAAGTTTGTTATGGAAGAGATTTAAGAGCTGTGGAACGCCTTAGTGAAGTGCGGTTGGATTGGTTGATAGAAGCTTACAATTCAGCACCGGATCAAAAATCGTTTTTCAATGACTTTTTTCCAAAACTGGCGGGAACTAAAAAATTACAGAAACAGATAGAAAAAGGGATGTCTGAGGCAGCCATTAAAGAATCCTGGAAACCTGGATTGGAATCCTTTAGCAAAACCAGAGAAAAGTATTTGTTGTATAACGAATAGAAACAAGAAAGGCGGCGCTATTTCTTCAAATGGAAAAGCTTTCGCCCAAGTATTTTCTTCAAGCTAAAAAGAGCAGGAGCTCAGATTTGTCACTCGGTTTTAATGTCTTAAATTAGTACCTTGAACGATACGAATAATTCCAGACGAAATCACTCCAAGTACCCTTAACTAAAAATGAGCAAGAACCAAGACATTACGAATCTCGAGAAAAAACTTAAAGCTGATCTCGATACCTTTGAATCTGCAAAAATAAAATGCGGCATCATTGGTCGTAGCGGTGTTGGGAAATCGTCATTGATCAATGCCATTGTTGGCGAGTATATTGCAGAAGTTGGCGAAGTAGAAACCACCATGGAAGTGGGTAAACCAATCGAACATCGCGGCTTAAACTTTTATGATCTTCCGGGATGCTCTACCATAAATTTTCCAAAGGAAAAATATCTAGAAGAATTTCATATCAGCAATTTTGATTGCGTCATTTTAGTGACCTCGGATCGGTTTTATGAAGATGACTTATACTTAATCAACGAACTTTTAAAAATAAAAATGCCTGTTTTTGCGGTCAGATCTAAAATAGACTTTTCAATTGACAGAGCTTTAAAACGGAATATCTCCGAAGAAGAAACCTATAACACGGTTCTCGATAACCTCAAAAAAAATCTCGAAGGCTACAGTCTGAAAGGTATTTATTTAACCTCTGCCGATTATCCCCAAGAATACGACTTAAGTCAACTTTTGGATGACATTTATTCCAGTCTGGGTAAAATTAAACAGGAACGGTTTATAGCGGATATCAATATCACGAGCAACAAAATCTTAGCAAAAAAAAAAGAACTCGCCAATAAAATTGTAGGCATGCACGCCGCCCTTGCAGCGGTCAATGGAGTCAACCCAATACCCGGACTTGATATTGGGGTAGATATCTCCCTGTTAATGCGAATGGGGGTTCATGTCAGGGATATTTACTGTTTGGGAGAAGAGCAACAGAATTTTATCACGGAACTTCTCGATAAAAAGAACTCAAAAGTATTGGCTGCAAAAGCAGTGCAATTTGGCTCCAAGTATCTGGGAAAAGAAGCCGTGATTCTACTTTTAAAAAGGGCAGGGGCGACGGTAGCCGCAAAATCTGCTTCTAAATATTTCCCCTTTATTGGGCTGGCCATTTCATCAACGGTGGGTTTTTTTCTGACCTCTTCCATAGGGAAAGAGATGGTGACAGATGCTGAGTCAATTGCTACAGAAAATTATGAGGCACTAAAATCTATCAAAATAAAACGCGATGCGATGTAAGAGTCGCTTCCCTAATAATTGAAGATCTCAATTTGTGATGATCTTTTATCGTTGCGATAAATAGTCGATATAAAAAATATACCCTTTCCCAAAGCGTCATTGCGAGGAGGCACGACGAAGCAATCTGATGAGGGAATAGACGAACGAAGAAATCTTACCAGGGATTAAAGAAAAAAAAAAATTATGCAACTTACAGATTGCTTCGTCCTTCGTCCTCTCAATAACGCACCGCCCAGGGGGACTCGCAATGGCATACCAAGTTTTTTGGGTCACCTTGCTTTTTCAACATAAACATTTTTTGGAAATAGACCATACAATTAATATGTTATATGTTAGTAAAAATGTGAATGTTAGATAAAAACCAGTCTTAGTTCTTGAAGCTAATAGCAAGACGGTTTTAAGTATCTTATCAGACAGTGATTAATTCCAATATACGTATGAGCGACATTGCAGTTCGAAATAAACAAAACCCTATACTTTCTACAGAAATGTTGAAGTCTAGCGATGCACTTATGATCATTGAGTGTCTCCTGAATCCTGGTGTCTTCAAATTCAATGGAAAAACCTGGTTGCTTGTCCGTGTGGCTGAGCGCACGGTTCAGGACGAAGGATCGCTTTCAGTACCTATTTACAACGAGAACGGAAAGGTGGAAATTTTAAATTTTGATTTAAAAGATCCTAGTCTGGAGGCTTCAGATGCCAGAGTAATTACTTATGATGGCGTTGATTATCTCACTACCATATCACATTTGAGGCTGGTTTCTAGTACTGACGGCATACATTTTTCAGAGGACGAATCCTATCCTTCCCTTTTTGGTGAAGGCGCCTATGAATCTTACGGAATTGAAGATTGCAGGGTCGCACAAATTGACGATATCTACTATCTAACCTATACCATGGTCTCGCCAAACGGTGTGGGCGTTGGGCTTAGAACTACCAAAGATTGGAAGACTTTTGAGCGGAAAGGAATGATTTTCAGCCCTCACAATAAAGACTGCGCTATTTTTGAAGAGAAAATCAATGGCAAATATTACGCGCTTCACCGCCCTAGTAGTCCCCAATTAGGGGGCAATTATATCTGGCTTGCAGAATCGCCGGATGCCGTCCATTGGGGGAATCATAAGTGTATTGCCAAAACACGTCAAGGGAAGTTTGACAGTAAACGTTTGGGAGCTGGGGCAGCGCCTATAAAAACAAAAAAGGGCTGGTTGGAAATCTACCACGGTGCCACAGAAAAAAATAGATATTGTTTAGGGGCGCTACTTTTGGATTTAGATGATCCCACAAAACTAATTGCCCGTTCAGAAGCCCCTATTATGGAACCAATCGCTGCCTATGAAGAAAAATGGTTTTTTTGGAAATGTTGTTTTCACAAATGGTCACAGGGTTGATGGTGACACCATTACGATGTATTATGGCGCGTCTGACCAATATGTTTGCATGGCCGAGTTTTCAATTGAGGACATCTTACAAACATTAGGACAATAACAATAAATTCAATTAGGGTAAGACTAAAGGATTTTACAAGTATTGCAAATAGTAATGATAATCACAGCGGTTATCTATAATGAACTGACCATGCCAGCCCGCACAGGGGTAACCATTGGCTATCCACACGCAATTTTTAAAAATGCTTTTGGGGATATTATTGCCATTTCCAGCGGCTTGAAATAGCATAACATTGGTCAAAACATAAACGACAAAGCCGATCTTTTCTTAGAGATCCAGTGGCGTTAAGGTGGTATTTAAGAAGTAGCTCATAAGCCATTTGAGCATGATGCTATCCTTCGAAATGAAAATAGTATCGGCAGCATCGGGAGTAAGACTGTGTAGATTAGCTTTACCCATCAGGACGGTTTTTCTAATAAGTAGTTTATGAAAATAGCAGTTTCCGCTTTACAAACTTTATAATTTAGTAACCACATTGTATTTAGTCTTGTTTAACAATTTTTTCAACGTTTCAGCGTAAAGTGCCCCGAGAAATGAGTCCCATTGCCAAGATCAGCAGTAAACCAATAATCATTTGCTATTAAGGGATTGCCGTTATAAAGTCCGTTCCAACCAACATCATTTGATGCCAATTGGCTCAATAATTTCCCATATCGGTCAAATATCATTATTGTGGCATTTGGAAATGCAGTGATTCCTTTTATGTGCCAATAGTCATGATAACCATCATTATTTGGTGTAAAGAATCTTGGGTAGTCTACAATTATAACGTTTCGCGAATCTTCGCCACAGCCATCTTTATCTCTTACGTACACCGTATAAATGCCGCCTTGTACATTTGAAAAATAGTTGCTGTCTTGATAGTTTATGCCATCTGTCGAATATGCAAAATGACCATCACCCGAAGCTATGATCTCAATAAAATTAGCCCCTAATTGGCCATAGTTGACCTGCTCTATTTGCGGTAAGACAGACCGAATTAAATCAAATGAAAAGGTGTTTTCACAAATGATCCCATTTTCTACTTGGGTGACGGTTAACAGATAGGTTCCTTCGTTTACTATTTCGGCATTTGGTGTTGATGAAATTAAAGCACCATCTTGCGAAATCCATTCATAACTGAGGAAATTTGGATTGACAGCTAAATTCATGGAAGGCTCTAAATTACAAATGAAATAAGCGGCTTCTAAATTAATTTCTGGTAAACGGTTTACGATAAGGTCAAAAGAAGTCTCAGAATAACAAAGACGATTCAATCTGTTTTCAACCCTAACATTTATGGTTTGACTGTAGGCCATCGTATTTAATAGAGACGTTGGTAATGGACTTGGCAGACTATTTCCTTCACCATCAGAATAGAACACTTCCAATCCTGATTGAGCGCCTAGAAGCGTTGACGCAACGGAAGAGGTGTTAAAATATGCAAAACCATCACCTGCATCACAAGCATACAAATTGTCCGGTTGATTAATATGAGGTTGGGTTGCTGTTTCTAGATTTAATAGGGTCTCCGCGTAACACTCAGTTTGTTGAGTTGTAACCCTGACTGTAATTTGCTGTGTGTAAGCTTCGGTATTGGTAAAAGGATTTGGCAAAGGATTTGGCAATGTATTTCCTGAGGCATCAAAATATGTAACTGCCATTCCAGTCTGAGAACCTACAACTTGACTTTCAATAGTTGAAGTATCAAAATATTCTGAAAAACCGTCGGCGTTAGTGTCACAACCTACTAAGGTGTCCAATGGATTTGCCATGGGTTGTTCATTGACAAATAAGGTAAATTTGGTTTCGTTATAACATTCTGTCGCATCATTCGTGACTCTCACCGTAATGATTTCTTCGTTTGGAATTTGGTTGACATAAGGGTTTGGCAGCGGACTTTGGAGCTGATTCCCATCGCCATCAAAATACGTCACTGACATCCCGGTTTGACCCCCAAGTACGATGTTTTCAACAGTGCTTAAATCAAAATTGGCAAAGCCATTGGAGTTAGTTTCACAGTTGGTAAAATTTGGAATAGGGCTTAATTTCGGCAGAGGATTCACAATGACATCGAAAGTGGTTTCAGAATAGCAACACGTATTATTAGCATGCGCTACTCTTACTGTAATGGTTTCCTTATTCTTAACGCTGTTTGTAAATGGCATAGGCAGTGTAGTGTATTTTTGGCCCCTACCATCCACAAAGGTCACCACTTTATTTGTCTGTCCACCTAAAACTTGCTGGGTAACTGTTGAGAGATCAAAACTGGATGAAATTCCAGTATTGTAAACGGTTTCACAAGCATAAACGTTATTAATGCCATAGGCATTTGGGGGCTCCTTAACATCAATGGTTTTGCTGATCACCACAATACTGCCATCTTTAGACGTAATTGTTGCAGTAATTGTATGACTGCCATCTGCTGAAAAATCGTGAAAGGGTGATATGTCCGTAGAATTGTTGTCAGTCCCTGAGGCAGGATCCCCAAAATCCCATAGCACCGAAGCGACATTGGCACTATTTTCTACCCGAAACTCCTTTAAAAACTCAGAACAATTATTTGAAATATTCATTTCAAAATTATTGGTGACATGATTCGTTCTTCCGGTGACATTGATAAAGAAATTAATATTTGGGTTTGTAACCGCTTTGTATTCCTGAAAAGGAGGGCAGCCGCCATTTTCTGACCGTATCCAAGAGACATCACTGCTCTGTGCGCCACCCGCTATAAACGCTAGACCTGCGCTATTAACTTCAACCAATATTCTATCAACATCGGGGGGAATGACAATAGGAGTTCCAAATATAATTTCAAAAACTTGTGGTCTTGCCGAACCGAAGTATGGCACCCCAATAATTTGGCTGCTGCCAATTAAATCGGCATTTGAATACGAGCTCGGAAAATTAGCATCAATCTTATAGATATTGAACTGAATTTTGACGTCATAAACACCAACGCTGGCAAAGGCTACTTGACCTCTGTCAATTATAAATTCCTCATTGTTAGAAACTCCAAAATCGTCTAGAACGAATGTTCTCGCATATTTTAATCCGCCCCATTTACAACTATATTGGTTGACTTTTATAACGTCATCACACACATTATGGGTTAAAAGGGTGGGGGCGCCCAAATCAGCTGTGGTGCGTAATTCTCCAGTCACATTAATAAAAAAATTAGCATCATTTACGGGAGGGTCAAGAGCAACTGTGGGTGTATGATTATAGACCACATGACAGCCCCAATACCATGACATATCAGTGTCTTCTTCGGTTCCTGCTATATAAGCAATAGCCGTATCCATAGTATTGATATCAAACAATTTTCTGACCTGAACCAAAATCTGCTGCGTGCCTTCTGGGACGACAACAGGAATATCAAAAACTACATTTATTATTTCCGGTGTTGCTCCTATAATCGGAATGGGAACGATCTGACTACTTCCGATAAGGTGTGTAATTGAGGAGGACGTTGGGAAATTGGAATCTATTTTATAAATGTCAAACCGTAAACTTGATCCTCCTAAAGCGTTA
The DNA here is from genome assembly GCF_001678675.1 of Gelidibacter algens. Taxonomy (GTDB): domain Bacteria; phylum Bacteroidota; class Bacteroidia; order Flavobacteriales; family Flavobacteriaceae; genus Gelidibacter; species Gelidibacter algens. Next base: position 53,425 of record NZ_LZRN01000003.1, read on the forward strand.
TAAAGAGCAACCTGTCCTGAGTTAATAACAAATTTATCATTATTTGATATTCCGAAATCAGAAAGCGTAAATGTTCTTGCCCAGGATTCTGAAACATCACAAGAGAACATGTCTGTCGCAATGGGCGTATTTCCTACATTGTGGGTAAGTGTAATTTGAGCTTTTACGTATTGAAAACTTAGAATAAATAGAAGAAAAGCAAGGTATTTAATTATAATTTTTGAGTAGTTTTTCGTCATACTTAGCTGTCGGGTTTGGAGCTTTGATCAATATACAGGTATGTAAACCAGCGTAGGAGCTGCTTTATATTTCTGTAAATCTAATCGTTTTTAAATATAATAAAATATTCTTGAGAGGATTCTACTATATTTTTTATGATTGAGATTTTAAGGAAGATTTCCGAATGATTGATTTGATCATTAATAGTAATGAACTTATGAACTTGTTTGTTATGACACCAAAATTTATATTATAATTGCTCTTGGTCAGAAAACGAAACACTTTCGTCCTCCCAAATTTCCGTTCACCATTTCACAGAGAAGAAACATGATGAAAGTAGACCTGGAAATTCAGTAGAAATTTATAATAAAATTTGGAGAACGTTATATAATGAGAGATGCGAGCGTGAGCATCTTGTGTAGAATGGCCGAGTGGAATATTTACGAATTGACGTACAAACGGATCAAAAATCGTTGAAAATCCTATTGATATTATGATTCCTGTCTAAAGCGAAGAATCCCAGAAATAAGTGAATTGGTAAGTTATAATTAGCCTTAGTCCTTAATTACACCTCGAACATCTAAAAGGCGGTTATCTAGTGTGGTGTTATTTACTGCATCGGATTTTTGTTTAGTACTATTTGTTTAAAATATCTAGTATTACGATTGTAACAATATCCAAAAAGCTGCTACTAATGCTATGAAACCAACAACCTTCTAAACTATATCTATGCTTTCTATCCAAAACCTGAATAAAACCTATCCCAACGGCACAAAGGCCTTAAACAATGTAAATCTCGAAATCGATAAAGGTATGTTCGGACTGCTGGGACCCAATGGTGCTGGTAAATCTACCTTAATGCGCACCATTGCAACCCTACAAATTGCTGATAGTGGCACCATTGACTTTAATGGGATAGATGTGTTCAATCAACCTGAAGAATTACGAAAAGTATTGGGTTATTTACCTCAGGATTTTGGGGTTTATCCTAAAGTTTCTGCAGAAATGATGCTCAACCACATCGCAAAAATTAAAGGCATCCACAGTGTCAATGACCGAAAGGCTTACGTGGCGGATCTTTTGAATCAAGTGAATTTATACCAATTCAGAAAACGGAATTTGGGTGATTATTCCGGTGGGATGCGCCAACGCTTTGGTATTGCACAAGCCTTAATAGGCAATCCTAAATTGATAATAGTAGATGAACCTACCGCGGGTTTAGATCCATTAGAGCGAAATCGTTTTCATAATTTGTTAAGTGAATTGGGTGAAGATGCCGTGGTTATTTTATCAACGCATATTGTTGATGATGTGGTGAATTTATGCACAAATATGGCAGTATTTAATGATGGAGGCGTCGTTGTACAAGGCCATCCCCAAGAATTGACCAACTCTTTAAACAACAGAATATTTCGCAAACGGATTGAAAAGGATGACATTGAAAGATACCAAGCTGAATATACCGTGCTTTCCACCTACTTACGTAGTGGCAATATGAACGTCAATGTATTTAGTGATACCCATCCTGAGGAGGGCTTTGAGGTTGTGAACAACACCTTGGAAGATTTTTACTTCTATAGTATTAACCAACCTCAAACCGTATAATTATGAAGGAGATTTTCTTATTTGAACTGAAATACCGTTTAAGACGCCCAGTAACCTACATCTATATTTTCTTGATGTTTATCATTCCCCTTTTATTGAGTGTTTTTGCAGATTCAGCAACGGCGCAATATACCAATAGTCCAAACGCCATTGTTGGTATTTTGGGTGGGATGAGTGTTATAAGTTTGTTTTTTTATGCCGCTATTATGGGCGTTGCAGTCTATAGGGATGAGGAGCATAAAACAGCACAGACCTATTTTACGTTTCCTATTACTGAAAAAAATTACATTCTAGGTCGGTTTTTTGGCAGTTTCACCATTGTTACCGTGATGAATATTGCAGCGGTTATTGGTGCTATGATCGGTTTTGGTATTGGCGCTTTCCTGGACAGGCCTGATTACGGAACATATACCTCCTTTAATTTCACGTCCTATGCCTTACCATTTATCTATTTATTGACATTCAATTCGTTTTTTATTGGCAGCTTGTTCTTTTGTGTGATGACTTTTTTCAAACGCATGTCCATCTTGTATTTGGGCGGTATCGTCATTCTTATTTTAACCAGCGTTTCTGGGCAATTGTTAGCTAATTTAGATACCGAGTGGTTGAGTGTTTATGTGGATCCATTCGGTGAAACAGCCCATAGTTTTATAACAAAGTATTGGACCGTTAACGAATTAAATACTACCCAATTAGCGCTTTCTGGAAAATTCGCGCTCAACCGCTTATTGTGGCTTGGTGTTTCCTTTCTCATTTTCTTTTTTACGTTATTTAAATTCTCTTATAAGGGCTTTTTAATGTCCTCAAAAAAGAAATCGGCCAAAGAATCAAAAGAGGCGTATGTGCCCGCTGCATTTGTTCCGAAAGTTGTACAGCAGTTCAACTCAAAAGCACGTAGAGAAAACCTGTTATCGTTAAGTAAAATTGAATTTCTGTCTATTGTAAAGGAAAATGCTTTTGCGATTTTGATCGTTCTTGGAATCATGGTGGCAGCGTTTGCAACCTACCAATCCAATCAAACTTTTGGCACACCATCACTACCGTTAACACGCTATATGGTGACCCAAATTTCAGGTGGCATCTCCTTATTCTCTATCATCATTTTGGTCATTTATGCAGGGGAAGCTGTGCACAGAACCAGACAAAATAAAACTTTCGAGTTTTATGATGCTTTGCCTGTTAGCAATAGCACCTTGTACCTTTCAAAAATAATTGCTTTAATTGGCGTTGCGGTGGTGTTGACCTTGCTCAATGTTGTGGTCGGTATCTTGTATCAAACCTTTAATGGCTATTTCAACTATGAACTGGGTATGTACCTGACCTATAATTTCACGACGATCTTCCCTAGCTTTCTGATGACTGTGCTGTTGGCATTTTTTATTCATGTGTTGGTCAATAATAAATTCTTAGGTCATTTTATGGTCATTCTCCTTTATGTGGGCTTGCCTATTCTTTCAGTGTTAGTTCTAAAAACATCCAATCCATTGATTATTCTTGGTGGCACTCCTGGATCATTTTTAAGTGATTTGAATGGCTTTGGACATTATCTATACGGTCAATTTTGGTTGAATCTGTATTGGATTTTACTCACCTGTATTCTGGCAACCATCGGGATCGTGTTTTGGAACCGTGGTTTCATTGCTTCGGGGAAGGAACGCTTGACCATTGCAAAACAACGTTTTAGTGGAAAAACGCTAGGCATGATGCTGTTTTTTATAGTGGCATTTGTCTCTGTGGGCGCCTATAGTTACTACAATTTAAAAGTTTTGAATCAGTTGGAAAACAGTAATTACAGTGAAAAACTCAATGCTGATGCTGAAAAAAAATACAGTAAATATATTGATAAGCCACATGTGCAAGTCATTGATCTAAAAGCATTTGTTGATATTTTTCCTGAAGATAGGCGTGTTGCTGCAAAAGGCGAATTTAAGGTGGTCAATAACTTTGAGGTGCCCATTGATACGCTTTTATTGAACGTAGGCTTTCCGATAGCCGATACCGAAATCACCAAAGTCATCTATAACGGAACGGAATTAAAACCTTTTTTAGCAGATGATGCTTATCGGATGTTCATCTACCAATTGCCAACAAGTCTACAGCCAGAAGAAACCGCGTCTTTAGTGATTGAAACAAAGGCCACGACGCATGGCTTCTCTTCAGATACTGAAACCGCCATATTGACCAACGGTACCTTTTTCAGAGACGCTATTTTTCCGTCTTTCCATTATGAACGGGTTTTGTTTGATAACGGGGTGCGTAAAAAATATGGGTTAGAGGAGCTTGATTATTTGTTCCCACCAAGAACAGATAGTACCGCTTTAAAGAAAAATCTATTTAATGAGGATGGCGACTATCTACATTTTGAAGCCACGGTAAGTACATCCAAAGGACAAACAGCAATAGCCCCAGGAACATTAATTAAGAAGTGGGAAGAAAATGATAGAAGTTATTTCCAGTATAAGCTGGAAGAAAAAACCGATTATTTTTTCAGTTTTGTTTCTGCAGACTACGCTATTAAAAAAGACTCTTGGACAGCACCAAGTGGAAAAAAGGTGGCCATTGAAATTTACCATTCACCAAAGCATGACAGGAACCTCGACTATTTTATAAAAGGGATCAAAATTGCTTTAGACTATAATTCAAAAAACTTTTTAGAGTATCCTCATGCCGTAATTCGCGTTATAGAATTTCCGGCGTATGCTAATTTTGCGCAGTCTTTCGCGACGACCATTCCCTATTCTGAGGATTTTGGATTTGTGGCTGATTTTTCAAAAGCAGACAGTTATAATTATGCCTTTAGGATTACGTCTCACGAGGTCGCGCACCAATGGTGGGGCCATATTGTGACCCCAAGTAAAACGTCTGGTGCTAATATCATTTCAGAAACTTTGGCAGAATATGCGTCGTTAATGACGATGAAACAAGAATATGGCGAAAACGGAATCAAGTCGTTCTTAAAAAGTTCGTTAGACACCTATTTGAGCGGACGTAAATTTAGTTTCAAACCAGAACGTTCCTTGATGGATGTTGAGACGGGGCAATATATTTGGTATGAAAAAGGCTCTATGATCATGTACGATTTGCAAGATGCCATGGGCGAAGATGTTGTGAACAGAGGCTTAAAAAACTTTTTGGAAGAATTCAAATATAATAGGAAAGGCTTTTATCCAACTTCTGAAGATTTGTATAATGCCATATATGCCGTGACGCCAGATTCATTGAAATATAAGGTTGATGATGGATTTAAAAAGATCGTGTTGTATGAAAATAGAGTGATGGATGCCAAAACCAAAGCTTTGGACAATGGCACTTGGGAAACCACTTTTACAGTAAATTCCAAGAAAATTTATTATGATAATAAAGGGAAAGAGGATACCGTAGATGACAAGGAAAATTTGGTTGATGTTGGCTTGTTTGGAGAAGACGTTGTAAATGATGACGGTGTAACGATCAAGAATCCGTTGTACTTTAAACTCAAGTGGCTAAAATCTGGGGATAATACCTTTACGATCATTACGGATAAAAAACCTTTGAAAGCCGGGATTGACCCTTACAACAAGTTGATTGACCGTAACTCTGATGACAATTTAAAGTCGGTAGAAGAGTAAATTAGGAAGCAAAGACATGGGATTGGAAAAGCGAGGTAAATCCTCGCTTTTTTATGTAACGTCTCGAGATTTTAGATACAACCAATGTTCAGGAACTAATGTAATCATCTTATAGATATTGAAGTCAGTTGATCCTAATCCAGAAGCTATTAATTGAAACCTTCCATAGCCGCAACAGTGGTTCCCCAAACGATGGCGCATGAAATGAAAATTCCTATAGTGTTTGCCAAAAAAGACTGTTTCTTTTCGAGCCCAAAAAGATAGCCTGCAATCGTACCTGCATAAACCCCTGTTCCAGGAAGCGGAATCAACACAAAAATCATGAGGCCCCAAAAACCGTATTTCTTGACATTTTTTCCAGCCCCCGCTTTAGCGCGCCGCGCTATGAAAATTGCCGACTTTTTATAATAATACCACTTAAAAAAATAACGATTGATAACCTTGAGAAAGAACATCATGATAGGAAAAACGAGCACGTTTGCCAAAAAGCAAAAAAGGAAAGCCCAATACTTATTTACCCCATTCAATAGGGCATAGGGGATACCAAGTTTCGCTTCTCCAAATGGAGACATGCTCCAAAGCACCGCAACAACTATATCAAGAACCATCTCTTTTTCATTTGATTCTGCAAAAATAGCCTATTTACAGAGTGCTACAGCGGGTCCATATATTAAAGTTTAGCTAAAAGAAGCACATATATCAGCATCGAATCAACCACGTCAAATTAGTGGACTTTCGCATTTTCAGATATCTTAAAATCATCCGTTTTTTATTGGGTTATATTGGTATGAATGCATTGGTGAACTGAGAATCGATTTTCCGTGAGGATTAAATCGTAGTAAATAAAAAATCCCAGGTCAAGAAATGACTTGGGATTTTAAAGCTTAGGTAGTTAGTGAGCTACTTTGGTCTTTAACTCTATTTTTTTAGAGCTACTGATTTATAAGCACTCTATTTGGAAACTATAGGGAGCTTTATTTGTGATGGGTATTTTGCAGAGTGATGCACCTTGTTATGAGCGATGACGCCTTCTTTTTCATCGTAGTTATTGCCTCCAGTATTCAAATTACGGGCAAAACGAGGGAAATTACTGCTTGATATTTCAATACGGATGCGATGTCCTTTCTTAAAGAAATTACTGGTAGACATCGGCGTCAAATCTACTTTGTAGACCTTATCTTTCTCCATAAACATTTCTTTGTCATACCCTTCGCGATATCTGACACGTTGGATGGTTTCATCCAAATTGTAGGCGGTGCCATCAGGATAGACATCGATAAGTTTAATGGTAAAGTCAGTGTCTTTGGCGTCTGAGGACACATATAACGTAGATTCTATAAAACCGGAAATTTCTACGCCTTCTTCTAAAACATCAGTGGTATACACCAAAATATCATTTCTGGTTTCCATTTGTTGTTGATCAAAAGCACCTCCTTTAATAGCATTTCCTGTGCAACATACATTACCGCCATAAGAAGGTACTGGTCTCATAGGATCGTAAGTAAAGCTGTCTGGACTGTCAGATTTTGCTTTTGATGTGGTCAGCTTTCCATCACCAAAAAGGCTATTGGCGTTGCCATTACTATTTAAATAAAAAGTTTTTAAAGTGGCATTTTCTGGAGGCCAAGTTTCTGCTGCTTGCCATTTGTTGCTTCCCATGGTATAATATTGCACTCGAGGTGTTTTCTCTCTAAAATCATTTTCTTCTCCTTTCAGCCACAAATCAAACCACCCATAAATTTGCTCATCGTAATTAAGTGTCGCATCGCCAACACTGCGTTCGCCAACAATAGTGTTTTCAGTGGCTCGCGTATAGCTACAATGTAAGGTTGGTGCAATTACCAAGTATTGATTATCTCTGATAGATGGGTCTTTGGAATTAGTTCTCACATGATTAAATAAAGCGAGGTTTGGAGTGATAGACACATCATACCATGAAGCGAACCAAAAACCAGGTACACCAATGTCCATAGTATCATTATAAAGTCCGCCATTATACCAAGCTTTATCATTTGGTTTTCGGACGATCATTTTATCAAAAATCTCATTTTTTCCATTGATGTTTTTTAAGATATCCTGGATAGGTAAATGGTTAAGCGCTTCAGCCATATCAATTGGCGGATTTTCAGGTGCTAAATCGTAAAATCTGGAGATTCTGATCAAATCTTCCTGAGTGGCACCGGCTGGAATGCGTGGTTTAAATTTATCGTGCTCTACACCATACAGCCAAGCGATGAATAGCATTTGTTCAGCGCCACCACGATACCAATTGCCTTGCTCGGTAATTTCTCCAACTTGCCCAACGCCTGCACCAAAAGCTTGGGGCACCATGGCCGCATGAGATGGATGATCAAGAGCAGCAACAGCCATTTGCCATTCAGCAGTAGAAGAACAGCCCAATGTGCCTATTTTGCCGTTAGACCAGGGTTGGTCCTTCATCCATGTAAAAGCGTCAAAGCCATCGGTTAATGGGACTCCTAAAATATCCCATTCGCCTTCTGAAAAATAGCGGCCGCGTTCATTTTGAACCACATAGGCATAGCCCCTTTTAACCGCTTCCAAAGCTCTTTTTGCTGTTCCTGTATTTTCTTCGCCATCTCTCCAAGAATTAAAATTGTAAGGGGTCCGCGAAAAAATAATAGGTACTTTTTTATCTGTTTTTGGACGATAGATATCCGTTGCCAAACGAATGCCATCGCGCATGGGCATCATTATTTTTTGATCTACAATGGCAATGTCTTCAAGTTCTTGAAGGGTATTGTCTTGAGCTTGAAGGCTAAATGTGCTCACAAATAAATAGGCAAGTACAGCCGAGATTAAAATCGTGTGTTTTTTCATTTTAGAGAAGTCTTGGTTTTACTAATTGTTTTGAGTTAGAGGTTATTTTTGGATCTTTTGAGTAGAATTTTATTAGTGGTTTGTTGGTTGGTTATGGGTGACGTTTATATTCATGAGTCCCTTATGGTCTCAGCTCTTGCCAATAAAAGTACAAAACTTCTTTGGAAAATCACAGCCGATTTACCAGAGAGGCAGAGGCCCTGCCTGACGTTTGTCCTAAGCAAGGTTGTGCCTTCACTATAAAACTCAAATTGATACATAACATGTTATTTTAAGGACATGTAACCAAAAACCACTAACAATCAGTTTGTTAATCTAAAGTCTGACACAAAGGTCTTGCTTAAGTATTCACTTTGATGCAAGTTTTAGGGGTATTTTTTTTGAGATCTTATAAAGCACTTCTTGATGCTAATATGATTCATTCTATAATTTCATAGTCAAGATCTAATTTTCTAAAAGCTCGTAAAGCCGAACCAGAGTTTTTATCCTTCATTTCAATAACTACAGCATCGCCTTCTAAGAGTATATCTGTAAGTTCATTGGATAAGGCTTCATCACTACTGGATGAAAACTCTGCAATACATTTGGATATCGCTCTTCTATCGGGTCTTTGGGCATCACAAGACAATAAGTTTATTTTCATAATAATAATAATAATAATAAATAGATTGATGTAAGGTACAGGAGGTGAGATCCATCTGAACGATGCTAACACCATTATTCATTTCTTGGTTGTAGTTTTACTAACTGCAAACATTCATTTTAAAGGTACTCCAAAAATTCAATTCGCTAATTTTAAAAAGCGATAAGGTTACTCTTGCAGTCATTGCACCTGATTATTTTGGAGGTCGCCAATAAAACTGGTGGTGTCCACTGTTAAACGAAGTTAGTTGATTTTTGCCGAAAAGCCCATATCTAGTTATGGTCATTTTTAAAACAACACAAACATACACGTGGTTTTTTGGAAGCGAAATGAATTGAAAAATTTTTCAGTTTTTTGTCTAACAAATATTTAAATAATATAAACAAATAAAGGTAAATAGTTAGATTAAATGATTCTATCACCTTATTTTTGTCTGCTATGAAACTGACCCTAAGAGAGATTTTCTTTTTATCAAGACCGAGATTCTGGATGTATGTCCTCGGAACTTTTCTTGTGGGTGTCATCGCATCTGGGAATCTGTTTTTATATGATGCTTCCACAACGCTTCTTTTAATCGCATTTGGAATATTTTTTTCTTTGCCAGCTAATGTGTTTATCTACGGTGTCAATGATATTTATGACTATCAAACCGATATCCATAATGATAAAAAGACAAAATATGAATCGGTGTTGAAACTCGAAAAACATAGGAGCCTCTGGACGATCATTGTACTGCTCTTACTTCCTTTTGCGCCTTTACTTTTGAGTGTTAATGTGCCCACAAAGCTCGCCTTAGTAGTGTTTCTTTTTACAGGACTTTTTTATTCAGCGACGCCTATAAGAGCAAAAAGTAAACCCCCTTTAGACGTTCTTTTTTCTGCAATTATATATGTTTCTCCGGCACTCGTTGGATTTTTTATCACAGGAAATACGCATATTCAATGGCTGGCAGTGCTTGGAGGTCTTATTTGGGCCTTTGGGATGCAAACCTATTCTGCGGTACCAGATATTGAGGCTGATAAAAAAGCAGGCGTGAATACCTTGGCCATTATGCTTGGTGAGAAAAAGGCCTTATGGTTTTGCTTACTGGCCTATTTGATCTCTGCGTCTATCGGATTTTACTATGTAGGGTTTATTGCGATCCTCTTCGGAATTGTTTATATAGTGATCGTACTACTGAGTATCTATAACAGCTCAAAACTATTTAAATACTATACCTATTTCCCCCTTATCAATGTGATCACGGGAGCAGTCCTGTTTTTCTATCTGTTTTTTAAAGAAATTCTTTAGGAAAAAATTACAGCGATTTTAAGGGCTTGGAGGTTTTAATGTTTTGAATACGTTTATAGACCAGTTCAGCCGAAATCAAACAGATAGGCATTCCAATGCCCGGACTTGTACCAGCACCAACATAATACAGGTTTTTTACCTTCTTACTGTAATTTAAGGGCCGATTCAGGGTTTGCTTTAAAGTATGCGCCAATCCTAAAGCGGTGCCTTTATAGGCGTTGTAATCTCTTCGGAAATCATCACTCCAGTAAGACCGCTCATAGACAACGTATTCTTCAATTGCCGGTAGATTTAAGTCGGTTTTCATCATATTTAAAACCTTTTGGCGGTAGCTTGCCATATCCATTTCAGAAAGCGTTAACCCTGGAGGAATCGGCACTAGAACAAACAAATTATCAGTTCCCGGTGGCGATAAGTCTGGATCGGTTTCCGTCGGCTTACAGATATAGTAACTAGGATCTTCAGGAAGCTTTGGCGTATCAAACAGCTCTTTAAAGTTTTGCTTCCAATCACCACCAAAGCGCAGGTTGTGATGACTTAAAACATCTAATTTTCTATCTAAGCCAAGGTACATGATAAACGCACTCGGACTCAACACAGCCTGTTCCCAATATTTTTCAGGATAGGTTTGGTTTTGCTTTTCAAGTAAATGGGTTTCTGTAAACCATAGATCGGCATTGGAGATGACGATATCCGCTTCTAAAACAGTTCCATTTTCGAGGAGAACGCCAGTTGCTTTTTTATTTTCAACTATAATTTTTGACACTGGGCTATTGGTCATAAAATGTGTGCCATGCTTTTTATTGATGGTTACCAATGCCTTTACAATCTCATAAATGCCGCCTTTGGGGTAGTAAACGCCCATATTGAAATCGATGGCATTCATAATATTATACATGGCCGGTGTTTTTGCAGGATCAGAACCTAAAAAGACCAAGGTATATTCCAAAATCTTTTTGACACGCTCACTTTTAAACCATTTATTGAGATAGGATTGCATGGTTTGGAACGGGTTGAGTTCAATCCCTTTTTTAATCACATCCCATTTTAAAAAATCTAATGAAAAGCCCATATTCCGATACATAAAAGTATCCTTGGCCATTTCATATTGCTCACCAGAACGTTTGAGGTATTCTTTAATTTTAGGCGTAATCCCTGGCTCGAGCTGCTCAAAAAGTGGCAAGTCCTTCTCCAGGTCAGAATGGATATCAACAATGGGTAATTCTTTATCATTGGAAAAAAAGACACGGTAAGAAGGGGAGAGTTTTACCAAATCTAAATGTTTGGAAATGTCTTCATCGAGCAATTTAAAATACTGCTCAAAAACATCTGGCATGAGATACCAAGAAGGGCCCATATCAAACGTATAGCCTTCAGCTTCAAAAATATTGGCACGACCACCCAATTTAGCATTTTTTTCAATGACTGTCACGTCATATCCAGACTTAGCCAACAATGCAGCTGAACCTAGACCTCCAATTCCGGAACCGATAATAATGATTTTCTTTTTCAACAGTGTAAAAATAATGAAGCTTTAAGTGGTTTGAAATTTTTTAGGAAGGAATTTTAAAGATGTTTATGAGTGATGCCATCTTAGCGCACAAAAGAAGGGCATAAACAAAGAAGAATTCAGAAAACAGCAACAAGAGCTGCTTGTTTTGTCATGATCTGTAAATTAATTTAAGGCCTGACATACGAAGCGCTCATTTTACAAATAATCTTCCTATCTTGACCCTCTCTAATTCCATTCAACAAAGGCGCTATAATTCCCTTCGGTTATAGTCCTAAAGTAAACCAAATATATTCCTAAACAATTATGAACAATAGACCTTATACCAACAATGAGATTCAAGAAAAAATTTCTGCAGCAGCCAAAAACTTGTCCGATGCTGATTTAGATAAATTATGCAAAAAGGATCATTCCAAAGTGATGTTTGATATTAACATGCCTCTTTTTTTGAGAGTTCCGGAACATTTTACCGATGCTGAAAAATCCGCTGCGGTGAAGGATAAAAAGGACCAAGACCGTTGGACATGGGAGTATGAATTTAAAAGAAATGGATTCATCTATGCCATAAGTACACAGTGGTACGCCAGAAATGATGAGTATGTGCAGCGATGGTTGCAAAAAGTTCAATAGTCTACATCTATAAATTGCAGTTATATCTTTAAACACGATAATAAGCGACTTCAAAAGGGTCGCTTCTGTATTGGAACCAACTAGTCATTTTTAATCTCTTCGTTTATTTCCCAATCAGTTACGCGAACATATTTTATAGATCCTAAAATAGGTGGTACTCTTAGGAACTATTAAATGTTGCCAGATACTATTGCATTATCACGGATCCCTCGACATCACAACGACAGAATAAATATCATAAATCACGAAATCACAGGATATTAGCCTGGGCATTGAGTCTAAATATTTATCGCTAAAATATTAGGAGAAATTCAAAATTTTACATAATATTATGCTATTCATTTCCCTTCTAACTTAATCATCGATTTTAATAGTGCCTTTCAAGGCTTTTCTTAATAGTTTTTTTAGTCCCCACTTTTTGTTTTATAATTCCCTAATTTTTAAATGGCACTTAGCAATAAGTATCTTCTAAAGACATGAATTATGGACAAACTTCAACTTGCCTCGCTCCTTGAGCATATCACTGGTCATTTGAAAACTTCAAATGACACACAAGCAAGTGATTTGCAAAACGCACAGAAAAGAATCGCCAATTCCTTACTTCAAAATGAAGACATTGGCGGCGAACAACTGTTCGCTAATTCTAATTTCTACAACAAGGAAAACATCACTAGTGACCGATTGAAGAGCATAGAAACCGTCGCTAAGGAATCCATTGAAGCGTCTGAAGATGATGGTTTCCGTACATTCATTCGGACTATCCCAACAAGGACTTCGCAAATTTCAGGCAGTATCCCAGATTGGGCCAATGGCGCCAAAACTTCTGAGAACTTGGGGCCATTTATCAATTCTGAAGGCCGTTATGTTTGGGTAGATGTTTATAAAACTATTAAATTGACCACCCTATATATGGGTACAGACCCTGTGCTCTTATTTAATTCTAAGGTCGATAGAATCTCTACTAGAAGACTAATTACTGAATATTCTATAGTTGGGGGTACGGTTTGGGTGAATGCGAAACTTTTTTCTGCAGAGGCAGCAGAAGGTTTTTTTGCTGGAATAAAAGTGACCTCTGGAAGTATTAAATTGAGTAAGGCAGCAAGCCTTGTCAATAAGAAAATTACGCTATTGCCCAATACAACCATCGAGGTCTCCTTAAAGTTGGAACAAGCTAACAGTGCCACCTCATCTGAAACGTCACTATATGGCAAGGATGCTAGAAACTGTGAGTTCAAATTGCCAGAAACCCTCCAATTTAATTGGAACGGCACCACAAAAAAAATTACATCCTTAGCAATAGGGGATTCCTTTTCAAAAATGTATGGGCAATCTCTACAATTTACCTACAATCCCGTACCCAATCCAACAATAGATTACAATTCACTATTAAAGGTGCTTGCATTTCCTTTGCAGCAAGACAAAACTGAATTTGAAGTTTCTGAAAGTAGCAGCAATTTCATTAGTCTTTCAGGTAGCGCAGCTATTAAAAAGAGCTATTGGTATTTGCCTACCGCAAAAATAGATGTGGATCATCCTTTGGAAGCCCAAGGCAATGGCGGAATTATAGTACAATGTGACAAGGGTTTAAGAGCAGCATGGTCAAATTTGGCCAATGACGATGTCCGACTTGTACAGCCTCTAATTGTGGGTTCCCCCGGATACCTTGGTATTTTGGATCATGCCGCAGATGGCTCCGGTACATCACAACATCCTGATTTATGGCAGGATGGACAACATCCCCATAAGTCCTCTATTGATCTCAAGTTTTTAAAGAATACGCCCTTGTTGATGAGTAGTTCTGGTGCGGAAAATGAAGAATACATAACCACACAATGTGATACTGATTTTAATATTGACAGACCAATAAAAGTTAATGGCGAACCTTTTGAAGTCCGCACCAAATCTTCGGTGTTAATGCTGTCGGCCTCTGAAGATCGACGACTGGTTTACTTGTATGACGGTAATATCATTGCCGATAATATATCCAAAACAAGAGAGCAAGACCTTCCAAAACCTGTCGCCATCGCTCTTGAAAATGCGCTTTTCACCGTTTCTCAAGTCAATACTTGCCTCCTATTTGGAGAATTTGATAAAGATTGGTTAAAAGTGACGAAGGGGAACCTCTTTCTGTCTTTCGGACTCTATGGATATTTACCGACCTTGCCTGACCCTTATGTCGGAAATTTAAAATCTTGGGAACGGATATTTAGAAGTCAAGGAACATTTAACAATTCTCGCAAAAACAGTCTTAACATGCTTATCTGTGCGGTAAAGCATAGACCAGTTGATGAACTTACAGACAAGGTATCCACGTCTTTTTATTTTGGTTCTTTTGGAGCCTCATCGGTAACTGATTTAGATGATACACCCGCGGTTTCTGACGCTGACAATAACACTACTGCAAATTCAGATCCAATTAATAGTGAGGATTCCCCTTCTATAGGTGATAGTCACATCTCACGTATTTTAAGTAGAAGGACCTCAAGAGTATCACCTCTTCTCCTTAGAAAACAACCAGCTGATAGAATAGCTCTTACCAAGAAGCGAATTAAAGAACTCAACAATGACGACACCAAGACCTTATTTGCAACAGGGAAGGTCATGAGTGCCGTAAGGATTACTAAGTCCTATTTAGAAGAAATTTCAAAAACTAATAATAATTTATTGGAAAGTATTGGGATGCAACCAAATTGGGATGCAAATGTCCAATCAAATGAACCGACATTAGCTACTAACTATGACGCAAAAGTACTTGCTAAAGAAATAGCAGGTTATAATCTTGAAAACGCTTGGGATGGTATTGTGTTTGGTGGGAGACTCTCTGCAGAACCATTCGCCTTATTGGATATCAGTAGTAATGCCAACCAGTTAGGAGTTAGTGTCGGTAGTGATATGGTCATCGTTAAAACCGGTAGAGTGACACAGGGCACAGAAGAAAATACGGCGGTTGTGCAAAATAGCTGGCCATTTGTTGTAGAAGGGATGCAAGTTAAAGTAAAAGGCCAAATGGCGCGCTCCTTTGCTTTGCCTCAAATTGCCTGGGAGCCTGTAACCAATCTTACTCCTCCGGACAGATCTGACCCACCAGCCTCCATAAAACTCGCTATGGATCCCGAAGCTGGTCCACTTTTTTATGAAGATGATGGAGGTGCTACCCGTATCTGGAACAATAATCAGGATTTGGTAGGTCTTGCACCAATTCCCGTGGTCAATTCGCTAGTGGACAATTTTCAGGACAACCCTCAAAATTATACTGTTTCTACTTTTACACTGCCCTTCGGATTAAAGGCCATCAGTTATATTTCTAAAAATTTCATAGAGACAGTTAAACCAGATATTAACAACCTCCGTCCTGAATTTCGAAAAAATACCGACGGAACAAATAGATATAAAGGCGGAATACAATTAAGTCTCACTTCGGGGAATTTTGGCAAATCTTTCTCCAATCATGTAGAGAACGACAGTCCTATGTTTCCGGGCTATATCATTCAGTTAAACAACCTTGTTGATCAACTCGGCGTAAAATCGGGAGAAAGTAATCTTGGACACCGTGTGACAGAAATTTTCAACAATGAATTTTTGGTTGGTCCCTTGACAAAATCCAATAAATTAAAAGATTCCAGAGGAGTGCCTGTTTCCCGTATGGACATTACAGGTTATGGTGCTAATATTTTTAGTGATTGGGTGAGTCCTACAGCTGCTATGGCGCAAACAAGTCAGGCAAAGTTTGATGTGATGATGGGGCGCACAGCGCATGAAGTCGTTCAGGTGAAGAGCATTCTCTATCCATGGGGGATAAGAGTAGTGCGTACCATTACCGTTTTCCGAACAGGTACTGGGCGTATTTACCGGACAGACAGTGGATGGAAAGCCGAATCGGATGGTCTTTTCGATTTTTCCTATCGCTATTTGAAAATAGGAAACGACCCTATGGATCCTGACCTCACTGATGCCGATTTTAAAACTGTGACCGCACCATTTGAAGTGCATCCAGGAACAATTAAAGGGGTATTTAATGTTAGGAATATTAAAGACGCACCGTCTGTTAAAGAATATACAGCTTCAAATACTTTTGTAAATGGGCAAACCTATGTGGATGGTATCAAAGGCGTAGAATTCATCCAATCGGGACCAAGAGATCCGGAACCGGTGAAATGCGGTGGTGTCTATTTTGATGCCGATGTTGAAATTGAAAATCCGACGCAGGGCCATACCAACAATAGGGTGGTCTCCAAGAAAATTTTAGGTTATGTTCAGGTTGCGCCTGCCGGAAAACCGCTGACACCAAAACAATTGCAAGAGTTATTGGACCTTCAGCAAGGGAGTATTGGCGGTGATCTTGACTGCGTGATCGATGTGAACAAAAGTAATCAGCAAATGCGTATCAATCGTTTTGATGTTAATAATGCAAATGATAAAAATGGAAACCCTGTTTTTGTCGTGGCAGCGCGAGGAATGGTGGTTTTGCCAAAAGCTGGCAGTTGGTCGGTGGTGCAGCATCAAGCGGGAACGGGGGAAGTTAGCCCTATCCCTTCAGGCACTACAGTACCACTTATCCGGACAGGGACATGGATTAAGAACCAGGTTATTGATCCTTCAGTGGTCAGCAGTCAATTATTGCGGATTGCACATCCTATAGAAATCCTAAAAAATCCTTCGAACCAAACTATTAATTTCGGGTTTTTACAAACCACTGCGACCCAAAAAGCCCTCTTTTTGACCCCTTCATTTGGAAACGGCATCAAACAACTCTTGAGTAAGACACCGCCTGTATTTGCTGATGCTTATCGTTTGATGGAAGGTAATGGCATTTTTCCAAATATAGGCAATGCCATTGACAATTTTGGTAAAGCGATGCCCATGCTAAATGGTATAGACAGCGCGGGGAACACTGTGAAGGCCTTTGTTACCAATGCCTTAAAAGATGGTGAAACAAAAGTGCTGGAATTAATGGCGATTGAAATAGAGGAAGCAGGGGAGGCCATTGTAGATCAAGGCATGACAATGCTTCAAAAAGGTGCCAATGGTGTCATAGACAAAGCGCTTAAATTTGATATCCCACAATTTGAAGTGCCCTTGGTGGATACTGATGCCTTAAAGATTTACATTGAATACAATACCAAGAATAAACCTTCCAGCCCGAACCCGAATCCTGTGGAGGGTAAACTGAATTTTGATGTCGATTCTTTTGCCGATAAGTTAGATGAGGCAGCTGAAACTTGGAAAAGCAGGGTAAACAACCTCGCTATGGTAGTAGATCTTGGAGAAATGAAACGCTTGTTGACCATTAAGGGGAACTTTGATGCCAAAAAAAGCAAGGAAACTGGGTATGAAGGTGCTGATCCTTCAGGAACTAATGGCTTGCCTGTACCTGAAATAGAATTCAGCGATGCACTGCAGCCTGTCATAGATATACTGGAAGTACTGGCACAATTAAGTCAGGGCGATTATGGAGAAACCATGAAAAAAGGCCTAAAAGTCGCCATGAGCAACAGTGGTGAAATTTGGGAATACAAATTTGAAGCCACCAAAGAAATCCCGCTGGTTCGTTTTCCACCTTCAGATGAATTATACAACAGTGCGCAAACCCCCTTGAAACTGGAGGCTTCTTTGGCTTTGGGCGTGTATTTCAATGCTGCACTAAAGGTCACTACTGATCCTACACAATTACTGCCTACCGCCGGCGCATTTCTCCAATTCAAGGGAGGTTTAAGTGTGATGTGCGTTTCTGTGGGTGTCGGATCTATTTATGCGGTAGGTTCAGTAGGTGTAAAGATTGCGGCCGATACCAAAGTAGGTCCAAATTTAGAACTGGCTTTCGCCTTCGGAATTTCAATTGTGGTGAGTTTGCCTGTGGTAGGAAATGCCAGCGTCACCTATATGATGGGCATTACAATGTACGCAGATAAAGACAAGGTCATCATTACGGCCCTGATGACGTTTAAGGGAACTGCCAATCTACTTGGTGGTATTGTGACGGTGACCATAATGATCGAAGCCAAAGGAATTATAGAACGAATAGGGAACCAAACCAATGCTTCGGCCCAGGTAACTTTTGCTTTGGATATCAGCATCTTCCTAGTCATCGATATCAGTTTTTCAAAAACTTGGGGAGAAGACAGACAAGTGGCTTAAGAAACGAGGCCGTAACAAATTTTAATTACTAAAGATATGGAAACTAAGAGAAGATATACCACAATGGTCTTTCCACAGGGACTCGATGGAACTAAAATGAAGTTGAACATTGTGCTAATCCCAAGAAATCAAGATCCTTTTAATAGCAACACGGGGTTGCCTGCTCCTGATCATGTAGCGACATCTTTTGCTGATCTCATTCCAGAGTTTGAACTAAAGATTATTAAAGGTTTGGACGAATGGCCCTTAAGTAATTCAACTAATGCGGGTAGCGTTCCAGAAACAATTCCGATTAACGTTCCTACCGCTGTCAATAAAAAAGCAGTGTTAGATGCCATTGCTGCTGAATTTGGGGCGAAGATCAATTTGGACAATACGACAGATAAGGCTGAAACACAAGAGATCACCCTAAACAAATACTTGCCGGAGACCTATCGTGATGCTTTCAATTTTACAACGCCGCGACATAAAAATGCAAAAACCGATGACAGCTACCATTGTGCGATAAGAGAGCCTGCCAATAAAAAACCAGATTGGAAGACTAATGATGATATGAGTTGGGGACAGGTCTTCGCCCATATACTTCGCCAACCCTTGCTTGCAAGATCCTGTGGTATGATATATAGTGCGGAAATTTCTATTGCGGATCATCCTGATTGGTACGATAAGGGAAGTTATGTGTATGTTGATCTCGTTAATGCCGATTACAGCGCTATTCAGGATCGGCTTTATGAAGATGCAGATGGTCCTTTTGTAAAACGCTATGCTGCGCGGCTCCCAAAATTATTGAAAGATAAATCGCGTCCTGTATTTGCGCCTTTGTTGTTCCCTGTGCTTTATCGTAAGGCACTTTCACTGGTAGACCCAGAGCCTCCTAATGCACCGTGGGACCAAATATTTGCAGAGCTCAATGAATACAATGATGGTTTTGCAAAAATTGTACATGCTGCACAGCCTGTAAGTAGTAATCTGTTAAGAGAGCAGCCAGACGGTGTTCATCCAGTGAATGACTTGGGTTTCAGGTTGGCATGGGATGATGAGCAAATCTTGATTTGGTACATCCGTCAGTTGACCCATAATCCTGAAGATCCAGGTAAACGAATTGATGCTCCTTTGGGCGTTTA
The DNA here is from genome assembly GCF_001678675.1 of Gelidibacter algens. Lineage (GTDB taxonomy): Bacteria > Bacteroidota > Bacteroidia > Flavobacteriales > Flavobacteriaceae > Gelidibacter > Gelidibacter algens. The sequence continues at coordinate 73,027 of NZ_LZRN01000003.1, forward strand.
TGGGTACAAAATAGATGTGAAAATGGAAGGCGCTACCGAATGGAATAGCCTCAACCTAGTAAAAAGCAAGCAGGTTTACACAATTGGAGGGGTGAGCCTCGGTAATTCCGCAGACGACCAATGGGAATTACCCTATCAGGTATTCCCAACCCAGCCTGATAATGATACCAATGGTGCTTATTGGTTACCGATGTATTTTACAAGTTGGATCGGTAAAAGCGTCGTTTTAAAAGATGAAGATGCCATTTTGATCTATCGTAACGATGAAGCGTTGGATCCCGTTGGAAATCCGAAAAATGTCAATGCTACAAATGCCTTTGCTGAGGTACCCGTTGCTGCCAAACTTTTATATGGAAACACCTATGAATTTAGAGTGCGACTGATGGACATCAGTGGCGGTGGTCCAGAAATGGAAGAAGAGTTGTATAACAATGCGGCTAGTCCCACTGCAAAACGCTTGTTCAAAAGATATATCGCACCAGGACTCTGCCAGATCAATAAGCCTGAGGCTATTAGAAATGTAACAGCAACCTATTTCAATGAAACACTAGTGGACGACAACTCCGTATTTGATGCAAATCCCGTACTTGAAATCGGTCGCCCTCTTCTTACTTACCCAGCGGTCATCTTTACAAATAAATATCAGGAAAAAGGATTAGATCCCGTAGCCTTACTAATTCAATCCTCAAGTGGGGTAACATCAACAGATGCCATTCCTAAGAAGATTATAACCCCTGCAATAGAAGATCCGGATGTTGACCGAGTGGAGATTACAGTGGAAGTAGAAACCTTAAGGATGGACAACTTATTAAGTGAAAGCGGGATGGAAAATTATATTACGTTATATAAAACCCACCGCAATTTTCCAACAGAGTTTGATGGGCAACTGGACGTCCCTATTATTTTCAGAGACGTTAATTCCTTGAATTTAGGCAATGACGCTGATCCTTTTAATGATTTGGAGATGAATACTATCACCATCGACGCCATGAACGAATTGCCTTTACCTACCGCTCGAAAAATAAGAATAACGCTCAGGGGTGTGTGTAAAGATCAAGCTAATTATTATGGATTTGAGAATGCGGCCGATCGTAATCTTGACTCACGCTATGGAAAAACAATGCAATTTTTGTTTTATAAGGAATCCGCTGTGGAAGATGACATGCTACTTTTAAAACCTAATATAGCGCCTATAAAAGCCATTTATTTACAACCAGATCCCCCACATATTATTGAACAGCTTAACACTAAAATCTATTATAATCTGCAAAACCAAAATACCGTTCCCGATATTGTGGAGAGATTGGCCCAGCAGTTGGGAGTAGTCTCCAAAGGGATGACTCTTGTAGGAGAAAAAGGAGAGCGCGTTGTCTTTGGATGCAGCAATAAAATCCAACATCATTTAGCGCCAGATCACAGCAGTATTACCTTAGGCTCAAAAGGAGACCTTTGCAATCATTGGATAGGTTGTCTCGTTTACCGCATCAATAGAGATTGGAGTTGGGATGCCCTCAAAAATGTAAGCTTTTCTATCTCCAGAACTAAAAAATTCAAAAACGATGGGGACGAAGACCTAGAAACCTTGAAAGTAGGGGATATCCAATTTAAGCACTATGCGTCGTTTGAATCATTGATTGCTGACGATTTCGGAATCGTCAACCGGGGTCATACTACCTTAATTTTTATAGATGCCATTGAACCAAAATCGAGACTATTGAGACCTAATGGTCAATTGCGATTCCCTGACGAACTGGAAGTAGAATATACCATTACACCACATTTTAAGGCAGATCATGGCAGTGCACAAGAATATAAACCAGATATGCTAAGGTTGCCTACAACAATAATTCCTGCGCAGGTTCCAAAAATTGTAAGTGTAGGCATGGCTTTTTCTCCCTATCTAAAAAATGAAAAATACAGCGCCACTGAGCCACGTCAGAGGTATTTGTGGGTGGAGCTGGAAGAGCCGGTAAAAGATCCTCATGATACCCTGTTTTGCAGACTGCTGCGTTATGCGCCCGACCAATTGTTAAGTCATAATCGAGAATTTATGGATGAGACGCTGCCTGATCCCATACTGCCCATAGATCCTGAGTACGTCAGAAGTATCACTCCCAACCAGACCGATGATATGGCAGGTTTAAGAGCAATGCAGGCCATGGAAAAAGCAAGCGGTAACGATGATATTCATTATCTGCTGCCCTTGCCACCAGGATTACATCCTGAGAGTCCTGAAATGTTCGGGTTTTTCACCTATGAATTTAGGGTAGGACACGGGCATTGGAGCAATCTTGAAGTTGGAAAGTCTAACTTATGGAGTACTGCTAAAGGACGTTTTGGCAGGCCATTGCGGGTAACAGGAATGCAACATCCTGCACCAACGTTACTGTGCAATGTCAATAGAGATGATATTGGAGTAAAGGTTAATGCACCTTTTGCGAAAACTGTTCTCAATGGAAAAGATGTTACTGCAGATCCTCCACGAACCCAATTACACTCTGTTTTATATACTCAGGTAAACCAAGCAGATGGGGCTGAATTCAGGAATATTTTGCTCGATGAAAAACTGATGACACTGGTAGATCCTGTTAAGGTCAAAACCGACTTCAATAGGGCATCTGTTTTAGTTAAGACCATGGAACAAACAGGTAAATACCGCGTGACCGAGCAAAATGAGCAGGAGAAAGCCAGGCATCTACTTACTCAATTTCAATTGTTTAATCAGGTAGATGACCTTGATTTGGATATTGAAACCAGAAGTAAAGTTTCTAAATTGATTCAAAGTCGTTCTAAAGGAAAAATTTTCACTCCAGATGTTGCTACGTCACGTACCTTATTAAAGGCTTATGAAAAGTATAAAAAGCGACCAGATTTTGTCACTCCAGTTCCAGCAAATGCGTCATTTACCAATGCTTCTCTGATTGAGGGTGCGAAGATTGCCATTTATAAAGATAAGGTCAAAACGGGAAGTTGTAGTTGGACCAATCAGGAAATTAGTGATCTAATAAACAGGTATGGCTTGCCAGAAGACGCACCCCTTAGTGTTCTTGTGGTTGAGGTATTTGGTAACATCACCAATATCTTTGACTATCTCAGTTATCCAAAGGAAATACGGGAAGAATTATTCTCAGACTATTCTGCCAATATTGAAAAGCAAAAAATAAGAAGTGAAAAAGCACTGTCAGATCATCTTGGGCACTATCGTATCTTAAGGACGTCGCCCTTGACAGAAGTACCTTTTATCTGTTGTGTGGATTGTTGAAATAGCTAAGTTTTGTTTGGATTGATTTTAGGTTTTGGTTAAGGACGTATAAAAGAATCCTAGAAATACCATACTTTAGCATGGGCATTGCTAGAAAATATTTCAGGTATTTTTAGGATCCTCAAGTCCATTTCAAAAAGTAACCGCCAATTCATTAATCATCATATTACAAGAAAAGATCTACCTATGGAATTAAACGTATTAGGAACGCCTTTACAGTCTTGCTGTACTGAACCTGCAACAGGATATTTTAGAGATGGCTATTGCAGAACCATTAGCGAAGATTCGGGGACGCATATTGTATGTGCCATTATGACGCCTGAATTTTTAGAATACACAAAAGAGAGAGGGAATGATTTAACCACGCCAATTCCACAGTGGAAGTTCCCCGGACTTGTGGCGGGTTCAAAATGGTGTCTATGCATCTCGAGATGGTTGGAAGCAGAAAAAGCGGGCGTTGCACCAGCAATTGTTCTTGAGGCTACCCTCCAAAAAGCATTGGAATACACCTCGTTGCAACTGTTAAAACAATATGAAGCTTCATAGTTAAACTATTCCCGTAGTTTCGCTTATGATGGACTTTCGTTGGAGAGTGCATCAATCACACCTAAAGCTGCACTTTCACCAGAAAGCATTGCGGCATTTAAAGATCCATTAAGTTGAATGTCGCCTGCAAGAAAAACGCGTGTGTTCAGCCTCGTTTCAGAAGGGGTCATGTTATATTTTAAGTCCGCTAGTTTTGGCAGTGCTTTAGCTATTTCGTAGTGCTTGATAAACCGATAGGCGTTTTCCCCACAATAACGTTGTAATTCTTTTTCAACTTCCTTTTTTAGTGCGTCGCTGGTCAAACCGTGGTTCTTAACTATGGTGACAGATAGCAGCTCTTTACCACCTGTAGCGTTCGTATCAAGACTGGTATGGTAAAATATATTGTTGATGAGCGCGTCTTTATTTGCAATCAAACCAATAAGAGGTTTCTTAATCAACCTATTAGGCGTTTCAAAATACAGGGTGTCGCAAGATTTCCATGGTATGTCTTTTACTTTTTGAGTGGAGATAAGTCCGCCTGCCTCTGTTGCAATAATTGTAAAATGGGATTCTAGCTGGGTACCATTAGCAAGGACAATCGTCCCGTCTTCTATTGATTCGACTTTTGTATTGAAATGAAAGGTGGTTCGTTTTAAATTATTTTTTAAGTGTTTCGGAATCGCTTCAATGCCAGCCTTAGGTAATGCCGCAAACCCTTCTCCAAACATTTTATAAACAAACTCAAACATTCTGCTCGAAGTTTCCAGTTCAGGTTCTAAAAATATACCGCTAAAAAAGGGTTTGAAAAATTTGGAAATCATCGCTTCCGTAAATCCAAAGTCTACCAAATATTGAAACGTCGTTTTTTCAGGCTTTGCAAAAATCTCAGCGAGTGTTGATTTCTTTAATAAAACATTTAGTTTAAGGATTCTCAATTTATCTGAAAATGTGCCGATACCTGAAAACAAGGTTGGAAAAAGTAAGGAAAGATCTCTCAAGGGGTCACCAAGAGTTTTTTGCTGTCCGTTGGTAAATATAGTGGCTCCTGGAAGAAAATGTTGAAGCTCCAAAGCGTCAAAATCCAAATAGTTCTGAGCTGCCGGATAGGCTGTAAGCAGTACTTGAAATCCGCGATCCAATTGATAACCCTCAACACTATCAGTCTTTACGCGTCCGCCAACACGGTCAGTGGCTTCAATTATTACTGGACTGTACCCATGATCTTCCAAAACCTTAGCGGCAACTAGTCCGCTTACTCCACCACCTATAATATGGATGTGATACTGTTCTTTTTTCATTTTTTTTACAAATTAGTGTAGACGCTCCAACAGAATATGACGGTCCATAAGATGGTTCGCCACCAATTTCTCGCTACAAGACGTTTCAATAAAGCGGGTGTTGCTTTGTTATCAGCAATTTTTTTATGAAGTGGCACAAATTGAATAAAGGTGAGTGCCCAAAGCAAAACAACCAACAGGAGATTTATAAGTGTTTCCGCAGATAACGTATTAAACCATTGCACACTGGCTAGTATCAATTGCCCAAACATAAGCGGAATAACAATTATCGACAGTCCAACAGTGTAGTGTTTGTGCCAAATCACTAAATTCGGCTTGTCATAATATCTAAAGCTTGGGTAGACCAAAAGCTGAACCATCCAAATAAGTACAAGGAGTCCGGTATCAAATAACAATCTCATGCTGTCTATATCCATAGTTTTTAATAGCCACAAAATTTAAGGAAAGTTAAAAGAATTTCTTTGAGATTGAGTGTGTTTTAAAGTATACTTTTTAGGAGCTGATTCCTGCTTTCCGCTATATCTTTTTTAACTTTCCGCTACCGCTCCAAGCTAAAAAAGGATGCCGCTGCAATCAGGGCTATGGCGTTCGTGCAATCCGAAAGTTCCATTTATATCTAGGTCGGTCGGCGTTCAAAAAATGAAAAATTATAAGGTTGTGGAAAACAGAATTACGTTTGCAACTTTCTATCCCACTCGGGATGCATTGTCTTATGACATTACAATTCACACATCGACAGGAAATCTTGGAAATGGGCAATTCAATTCAAATTATAAAGGTTTTTCTACACGTGGAATGACCAAAAACGGAATTTTGGATTGAAACCCCATTTTCTTTATGATAGGCTCCTTAGTTACATTTTCAATAAAGCTATGCTCATAATTGATCATGGTAAGGATGTTGCTTTTGTTAGTTTCAATAAAATCTGTGATGGCATGTGCTTTGGTATCATAATTTGGCATCCAGTTGAAGCTATGCTTATAGTCTTCTAAATAATCTTTGAGCATTCCTAAGTTAGCATTCTGTGTGTCTGACAAATTAGTCTTCCCATTAACATGAAGAATATTTATTGTAGAATCATGCAAACCGGCCAATTGCTTTATTGGACGTAATTCTTCACCATAAAATCTATTAAAATCAGTAGGAAAAGCAATCTGATCAGGTACCGCAAACTCACAATTGTTTGGTACTAACATTAAAGGACACAATCTTACTTTTTTAATGACAGTTACGGTATTACTTCCAAGTAGAAATTTCTTGGCGCCTGTTGCACCTTTTGTGCCCATTACTACCAAGTCTATCTTGTGCTTTTTAATTGCAAACTCTATCGATTCCATAAGGGAGCCCAAACTGAAAATTATTTCAAACTCATGACCGTCATTAGTACTTGCCATTTGAGCTTGTTTTTTTAGCTCAGCCAATTGCAGTTTCGATTTTTCTTTAAGTGGTTCTATATAACTGGGTGATATGTGGGTTCTAGATCCTGAATTTAAAAAAGTCCAAGCATGAGAAAAATAAAACGTACACGGTTCATCGGCGTACAATTTTATGGCATACAGTGCGGCACTCCATGCATTATCTGAAAAATCTGTGGGTATTAAAATCTGATGTCTCATGCTCTTATTGGTTTATCTTTCTAAAAATAAAATTAAGGGTTTACATTTAAATACAAAACTAAGGTTTTATCTAATAACCTCGCGTGACTATTATCAGATTTAACCTATAAAATTCTACCAGTATTAAAACCTTAAAAATAGAATTTTAAAGTTGAACTATCGAGATCAAATAATCCAGAGCAACAAACAAGCAGCCTAGCCATAGGATAGGAAGATTTAAAAAAGCCGACTCTGCCAAAGCTCAAAAAAGCGAAACTGCCGAAATAGTTAAAAGTTGTAAACAGTTTACATCATAATCCTTCGGTGAAGTGATTTTATACCATCATCAATTCCCCTTTAGCCGTGTCCATAAATCACTTAACAGTTTTTTGCCATCCCGCTGGTTTTTTTCTTGTTCCACAAATTGAACGTTACCTTTGTCATCACTGACAATTTCATATTGGAACACAAATTTTTGAGACCCTTCCTCTAGGCTCAACAATCCAAATCTTAAATCGTTATACAAAAGTTTATCGTCCTTTTCAATAAGAGTGTACCAACCTTTGGAAATGGCAATCATGCGTTGCACCTTTTCGTTTTTAACGAGATCTCCCAGAAGTTCATGATTTTTTTTATAGCTTACAAAAGCGATGGGTTGGGTGTCAAAAAAGGAATAGTTACCCAGCAAATAGGCGTCTTCAGTTTCAATGTTGGCACTCCATAATATGGTAAGGGGAGAGGGTCTGGTATCTATTTGATTGTAGGTAATATGTTGCTCTTCTAAGGCAGATTCGAATTTTGTGAACGCCATCCATTTCAAAAAAAATGTTAAAAGTAAATAGGCGCTACTCACTATCAAACCTGTAGTATTGTAGACACGTCTTTTATTGGAAGTTCTATGTTGCAGCATAGCTAAAATTAAAAACACCAGAAAAGGCAGGGTGTAAAGAGGGTCAATGACAAAAATGGTCTTAAAGGCAAGTCTTTCATCCAATGGCCAGAATAATTGTGTGCCCCATGTAGTATGGGCATCCAATATTGGATGGGTCACAAAGGCGAAGAAAAATAACCAAGCCCATCCTTTAAAATCTTTATAACGTTCATAGCGAGATACCAGCCATCCGCATAGCGGTCCAAATATTAAAGAAAATACAATGGAATGTGTAAACCCTCTGTGTATGTCCAAAGCGGTTACAGTATCTGTGAAATAAGAGGAAATGATGTCCAGATCTGGAATTGTACCAGCAATAGCGCCATATAGCATGGCTTTGTTGCCTACTTTCTTTCCTAAAACAGCCTCGCCAACAGCGGCACCTAAAATAATTTGTGTGAGTGAATCCATATGTTTTGTAAAAGTAAATCAAATACTATATAAAACCAGCGCCATCTTAAAGTTGATTATCATGCAAATTCCTCAATATGCATGCTGGTTTCAATTAGTAAGTATCTGTGATCCTGTCAATTTTATAGGTAGCAATCTAGCAAAATAGTGATCATTTGGGGTAATAAATTTGTAAATGAAGAAACTAAATCTCAAGGAATTGCATCCTCAGTAAATGAAAAAAAAAGAAAAAATCGACCAAACGCTTGCTTTTTTCGTTTAATTACATAAATTTGCGATAATAACCCCTTAACTCTCAATTATGAAAACTAAACTTACAATACTTAGTATTGTTTTTTTACTAATCACAAGCTCTGGTTTTGCACAAAAAGATCCTCAAAGTATTATCAGCGGAAAAGTGTCAATTTCAAAGTATCACGATCGTTCTGAACTGGACCAAATGGTAAAAGGCGATTTGTTAAGCTTATATAACGAACGCATAGAAGTTATAGTTAAAATTTTACCCAACATTGCTTTTGCGACAAAGCCAGGTGTAACGATGTCCTCTTTAGGAATTCCTGACACAAAAGATAACAGGAAAGCTCTTGAAGAAAATATTCAGGCATCCAATACTTATTTTGATAGCACCATTGAGTTTCAAAATAAAGTGTTGCCATATTCGGATAAGTCCAATTTGATTTCTGCAATCTTATTTTACGAAGAGACTTTGAAATCTCTGCATACCTACAGTGAATTCAACAAATATTAAAATTGTAAAGAGTTTCATAAAACAACATTGATTTTTTCACAGCATATTTTGAGGTCACTTATACCGCTATTTAAAATCCTAGAGAATTATCTGGGATTTTTTTTTCCTCTTTTTACGTTGTGAAACGTTTCAGCCACATCAAAAAATAAGATAAAACACGTAAAAAACAGTATCTAAATAAATGAATTTGTCTTATTATGAATGAATTTGTAGGAAATAACCTATTAAAAAATATGTTTTTATGCATTTCGTCGACTTTATTTGTATTTCATAGGATTTGTTTATATGTTTGATCTTAATTAATGAATCCTAATTGTATTACTAATATCCTTATTATGAAAAACTTTACTCAAACCCTGTGCTTGTTCCTTCTGCTGGTAAGTAGCAGCTTCGCACAACAGGAAAAAGGAATAACTGGTAAAAATAGCTGGCTGAACAATTGGACAGAATTCAGACCCAACCAATCTGAATATGGAGAACCTACCCAAATTTTAAGTGGCAATATCAATCAGGACACAAAACTGAATAAGAAAGATACCTACCTTTTATTGGGTAGTGTATTTGTAACTGACAGCACAACCCTTACCATTGAACCAGGAACCGTTATTATTGGCGATTTCAAAACTAACGGAGCACTTATCATTTCTAAGGGTTCTAAAATTATGGCTGAAGGATTGGAAACTGACCCTATTATTTTTACCTCAAACAGAAGTGTTAAGAAAGAAGGCGATTGGGGTGGTATCTTTTTATTGGGAGATGCACCAATCAATAAATTTGGAAATGCATCTTCAGTAAATTACGGCCTGAGGCCAACTTCATTTGATAATATTAGCTATGGCGGCTTGAATGCGGAAAGCAATTCTGGTGTTATGAGATATGTCAGAATTGAATTTGCAGGAAAACGAACCCAAGCATTTGGCTATTTCAATTCGCTAACTTTAGCGGGTGTTGGTAGAAAGACAGTGATAGAGAATATCATGGTAAGTTATTCTGATGGCAATTCGTTCAATATCTTAGGAGGTGTGGTGAATTTGGAAAAGATGGTATCTTTTAGAACGAAGAGTAATGATTACGAATTTAATTTTGGCACACAGTGCAACATAAGCAATTCATTGGCTGTGAGGTCTCCTTATGTTTCTGGATCTGATGGATCAAGATGCCTGTTTGTAGCATCTTATGACAAGAAAGAGGAGGTAGATTTGAGCAAGAAAGGTACTTACGTAAATGCTGAAAATTTAACGTTGATCAATTTGAGTGATAATCTTGCTTCAGACATTAGTGTTGGTCTGGTAAAAGAAGCCTTGTATATTTCTGAAAACGCTTCTATTGACATGCGCAAAAGTGTGATTTCAGGATTTAATCCGGCTGTTATTATCGATAATAAAGTCCAAATCAATGCTGAAAATCTAGAGCGCATAAAGTTTACCGACATGTATTTTAACAATTGCAAAGGCAACATATTTACTGAGAACGATACTAATAACGCCGATTTAGAAAATTGGTATGGTAACAGTGTCTTTTTCAATGTGTATTCCAAAGGAACCGATGCCGAAACTTTTATTGATGCTAAAAACCCAAAACGACCAGACTTTAGGCTGCGTATTAACAAAATCCTTGCTTCAAATCAAGTAGATACTGAAAACTAACTAAATCATTTAAATGCTTTTGATTACAGATGGCCCAAAATTTTTTCACCTGTCCTTTTCTTAGTACTTGTCATTTCTTTGACATTTGATCCTGATAAATATAATGGTGGTATTCAACTTTGTTCAGGCCTATTATTTAACAAGCAATTTAAATGAACTAAAAAAAATTACTAACTAACTAGCTAACCTTTAATGCGTAACATTACTATTCTTAAGCGAACTTCTTTTCTTGTGGGCCTCTTTGTTCTTTTTTTATCAGGACAACTTTGTGCACAGGTTGTTATTGGTACGCCTAACTTAGAATTTAGTAAGGCTTGCGCAAGTCCGTCATTTAATACCTACAGTGTTGCATTCGCATTTACGCCTGAATCTGCTCTCAGCCCAACCAACCAATTTAAGGTTGAATTGTCTGATGCTACAGGAAATTTTTCAAGTGCAACCGTCGTTTTTACCTCTCAACCAGGAGCGGTAACAACCTCTCCGGCCAAATTAAATTTTGCTTTGCCAAATACAACGGCAGGAGAAGGGTATCGATTAAGAATAAAAACTACTGCACCTGTAGCGAGCAGTTCAAGTTCAGTGCCTTTTGCGGCATATTACAAGATTCAAGACAGTCCATTTTCCATTAATAATTTGGTATCTACTGGTGCCTATTGCACTGGTGGCAGTTACTTATTGACCATTGATAATCCTGGAAGTGGCACTAATGATTCGCCTCTAAATTATCCGTCACTTACCTTTAAATGGTATAAGGAAACCAGTGCTACAACCTCAGTATATGTAGGAGATGGAGCAACACTCTCTGTAAATCAGCAAGGCACCTATTTTGTAAAAACCAATTATGGCACCTGTACATCCAACTCCTTCTCAAACCGGGTCACCATAAGTGAGGTCAGTTCAGGAGCGGCCACTGCAACTATAATCTCCAGTTTGGGTAATCTATTTTGTCCTTCAGACGGCATGACAACCTTAAATACTATTGGGGGGTTGAGCCACCAATGGTTCAAAGACGGTAATGCAATTGCAAACGCTACCGATAAAATGTATCAAACTGATGTTGCTGGAACCTATTCTGTGCAAGTAAATTTGGGCAGTTGTACGGCTTCTGGTTCTATTGATTTAGAAACTGAAGGGTTTGAAGGCGCAATCAATGTGCCTGAAACAAACACGATAGAGTTAGGAGAAACACTAGAAATTGAGGCAACCACCAATGCAACTAATCCTGATTTTAAATGGTATTTGGATAGTGTCTTAATAGGTGGTGCAGATAGTGCTAATTATGAAGCCACCTCTTTTGGGGATTACAAACTAGTAATTTCACAAACTTCTGGATGCCCAGTTTCAAAAGAATATTTGTTTGCAATCAATGAAATGATGGATCCATTCCCGGACGTTGACAATATACCCAACCTGATTAGTCCAAATGGCGATGGAATTAATGATACCTGGGTCATTCCAACAAAATATGTGGGTGGTACCAATACCCAAGTGGTCATCATGACCAATCAGGGCAAGGTGGTTTTACAAACTACAGAATATCTCAACAATTGGCCTGAAAATCAATTGGAACTGAGTAGCATCAATCAAGTGTTCTATTATATCATCACCACCCAAGACCAGCAGACCAAAAAAGGTTCAATAACCGTAGTTAAGTAACATGAAACAGTCCCTTCTAAATAACAACCCGATAAAACAACGTCTCTTAGAAGTGTGGTGTCTTGTTGTTGACAAAAGTGTGGGGCGCCGTCAGCTGAAAATGATGCTATTGGCTCTAGTTTGTTTCTGTACCATTCAAATATCTCAGGCTCAAGAAGAAGATGGTGTGGTCTCGCTTTCACTACCAGTAAGAAATTCATTAACATTTAATAGATATACTATTAACCCTGCGTTTAGTTTTGTCAGGGAACAAAATAAATACATCAGTCTTTATAATAAGAGAGAATGGGTACAATTTGAAGATGCGCCACAAACGTATTTAGCAAGTTATTCAGGACGATTTGCTGAAAACATTGGTGCTGGCTTAGGATTGTTCCAACAAAACTATGGTGTACTGACTACTTTTGGAGGTGTTTTAAATTTTGCCTATAATGCAAGATTGGAGCGCGATAGCAATTTAACCTTTGGTCTTAACTTAGGTGTTTATAAGAGTGGTGTCAATGCCGCAAATGTGGTGACCAATTTTCCTGACCCTTCATTAGATAAAATTCCGTCAAACCTCTTGCTTACTGTAAATCCAGGAATTAATTATGGTACAACCTTTTTAGATTTTGGTGTTTCCATCAACAATGTGGTGCTTTACAATGTACAATCTTCAGAGCTCATTCAAGATGATCCACGTCAAACCATTCAAGCGCATGTTATGTACACAGGATATTTTGGCAGAGGAGGATTTTTTGATGAAGCTAAATTTTCTGGATTGTTGAGATCTGAGTTCGGGAAGGAAACGACCACTATTTCAGGAATCGCCATGTTAACCGTTCCAAAGGGAATCTGGGCTCAAGTGGGGTACAACACCCTTTACGGAGCTTCTGCAGGTTTAGGTTTGAACATCACTTCTCAAATAGCCATTGAGTATAATTTTGAAAAAGCATTGGGAGATTTGACTGACTTTGGACCTTCGCATGAAATCACCTTGGCATACAAATTCAAGAAAAGAACCAATTATGATTATAGTGATGAAGATGAGGTCAGCGCTATATTCTCATCAGACAATAAGCGTGTTTTAGCATCCAGCAAACCTGCAATAACTGATGAAGCCAAAGAACAAATGGCAGCAGAAGCAACAGCCAAACGTGAAGAAATAAAAGAAAGAGCACAAGATAGAGCAGATATGCGTGCACAATTGGCGGCCGATGCGAAAGCATTACAAGATAAACAAGCAGCAGAAGCAGCAGAAGCCAAGGCGAAGCAAGAGGCAGAACTAGCAGCACAGAAAGCATTAGAGGCACAAGCTAAATTGGATGCTGAAAACAAAGCGAAGATAGAACCGGTGGTTACACCAGAGCAACAAGTAAAAGCAAGATTGGCAACCGTTGAAAAAGCAAAAGCAGACGCGAAATCTAGAGCGGAAGCTCAAGCTAAATTTGTTGCAGAAGCTCAGGCGGATATAGCAGCTAAAGCAAAAGCAAAGGCCGCTCAAGAAAAATCTAAAACAGAAACGCAAGCACAATTAGATGCTGATCTTAAAGCGAAGGTTGAAGCCGCTGCAAAAATAAAGGCGGAAGCCGAAGCGAAAGTAAAACTAGCTGCCCAGGAAAAAGCTAAAGCAGACGCTCAGGCAAAATTAGCGGCTGAAGCGAAAGCAAAAACTGAGGCGGAAGCAGCAGCAAAATTATTAGCAGAGACCAAAGCCAAGGAAGCAGCAGCAGCGAAAGTAGCACTAGCTGCTCAAGAAAAAGCTAAAGCCGAGGCAATAGCAAAAGCGGATGCTCAGGCAAAATTGGAGGCAGAAGCAAAAGCAAAATCTGAGGCGGAAGCAGCAGCAAAATTAGCAGCAGAAACCAAAGCCAAGGAAGCAGCAGCAGCGAAAGTAGCACTAGCGGCTCAGGAGAAAGCTAAAGCAGAGGCAAAAGCAAAAGCGGATGCTCAGGCAAAATTGGCGGCAGAAGCGAAAGCAAAAACTGAAGCGGAAGCAGCAGCGAAGGTATTGGCAGATGCCAAGGCTAAGACAGAAGTAGAAGCGAAAGCAAAATTGGCAGCATTAGAAAAAGCCAAAGCAGACGAAAAAGCTAAAGCTGAAGCTCAGGCAAAATTAGCGACAGCCGTCAAAGCGAAAGCCGAGGCTGAAACCGCAGCGAAGTTAGCCGCTGAGACCAAAGCGAAAGCAGATCAAGAAGCGCAAGCAAAACTAGCAATTCAGGAGGAATCTAATGCAGCGGAAGAAAATGTTAGGGCTGAAGCTCAGGCGAAACTAGTTGCTCAAAATAAAGCAAAAGCAGAGATTGAAAACACGTTACAACTAGCTGTTGCAGCTCAGGCAGCCCATAAGGCAGCTCAGGTAGAAATTGCAGCTCAGACTAAAAAATCTGCTGAAAAGAAAGTTATTGAAAATCCAACGGATGCCATTGGCATTTCAATGAAGTCGCTTGCTGATTTAACAGAAACCTCAAAAATCAACCAACAACAATTATTGGCAAAATTCTCTGAGGTCGTGGCAAGTAAAGATAAAGATCTGAAAGCTCTTAGAGAAGAAAACGATTTAAGTGAACAGGGTATTTATAAAGCGCCAAGACCATTTAAAAGCATCTCTGAAGAAAACAAGGCGCTCGAAGCACTAAAAATTGAGTTGGATAATAGTATTGAAACCAATAACTCGCGTATTAAAGAATTGGAGACCTTATATGCAGAGCGCTCTAAGGTGCCAACGCTTCAAAATGATGAGGTCACTTTATATTACCAAAAAGCACTCAAAAATTTAAAAGCGGAACAGGCGAAAGCGTTACAGACCAGAGAACAGTTGACTGCAACTCTGAAACAAATTAATGAGGCGACAGAGTTTGAGAGAAAACGAAGAATTAAACGTGCGGTCTATACCAATGAAGAAGACAAGTTTGTGCAGGACAGAACAGCCCTTAAAGTGATTAAACAAAACACGGTATTAAGCCCCGTGCCATTGAAAGCGTCCGACTTTGATTTTGGTGAAGAACAGAGCAATAGCATCCAAATTCTTAAAAACATCAAAAATACTGAAAGTGGCTTTTATGTTGTGGTTGCTGTGCATAATGATGTTGCTAAAAGAGATGCGTTCTTAACCAAAGCTGTGGCAGCAGGACAATCTAATATAGATTTCTTTTATGATGTCAATACAAGTAAATATTTTATCTACTATCAAAAGCTTGGTAGTATTGAAGCAGCCAATGACGCTTTGAAAACCAAAGGAAACCAACCTTATAACGGTAAATTATCAATCATTAAAATAGAAAACTAATAAAACAAAATTATAAGTATCAGTCGTTTTTGACAATGCCCCTTGAAGAAAGCGAAACACCCAAATCTACCATTATCATGAAAAAACCTACTTATGTACATTTTATGAATTTAATATGTTGCTTCCTTACCATTGGCATGCATAAAATTCAGAAATTAACAGTATCATGCTTAGAATGTCAAGGTGAATCCACTACGTCTTTCTTGGGATTTAAAGCCTTGCAAACGCGACAACTTTTACATAGAACTGTTCTGTTTTTAGCACTGCTATTCAGTGTGCATACTTTCGCACAACTTCCTGTTCCTTTTACGCCTCGTTTAGATGGGGGGAGCATAAAAGTTAAGGGGGACATTCTATTTATTGGAAACAGTATGGTCACGGGTAAAGGCTTACCATCTCCTTACAATGGGACTGCCAACAATAATAATATGGAGGGGGTGTACATCAATGCTGCAAGTGGTGGAGACCCATCAATTTTCAGTTCGAGTAGTGCTGATCTTAATATAGATAACAGTTGTAAGAAAATTGTATACGCCGGCTTATATTGGGCTTCAGTATATCCTAATGAAGTGGGTACAGATAAGGGAAAGCCATTTGCAGGAACCCCGCGTCTTGAAGATTGGAATCAAATTAAATTTAAACTTCCCACGGGTGGATTCTTAGATTTGGTGGCTGACAATAATCCAGATCCAGTAGGGGAAGAGGATGATATTATTTTTGACGGCTACAAATATTATGGTCCAAATGTCACCGATTCATTTAAGGATTCTCCTATCATATGTTATAAAAATGTGACCAACCTTGTTCAGAGTCTTACAGAGGCTGATGGCACCTATACGGTTGCCAATTTAAGAGCAACACGAGGCTTGAGAGAGGGTGGTTGCTCGGCAGGATGGACCTTGGTTGTTGTTTATGAAAGCCCAATTATGCCAAGCAAGTACATCACATTGTTTGACGGGTACGCTGGTGTACAAAACACAACAACCTTAGACATCCCAGTTTCAGGTTTCCAAACGTTACCGGCACCATATCCTGTTAATGCAAACATTAGTGTTGGTGCATTGGAAGGCGATATAGGTATCCAAGGAGATTCTTTCCAATTTAAAGCAAATTCAGTTGCCAACTATACGGTATTGAGCGACGCCATCAATGCGGCTAATAATTTTTTCAATTCCACAATTACCATTAACGGCGTTCACAATACCAATCGTAACCCGGCAAGTAGAAATACGTTAGGGTTGGATATTAATAACATAAAAATTCCGAATCCTGGTAATATCGTTATTCCAAATGACGAAACTGCAGGTGCCTTAAGACTCACCACACGGGGGGATGGCTATGGTGCTTTTGTGACGTCATTTTCCGTTGAGATAATTGAGCCAAAAATCGTACTTACAAAAATTGTGGAGGACGAATTTGGAAACAATATTGGTGGTTCAGTAGTTCAGCTTGGTCAAGAGTTGAATTATGTTTTAGGGTTTAGAAATAATGGTAATGATGATGCTACTGATTTTATAATCAGGGATATTTTACCTATAAATGTTGTTTTTGACTATCCTACTGATGTCATCTCTTTGCCGCCTGGTGTTTCTGTTCAAAGTTATAACCCAGCAACGCGAGAAATTATCTTCAAAATTGATGACTCTGTGGTTGAAGAAAATGATCCTGTATCTACCATTCGTTTTAAGGTGACCGTGGTAGCAACCTGTAGTTTATTGGTAGATGTATGTTCCAATATTATCAACAATCAAGCTTTTGCATCTTATAGAAGTAAACTCAATCCGTCATTCTTAATTTCTGATGATCCAAGTTACAGTAGCAATACAGGATGTTTGCTGTCTCCTCAAGTAACTAACTTCTTGGCAGATTTAGATGATTGTATTTTTACTCAAGAAGAAATACTTTGTGGCAATAGTCTTCAGATAACCGCAGGTGATGGTTACGATTCCTACTCGTGGTCTACCAGTCCTTCAGGAACTCCTGTTATTGGCACTACGCAAACCATTACCGTAACCAGTACCGGAACCTATTATGTTCGGAACACTGCTGTTGCGCCTTGTCAGTCCATTGATCAAATATTCGAAGTGTCGCTTTACGGCGGAAATATTCCGAACCCAATCCTTCCGTATGCTGATGAAGTTGTCACATGTCCTAATGATGGCAAAATATTGCCAAATATATTTTTATGTGGGGCTAATGATTTTCGAAATATCCAAACCAATATTTCTGGATCCTCATCACTTATTTGGGAAAAATTAGATGAAGGCAGCTGTTCAGCAGTCACCAATTCTGATTGTGCCAATGAGAGTCCTTCATGCACATGGAACCAAGTGGGAACAGGCGCTGATTTTCTTGCGAATGCTTCTGGGCAATACCGATTAACCATAAATTATGATGGCGGGTGTTTTACACAGTTTTATTTTAACGTGTATCAAAACTTGTTGAACCCGACAGCTATCACCAAAGACATTATCTGTACCACACCAGGAAGTATTGCCGTTGGCGGTGTGCCTTCTGGTTATGAGTATAGTTTGGATGGTGTAAACTACCAAACCAGTAATACGTTTCCTGTCAATACTCCAGGTTTTTATACAGCTTATATCAAGCAGAGTGGGGTAACTACAAATCCGTGTGTATTCACTGTTCCTGATATCCAAATCAGAGCACGTGCCTTTACGGGATCAGTAACGGTTATTCAACCTTTCTGTAATGGCGATAAAGGCAGTATCCAAATTGCTGCAAATGATGTAGATCCACAATATTATTTCTCACTTTATCAAGGCGCCACATTAATCACTACCGTGGGACCAATAGTGTCAAATAATTACAAATTTCAAAATCTAAACCCAGGTACTTATACTGCGAGTTTGACCACAGATAATGGGTGCACATTTTCAGAAGAAGTTACGATTACAAATCCGCCAGTATTATCCGCTACAGCAGACCTTACAAGCCCCTTAACGTGTACAGATGGTGAGATTACAGTAAAACCAATCGGCGGGACACCACCATATTTCTATTTTGTAAATAGTGCCACTGACTTCCAAACTGTTCCGGAAATTGTTGTGACAGCTGCTGGTACTTTTAATATCACAGTGGTTGATTCCAATAACTGTTCAACGCAAACCACAATCACCGTTGCCGCTACCCCAGCTCCAGTTTTTACAATTGCAACGACAGATATTTTATGTTCTAACGCCTCATCAGGAACTATTAAAGTGAACGTCAGCAATGCCAATGGCAACAGTTTAAAATACAGTATTGATGGCGGACTGAGCTTTATCAATGGCAATCTTTTTTCAGGACTTACAGCGGGAGATTACGATGTTGTGGTGCAATACACTTCAGGGAAATCTGTGTGTGTAACAGACCCACAAACAGTAACTATCAATCCAAGTGTGGCTATTGAAGGTACTGCAACCTTAACAACACCTTACACCTGTACCACTAATGGAACAATTACTGTTTCTGGAGTTTCGGGAGGAGTAGCGCCTTACACCTACAGTATTAATGGAGTTAATTTTCAAGCGTCATCTACTTTCTCAAATCTGACCAATGGCAATTACACGGTAACTATTAAGGATGCTAGTAGTTGTGTGTTTGCTACTAACAGTATTACAATCGCTCCACTAAACCCACCAACAAATTTAACGTTTGGCAATACGGCGTTAACATGTCCGGCCAATACATCTACAGTTTCTATTACCGGAACAACAGGAGGAACGGGAACTTTGGAATATCAAATTACTGCGCCTGCAGCTGCTGCATCCGCATACCAAACATCCACTAATTTTTCAGGATTGGCACCAGGAACATACACATTCCAAGTAAAAGATGCTAATGACTGTACCTATAGCGAATCTTATACCATTGCGCCATTGCCAACCATTTCTATCGTCGCGCAACCTATAAATGATGTGACCTGTTTTGGAGCTGCAGACGGATCGGCAAGATTTACAGTTTCAGGAACTTCAAATTTTACGTATACCGTTAATGGAGGTGCTTCCACAACTGGAACTTCACCTGTTGTTTTAACAAGATTGGCCGCTGGAACCTATGCTATCGTTGTGACGGATACGACTACTAATTGTACCGCCACAGCGTCAACTACCATTGCATCACCAACCACAGCGTTGGCTGTTTCTGCAACCGTTTCACCTTTGACATGTAGTGTTGAAGGCAGCGCAGTTATAAACGCTACAGGTGGTTGGGGAGGTAACCAATATACTCTTACGTTGCCAAATGCAACCGTATTACCAACCCAAGGGAGTAATATCTTTTCAAATTTAAATCAAACAGGAACATATTCTGTAACAGTTAGGGATGCAAGAGGCTGTGAAGTTTCTGTAGCATTCGATCTTATTGCTCCAACCGCACCAACGGCAACAATTGCCGTGTCAAGCTATTGCTACGATGGCGTTAGCGGCACCACTCTTGAAGTGACTGCAGCCGACGGTCAGGCGCCGTACCAATATAATATGAATGGAGGAGCATTTTCGTCTAACAATATCTTCACAGGTTTAACCCCCGGAAGTTATAGTGTTACCGTAAGGGATGCCTATGGTTGCGAAATTACATTACCTGCTGAGATTATTCAAGATCAGTTGGTATTGACCACGGGTTTGACCAAGGATTTAGACTGTACCGCATCTTCCGACGCTGTAATTACAGGAACTTTTTCAGGAGGATATGCACCTTATACCTATGCAGTTTCAATTAATGGAGGCGCTTACGCAAATTTAGGAACCACGGGAACACCGTTTAGCTACACAACATCGAATGATGGCAGTTATCAATTTCAAATAACAGACGCTAAAGGGTGTACTGCAAATTCTGGAATGACTATAATTGACGCGAAAGCAAACCCATCGGCAACCACAACGGTTGTGAATGCCACTTGTAATGGCACCAATACTGGAGCGTTCCAAATTATTCCATCCGGCGGAGTTGCACCTTACACCTATAGTTTTGAAGGCAGTGCATTTACTGCAACATCAAAGTATACTGGATTGGCAGCAGGCACTTATACCTATCAAGTTAAAGATGCTAAAGAATGTATTTTTGACGGGTCAGTAACCATTACAGAACCAACTGCATTAGTGGCTTCAGCTACTGCAACGTCATTTTCTTGTAGTGTTAGCAATACTTCGCAAACGGCAGTGGTCACTATTGCTGTTCCAACAACCGGTACAGCGCCTTATACCTATAGTTTTAATGGGTCGGGATATACGTCAACAAACACATTGACTGTAAATGATAACGGCACCAACCGAACTATTACCTACTCAGTCAAAGATGCCAATGGCTGTATTGACGGAGGATCTGTTTCTATTTCACCACTAAATCCACCAACAGATTTAAGTTTTAACGTTTCAGCAATTACATGTGTGGCAACAACGTCTACCGTAACACTTACCGCAACAAATGGGGTAGGTGCATTAGAATATGAAACGATAGCGCCATCACCGATCATAAGAGTTAAGCAAACTTCAAATTCATTTGCCGGTTTAACGCCAGGAACTTATGTGTTTAGAGTCACAGACGCCAATGGCTGTTATTACACTGAATCTGTCACTATTGCTCCAGTCGCCAAGATTACAGTTACGGGAGTTAAGTTGAGTGATGTCTTATGTTATGGCGATAATACTGGAGCCATTCGATTTACTGTTTCTGGTTTTTCAGGTGCTTATACAAGTTCCTTAACTTCTGGAACAGGGACTATAAATCAGTCTGGGAATACAATAGATGTCACAGGATTGGTTGCGGGCAGTTACACGGTATTGGTTACCGATACCACTACAGGATGTACAGCTACAGAAACCATTACCGTTTCAGAGCCTGCTGATCCGCTAGGCATTACGGCAATAGCAACCGCTGTATATTGTGTTCAATTTGAATCTCAAATTACAGCGACAGCTACAGGTGGCACACTTAATTATACGTATGCCGCTGTCATTTCTGGTAACCCTGCACCAACTGCTGCTGACTATAACGCTAGTAATAGTATTACTGTAGACACTAATTCAGGAGCCGATTTAAATTGGGATGTGTATGTAAAAGATGCCAATGGGTGTATTGCAACAACAGCAGTTGCAATAGTATCAGATGCACTACCAACAGTTTCAGCCCCAACGGTATCCAACCAATGTACAGCATCTTCAGGGTTTACGTTTACCGCTGTTGGAACGGGTATTGCGCCATTGAGCTATAGTATTAATGGTGGGGCGTCTTACCAGGACAATGGTACGTTTACGGTTAATGCCGCAGGTAATTATACAATTACTATTAAAGATGGCAATGGGTGTACCGCAACAAGTACTGCAGCTACGCAAGTATTTGCACCTATAACGGTAAGTGCGCTCTTAACTCAAGATTTAAGCTGTTTTCCAACACCAGATGCTTCTATTGCTATTACGGCTTCAGGTGGAAATGCACCTTATACCTATGAGGTGAGCTCTGATGGTGGAACAACATATAACTCTATATCAGGATCCCCTTATACCACCACTACCGCTGGTACCTATCAATTTAGAATTACCGACGCCAATGGTTGTGAGAAAGTAACGGCAAGCGTTATTGTTAATCCAACAGTCCTCCCAGAAATTACTGCCGTTGTAGTAGCACAAGATATCAATTGTAACGGTGAGGAAACAGGAGCATTGACAATCACCGTAGACACTACTAAAGGCTTAGCGCCATTTGTTATTAATGTTTTAAATACCACCACAGGAACAGATTACGGTACGCAAACTTCTGGCTTGGCAGCTGGTAGTTATGTTGTTACTGTAACTGATGCGAAAGGGTGTACAGATACAGATACAATTGATATTACAGAACCGGATGTGATTGATTTTGATTTAACTAAGATCGATATTACTTGTAATAATCCGGGAGGATCTAGTTTAGGTTCCATCACTATTGAAAATGTTTCTGGTGGCACCGGATCCTTTACATACTTTATTACAAATAATTTTGGAGATGTTATTCCTGGAAATCCATATTCAGCTGTATCAAACGAAAACTATACTTTCAGTATTATCAATTATGGTATTTATACAATTAATGTAATTGATGCAAATGGATGTAGTTTATCTAAACAAATCACAATGGCTTCACCGCCTTCAGATTTGGTTATAGATGTTACTACAGCCGTCATTGATTGCGCAAGTGGTGGTACAGCGGTTATAGAAGCTATATCGACCGTGGGAAGTGGCAGTTACGAATTTGGTATAGTTGAATTTAATATGGCCCCATATACTACAACTTATTATGCTCCAGATGTTTCTGGAGGTGCCATAAAAACCTTTACCAATTTAGTACCAGGAGTTCTTTATACATTCGTTGTGCATGACCTTGTAACAGACTGCTATTTTGTAAAGGCTGCAGATGCCCCAATTGCGCCAGCGTCTGCATTAACTTCAACCGTTAGTCCTAATAATGTTATTTGTACGGGGGAAGATAATGGTAGTGTTACGTTTACTATAGATAATTTTGATAGCACAACAACCTCAATAGATTATGCTATTTATAGAGCATATACTAACGTATTAGTTGATGGGCCAACAAATTTGCTCGTTACTTTTGGGACACCTGAAACGGTAACCACACCATCTCCAGGAACTTTGGGCGTGGGGCAGTATTACATACTGTTTACTGAAAATGGAACAGGAGCATTCAACGGCTGTGAGTCTGCATCAGCAATATTTGAGATTAGAGAATCTGCAATCGATTTAAGCCTTACAGCTTCAGTTTCTAAAAACGAGAACTGTAATGAAGATGGAGTAATTTCTGCCACAGCAAGTAACGGAACTGCACCTTATCAATATATGTTATTGTTGGACACAGCAACTGCACCGTTATCGGGTGATGCTGGATGGGGTTCTGCTAACACCTTTAAAGCAACTGCTGACGATTATACAGTTTATGTTTTGGATGCTTATGGATGTATTAAAGCTGCTGATGTTACATTAATTAAAGACCCAGAACCAACAATAGACCCAGTTACGCTGCCATGTTTTGATGGTACAGCGTTTCCGGTTACATTAACAGGAACGACCTTCAATACTATAGCAACTTATAGTATAGGCGGCGCATATCAAGCCAGTCCTGATTTTACAATCACAGCTGCAGGCAGTTATACGGCAAGCATTAAAGATGCCAACGGCTGTATCGCAACCACGACATTTGTAGTACAACCACCATTATTATTAGATGTGAGCGCGACAGAATTAGATTGCGTTGTAACTCCAGTAGTATTTACTTTTACACCTAGTGGAGGAGATGGCGTTTATACTTATGAAGTGAGTATTGGCGGTGGTTCTTATGCACCAATTAGTTTACCATATACAACTACGACACCTGGAAATTACCAATTTAAGGTCACCGATTCACAAATGTGTTTTGCAGAATCGACTGTGGTTATCGTAAATCCAGCCGCAATCCCAACACTTACTGAAACCCATGTTGATGTAAGTTGTTTTGGAGAAGCAGACGGAAGCATCGTAATTACTGCTGCCAATGGCATAGCACCATACCAATACAGTATTGATGGCGGGACATTCCAAACATCAAATGTATTTAGTGGATTACTTGCAGGGACTTATACAATAGAAGTTAGAGATAGTAAAAGTTGTGACTCGGCTATTATATCCGTTGATATTGACGAGCCAACTGCTTTACTGACATCTGCCAGTGTTACACCATTTTCATGTGCTACGGATAATTCAGCACAGTCGGCTTTAGTGACCATTGTTATTCCTACAACGGGGACAGCGCCTTACGCATACAGTTTTAACGGTTCGGTTTATACGTCCACAAATACGTTAACCGTAAATGACAATGGGACAGTACAAACCATTACTTATTCAGTAAGAGATGCGAATGGCTGTTTGTTTTCTGATTCTGTTACTATTTTGCCATTGGATGAACCAACCGACTTAGATTTTGCAGCAACGCCTGTCACGTGTTTAGATCTTGACAGTGATGTTACTATAACAACTACAGATGGTGTTGGCATATTAACTTATGAGATCATTTCACCGGCAAGTGCTGTTGGAAATACAACAGGTGCTACCACAGGTATATTTACAAGTTTAGCACCAGATACTTATGTGTTTACAGTAACTGATGCAAATGGATGTTACTATACAGAAGCTTATACCGTAATTCCTGTGACTAACATCATCGTGTCAGGTACTTTAGTAGCTGATGTAAGTTGTGCTACAGGAAATGACGGGGCAGTAACATTTGAAGTTGCCAACTTCTCTGGAAATTATAGTTATCAAATTAATGGCGGCGCATTGGTGACCGGTCAAACAATTACAACCATTCCTTTGACTGGTTTACCAGCAGGCGACCAAATTATTGTGGTAACCGATGAAACAACAGGATGTACCGCAACAGCTACAGTAACCGTTAGCGAACCTACAGCAGTAGCATTAACAGAGATAACCAATATTAATGCTAACTGTGGTTTTGGTGCGCAAGTGACGGTTGAAGCTTCAGGAGGTACGGCACCTTACCAATATGCTTTTGTAGCAGATGGTGTTGCACCGGTAGCATCAGATTACACCAATAGTGCCACCGCAGTTTTAGATCCTGCAATCAGTTTAGATTGGGATGTTTGGGTAATGGATAGTAATGGCTGTACAGATCAAATTGATGTGGTCATCGCGACTGATCCCTTACCAACCGGAATTGTTCCAACAATTGCCTCAAACCAATGTACTGCAGCTTCAGGATTTGAATTTACAGTAACAGGCGTTACAGGTATCGCACCGTTTACTTACTCCATAGGCAATGGGTTCCAAACAAGTCCGACATTTACAGTGTCTGCACCTGGTACCTATACAGTAACAATAAAAGACGGAAATGGATGTACAATCACCATCCCTGCAACTATAGAAGTGTATCCAGCCTTGGCACTTACACCAAACATAACCGCTTTACCAAGTTGTGCTAATAATGACGGTATCATTACCGTAAGCGCAGTAGGAGGATCAGGAACTTATAATTATAGTATCAGTCCAAGTCCAGCAGGTATTACGTTATCCGGAAATGTATTCTCAGGAGTACCTTCAGGCACCTATACCATAACTATTGAAGATGCAACAACAGGTTGTACAGAAACGGCCGATATCACTTTAGAAGCTGCCACTCCTGTACTATTTACAGCGGACCCAACTGATGTTTCGTGTAATGGCGGAAGTGATGGAACCATAACGGTTAATTTGCCAGCAACTAATGATAACCCTTCTTACACTTATGCAATAACAGCAGGCCCAACTACAAGACCAGCTCAAAACTCAAATGTGTTTGTAGGTTTGCTAGCAGGTGTTTATACTGTTGAGGTAAATTCAGGAAGAGGTTGTGTCGCAACTGAAACAGTAACCATTAATGAACCTCTATTATTGGAGGCTTCTGCTACCGCTACTGATTTTGCGTGTGCGGTTGATAACTCTGTAAATACTTCAGTGCTTACAATTACTGCAGTAGGGGGAACAACAGCTTATGAATACAGTATTGATGGTGTTAATTATTTCACCTCTAACACTTTTGATAGTATTGATACTGGAAGCCAACAAATCATTACAGTATATGTACAAGATGCCAATGGCTGTTTAGCAACCAATACGATTACTATAGATCCGTTACCAAAAATAACGGCTGCTCTTGTAGCTATTGCATCACCTATAGATTGTAATGCGACAGGATCAGTAACAATAAATGTCACTGGTGGCTCAGGAAATTTCACCTACCAAATGCTTCCAAGCGGAACGCCTCAGGCTTCAGACACGTTTAGCATCACCGCACCTGGCGATTATTATTTCCAAGTGACGGACGATGTCACGGGATGTTTTGTTGAAACCTTAGTGTTTACAGTAGATCCGTTTGATGTGATAGAAGTTGAAGCAACAGCAGCAACAGCAGTCACCTGCTTTGGTGATACCAATGGCGCATTATCAATTAATGTAAGCGGTTATACTGGTAATTACACCTATGAAGTTTTAGATAGTGCAGGTGCAACGGTTATTCCAGCAACAGCTGCAAATACAACAACAAATCCTCAACTTATTAACGGATTAAGTGGTGGAAATTACACGGTCGTAGTTACAGAAACAGACAGTCCGTTCTGTGCAACGGTTACCAATGTGGTCACCATCGCATCGCCTTCAGCACCTTTAACGCTTACTGCTTTAGAGACTTCAAATGTGACTTGTGATAATGATTCTGGTACCATTACAGCTACCGCAAACGGTGGTTGGGGAACTTATGAATATGAATTGACTGGTGCTGCTTCAGTGGTCTATTCTCCAAACGGAACCTTTACCGGCTTGTCAGCTGGAACTTATATTGTAAATGTAAGAGACGCTGTAGGTTGTATTGCTTCAGACACGGTAACGCTTGTTGAACCAACACCAATCACCGCGACCTTCACACCAAGTGTGACCTCATTATCATGTTTTGGAGATCAAGATGCGAGTATCACTGTAAGTAATGTTTCAGGCGGACAAGGAAGCAACTACACCTATACCTTAAATACGGTATTGCCAACACCAAGTAGTTCTGGTCCACAAGCCTCTCCTGTTTTTAGCGGCTTGGGTGCAGGAACTTACAACATCACCATTACTGATGGTTATAACTGTAGTGTTTCTTCTGTTGACATTGTCATTGCACAGCCAACTCCAATTGAAGCGCGCTTGGTAACTGCCACGACACAAACTTGTTTGACAGATGCGTCACTGACATTAAGTGCCACAGGCGGAACAGGTCTATATAGTTATAGTACAAGCAGCACGTTCGCAACTATTATAGGAACCTTTACAACGTCTACCACATTTGATGTCACTGTCGGCACTTATAAATATTATGTAAGAGATGCCAATGGCTGTGTGGCTACCGTATCTAATGACATTACGATAAACCCAATTCCAGACTTAACCTTAAATTTAAACTTGACCAATGCTGTTATCAATTGTGCTGGAGACAACACAGGGGTTATCGTCGCTACGGCACAGGGCGGATTGGGTAGTTATGTATATACATTGCAGGATGCTTCAGGAACGCCAATACTTACAGCAGTTCAAAACACCCCTGGTGTATTTACTGAGCTATTTGCTGGAACTTACTTTGTACAGGTAGATAGTGGCGATTGTGATACAACATCTTCAGCTATCGAAATTAAGGAGCCTATCTCACCACTTATTGTCACTTCCATTCAGACTGATGTCAGTTGTTTTGGAGACAATAATGGTGTGATTGAAATTAATGCAACGGGTGGTACTGGGGTTATCAAATACGCTATTTCTCCACAGTTGAATCAGTTTTTTGATACCAATGTATTTGAGAATTTAGCACCAGGAACTTATGATGTTATTGTTCAGGATGAATTGGGATGTTATGAGAACCTCAGTTTTACAATCGCTGAACCAGCGCCAGTTATCGTAAACGTAATACCAACTTCTATTTTTCCAGAGGTTTGTGAAGGCGATGTCAATGGCGAGTTTAGCGTCACTATTTCTGGAGGAACAGCGCCATACAGCGTAAGTCTGGATGATGATAACGGACCTTACACCACTGGTGCAATGGGTCAAACACAATTCGATTTTACCGGATTGGGTGGCGGAGATCATACCGTGTTTGTTCGCGACAGTCTAGGTTGTGAGTCTGAATGGAATATCACCTTCCCTGAATCTGTGCTTATCGATCCAACAGTTGAGATTGACTATGTATGTGAAAACAACGCTTCCGGAAATAGTGTGACAGTAAATGTTGACGCTAGTATTACAGATCTTTC
Source organism: Gelidibacter algens (assembly GCF_001678675.1). Lineage (GTDB taxonomy): Bacteria > Bacteroidota > Bacteroidia > Flavobacteriales > Flavobacteriaceae > Gelidibacter > Gelidibacter algens. The sequence goes on from NZ_LZRN01000003.1 coordinate 101,169, forward strand.
TGATATGGATTATGCCTTGAATGGCGGTGATTACCAATCGAGCAATGTGTTTAATAACGTCCTTGTTGGAACAGGCCAATATATTGATGTCAGACATACCAATGGCTGTATCAAGAGAACGCCATTGTTTGACATCAACCAAGTAGATCAGTTAACGCTGACCATTGCCGATGGAGGCCTCAACGAAATAGTGGCCACTGCAACAGGCGGTACAGGTGATTATCAATTTACATTAAACGGTGAAGATATGGGCAGCACCAGTTCATTTATCATAAAGGCATCTGGAGACTATACGGTAACAGTTACAGATAGCAGTGGGTGTATTGCCAGCGCAACAAGATTCTTTGAATTTATCGACATCTGTATCCCTAATTATTTTACACCTAACGGCGATGGTTATCTTGACCAATGGGCCCCTGGATGTGCAACCAATTATCCAAACCTGGAGTTCAAGATCTTTGACCGTTACGGACGTGAAGTAGGAACCTATCGTCAAGGTCAGGCTTGGGATGGAAAATATAATAGCAAAGAATTGCCTACTGGAGATTACTGGTATGTTGTTAAATTAAATGATGGTGAAGAGGACCGTGATTTTGTAGGACACTTTACACTTTACAGGTAGTAGAAATTAATGAAGATGAGGTTTCAAATTAAAACTATTGAGATGAAAAAAATTATAATATCTATGTTCCTTTTGATAATGACCCACGGCTATGGTCAAGAGTTGAACTTACCTGTATTTACACAATATTTGGCCGATAATAATTTTGTGATTTCTCCAACCTATGCCGGTATTGGTGATAATCTCAGAATCAGGGTAAACGGATTGACCCAATGGGTGGGCATCAAGGATGCCCCAGATAACCAATCGCTGTACGCCGATTTTAGAATTGCAGACCGGTCAGGTGTTGGCGTATCCTTATATAATGACAAAAATGGAAATACCAGACAAAAAGGGGTCAAGTTTTCTTTTGCCCACCATTTGATTTTAGATTATTATTCAAAGCAGTACCTGTCTTTCGGTATTTCTTATAACATCAACAGTTTTAGGATTGACACTCAAAATTTTCAGCCCAATTTTGAAGCGCCAGTGATTGATCCTTATGTTACCGATGATAGGGCAGTTAATAATAGCAACTTTGATGCAGGCGTGCTTTACAGAAATAAAGGCTATTATTTTAGTTTCAACGCCAATAATATTTTGAAGAAAGAGATTGATCAATTTACGGGTATTGAACCCAATTTGCTACTAAACTATCAAATCTATTCCGGGCTTGTCATTCCAAGTAAAGGTGATAAAAGCGTGGAGTTTGAACCTTCTGTCTATTATCAAATGTTCAGCAGTGACAAAAGATCCACTACCGATATCAACTTCAAATACCGAAAGTATACAGGTAGGAATGATTCAGGAGATTACTATTGGGCAGGTGTATCTTACCGCTTTCTCAATGATCAAATGTTTAAACCTTTAAACCTTGGCCCGATGGCGGGGATTATGAAATCAAAATTCTATTTTGCATATTCCTACCAAGTGACCATCAATGATTTGTCTGGTTACAATTCCGGGACGCACATGATTACCATAGGCATTGATTTCTTACAAGGCGTTAGCAACTGTCCATGTACGAAAAGCCCGATCCATTAGCGTATATTCCTTAACGTGAAATTGGCCAAATTTTTGTTAAGCAATTTTAACTACGTATTATAAACCGTAAAAAGGCCCTCAATAATTTAAAGTTATTGAGGGCCTTTTTTTTATAAAGAGAGGAATTTGAAGTTTTAGTTGAGAGCGTTGCTGCTGATGACTTTTGTTTTGTCTCCTTTTTTAATTTCTATACTGTAACTGGTTTTAGGTGATTTGTCAAACGAGTAATTACTATAGCACCATGACTTGTGGAACTCCCATCCAGGATACTTCTTGGCCAGTTCATAACCGATATGAAACGGAATTGGTACATTCTCAAATACACCTTCCGATTGTATAAATTGACCATCCTTAGCATAAATGGCGTCTATACGATAATTACCTTGAGAAAAACGGACACTGTAAGTCGTGTTTGCTTTTGGTGAAAAAACCTTGGCGCTCTTAATGTCATAATTAAAGACTTGCAATTGAAGCTTTTCAGATCTCTCTGCCATAGGTAACCCATCATCTGAAATTTTGGGAAATGTAGAGACACTGCTATTTGAGTTGTCTTTAGTAGTGATAAAGGCCATGTTCGTGTTTTCTGCGCTGGCGATGTCCATTTGGGAATACGTTGCTTGTGCAAATCCTAACAAAAGGAGAGTGGTGAGAAATGTTTTCATCTGATTTAAATTTTAAAGAGTTAGAATACCATTTTTTTGCTATTGTTTTAGAAGAGGAAACCGTAATTGGAATACTCAGCAAATTTAACGGAAACAAGTGCTAACGCCTTGATATTTAAATAGACTACCAATGGACAAACCATAGACTACGGATAGACAGTTGGCAGATTCTGATAAAATACAAAGGTTTTTTAAAGCTGTTGGATAAAGTCGTCAAGATAAACGGCATCTGCCAGTTGCATTTTTTTTCGCATTCTGTAACGGCTCGTATTTAAAGACGCAAGTGTTATATTTTGTAGTGTAGCAATACGGTTGCTGTCCATTTTTAAGCGGATTAGAGAACACAACCTTACTTCATTTTTACTCAAATTGGGGAACTTACTATTAAGATGGCTGTAAAAGGCATCATTAAGTTTATCTAAGCGTTCATAAAAAACCTTAGTGTCGCTGTCTAATTGAACCTTATTTTTTATGTCCAATTCCAAGGCCTCTAAAACCGAATGTCTGATTTTTGGATCTCCAGATTTTAGAAGCTTAAGCTTAGAAGCAAACAGTTCTGCCCACTGCTGGTTTTGTGTCAAATTCAGTGCAAAATCAGATAGATCGCGCTGTTTTGATTCAATTTCCAAATGAAGCTGCTCCACTTTTAACGCGGCATTTTCCAAGTGTTGCTCAGCTAACAAGGCTTTGCTATTCGCATTGATAAGATGCTGTCTTCTGCCAAGAAAGAGGAGCAGCAAAAAAATGATAAAAGCTGAAGATATTAGCGTGGTGAACCTTAACGCGGTTTTTTGGCTTTTAATTTCGCTCTCCTTTTCCATACGGTCAATCTCAAACTTGAGCGCCACTCTATCAACGGTGATTGTATTAAGTTCATCACGCCATTGACTGTCTTGTTGTGCAGCAACTGCTGCCAAACTATCGGACAAAAATGCCTTATATTCTAGAGCAGCATATGCAGTGTACAGTTTATTTTGTGCTTTGTAAAGGTTTGCCTTGGCAGAGAGATACTCGAGTTTAGAATTTGGCATGAACTCATTTCTTGTTTTAGCATTTGCTACAATAGTGTCAAGTTCTGAAAAAACATCTTGGGCCTGTTCAATATTTTCAATATTCAAATTGGTCTGGATCAATTGGGCTCCTGCACTGATCAATCGAGAAATGTCTCTGGCATTAGTGGTTTCTTCAATTGCCGTTTTGTAGAATTCAAAATTCATGGCATATAAATCTCTTGCTTCGGCATCTTTATTTTGGTCAAGATAGATGTCAGCTATATTATCGCGAATACTTGCACTAAGGGTGTTAGAAGGAAAATGTTGCTTGGTAATGTCATAGGCCAATTTAAAATTGATCAAAGCAGAGTCCTTATCTTTTTTTGTCCAATAAAAAAATAAACCATAATTATTGATTGCAGACGGATGGGAAATTGTAGAAAGAGTGTCATTAAACCGGATATTCTTCTTGTGTTCGGCAGCAGCACTGTCTAAATATTTTAATTGCTCATAATTATTTGCCAAATTGCTGTGGGCAAAACTTATCATACTGTTATACCCTTTAATTTGCTTTGGTGTTAACTCTTTTTGGTGGGCTTTATAAAAGTTAAAAAAATCGTTATAGGATATAATGGATTGTGCTACAAAACCAATGGCACGAAACCAATTGCCTGAATGGAGATAGGCATCCATTACAAATGTGGGCCTATCTGTTATAAAAGGTAAAAGATCTAGACGCTTAAAATGCTGAGAGAGATAGATCTCTAATTGACGCTCTGAAAAAGAAGTACGATAGTAGGTTTTCATGGCATCTTCAGGAAAAGATTTGGCCATTGCAGCACTCAATCGTTGATATTCCTTATAGGCATCATCACTTGTAACCTGTTGCTGAGATATCATAACCAAGTGGCAAAAAAGAAAAACAATGCCCACCAAATAACGTGTACCCTTCAAAATAAATGATGGTCTTTTGTTGGGAAGACCTTCTCAAATATACTATATATATGAGAGCTATTATATGTTTTTTTTCTATTGAGATAAAAATAATTACAAAAATAATAGTAGGAAATTGGGACGCCATGGTTTTGTTGACTATCTGTAAACGAAAGAGATATACCAGCCCTACATGCATTTTGGCCGGGGTTTTTAAACAGACAAAGTCTGTTGCATAGATGAAATTAAAGTAAATAATATACGCTTGAAATTTTAGGAAACGAGTGAATCTGTTGAAATCCGTGATCCCGATAGATTCGAGACGGTCAAAATTTTTAAGGTGGTCATCACAACTAAATAATGTCTTTATGAACACTTCTAAAACTGAAGAGCTCGTTTAGTCTTCTTAGGATTAAACTGCTAAATATTCAAGAAATACATTTTCTTTACTTTTATTGAACTAGAAACGATATTTTTATGGCAATGAAATCAAAAATGCCATTCCTATTACCGTCCCCTTTTGTGGTGGTTCTTTTTTGCTGCCTGTTTTTTCAAAGCAGGTTAGAGGCTCAATATTCGCCATATTTTCAAAATTATGATTTGTCTCAATACAATGCTGGGAATCAGAATTGGGGCATTTCTAAAGCGGAAGATGGTAGGCTCTATGTAGCTAATAATAAAGGGTTGTTAGAGTTTGATGGTCTTAAATGGACCCTAAATGTACTTCCAAATAAAACAACCATTCGTTCTGTACTGGCAGTAGATAAAAAGATTTATATAGGCTCCTATGAGGAGTTCGGTTTTTGGGAACGCGACAAATTTGGAACGCTCAATTATACCTCCATTAGTAAAGATTTAGATCCAAGGGAATTTTTGAATCAAGAATTTTGGCAGATTATTTCAACGGATGATGCGATAATATTTCGCTCGTTTTTGAATATCTATATATTTAGAAATGGCGTGATTAAAAAAATCGAACCCCCTTCTACAGTAATGTCATGCAACGTGATAGACGGAACCTTGTATATAGCCACGTTGACTAATGGAATTTTAAGTTTGCAAAATGGCGATTTAAAACCTTTTATAGAACATGGGGCACTAGTAGATACCAAGATCGTTTCCATCTCAAAAACGGACGGCGCATTTTTTATTACCACCTCCTTGGAAGGCATTTTTACTTACGCTAAGGGTGTTTTAAAACCATGGACTACTGAAATTACTGCAATAGTAAAAGAACATCAGCTCAATGTGTTTACTGAAATGGAGAATGGGAATATGGTATTTGGAACCATTCAAAATGGTGTTTATGTCACTAACCCAGACGGACAAATAAAGTTTCATATTCATAAGGAGAATGGACTTATCAACAATACCGTACTCTCACAATATATAGATGAGAATGACCAATTATGGATGGGACTTGACAATGGCTTAGCTTCTGCCGATTTGAAAAGTCCTTATTTATTCTACAATGATGTCTCAGGAAAATTGGGTGCCGTTTATGACGTGATCAACTATAAAAACACGGTTTACATTGGCAGTAATACAGGTTTGTTTTACTTGGACCAGAAAAATACTTTGCAATTTATTGATGGCTCTCAAGGTCAGGTTTGGGATTTAACTGAAATTGAAGGCGATCTTTTTTGTGGCCATAACAACGGCACTTATATTGTTGAGGATAAAAAATTAAAACTCATATCCCAATTCACGGGAGGTTGGGTCATTAGAAAAGTAGTAGATGCTCCAAGAACATATATTCAAGGCACCTATGCTGGACTGGTAAAATTTAAAAAGGAAAGTACCGGTTGGACAGTAAAGCAGTTGGGAGGCACGACCATACCCAGTCGCTTCTTGGTCTTTGAAGACGCTTACACCGCTTGGGTGGCACATGCTTACAAGGGCTTGTACAAAATAAAGTTCAGTAAGTCCTATGACAGTATTTTGGACATAAAAAACTATGAGCATAAGGGACTGTCGTCCACCTATAATGTTCGTGTGTATAAACTCAAAAATGACATCTCCATAAAAACGAACAATGGCTGGCAAAAATATGAACCTTTATTGGACACCATTGTACCATATGATCTGTTAAATACAAGTTTTGGGAAAAATTCATATATCATTTCTGAAAATGACGTCACTACCTTAGCTGTTAAAAATCAGAACAGTATTAATTTCAAGACTTTTCCAGAGGATGGTTTCAAAGCATCATTGAGTGATAAGTATTTTAAGAAACGTCTGATTGTGGGCTATGAAAATGTATCACAGTTAAAAGATGATACACAAGCTTTGAGTTTGGATAATGGTTTTATGCTGTTTGACACCTCCTTAAGTGCGGAATCCAATGTTTTACAAAAGCCCTATTTTGAAGGTATCGAAATAGATCAGCAACGGATCGCTTTAAATGCTATTGAAAATATTGAGTTGCCAAATAATTTTAAAACATTCACTATTGCCTTGACCGCTCCAAAATCTAAAGACCATTTTTTCGAATATACCGTGGCTTCTATGGATGCGGTACATTGGTATAAAATTGAAAATGAGACGTTGGATCTTTCAAACATTAGCTACGGTACCTATGAGTTTTTGTTTAGGGCTTCAAATCATTTGGGAGAAACGTCAGCTAATCAAAAGTTGATGGTCACCGTTTTGCCACCTTGGTATAGAACCGCGCAAGGCTATCTGTTTTTTGCATTTATATTAGCGCTAATTTTGATCTTGTTTTATGTACTGCACCGTAGGAAAATTGAAAAAGAGCAAAAATTATTGCAAATCAAATTCGCCGAAAAACAAAATGAATTGATCAAGGAGAAGAATGTCGAAAACCAGCGCCACATCGTCGAGCTTAAAAATGAATCATTGAAAAATGAAGTTAAATTAAAGAGTAAGCAGCTAGCCAACACCGCTATGGCTTTGGTGAAAAAGAATGAAACACTTTTAGAACTTAAAAAGGAAATCTCAATCCATAAAAACACCTTTGATAATTACATTTCCTATAAAAATATTATCAAGAAAATTGACACATCCATAGGACATAAAGACGAATGGAAAGTATTTGAGTACAATTTCAATCAGGTGCATGAGGAATTTTTTAAACAACTGAAAGGTGAACATCCCAACCTTACGTCTAAGGATTTGAGGGTTTGTGCCTACATCAAAATGAATTTATCTACAAAAGAGATTGCGCCCTTATTGAACATCTCTATTAGAGGCGTAGAAACCCAGAGATATCGATTAAAAAACAAATTGAAGTTGAATTCTGATAAATCTTTGACGGATTATTTGCTAAATTTCAAATAAAAGTACTTCACAATTCCGAATTTCGAATTTTATTATACGTCAATACTACGTCAAGTGTCCCTTACTCCATCGTTTGCGGACTTTTTTTAGTATCTTCAAGCTACGTCATTATTGAAATTTAAGATTTTTTTAACTCTGACGTAATCAAAATGTAATTCAAATTTACTTCAGCTTTTAAAATCATTATACCTTTCGATTAGCTAACGCAATAAATTCAATAGATATGAAAGCAAAACTAGTTTTATTCTTATTTTTTCTTTTCAGTTACACGGTGTCCCAGGCCCAGGAATCTACTGTCACAGGAACGGTAACGAGCGCAGAAGACAACTTACCAATACCAGGCGTAAATGTTTTAGTCAAGGGGACAAATAGAGGAACAAGCACTGATTTTGATGGAAATTATTCATTACAAGTAGCTAAAGGTGAAGTTTTAGAATTTTCATCCATTGGTTTTAAAAGCGTTGACATCACAATTGATAGTCAAACAACGCTTAATGTAGGTTTAGTATCTGATGTAGAAGCATTGGGTGAGATTGTTGTGATTGGTTATGGAACCCAAAGGAAAGTGGATTTGACAGGAGCCATAACTACTGTTAAAGCAGAAGATATTGAAAAAACACCCAATAGCAACGTCATGCAATCTTTGCAAGGTAAAGTTGCTGGGGTACAAATTGTAAGTAGTGGCGCTCCGGGTGCTTCTCCAACAGTAAGGATACGTGGTGTCAATTCCTTCTCTGCTGGTGGTGGTCCATTATATGTAGTAGATGGCATGTGGTACGAGAATATAGATTTTTTAGATAATAGCCAAATAGAAACCGTCTCTGTTTTAAAGGATGTTTCTTCTATTGCCATCTTTGGCCAACGGGGTGTTAATGGCGTCATCATTATTGAAACAAAAAGTGGAAAGTTTGAAATGAAACCCGTCATTACCTACAACGGATATACAGGCGTTCAATATGCTCGAAATGTAGTGAAGATGGCAAATGCCGAACAGTTTACAACTATGGCTTATGAATCAGGATCTGCTCCTGATATTCAATTTGTTGAAAATGCGATTGCCAGATTTGGTAGAAGTAGAGTAAATCCGAATTTGCCAGATGTCAACACTGATTGGTATAAGGAAGTTTTGAGACCTGCCACAATTTCAAGCCATAGTATTGGAGTGACAGGTGGGGGCGAATCTGCAAGCTATGGTGTGAGTACCAATTACTTTTCTCAGGATGGTATTCTGGATATGAAAAATGAATATGAACGTTTTAACATACAATCTAATGTTGATGTGAAAGTAACAGACCGATTGAGGATTGGCACCAATTCAATTTTCAGCAATGCTTTGCGCTACAATCCCGAAAATAGTGCATGGTTCCAAGCTTATTTTGCAGTGCCTATTTTACCGGTATTTGATTATGTTAATCCAGATGCAGTTACAACACCATATTCTGATGCTACTGTTTTAGGATATCGCGGGTCACAAAACCCTTTCCCAGTTATGCGGTATAACGAGAACCAATTGAAAATCAGAAAAGTATTGACCAGTATTTATGGTGAATTTGACATTGTTCCTGAAAAATTAACCTTCAAAACCTCATACTATCACGATTATTCAACAATTTCTGAACGTAATGTCAGATCGCTTTATTATATCTCACCAAATTCAAATAGACAACAACCTGATACTTCCATAAGACGTGCAGAACAGGATTATTCGACTCAAATATGGGATAATACGCTAACCTATAAAGACCAATTTGGCAATCATAATCTAACGCTATTGGCGGGGTCCTCTTACAGGGATGAGCAGGTAAATTCATTTAGCGCAACTGGAAATGACATACAGGGTATTGCATTTGAAAGCTCTTGGTATTTAAATTTTGCCGATCCTACCAAATTCAATGATAATGTAAGTGAGATTGGCGACCGTTTTTATGCATTGGCGTATTTTGGAAGATTGGAGTATGGCTTTGACGACAGATATTTAGTGAACGCTACCGTTAGAACTGAGGGAGATGCTAAATTTCCTAGAGAAATTTGGAAGACAACGCCGCAGATTGGTGTAGGATGGGTTATTTCTCAAGAGAGTTTTATGCAGGAAAACGGTGTATTCGATTTCTTAAAGTTGCGCGGTAGTTGGGGGCAATTGCCTAATGCGGCTTTAGGGGGAAGCGCAGGCACAAGAACCGTAAGTCAAGTAACACTTGCCATTCAAGATTTATTGACCAATGGTATTATTAGTACCAATGACTTTACCGATTTAAAAAGAGAGATTCTTGAAGAAACCAACGTGGGTCTCAGTGCCCGAATGTTTCAGAATAAATTGACATTGGAAGCCGATTATTATATACGGGATACAAAAGATTTAGTGGTACCTGTTATCCAAAGAATTACAAATCAGTCATTAATCAAAAATGCAGGTGAAATGAGAAACGAAGGTTTGGAACTAAGTGCTGACTGGAGCCAAAGGGTTTCTGATAACTGGAGTTTTAGCATCGGTGCTAATATTGGCACCAATAAAAACACGATCACAAAAATAGAGAGTGATCAAGGGTATTTTGATACGGGTGAGGCAGAATTCCGTCAACGGCTTATTGTTGGCGAACCTATCAATTCCTTCTTCGGCGTTGAAGTAGCTGGGGTTTATCAAAATGCAGCAGAAGTGGCGGCAGATCCTGTTGCTGTAGCTAATAATTTGGTTCCTGGAGACCTAAAATATGTTGATCAAAATGGTGATGATGTTATTGATGATGCCGACAGAGTTGTACTTGGATCATATTTGCCTACACTTACTTATGGTGGTAACATGCAGGTATCTTACAAAAACTTTGATTTATCGGTAGCCGTATCCGGACAATCAGGAAACAGCATTTTAAATAGAAAAAGGGGAGAGGTGATTTTTACAAATGACACCAATATTGATGCTGACTTTGCAATCAACAGATGGCATGGTGAAGGAACCACCAATTCATATCCATCGTCTGCAGCGAGAAGAAAAGGTTGGAATCAAAAAATGAGCTCATTCTTTGTTGAAGACGGAATGTATTTCAGAATTCAGAACATCCAATTGGCTTACACGATTCCTTCTGGCTCATTATTGGGACAGAGATCTCCAGAAACTAAAATTACGTTTACGGCCGATCGTCCTTTTACCTTCTTTAAATACAACGGATTCAACCCTGAAGTATCTGATGGAATTGATCGTCAAACCTATCCAATACCTGCTGTTTACACAGTTGGGATAAATATAAAAATCTAAAAAATTTGCCTTATGAAAAATTTGAAATTAGTTCTCAAACCAATGGCGCTTCTAACCGTGTTGGGCATGCTCTTTACGGCATGTAGTGAGAAATTAGAAGAAAACGATGGCCAATTGGCTACAGATGATTTGGATTTTACCAATATGTCTGATATGATACTGCCTGTATATGGCGCCTACTCGGTAACCTATTCTCGAGGCTGGGAAGATCCTTTGTTGCTTGGGGTTAGAGGAGATGATGTCAATGCAGGCGGATTAGGAGATCAGCCGTTATTTGCTCAAACGGACCTTTATAACTACGACAATGGTTTTTGGATGTTTAACCAAGTATGGATCAATTTTTATAAAGATCTTGCTGATATTATCAACTCTATGGAGCTCCTAGAGAGGTACAAGGTGTTTGCCACAGGCCAGGATATCACAAGAGCTGATCAGTATATTGCAGAAACGAAGGTTTTAAGTGCGTATCAGCATTTAAACATGGCTAAATTATGGGGAAATATTTTCATCATAAAAACTACTGATTTTGATGCCGAAACCAATAATGGGGTGGATACTAAAATGGAAGTTTTGCAATATGTGTCTGATTTGATGGATGAAGCGATTCCTTTTTTACCAGATGTTAGACCTAATGAACGCGTTGATATCCCTGGTGGCGTTACAAAATATACAGCTTTGGCCATAAAAGCCATGGCTAATTTAGAGATGGAAAATTACCAAGGTGTTGCTGATGCAACAGGTCAAATCATTAGCTCCAGTAAATTCAGTTTATTTCCAGATTTTTATGAATTGTTCAAAAAACCAGGAGAATTGAGCAACGAAAATTTATTCGAATTGCAGTTTTCTGATTATAACCAATCGTCTGGAGCAGCCAACAATCACGAATATGGTCCTTTCGGACCTGCAAATTGGACGCCCGTTGTTAAAACAGCTGATCCAGGTTGGGGCTTTTATGAGCCAAGTGTCAAGTTTATCAAATTCATGTTGGACAGAGGAGAAACAAAACGATTGTTAACCAGTGTCTTATTTACTCCAGATGGTATTAGCCAAATAAAGTCAGATCCTAGTTACGCCACCTTGCCTAACTTTATCTCAAATGTAACACCAGATGGTGACCAAATTAATAATTATGCAAGAGCAAAATTTGCTAGTGGAAAACACTATTTGCCTTCCAACCAATTAACAGAAGGACGAAACAATTATGGGTCCAGTAAAAACTTTATTGTTATCCGTTATTCTGAAATATTGTTGATGTATGCAGAAGCCCTTACAAGAGGCGCCTCAGGAACTACAATGACAGCAGATCAAGCTGTAAACACTGTTAGAGTTAGAGCAGATATGGCGCCGCTTTCTGGGGTTACAAGTGATCAAGTTATGGAAGAGAAATTTGCTGAACTCGCAATGGAATGGGGCGTTCGTTATTTTGATATGATTCGCCTAAACAAATATGACGAATTGAGTTATGACGGCAGAACTTTCAGTGCAGATAAAGAATTACTGCCATACCCTCAAGCCCAATTGGATTTATTGCCTTTGGAAAACAATTAGAAGGAAGAAATAATCTTTAAAATAAACAAAATGAAAAAAATCAATAAAATTTTTATTGGGTTATTTGCCTTAGTCCTAATGACGTCATGTTATGAAGGTATTGACTCAATTTCAGAAGTGGATCCGGGTCCTGACGCAGGAGCGCCATTAATCTCTATTATGAGACCCGCCAATGGACTGGAGATTCAAGTGCCAGAGCCAGTAACTTCAACAACTATTGAATTCAAAGTTGAAGATGATATTGAATTGGGAACTATTTCAGTCATGCTTGATGGTGTGGAAATAGCTTCCTATAATCAATTTGTAGATTATAGAATTGCAAAAGAGCAGTTTGTTTATGACAATATCACCACTGGTGATCATATACTAAGTATCACTGCTACTGACTTGGTTGGAAATGTCAGCACATCCACTGTCAATTTCACAAAATCACCTCCTTACACCCCTATATTTGCTGGCGAGCAGTTTTACATGCCATTTGATGGCGATTTTACAGAACTTGTAAGCGTTATGCCAGCAGGGGAAGTTGGCAATCCGGATTTTGGAGGCAGTGCTTACGCGGGATCAAATTCATACAAAGCAGGTACTGATAATTATTTAACCTTTCCTGTAAGCGAATTGACATTGGGCAATAACTTTAGTGGAGCATTTTGGTATAAGGTGAATGCTACCCCTGATCGGTCTGGTATATTGACCATTGGTGCCTCCGCAGAAAACCGTAATCAAGGTTTGAGATTGTTCAGAGAAGGTAACGGGACAGCACAACGCATTAAATTAAATGTTGGTACTGGTGCCAGTGATAGCTGGAATGATGGTGGTGAAATTAATGTGGCTGCAGGAGAATGGGTGCATGTGGTCTTTACCATTTCAGAAACGCAGACTAAAATTTACCTTAACGGAATGGAAGTAAACACCGGAACTTTAGGCGCACCAATAGATTGGACAGGAACGTCGCAATTGGTCATCGGGGCTGGTGGCCCTACCTTTAGTTATTGGGATCATAAATCAGATTCAAGTTTAATGGATGAGCTCCGATTGTTTGATAAAACATTATCACAAAGTGAGATCACTAGCATGATTGCCCAAGGCAGTCAAAAATTACATGTTAATTTCAACGGTAGTTATACAGATAATGTCAGAGATATAGAAGCCACCGTTGTTGGCAATCCAGGTTTTTCTGGAGATGCCTATGCGGGATCAAATGCTTACAAAGGCGCTGAAAATTCGTACCTCACATTCCCTACTACAGGGCTATTGGAAAATCAGTTTAGTGCTGCATTTTGGTACAAGATGAATGCTACACCTGATCGTGCCGGAATTTTAGTTGTAGGTCCTCCTGATTCAGGAAATGCAAATTTCCCTGGGGTACAGAACAACCGCACCAGCGGTTTCCGTTTCTTCCGAGAAGGAGGTGCCACCAATCAGACTTTTAAACTCAATGTGGGCAATGGAACTGCCGATAATTGGTTTGACGGTGGAGCAGCAGCGACTATAGATCCGACTGCAAATAATGGATGGGTTCATTTGGCCTTCACGATTTCTTCTACAGAATGTGTGGTTTACATTAATGGAGAAGTTGTCAAACAAGGTGAATTTACAGGCGTAGATTGGACCGGCTGTGATCTTCTTTCAGTGATGTCTGGGGCTCCTCGATTTACAGAATGGGGTCACAAATCTGACTTGAGCGTTATGGACGAGTTGAGAATTTTTGATAAAGCCCTGTCACAAACAGAAATTCAGGCACTTATGTTCTAATTACAAACGCCTATCACAAGGATGGCTGTATAAATCTTATTGAATTATTCTAATTCTATTTTGGCTGCATTCTGGTAACGGAATGCAGCTAAAATTTATTTAACACTCTTTATGAACAACCTTTTGACCAAAATAGTAATGCTTTGGATGCCATTGTTTTTGCTTTTTTCGAGCTGTAATTCAACTGAAAAAAGGCAGAACATGGGATCTTTTGATGCCAAGTCAGAGCCAATAAATGCTGATGATGCTTTATTGGACACCCTTCAAAAACAAACCTTCAACTACTTTTGGGAAGGTTCGGAACCAAATTCAGGTTTGGCAAGAGAGCGCCTTCATATGGATGGTGTTTATCCCACAAGCCCAAAAAACACAGTAACAACAGGCGGCTCCGGTTTTGGGTTTATGGCACTTTTAGTAGGCATTAAAAGAGGCTACATTTCAAGAGAAGAGGCCGTAGAACGCTTTACAAAAATGGTCAACTTTCTTGAAAAAGCCGATCGTTTTCACGGCGCTTGGCCTCATTGGATGAATGGTGAAACTGGGAAAATAGTGCCTTTCAGCAAAAAGGATACAGGTGGCGACTTAGTGGAAACTGCTTTTTTGGTGCAGGGGATGTTGACCGTTAAGGAATATTTCAAAAATGGGAATACTAAAGAAAAACAGCTCGCCAGTAAAATAGATCAACTGTGGAGAGAAGTAGAATGGGATTGGTATACCAAAGGTGAAAATGTGCTGTATTGGCATTGGTCTCCAACTGATCATTGGGATATGAATTTTCCCGTGGGTGGCTATAATGAGGCGCTTGTGATGTATATACTTGCTGCAGCATCGCCTACACACGGTATTTCCAAAGAAGTTTATGATGAAGGTTGGGCGTTGATCGGCAATATCGTTTCTAAAGATTCTTTATATGGGATTCCTCTAGTGCTAAATTACTATGAAAATGATGATGCCGACATTGGTCCCTTATTTTGGAGTCATTATTCCTATTTGGGATTGAATCCAAAAGGCTTGAAAGATAGGTACGCCGATTATTGGCAATTGGTCCAAAATCAAGCGAAAATTCATCACGCATACGCAGTTGATAATCCTAAAAATTTTAAAGGCTACGGTGATAGTTTATGGGGCATGACCTCAAGTTACTCCATGAAAGGGTATGATAGTCATAGACCAGGGAATGATTTGGGAGTTATCTCGCCTACAGCGGCCTTAGCGTCCTTTCCTTATACACCTGAAGAAAGCATGAAGATGCTTCATTATTTATATACAAAACAGGACACCTTGATTGGTAAATACGGCCCTTATGATGCGTTCAGTTTGGATAAAAATTGGTCAGTACCACGGTATTTGGCCATTGATCAAGGACCAATTCCGGTAATGATCGAGAATTATAGATCAGGAATGCTTTGGGATTTGTTTATGAACAATGACGATGTCCAACACGGATTGGACAAACTCGGATTTACGTATCCAAAATAAAATAATAGGTTGAACATGGTAGGACCTAAACTTTATAAAAGAAAACATGAAAAAAACAATTAGTCTCTTATTTATTGCAATCCTTATATATACCTGTTCTGGAAACTCGTCATCTGAATCATTTGACCCAGATCCTGTTGATGATGGCCCCGTAGTTATTGATCCGTTATCTGATGAAGACATGTTGGATTTGGTGCAGCGCGAAACCTTCAAATATTTTTGGGACTTTGCAGAGGCTAATTCCGGAGCTGCAAGAGAGCGTTATATTCCGAGCAATCCTGCCCAAGATAAAAATATAGTGACCACAGGCGGTACAGGGTTTGGGTTGATGGCAATTTTAGTGGGGATTGAAAGAGGTTATGTTACAAGAGCGGAAGCAGTATCAAGATTACAAACCTTACTGACTTTTTTTGAGAACGCCGATCGCTTTCACGGCGCATGGCCACATTGGCTCAACGGGACAAATGGAAGCGTTATTCCATTTAGTGAACAGGACAACGGTGGCGATTTGGTAGAGACTGCTTTTTTGGTTCAAGGCTTGATATGTATCAAGGAGTATTTTAAAAACGGCTCACCAGCTGAAGTGGCATTGGCAAACAAAGCCGATGTCCTCTGGAAGGGTGTGGAATGGGAGTGGTACACCCAAGGTGAAAATGTATTGTATTGGCACTGGAGCCCAACTAATGAATTTGCCATCAATTTAAAATTACAAGGCTATAATGAAACCTTAGTGGCGTACATTTTAGGAGCAGCATCACCAGAACATGCCATCGCACAGGAAGTTTATACCCATGGTTGGGCGGGCAATGGAAGTATTAAATCTTCCAATGTGCAATATGGCTTACCACTCGTTTTAAACCATCCAGGTTCGGCTCAATTTGGTGGCCCATTATTTTTTAGCCATTATTCATTTTTGGGTTTGAACCCAACTAATTTGGTAGATCAATATGCCAATTACAAAGATGTGGCTACCAACCACGCTAAAATCAATTATCAATATTGTGTTCAAAATCCGCGAAATTTTGAAGGTTACGGTATGGATTGCTGGGGATTATCGGCAAGCTACTCCAGAAATGCTGATGGTTCCCTCGGGTATTCTGCACACAGTCCTGCAAATGATAAAGGGATTATTTCACCCACAGCCGCCATTAGCTCTATGCCTTATACTTCAGCAGAATCTTTGCGCGCCATGCATTATTTTTATCAGGAAAAAGATAAATTATTGGGTGTTGCGGGGTTTTATGATGCCTTTAGCCCGGAATATGATTTTTGGGTTGCAGAAGCTTATTTAGCAATTGACCAAGGCCCTCAAATTATTATGATTGAAAATCACAGAACAGGGTTACTTTGGAATTTGTTCATGCAGAACCAAGAGGTCCGTAATGGACTTGACGCTTTAGGATTTACGTATTAGTGAATAGGATTTATAGCTTTTAAGTAGAATTTAAAATTACAAAAAATGAAACTACATGTTAAACAGATTGACTTAGTGTTTTTGTTGTGTTTTCTTTTAGGTGTCCAAAATGCGATGGCGCAATATCAAGAGCACTATTTGGAAGAAGATTTTATTTCAGGAGAAGACACCTTAAACTATCGATTATTGTTGCCAAAAAATTTCGACGAATCCAAACAATACCCAGTGGTGTTGTTTCTTCATGGTGCTGGCGAAAGAGGCAGTGATAATGCCAAACAACTGGTGCATGGTAGTGAATTATTCTATAAAACGAGCGACACTTTTCCCGCCATTGTCATTTTTCCGCAATGTCCACAAAATGATTATTGGGTAAATGCCACAGTTGATAGAAGCACAACACCTCTTTCTTTAAATTTTCCATTGGACGTCGCACCAACTAAATCCATGACCTTGGTAATGGCCTTGCTGGACGAGATGTTAGCGAAACCTTATACCAACACCAATGAGATGTATGTTGGCGGACTCTCCATGGGAGGGATGGGTACTTTTGAAATCCTTTATAGAAAGCCGGAAGTTTTCGCTGCAGCTTTTGCTATTTGTGGGGCGGGAAATGCCGAGGCTACAAAAGCGTATGCTACAACTGTTCCGATGTGGATTTTTCATGGCGCTAAAGATAATGTGGTTGCTCCGCAGGAATCGGTAGACATGGTTTCCGGTATTTTAAAATACGGAGGAACTCCTAATTTTTCGCTTTACGCCAAAGACAATCATAACAGTTGGGATTCGGCATTTGCTGAACCTGAACTTATTCCCTGGTTATTTTCTAATTCTAAATCAAAATAATGAAATCACAATCCATCAACTCCGTTCTTTTTAGTGCACTTACTTTTTGTTTGCTATCCTGCAATTCCTATCAGGCACAAACTCAAGTTAAATCTGAAAAATCCACTGCACAAAAAGTAGATTCCATTCTCAAATTAATGACTTTGGATGAAAAATTGGGACAGCTCAATTTACCATCTGCGGGTGACATTACTACGGGTCAAGCTACAAGTTCCGACATTGCCAAAAAAATTGAAGAAGGTAAGGTAGGCGGTCTTTTTAATATCAAAACGGTTGCAAAAATTAGGGATGTCCAAAAGGTAGCCATGGAAAAAAGCCGATTGAAGATTCCGTTATTATTTGGGATGGATGTCATTCACGGCTATGAGACCACATTCCCAATTCCGCTAGGATTATCCAGCTCTTGGAATATGCCAATGATTGAGAAAACCGCGCGTATTGCGGCCATTGAGGCTAGCGCTGATGGAATTAACTGGACGTTTTCGCCCATGGTAGATATCTCAAGGGATGCCCGTTGGGGCCGTGTTTCTGAAGGTTCTGGTGAAGATGCTTATTTGGGAAGCCAGATTGCAAAAGCAATGGTCAATGGGTATCAAGGTAAAGATTTGACCCAAAATACAACCATAATGGCCTGTGTAAAGCATTTCGCTTTATATGGTGCATCAGAAGCAGGACGCGATTATAATACGGTAGATATGAGCCGTATTAAAATGTACAATGATTACTTACCGCCTTATAAAGCGGCAATTGATGCTGGCGTGGGTTCAGTAATGGCAGCATTTAATGAAATTGATGGCGTACCTGCTACTGGGAATAAGTGGTTGTTGACCGACTTGTTGCGTACCGATTGGGGTTTTGACGGGTTTGTGGTGTCAGATTACACCGGTATTAATGAAATGGTCGATCATGGTATGGGAGACCTGCAAGCCGTTTCAGCCTTGGCATTGAATGCTGGTGTGGATATGGATATGGTTGGCGAAGGGTTGTTGACTACTTTAAAGAAATCTTATGAGGAAGGTAAAGTCACCATGGCAACCATTGATACAGCTGTTAAACGCATGCTGACTGCAAAATATCAATTGGGCTTGTTTGAAGATCCTTATAAATACTGCGATATTGATAGAGCTAAAACAGATATTTTTACGGATGACCATCGTGCATTTGCAAGAAAAGTGTCAGCAGAATCGATGGTATTGTTGAAAAACGACAACCAGACCTTACCACTAAAAAAATCAGGAACGATTGCGCTAATCGGACCGTTAGCCAATAATGCGGTGAATATGGCAGGGACTTGGAGTGTGGCCACCAAGCAAGAAAAATCCAGTCCGCTTTTAGAAGGTTTAAAAACTGTTGTCGGTAATAAAGCTAAAATACTATACGCCAAAGGCAGTAATCTGGCTAAAGATTTAGAATACGAGAAACGGGCGACCATGTTTGGGAAAGATATTCCGCGTGATGGAAGAACGGATCAACAAATGTTGGATGAAGCTTTGGAGATCGCTTCAAAATCTGATGTTATAATTGCGGCTTTGGGAGAATCGGCTGAGATGAGCGGCGAAAGCAGCAGCAGAACCAATCTTGATATTCCTCAAATTCAAAAAGAGTTATTAAAAGCGCTTTTAAAAACAGGAAAGCCTGTAATTTTGGTCATGTTTACCGGGCGGCCATTAACTATTCAGGAAGAAGTGGAAACCGTTCCCGCTATTTTGAACGTTTGGTTTCCTGGCAGTGAAGCGGGCTTAGCAATTTCAGATGTGCTGTTTGGCGATGTCAATCCTTCAGGGAAACTGACAGCAACCTTTCCTCGCAATGTGGGACAGATTCCAATTTATTACAATCATAAAAATACGGGTCGACCATTGAACAATGATGAAGGGAATTTTGAAAAATTCCGCAGCAATTATTTAGATGTGCGCAACGAGCCTTTATTTCCTTTCGGATATGGGTTAAGCTATACCCAATTTGAGTATTCCAACTTAAAGTTAAGCGCAAATCAAATGGCCATGACTGGTGATATTGAGGTTACTGTTAACGTGAAGAACTCAGGAAATTACGACGGAAAAGAAGTCGTCCAATTGTACATCAGAGATTTGGTAGGCTCGGTAACGAGACCCGTTAAAGAACTGAAAGGCTTTCAAAAAATAGAAATGAAAAAAGGGGAAACTAAAACGGTGACTTTCAAAGTGACTGTTGACAATTTAAAATTCTACAATTACAATTTAGATTTTGTTGCTGAACCAGGACAGTTTGAAGTATTTGTGGGCACTAATTCTGACACCACCATGAAAGCAGGATTTGAATTGAGATAATAATTTGAGAAACCTTTCAGGTTTTCAAAACTTGAAAGGTTAAATTGTGCTAAACATGAACAAACGATAGCATATCATTTCGTTAAAGAAGAAAGTAAAATGGCGACATTCCAATTGCGCAATTAAGAGTTAAAGTTTCACTATAACTAAGATGGAATATCATTTGAAACCTGAAGAAATAGTAATTGCTCCGGACTTCGATTTTAATTTCGAGCAGTTATTCACATTAAAAAAGACATGGCACTAATTCTTGAGATCAGGGAAGTTCATGTGCTTTTTTATCCATGTCAAAGGATATTGAGTTAATAAATTAAAATTGTTTCTAATATTTGAAGCCTATTATATAAAAGACCTTTATTTTAGTGGCAAACAGAGACATCCTTATGAAGAAACTTATTTTTTACAGCTTTTTACTCAGTGCAACCGCTGTATTTTCCCAAGCCAAAGTAACCACCTACACTTATGCAATTAAAGGAATGGACACCTTACAGATGGATGTGTATACTCCTAAAAAAATGAAGAAAAATGATTCTGTTCCGGTTCTATTATGGATGCATGGTGGGGGTTTTTCAGGAGGTAGCAGAAGTTTTCCAAGCGAGGTCAAAATGGCCGAACTGGCAGCAGAAAATGGTTACTTAGGTGTTTTTATCTCCTACAGACTCACACGCAAAGGTCAACTGACAGGCTTTGGCTGTGACTGCCCAAAAGCTGAAAAACTGCTAACCTTCAAAAATGCAGCAATCGATTTTATGGATGCAGCAAAATTTATTTATGATAATAAGAATGAATTGGGAGCTGATACCACTAAAATTATAGCCGGTGGGAGTAGCGCTGGGGCAGAAGGGATGCTCAATGCCGTGTATATGCGCGAGTATTTTATAGAAGATTTAAAAAGATACAATGAGATTAAATTTGCAGGAGTATTTTCTTTGGCGGGAGCGATGGTCAATGCCGATTATGTGACAAAAGAAAATGCCTTGCCTTCTGCATTTTTTCATGGCACTGCAGATAATTTGGTGCCTTTTGGCAGTGCAGCACATCACCAATGTAAACCTGAACGAAAGGGATATATCATGTTGGACGGATCGGCGACCATTGTGGAGCGATTGCTGGAATTGGAAATGCCCTATTATTTTTATAAAGTTATTGGAGGGCGGCATGAATTGTCATCCATTCCATTTGAGCAGCTAGAGGGTGTATTTGAGTTTTTCAACCAAACTGTTATCAAAAAAGAAATCATACAAACCGTAAGAATAATTAGGAAGACATGAAAACCTAGTGTTTTCTTAAAGGTTGCTGTGGCCCTTGAGATGTGCAACACTTAACATCATAATCATATAAAAGAAACACCGTGTACAAAAGCCAACATCATTCAAATTATGGCCAACTCATGAACACTTACAAACATTAAACTGATGCCATTATGATTAAAACTTTATCAACGTTAATGTTATGCCTTTTCCTGGTTGCTCTAACTGCGTGCAAGGAAAATGAAGAAGATGGTAGAACCACTGAAAAGGTTCAGAATAAAGTTGAAAATTCCAAAAACAATTTCACCACCTATTGTAATCCAATAGATATCGATTATTCCTATATGTCCCATTACCGTGCGGAAAATAATGTATCGTATCGTTCTGGTGCTGATCCTGCAATCGTCAATTTTAAAGGTCGTTTTTATATGTTTGTCACAAGGTCGCACGGCTATTGGGCATCTGATGATATGAGCAATTGGAAATTCATCAAACCTCAAAGCTGGTATTTTGATGGGAGTAATGCACCCGCAGCCGCAGTAAAGGACGGAAAAATTATTGTTCTGGGAGATCCGTCTGGGAGAGGTGCGGTCATTGAAACTGACAACCCTGAACTTGGGGATTGGAAAACAAATTATGCGGTGATCAATATGCCGGGAGGTACACAAGATCCCAATCTTTTTGTGGATGATGATGGAAAAGTGTATCTGTATGAAGAATCCTCCAACAAATGGCCCATAAGAGGGATTGAATTAGATCCTAAAAACTATTACATCCCCATTGGCGAGCAAGTTGATCTTTTCAATTTAAAACCAGAGAAACACGGGTGGGAACGCTTTGGACAAGATCATAAATCAGATCTCAAACCTTTTATTGAAGGCCCTTGGATGGTAAAACATAAGGATACTTACTATCTTGAATATGGTGCCCCAGGAACCCAATGGAATGTGTATGCTGATGGCGTTTATACGAGTAAAAATCCGCTAGGTCCTTTTGAATATGCACCTTATAATCCTATTTCTTACAAGCCTGGAGGATTTTTGAAAGGCTCTGGGCATGGCAGTACGGTGAAGGATAACAATGGCAATTATTGGCATTATTCTACGATGGCCATTTCTGTTAATTTTAAGTTTGAAAGACGCTTGGGCATGTATCCTGCAGGATTTGAAGATGATGGCCAAATGTATGTCAATACGGCTTATGGCGATTATCCTCATTATCTGCCAGACACCAAAGTAGCCAATCACAAGGAACGTTTTACAGGATGGATGTTGCTTTCCTATGACAAGCCTGTCAAGACCAATTCACCTCTGGTAGAAAAGGAAATCAATGTAGTAAATGAAATTGAGGAAGGCTATATGCAGGAGCAGATCAAGGATTTCAATAGCAATAAAATTAATGATGAAGAGATTCGTAGTTATTGGGTTTCTGAAAGCAACAACGATTCTATTTATGTCGAAATCGATTTATTGAAACCGATGGAGGTGAGGGCAGTTCAAATTAATTTTCAGGATTTTAACAGTGTGATTTTTGGAAGACCCGAAGGTATCAAACAGCAATTTGTGATTGAAACTTCTTTGGACGGAAAAAAATGGAATGTGGCAGTGGACTACTCAAAAAACACAAAAGACATGCCTCACGCCTATATTCAGCTTGAAAATTCAGTCGAAGCCCGCTACATTCGGTATAATCATGTATTTTGTACCAATAAATATTTAGCCATTTCAGAATTGAGGGTTTTTGGCAAAGGAAAAGAAGCACAACCTCAAACCCCTTCAAATTTTAAAGTGCTAAGACAAAAGGATAGAAGAAATGCCGACTTAACCTGGGATGCTGTTAAAGATGCTACAGGGTACGTGATATATTGGGGAATTGAAAAAGATAAATTGAACCTCAATGCCATGATGTACGACCATCCAAATTATGAATTGAGAGCATTGAATACCGAGCAATCCTATTACTTGCAAGTAGAAACTTTTAATGAAAATGGAATTTCTAACCGAAGTGAGATCATTTTTATAGAATAATAATTACATTTAAAACATCTAACATCTAACATCTAACATCTAACATCTAACATCTAACATCTAACCTCTAACCTCTAACATCCAACAACTAACATCTCAAACCATGACTAAAAAAACTTTTTTACTACTAATAGCTGCTGTTTCAGCATTAGGCGGACTCCTATTTGGATACGATACAGGCGTTATCAACGGTGCTCAATTTTATTTGAGTAAGTATTTTGATTTGAGTGATGCCATGAAAGGATGGGTGGTAGGAAGTGCACTTATAGGCTGCTTTGTAGGCGCCATAGTTGCAGGACCCTTGAGCATCAAAATTGGCCGTAAATATTCGTTGATTATCTCTGCAGTATTATTTACGATTTCTGCATGGGGCTCTGGTCTGCCTTCATTTTTACCAGAGTCCGTAACACTTTTGGTGGTTTTTAGAATTATTGGAGGATTGGGAATTGGGATTGCCTCTATGAATGCGCCCATGTACATTGCTGAAATTGCACCGAGTGATATTAGGGGCCGTATGGTAACCTATTACCAATTGGCTATTGTAATTGGTTTTTTTGTGGTGTTTTTAGCCACTTATTTTATCGGAACCAATTTAACGGAAGCTGAAAACATTCAAGAAGGATGGCGAAAGATGTTCTGGTCAGAATTGATTCCGAGCGGTTTGTTTTTGATATTATTGTTCTTCGTGCCTAAAAGCCCGCGATGGTTGGCCTTAAAAGGAAAAGATGACGAAGCATTAGTGGTCTTGAAAAAAATACATGATGACGAACAGGCCAACAAAGAAATTTTCCAGATTCAACAGTCCTTAAAAGCTGATGATACAGGATTAAAGGTCAATTACTTTTCAAAGGCTATTTTAACAATTATCGTTATTGGGACTGTGTTCTCCATGCTGCAGCAGTTTACGGGTATCAATGCGGTACTGTACTATGGTGCAGATATTTTTGAAAAAGCTTTAGGTTTTGGAAAGGAAGATGTCCTATTACAACAAATTCTATTGGCATTTGTCAATTTGGTATTCACCTTTGTCGCGATGTTTACTGTCGATAAGTTTGGTAGAAAACCATTGATTTATATTGGAGCCTTCGGTATGCTTGCTGGGTTTTTATTATTAGGCATAACCCTGCAACAAGAGGCGGTTGGATTTTTATCCTTATTGGGTGTGTTGATTTTTATAGCCTCGTTTGCATTGTCCATGGGGCCAGTGGTTTGGGTGTTGCTTTCAGAAATGTTTCCTAATAAAATACGAAGTGTGGCCATGTCAGTTGCCGTTGCAGCCCAATGGGCCGCCAATTATGTGGTGTCACAATCTTTTCCAATAGTCATGGGAAGCGAAGTCAATAACAGTTCAACCTGGAATGGGTCATTGCCATATTTCATTTTCATCGTGTTTATAGTAGTCATCGTTTATGTAACCTACAAATTCATTCCTGAAACCAAAGGGAAAACACTTGAGGAAATTGAAGGGTTTTGGAAAAAGTAAGAAGTTCTTATGTGTGTATTCTAAGTATTTGAAAAGTTTTAGTGTGTTTCAGAAGTTCAAACTTGAGCATTTAAATTTCAAGTGACTGTTGATGGTATAATCATTCTAATTTGTGATAGAGAGAATTAAAAATTTGATGTTTTGTTTGCTGCTATTGGTTTCAACGGTGTTGATGGCCCAAGAGCTACCTCCAATTATCACCTATCAACCAATTGAATATGGAGCAGAAAATCAAAATTGGAGTATTTCCCAATCAAATAAAGACTATATCTATGTTGCAAACAACAAAGGGCTTTTAGAGTTTAACGGTGCCAAGTGGCAATTATATCCTACTCCCAATGCCTCTGTTTTAAGATCAGTCAAAGTGGTTGACAACCTTATTTACACGGGTTGCTATATGGATTTTGGATATTGGAAGAAAAACAGTTTAGGAACTTTAGATTATACTTCAATTTCTGATAACCTCAATATTCCACTTGTTGAAGATGAACAATTTTGGAACATTCTTGCTATAGACCAGTATGTGCTCTTTCAGTCATTAGATCGAATATATATTTATGATGTTCTCAAGCAATCTTATAAGACCATAGCTTCAGAAAACACCATAACCAAGATGTTTAAAGTCAAGGATACGGTCTATTATCAAAGTTTTGGAGAGGGTCTTTATAAAATAGAGAATGGTCAATCTCAACGAGTCATTGTTGATGAGATCTTTAAAAAGAATAATATTGTCAATATGTATGATCACAATGATCAGCTTTTGATACAAACCCAAGAAGAGGGCTTCTACAATTGGAAAGATGGGCAGCTTAAAAAATGGGAGAGCTCATCTAAAGATCTGATTGATGGATTGAGTGTCTATAATAGTATTCAGCTTAAGGATGGGAATTTCGTCTTGGGAACCATCTCCAATGGCATCTTTTATCTCAACAGTTCAGGAGATCTTCTTTATAAAATTGACCAAACGGACGGGCTTTCCAACAATACGGTACTCTCATTATTTGAAGACAGCAATAGCAATGTCTGGCTAGCACTCGATAATGGTATCAACTGTATCAATATGAAATCTGCTTTGCGAATCTATAATGATGAGGATGGCGATTTAGGAACCGTTTATACCTCGACACTTTTTGAAGACAACTTGTATTTGGGCACAAACCAGGGGCTTTTTTACAAACCTATCGCCTCCAATGCGCGTTTTAAATTTATTGAAGGTACAAAAGGTCAGGTCTGGTGTTTGAAGAACATAGGAGGAACACTATTTTGTGGCCATAATCTGGGAACTTTTGTTGTAAAAAATAACCAAGCCGAATTAATAGCCTCAATACCGGGAACATGGGATGTGCAAGCTTCTCTGGAAGATGAAAATAGGGTCCTTCAAGGAAATTACAGTGGGCTTCATGTGTTGGAGAGACAGAATGGACAATGGACTTACAAACATAAATTGGAAGGTTTTAACATCTCCTCTCGGTATTTTGCCATTGTCGATTTATCAAAAATATTGGTCAGTCATGAGTACAAAGGTGTTTTTGAAATCACAACAACTTCAGACTGGACCCAGGCGACATCCATCACTAAAGATGTTTCAGTAAAAAAGGTGTTGGCTCAAGTTTGGTAACTTACTTGGATAAGATTTTATATGCCTCTGAAAATGGCGTCTATAATTATAATAAACAACTGGGTGTATTTCAAAAAGACAGTCTTTTGAGTCGCATATTTCCTAGTGGCGAATATACCTCGGGTAAACTGATCGCAGATGCGCAACACGATAAGCTATGGGGCTTTTCTAAAAAAAATATCAGTTATGTGTCACCAGGAAAATTCAGTGACAAGTCTGTAATCACCAAGATTCCAATTCCACAAGCCTTACGAAAGGAAATGGTGGGTTATGAAACAATTTCATTTTTAATGGATGACACCTATCTTTTTGGAACATCATCAGGTTACATTATTATTGATTTGAGTAAAATAGACCTTAAATCCTATGACATCGCTATCAATTCTATAACCAACTATGCCATAGATGGAGAGGTGTTCTCTGTAAATATTACAAACGCTTCAAATTTTAGCGATAAAGAAAATAATATTCAATTTAATTACAGTGTGGCTGAGTACAACAAGTATTTGGCGGCGGAATACCAATACAAATTGATTGGATATTACGATGTATGGAGTCCGTGGTCCTCACAACCGTTTGTGTTGTTCAAAAATTTACCACATGGCGAATATACTTTTAAAGTGCGTTCTAAAGTGGGCAATAATTTGTCCAATAATGAGGCGCTGTACGAGTTTTATATTGCAAAACCTTGGCATCTTTCTAACCTAATGTGGGCTATTTATATCATTACTCTTATTGTTTTGGGTGTGATGGTCCATCATCTCTACAAACGTTATTATAGAAAACAGAAAGAGAAATTGATGTTGAAGAACAAACGCGATCTGGAATTGAAAGAGCTTGAAAGCGAACAACAATTAATGCAGCTCAAAAATGAAACGCTTCAGCAGGATATCGAAAATAAAAATAGGGAATTGGCAATTTCTACGATGAGTTTGATCAAAAAGAATGAATTCTTGAACCAAATTAAGGAAGAGCTTAAAAATACAGACGATCAAAAGCATGTAAAACCCGTCATTAAAATCATTGACAAAAACATCAACACTACAGACGATTGGAAGTTTTTTCAGGAAGCTTTCAATAATGCAGATAAAGACTTTTTGAAAAAGATCAAAGCAAAGCACCCTAAATTAACGCCTAACGACCTTAAACTATGTGCCTATCTGAGACTCAATCTCTCTTCTAAAGAAATCGCGCCTTTACTGAACATTTCCCATAGGAGTGTAGAGGTCAAACGTTACAGATTAAGAAAGAAAATGCATTTAGCGCATGAATCTAGCTTAACAAATTACATCCTGGAATTGTAGGCCTACAACAATTTGGGTTTTTACCTATACATTGCCACAACAAACCTCAATTTTTGCGATACTACCTCGATGTAGTGCAACATCTTACGTTCCGTCGGATATTCACTTATATAAGGATTGCGTTGCGATTATCGTAAAGATAATCTCATTTATTTACGGTGTATGTTTTTTGTTGTGGTCATTATTGGTATTTTGATAATTGTATGTCCTAAGTTTATCATATAAAGTTTTAAACTATGATAACAAAAATCCTCTCTTTTTTACTACTTCTTTCGACTACCTTAACATTGGCTCAAACCATCAATGTTAAGGGGACGGTAAAGGATTTGCAAAGTGGCCAACCACTTCCCGGAGTAAATGTGATTATAAAGAATACCGCAAAAGGAGTTTCTACTGACTTTGACGGGAATTTTACAATCCAAGACGTTGATAAGAATGCCATTCTTGTTTTTTCTTATGTGGGCTACAAAAATCAGGAAGTAACAGTTTTAAATGACCAACCGTTAACCATTAATCTTATTGAAGATGCTGAAGCACTAGATGAAATTGTGGTAATTGGTTACGGATCACAACGTAAAGAGCTCGTTACCGGTGCATTTACGAGTCTTGATGCTGAGAAAATAACAGAAAGTAATCCCACCCGAATCGAAGAAGCTTTAAAAGGTAGTGCTGCAGGTGTTCAGGTCAATTCCAATTCAGGATCTCCTGGAGCATCTCTAAACATTAGAATTAGGGGGATTACTACCAATGGCGATAACTCACCTTTGGTAATTGTAGATGGTGTTAATATTGGTACAGACCTAAGTATTATTGACCCTAATGACATCCAAACTATGGATATTATCAAGGATGCGAGTTCTGCAATTTATGGTGTTCAAGGTGCCAATGGCGTTATTTTAATTACGACCAAAACAGGTAAGAAAGGTAAAAAAACAAAGTTTTCCTATAACTCTTATTATGCCATTCAGGAAGCAGATAATCAAATTGATTTGATGAACAATTTGGAATATGCCATCTATGTCAATGAATCAGAAGCAGCAGATGGCAATAACCTTCCTTTTCCAAATCTTCAAACTTTAAATACCAATACAGACTGGCAGGACCAATTATTTGAAACTGCACCTATGTTTAGTCATAGTTTAAGTGCTGTTGGGAGTTCAGAAAGTATCACCTATGGTGTTAGTGCGAGTTATTTTGGACAGGATGGTGTTATTGCAAGTGATAAATCCAATTACCAACGCTGGACGTTTAAAAACAATTTGGGAATCGACCTCTCAGAAAAATTTAAGTTAAACACGTTCCTATTGTATACCAATATTAGAAGTCAAGGCATACCTGAAGGTGGTCGTGGGTCTGCATTGTATTATGCTTTGAATGCCTCGCCTTTAACTTCAGTTTACAATGGGGAAGATGCCAACAGCATTTCACGTGGGTACACATTTATAGGTTCCAATCAAGGAAGTGAGATCATCAATCCGCTGGCATTGATCAATAATACCTACAATGAAGGCAGAGCTGATCGATTTACGGGAAAGATTGAATTGGAATATAAAATCCTGGAAAACCTCAAAGCGACAACACGTCTGAATTTCAATTATTCTGATTTTGGAGGAAGATCCTACGCGCCTTTACAATTTTACGGCTTAGGAAAAGTGGTCAACAATGTTGTTCTAAATCCTTCAGATCCTACACGTTTTAATACCGATAGAAACGGAGATGGCGTTAGAGACCTATATAGCACAGTTGCTGAAGATTCACAATTCTCATTTGATTATACGTGGGAAAATTTTGTTGATTATAATACCTCTTTCGATGACCATAACATCAATGCTTTATTGGGAACGTCCATAAGAAGCGAACGCTACAAGGGATTCTTCGGTTCTGGCCCATTGGTAAATGGACCTGACAGATTTGACAACGCTTTTTTGAGCAACACACAATCCATCATTCAAATTGTGGATGGCGAATTGACCCAGGCATTGGTAACCTCTACCGATGGAAGAAATGAAAACCGTTGGTATTCTGTCTTCGCACGTCTCCAATATGATTACAAAAACAAATACTTATTTTCTGGGATGATCAGACGGGATGCTTCCACAAAATTTGGTCCTAACAACCGCATCGGAAACTTCCCATCAGTGTCTGCAGGTTGGGTGGTTTCAAATGAAGGCTTTTTTAATGTCGATGCCATAAATAGTCTGAAAATTAGAGGAAGTTACGGGATTACTGGAAACGATAAAATAGGAAATTACCGATGGTTAGGTCTGTTACAGGGCACCAATGGAGAGGCCACCTATCCGTTTAACGATTTACTTTCTTTCGGAAACGCCGTAGGTGCCTTGGCAAATCCTGACTTAAAATGGGAAACCAATCACCAGACCAACATTGGTCTTGATGTGTCATTTTTTAACAGCAAACTAGATTTGACTGTAGATTACTACTATAAAAAAACTGAAGATCTCTTATTGATACCGGAAGTTTCTGGTTTATTGGGAGCTTCGGCAGGAGGTAGTTCCGCACCCGTCGTAAATGCAGGAACCATAGAAAATAAAGGCTTTGATTTAAGTCTTAATTATGCTCATGATTTTTCTGATGATTTTAGAATGAGTGTAGGTTACAACCTAACGACCATAAAAAATAAAGCGCTACAAGTTAATAACGCCGCAGGCTTTATCCCTGGCGGACTTTTCAACTTGAATCAATCCACATCAAGGTTTCAAACCGGGTTGCCAATTGGTGTCTTTTATGGATTGCAAACAGATGGTGTTTTTCAAAACCAGGCAGAAGTTGAGGCACATGCAATTCAACCCAATGCAAGTCCGGGAGATTTAAGATACGTAGATGTCGATGGAGATGGCACCGTAGAATTTGGCAGTAATGATGACCTGACAGTGATTGGTAACCCAATACCTGACGCAACCATGGGGCTCAACTTGAATTTCAACTACAAGAATGTCGACTTTGCAACCTCCTTATATGCCTCTATCGGCAATGATATTGCCCGCAGTTATGAGCGTTTCTTGACGTATAGCAACAAACCTGATTTTTATTTGAACAGATGGACGGGTGAGGGCACTTCCAATGAAGTCCCTAGAGCTTCAAATTCAGCATCCAACAATCAATTGTTCTCTTCATTTTATGTAGAAGATGGTTCTTATTTAAGAATCCAAAATGTGCAACTAGGCTATTCAATTTCAGATAAATTTTTAGAGAGAATGAGTATCGATAAGTTTAGAATTTATGTCGCAGTCAATAATCTCTACACCTTCACAAAATATAACGGGTACAATCCAGACGTGTCAAATTCAAGTCCGGTAGGAGCAGGAGTTGATTTGGGTCAATATCCTCAAACCAGAACATTTACAACAGGAATCAATGTTTCATTTTAATACGATCACTATGAAAGAGAATTATAAAAAAATAATAGCATTTATGCTTATCATGTTGTGTTTTACATGTGATGATTATTTGGAAATATTGCCAGAAGGACAGGAAAACTCTGAAAGTTATTTCAATTCAAAATCTGATTATGAAGACGCTTTGATTGGTGTTTATGATTTATTGTCCACCACCTATTTGAACAATATCTTAGGCGAAATAGCATCTGACAATGCTTTAGCGGGAGGCGGTGATGCCACTGATGTTTTAGATTGGCAACAAATTGATGACATGACGCATACTGCAGATAATGGCGCCCTGAGAAACATTTTCCAATGGATGTATGCCGGCATCAGTCGCGCCAACTATATTGTTGAATTTAAAGATAAAACTGATTTTGAAGGCAAAGACCAGCTCCTTGCAGAAAATCTGTTTTTAAGATCCTATTATTATTTTGAATTGGTTAAGTTTTTTGGAGATGTCCCAATGTACTTGGATGGCCGAATTTCTATTGAACAGAGTCAATCTATTGACAGAACGCCTAAAGCTGAAATTTATGCACAATTAGAGCAAGACTTGATGTTGGCAATCGAAAGTCTGCCTTGGGAACAAGCCCAAAACGGCCGCGCTACAAAAGGAGCTGCCCTAGCTTTATTGGGTAAAATTTATCTCTATCAAGGAGATAAATGGTCCAATGCAGCTACCACATTAGATCGGGTCATTAATTCAGGTCAGTATGAGTTGGTTTCTGATTTTAGCACCATTTTTCTGAATTCCAATGAAAACAATCAAGAATCCGTTTTTGAAGTGCAGTATACAGGTGTAGAAGGTGGTGGATTTGGCTGCTTCCAATGTGTAGAAGGTAATGTGGCTGTAGGGTTTATGGGGCCAAGATTTACATCAGGTAATTTTGCACCGTATACCTCTGGTTTTAGCTTCAATGTTCCAGTTCCTGAGCTGTACAATGCCTATTCAGCAGAAGATCCAAGAAGGGACGCTACTATTTTTGATATTGAGGCTTTTGTAGAAACCAGACCAACGGTTCAGTATAATGATGGTCATGAATACACGGGATATTTCAATAAAAAATACATTCCTTATGCCGAAGATAATGCAGGAGATGTGAATCTTACCCATAGTAATAACTACCGTGCCATACGTTATTCTGACGTTTTGTTGATGGCTGCAGAGGCGTATAATAAAGGCGGAATTGACGACGCTAAAGCAAGAACCTATACCAATTTGGTACGAAATAGAGTAGGATTGGATGATATCACATCTTCAGGTGGTAATCTAACTCAAGAGATCGCCATGGAAAGACGATTGGAACTGGCAGGAGAAGGACATCGCTTT
This sequence comes from Gelidibacter algens, assembly GCF_001678675.1. Classification (GTDB taxonomy): domain Bacteria; phylum Bacteroidota; class Bacteroidia; order Flavobacteriales; family Flavobacteriaceae; genus Gelidibacter; species Gelidibacter algens. Next base: position 133,712 of record NZ_LZRN01000003.1, read on the forward strand.
TTTGATCAAGTAAGAACAGGACAAACAAGCACAATCCCAGGGTTTAAAGATCGTAATGTTCTATTTCCAATACCTCGAATAGAAATTGAATTGGCAGGAAACCGTTGGATACAAAATGATGGATACTAAAACTAAACATACTATGAAAATATTTAAGCATGCATTCAGTATCAGTCTTTTGCTGTTGGCAGTATATAGCTGCTCTAAGGACGATGAGTTGATAGATATCAACACCATAGCAGCGCCTACCAATGTTTCAGCGGCTGTAACGGTTACACAAGATAATACAGGGTTGGTCACTATTACGCCACTTGGAGAAGGAGTTACCAATTTTAAAATTGCCTTTGGTGATAATTCAGAACCTTCAGATATTGTGCAACCCGGAAAAAGCGTGACGCATATCTATGAAGAAGGCACCTACAACGCCACCATTACGGCCAATGGACTTAACGGTTTGAGCACTACAGCAACCCAAGAGATTATAGTGTCATTTAAAGCGCCTCAAAATTTGATGGTTACCATTGTAAATGATGGCACTATTTCTAAAACGGTCAAGGTATCCGCAAACGCAGATTTTGCATTGAGTTATAATGTCGATTTTGGCGATGGTAGTGACCCCGTCATGTCTAATATCAATGATACCACAACATATACCTATCAAGACGCTGGTACTTATACCATAGTAGTGACCGCTTTTAGTGCAGCTATAGAAACTGCGTCATACACTGAAGAATTTGAGGTCACTGAAATTTTACAACCCTTGCAGGCAGCCCCCGCACAACCAAACAGGGCCCCAGAAGATGTCATTTCAATATACAGTGACCGTTATGAAAACATCGCGGGATCTGATTATTATCCAAATTGGGGACAATCTACCACGTTCAACCAACTTGCGATCAATGGCAATAATATGATCCAATATGGAAATCTTAATTATCAAGGGATTCAGTTTGGCGCCACTGCCAATGCTTCCCAAATGGAATTTTTACATATTGATGTATGGACTGCAGATGACAATTTAGCATTGGATATTTTCCCAATAAGTATTGCAACTGGGGAGAAATTCGTTCAAAAAATTCCTGTGGCAGGGCAATGGAATAGTTACAACATCCCATTATCTGACTTTACAAGTCAAGGTTTGTCATTGGAAGATCTACACCAATTCAAATTTGTGGGAACTCCAGCCGGTGGCACAGTATTTTTGGACAATATCTATTTTTATAGAGCGGCTTCTACACCATTCAATTTGGCAGGAACATGGAAAATGGAAGAAGCAGCGGGATCTTTAGGTGTCGGGCCATCTGTTGGTGACATCAGCTGGTTTAATTGTGATGCTGCTTGTGTGGCAGCTAGAGCATGTTATTTTGATGACCTTTATATTTTTGGTTCTGATGGATCTTTCAACAATGATTTAGGCAGTGAAAGTTGGATAGAGCCATGGCAAGGTGGTGGTGATGCTTGCGGAGCACCAGTGCCACCTTATGACGGATCAAACCCTGCAATTTACACAGTGGATCAGGCCAACGGCACTTTCACATTGAATGGTACTGGGGCATATATTGGTCTTGCAAAAGCTAACAATCAAGGTGAGTTACCAAATGTTGGTGTGCCAAATTCAATTACCTACAATTTTTCGGCCATTGACCCTAATACAATAAGTGTTTACGTAGAAGCAGGAACAGGTGTCTTCTGGCAATATCGATTGGTCAGAACCAGTGCTCCAGTGTCACCTCTTGCTGGAATTTGGAAAATGTCTGAAACTGCAGGTTCTTTAGGGGTTGGGCCAACAGTAGGAGACATCAGCTGGTTTAATTGTGATGCGGGTTGCATTGCAACCAGAGCGTGTTATTTTGATGATACCTATGTGTTTGGATCGGACGGTTCATTCACAAATAATTTAGGTACTGAAAGTTGGATTGAAGGTTGGCAAGGTGGTGGAGATGCCTGTGGGACTCCAGTTGCCCCATATGATGGCAATGCCACGGCTACGTATAGCTATGATGCTGCTGCTGGAAGTTTAACACTCAATGGAAAAGGAGCTTATTTAGGTATTCCAAAGGCAAACAATTTAGGTGAGTTGCCAAATGTGGCAGTGCCAGATGCCATAACCTATAATGTAACTATGGTGGATGCCAACAATATGGACGTCTATATCGAGTCTGGAGCAGGTGTGTTTTGGCAATTTAAGCTTGAAAGATTGTAAATAGAAAAAATCATAAATATGAAAAATTTAATTAAGATCATAAGCCTAGTTGTTTTAGTGTTTTGTTTGGGTAGCTGTCAAGAAGATGATCCGTCAGTTGGAGACATCGTTGCGCCAACTAATATCCTAATCAATTCAGAAATTTTAGGGGTGGATTCAGAAAATCCGAATGGCGATGGTAGCGGTTTGGTCAATTTTAATTTCACGTCCCAAAATGCTTTGAGCTATAAGGTGAATTATGGTGACGGTACAAGTGAAATGGTTCCTTCGGGTCAAGTTACACATCGCTACAGTCGTGTTGGTTTAAACACGTATACCGTGGTATTATCTGCCATTGGTACAGGAGGTGTTTCTTCTACAGCAACCATGGAAGTCTCCGTATTTAGCTCTTTTGATGACTTAGAAGCCAAACAATTGCTTTCTGGAGGGGCCGGAAGTTCTAAAACGTGGTATTGGGCAGCTTCAGAACCTGGACATTTAGGCGTTGGAGGTTCAAAATCTGCCGCTCCAGATGCGTATTGGTATCCTTCGTATTATACTGCGCAAGCATTTGAAAAAGCAGGGTCAGCAGATAGCGACTGTTTATATACTGATGAATTAACCTTCTCATTAAATGCGCAAGAAGAATTGACCTATCAACTTGATAACAACGGAAAAACCTTTTTCAACGCTGGTTATGAAAGCGTGGTTGGTGGTAGCGCCGGTACGGACTTTTGTTACGAATATAATACAGTAGGTGTCAAAAATGTTTCCTTGGCACCAACTTCTGTAGATTGGTCTTCTGTACCAGATCCAAATTTCACATCTAGAGGTACTGTCATGAATTTTTCTGACAATGGCTTTATGGGCTATTTCATTGGGGCATCATCTTATGAAATCATCTCACTCACCAGCACGAGTCTTTACGTTAGAGTGATGGATGCCAATAACCCCGCTTTATTTTGGTACCATAAGTTTTCAACCAGTCCGCCAACACCAAGTTTCGAATCTATTTATAACGACTTGGTTTGGGAAGATACCTTTGATACAAATGGTGCGCCAGATCCTGATAACTGGACCTTCGATTTAGGCAATGGTGTCAACGGTTGGGGCAATAACGAAGTACAGATGTACACTGATAATGCTGACAATATTAAAGTTGAAGATGGCATCTTGAAAATTACAGCCAAAGTAGAAAATGGCAATTATACGTCATCAAGAATCAAAACAGAAAATTTATTTGAATTCACTTATGGTCGGGTAGAGGTCAGAGCCAAATTGCCAACGGGTGGTGGCACATGGCCAGCAATTTGGATGCTGGGACAAAATTTTGACACCGTCTCCTGGCCTGCATGTGGCGAGATCGATATCATGGAACATGTTGGAAATGATCAAAACACTATTCATTCTACCTTGCATTTTCCTGGAAACTCAGGAGGCAATGGCGTTACGGAGAGTACAACGGTAGCTACCGCTTCTACTGAATTTCACAATTATAGTGTAGAATGGACTCCAGATTTTATTAAATTTTTGGTGGATGATACCGTTTATCACACGTTTCCAAATACAGCAGCTACACCTTTCAATTCAGATTTCTTTTTAATCCTGAACGTCGCCATGGGAGGTAATTTTGGTGGAGCAATCGATCCTGCTTTTACGGCATCGACATTAGAAATTGATTATGTTAAAATATACCGATAGATGAAAAACGTATTATTTTTATTAGCTTTAAATAGTCTGATCCTACTATTGCTTCCTTTTGGAGAAGCCAACGCGCGCAATACCTATCAAGATCCTACCAACATGAAACAAGGAGATTCTATAGATATCAAAGTCAATACGCTTTTAGCGAAAATGACTTTGGAAGAAAAAATTGGCCAAATGAACCAATATAACGGCTTTTGGGATGTTACAGGACCAGTCCCTTCTAATGGTGATGCGGCCAATAAGTACGATCACCTTAAAAAAGGGTGGGTAGGGTCAATGCTTAATGTTAGAGGTGTTAAGGAAGTCAGAAAAGTTCAAAAAATTGCGGTTGAAGAAACCCGTTTGGGTATTCCGTTAATTATTGGTTTTGATGTCATCCATGGGTATAAAACCATCAGTCCCATTCCGCTTGCGGAAGCTGCGAGTTGGGATTTGGAGGCCATAAAATTATCTGCACAAGTGGCTGCCGAAGAAGCTGCGGCTTCCGGTATCAATTGGACTTTTGCACCAATGGTCGATATTTCTCGTGATGCACGCTGGGGACGCGTCATGGAAGGTGCAGGAGAAGATCCTTATTTAGGGTCTTTGATTGCCAAAGCCAGGGTAGAAGGCTTCCAAGGTGATGATTTGTCTTTGGCAAATACCATTGCAGCTTGCGCTAAACACTTCGCAGGCTATGGTTTTGCTGAAGCTGGTAGAGATTACAATACGGTTGATGTTGGAACGTCAACATTATACAATATTATTTTACCTCCTTTTAAAGCAGCGAAAGAAGCAGGGGTCAGAACATTTATGAACGCCTTTAATGAACTCAACGGGATTCCGGCAACTGGAAGTGCTTTTTTACAACGGGATATTTTAAAAGGGGAATGGAATTTTGATGGCTTTATGGTTACAGATTGGGGTTCTATAAATGAAATGATTACTCATAGACAGGCTAAAGATCGTCTTCATGCAGCAGAAATAGCTATTAAAGCAGGTTCTGATATGGATATGGAATCTTATGCCTATGTTAATGAATTGGCAAGACTAGTAAAAGAAGGCAAGGTTGATGAAAGTTTAATTGACGATGCCGTCAAAAGAATTTTAAGAGTGAAATATGAATTGGGACTTTTTGATGATCCTTACAAATACTGCAATGAGACCGTCGAAAAAGAAGTCATCGGAAGCAAAAGAATAAACGATGCTGTTTTAGATGTTGCCAAGAAATCTATTGTACTGTTGAAGAATGAGAACAACCTCCTTCCACTCAAGAAGAATGGACTAAAAATAGCTTTGATTGGTGCCTTGGCAAACGATAAAACCAGTCCGTTGGGAAGCTGGCGTATTGCTGCTGATGACGAGACCGCGGTTTCCGTGCTTGAAGGCATGCAAGCTTATAAAGGGAACACCATCACATTTGAAAAAGGCGCTGATGTCGTGACAGGAGAAACACTATTCCCTAAAGAACTCACCATCAACGTTTCTGACAAAAGCGGATTTGCTTCGGCGGTAACTGCTGCAAAAAATGCAGATGTTGTGGTTATGGTTCTTGGAGAACATGGTCTACACTCTGGAGAAGGCAGAAGTCGTTCAGAAATTGGACTTACCGGTGTACAACAGGAATTATTGGAAACGGTTTATAAAGCCAATAAAAATATTGTGTTGGTGCTGAACAATGGCAGACCGTTAGCCATTGAATGGGCAGATGAACACATTCCAGCCATTGTAGAAGCATGGCATTTGGGAACCCAGAGCGGACATGCAGTGGCGCAAGTGCTTTACGGAGATTACAACCCGAGTGGCAAATTACCAATGACGTTTCCTAAAAATGTTGGGCAAGTGCCTATTTATTACAATCATAAAAGTACTGGAAGACCGACATTGCCGGCGCCAGGTGAAGTATTCTGGTCACATTATACGGACGTGAGTAACGCGCCATTATATCCTTTTGGCTATGGCTTGAGCTATACCACCTTTGCGTATAGCGATTTAAAGGTTGATGTGATTTCCGACACTAGTGTTGCCGTTTCTGTTACGTTGACCAATACCGGTCAAGTGAAAGGTAAAGAAGTGGCACAGTTATATTTGCGCGATGAATTTGCAAGCGTTACGCGTCCTGTGAGAGAATTGAAAGGCTTTGAGTTGGTAGAATTGAATCCAAGCGAATCCAAGACTTTAAAATTTACATTGTCAAAAGCTGAATTAGGATTTTTTGATAATAACGGAAAGTTTGTCGTGGAACCTGGGGATTTTAGCGTTTTCGTAGGTGGCAGTTCTGAGGCGACGTTAACTTCTCAATTTAACCTAAAATGAAAATCCAAGGCAGCATCTTTGTCATCTTCTTTATAACGTTTGTTGCACACTCGCAAGAAGTCATTTTTGAAGAGCACTTTAATGGAGATACCTTAGATGCTGCCGTTTGGAATTATGAACTAGGTGATGGCTGTCCTGATTTATGTGGTTGGGGAAATAATGAACGGCAAATTTATTCCAAAGATAATGTGGCCGTAAAAGATGGACATCTTGTGCTTACAGCCTCATTTGATGGCGAGACTTACACGTCAGGAAAAATTAATACCAAAGATAACCTTGAGTTTCAATATGGAACTATTGAAGTGCGTGCCAAATTGGCTGTAGGTAAAGGGATCTGGCCAGCCATTTGGATGTTAGGTAGTACTATTTCAGAAGTGGGTTGGCCAAAATCTGGCGAAATTGACATCATGGAATATGTTGGTAAAAATCCGCATGAAATACATACCACGCTTCATACTCCTGACAGCCATGGGCAATCAAAAAACACAAAGATCACCACTGCTGCAAATATTGAAGACGGCTTCCATTTGTATAAAGCACATTGGACTAAAGATTTTATAAAATTCTATATCGATGATGCGTTGGTCTATACCTTTTCGCCAGAGATAAAGAACAAAGACACTTGGCCTTTTGATAACCCCTTCTACTTACTTCTTAATCTTGCAGTTGGTGGAAATTTTGGAGGTCCAGAAGTGGATGATACCATATTCCCGCAAGAATTTAGTATTGATTACGTAAAAGTTTACAAGCCTTAAATCGAATTTACAATTAATGTTGGGTACCTAGACCGGCATTGATCACATTCTTAAAGAGTTTCGTTTTGATTTCGTAATTGTTGTCAAGCTCTTGTAAATAATCTTTAATACAAACATCATGAAAAAAATTACATTGACGCTTATTCTTTTGGTGGTTTCACTAGGATATGCACAACAAACAACGTACAACATTACGTTTGAACCTGGATCAGATGGAAGTGATCCCAATGAATGGAGCACTTTTGAAAACGCCGATGGCGATAATGCAGATTTAATGGTGGCAAACCCAGCAACTTCTGGAATAAATACCAGCGCCACTGCATTACAAATGACAACTAACCCAGTACCACCTTCACAGACTTTTGCTGGATTTCAAACCCGACAACCGGGAGTTTTTGGAACTTGGGTTTTAGATGCGAGCACAACCACTTTGACCTTAATGGTATATAAGGAAGAAATTAGTGAAACACGCGTATCTTTTATAAATGCGACGCAAGGGACAGTTTTTCAATTGAGTCAATCCAACACCTCAGTCAATACTTGGGAAACTTTGACCTATGATTTGTCACCTTTTATCACAAACGCTGGAAACGTGAACATCAACAGAATTGTGATTTTTCCGGATTGGCAAACAAGGGCTTCAGCTAATGTCAATCTTATTGATAACATCGTGTTTTCAGCCAATGCAATAGCTGTTGCTACGGCTCCTTCTGATGCACCGTCAGTACCTACTGAAAATGCTGCGGATGTTATTTCAATATTTAGTGACGCGTACACCGATGTAGCAGTTGATGGTTTCAATCAATTTGGAGGTTCAACACTGACGGATGAAACCATTGCTGGTAACAATCTCAAAAAATATGTGAACTTAGATTTTACGGGAATAGAATTTACTGGTGCTAATATAATTGACGCCTCTACAAAAAACTTTTTGCATATTGATTTATGGAGTCCTGATGCTAATAATTTTGGTGTAAAACTGGTCGACTTCGGCGCCAATCAGACGTTTCAAGGAGGTGATGATAGTGAATTTGAAATTACATTTACAGCTCCTGCCGCAGGACAATGGATAAGTTATGATATTCCATTGTCAAATTTTACAGGTCTGACAAGTACTTCAAACTTAGCACAACTTATCTTTATTAAGGGTTCAGGAACTGCTTTTATTGATAATATATACTTCTATTCAGCAGCAGCTGTTGAACCTAATGTTGCGGCGCCAGTACCTTCGCCGTTGCAGTCTCAAGTTATAAACATGTACAGCAACTCATACACAACTAATGTTAATGTGAGCTCTTGGAAATCTGATTGGAGCCCGAAAACAACAACTTATAGTGATAATATTCAAGTTGATGGTACAGCTGGTTCTGAAGCCAAACGATATACCGATGCAGACTTTGTAGGCGTTGAATTTTACGCACCAAACGCGGTAGATGCCACAGCAATGAACTTTTTTCATGTGGATGTGTGGTCACCCAATGCAACGGTATTCCGTGTCAAATTAGTCGATTTGGATGCCGGAACTGTTGAGGGAGAGATCGCTTACAATATTGCACAAGGCGAGTGGGTAACTTTGGATATTCCTCTTGATGATTTTGCTGATGCTACTAGAGTGACCAATGCTGCAAATCTATTGACTTCCAGAAATTCAATCCAACAGCTTATTTTTTCAGGTCAACCAACGGGAACATTTGATTTCTATATTGACAACGTTTACTTTTCTTCCGTGGCTTCCTTGGGGCTAAACAAATTTGAAGTTGGTAATTTCAAAGTGTATCCAAACCCTAGTCAAAATAGCTGGAACATTAACAGCACAACGCTAATGGAATCCGTCAGTTTATATAATGTGCTGGGGAAACAAGTTTTAAATTTGCCCATAAATGGATTAACGGCCAAAATTGATAATAACAGTTTGATTCCAGGTTTGTATTTTGCTATCATTAAGATGAATGGCAAGATGACCACGATAAAGTTGTTAAAAAATTAAGGAACCATTTTGATTTATAAATAAAGAGTGTACTTTTATCAGGTACACTCTTTTTAATTTTAAAAACCCATGGTAACCCTCAAACAATTAGCTGAACAATTAAATGTATCTGTATCTACGGTTTCTAAAGCTTTGAACAACAGCGAAGAAATAAGTAAAGATACGATTGAGCGGGTTAAAGAATTGGCAAAACATCTTAATTACCAGCCCAATAAAATGGCCTTGAGCTTAAAAAGCAATAAAACAAAAACCTTGGGTGTGATCATTCCTAATATACTCAATCATTTTTTTGCGAAAGCCCTTTATGCCATTGAAATGGAAGCTTCCAAACAGGGCTATAATATCATTACTTGTGTTTCCAATGAAATGCTTTCAAAAGAGGAGAACAGTCTTCAGCTGCTGTCTAATGGCAGTGTGGACGGATTTATCATGTCTATAGCCGAAGAGACCCAAGTCAAAAACAAGACTGATCATATTGCTGTCATTTTAAATCAGGGCATCCCTATGGTTTTGTTCGATAGAGTTGTAGATCTTGATTGCGACAAGGTGATTATAGACGATTTTGGAGCATCTTATGAAGCTACCAAACATCTCTTGAGTGAAGGACGCAAACACATCGTACTCATAAGTGAAATTGAAGAATTGAGTGTGGGCAAATTAAGAACAAACGGCTATCTCAAAGCATTGGAAGAAGATACCACTTCTCAACAGGAGCCAATTGTTATTCATGTAGGTAAAGATGACGATTTAGAAGAAACGATAGATAATCTGTTTATTTCTAATAGCAAAGTAGATGGCATATTATCCATTGATAATACCTCTGGCGTAGTCGCTTTACACAAAGCCTTAAGAAGAGGTTACAAAGTACCTGAAAATTTATCGATTATTGGTTTTTCTGATGACAATGTCCTAGCGTATACAGATCCTAAATTATCTACAATTTCACAACATACGTTTGATATTGGCAAATCGTCTGTAAAACTCATGATTGATAGATTACAAAAAAAATCCACCACCACTCATGTGACAAAAACTATTAAGACGAACTTAATTTTAAGAGGTACTACAAAATAAGTCGTTGTCACATGCTCTCTTGAGACTTCGCTTTCTGTTTAATAGTATTTATGATTATCCAGTAATCTCTCATCTTCCCCTAAAAATTTTGTTAAACATTTTTTAAAATTGAATACATTACAAGCTCCTGTGATTTGTAAATGCATAACTTTATGAAAAACGTAAACCAATGAGAACATATATTCAAGCATTGGGCATATTAGGCCTAACACTTCTTATTTCTTGTAAATCTAATACAGAAAATCAGATGGATAATAGTAATGAAGAGCAACAGGAAATAGTCCATTCTGGTGATACGGTTATGACTGCCGTTGGAGAATTGATTCTCCCTGCACCATACGCTACAGAATCTGTGGCCAATAGCAATAACATGGTAGATTGGCCAGAAAACACGCTTCCAAAAGCGCCTGAAGGATTTACCGTCACAAAATATGCTGATGGGTTTGATAATCCGCGTTGGTCCTATTTTGGACCCAACGGCGATTTATTTGTGAGTGAAGCAACCACAGGAAAGGAATCAGGAAAAATCACCGTTTTACGAGATAGAAATAATGACGGCAAATTTGAGATTCGCGAAACGTTTCTTGCAAATTTGAATCAGCCATTCGGGATGTTGATCATTGATAATTCATTCTATGTGGCAAATACTGACGGACTTTATAAATATCCGTATAAAAAAGATCAAACGTCGCTAAAAGATGTAGAAGGCAGGAAAATTGTCGATTTACCTGCAGGCGGTTACAACAACCATTGGACCCGGAATATCATTACTAATGACGCGCAAGATAAAATCTATATCTCAGTCGGATCTGCCAGTAATGTAGGTGAGCATGGTATGGATGAAGAAATACGTCGGGCAAACATATTGGTTGTAAACTTGGATGGTTCTGATGAGAAAATTTACGCTAGCGGATTGAGAAATCCTGTTGGCATGGATTGGAATCCTGCAAATGGAGAGTTATGGTCTGCCATTAATGAGCGCGATAAGCTTGGCGATAATTTAGTTCCCGATTACGCAACCAGCGTTAAGGAAGGTGGATTTTACGGCTGGCCTTATTCTTATTTTGGTCAGATTGAAGATCCACGGTTAGAAGGAAAAGCTCCAGAGTTGGTTGAAAAAGCGATCATTCCTGATGTTTCTTTAGGGCCACACACAGCCCCTTTGGGATTTACATTTTATGATGCCACTGCATTTCCTGAAAAATATAGAAATGGCGCATTTGTAGGGCAGCATGGCTCATGGAACCGCTCAGTCTTATCTGGATACAAAGTCGTATTTATTCCTTTTGATAACGGAATACCAAAACAACCTGAAGATTTTTTAACCGGTTTTATTGCTGAAGAAAAAGGATCAGATGTTTATGGACGTCCTGTTGCTGTGACGGTGAGTCCACAAGGTGATTTGCTGGTTAATGATGATGCTGGTAATTCCATTTGGAAAGTTAGTTATAAGACACCATAAACTACCTCGGTGGCAGCCCCCACGACGTATTAAATTCCAAAAAAGTAAAATTCTAGATTCCAAAAAAATAAAACGAGGCAGAGCCTCGAGGAATTGAACCCAAAAAACTAAATAAAATAGGATGAGGTTTTTAAAGTTACAGGCGGTTATGTTATTCATAACCGTTTTTTTTAATATGCTCCAAGCACAAGAGGTGAAGGGCCTAGTCAAATCTGAACGAGGTATTCCTATTGCTGATGTTTCCGTCAGTAACAATAATCAGGTGATTTCAAAAACAGATGACAATGGACAATTTGTGCTCCCAAAAAATTTTAGCCTTCCACTGGAAATCACACTTGAGCATCCAGAGTTTCAATTTAAAACAGCTGTATTTTCTGAAGTTAACCAAATATTTTATTTAATGGAAACGATTACAATTGAAGAGCTTAGTCCTGTTCTGATAGTGGCACCGCCAGAAATTAAAAGCCTTGTCATCACACCCACGAATACTATCACAAGTGAGGCCTTGGACCAGCAGAGTCCCGTGGCACTCGTAGATGCCTTAAACAAAACTGCTGGTGTCTATATTCAAAGCGGCGCTATAAACACCAACCGCATTACCATAAGAGGGGTGGGTTCACGCACGCTTTACGGTACCAATAAAATTAAAGCCTATTTTAATGGCATTCCCATTACCAATGGGGTTGGGGAAACGGCCTTGGATGTGTATGATCCGGAAGATCTACAATCCATTGAAGTTATTAAAGGTCCGAAAGCCACATTATATGGCACCAACCTTGGTGGAACACTATTGTTGAATTCCAAAAAATCCAAAACGCAAGGTCTCTCTTTCAAGAACAGTACAACCGTAGGTTCTTTTGGGTTGTTAAAAAACAGTGTGTCTTCTGATTTTTCCAACACCAATTTTTCACTGCATTTTGCATATGATCATTTAGAACTTGATGGTTATCGTGATAATAGTCGGTATAATAAAAATTCTTATTTTTTGAATTCCAGTTACCGATTAAATGATAACACCCTGCTGTCAGTATTGCTCAATCACAGCAATTACAGAGCAGAGATTCCAAGTTCAATTGGAAAGACTGATTACCTGCAAAACCCATCCAAAGCAGCATTCACATGGTCAAAAGCGAAAGGTTATGAAGACGATGCCCAAAGTTTGGCAGGGATTAACCTGAACCATAAATTCTCAAAAAGCTGGGAGAACAGCACCAGTGTATTTTATTCTTATTCTGATCATTATGAACCGCGACCTTTCAATATTTTAGACGAATTTACAGAGGGTGTTGGATTGCGAACCCTTTTTACCAACAGTTTTGATTTTTTAGGAAGACCAGCGGAATGGCATTTTGGGACAGAACTGTATCAGGATGCCTACCATTGGAAAACTTTTGAAAACCGCTATGCCACTAACAATGGAAATGGAAGTTTGCAGGGTATATTATTAAGCAATAATCAAGAAAATAGAGCACAACTGAATGTCTTTTCTAGTATAACACTTCCCGTTTTGAACAAAGTGACCCTGCAGTTCGGGATGAATTATAACAAGACAACTTATGATTTTCAGGACGATTTCAATCCTGAAGAAAGGAATAAAAGCGCCACAAGAAATTTTGATGATATTATAGCTCCAAATGTAAACCTGACCTATCAGCTTAATCCGCAACAACAAGTTTTTGCCAATGTAAGTTACGGTTTCAATTACCCGAGTTTAGAGGAGACCTTAACTCCTGATGGCTTGATCAATCCTGAAATCAGTCCAGAAAAAGGCTATAATTATGAAATTGGTAGCCAAGTTTATTTTTTTAAGAAACGTTGGCACATTTTGGCGACTTACTACATTTTGGATATAAAAGATCTATTGGTAGCCCAAAGGGTAGGAGATGATCAATATATTGGCAGAAATGCGGGACGGACCTTACACCAAGGATTGGAAATTTCAACCGACTACAAGCTGGTGTTCACAGAAAGCTTTAAGGTTTCGCCCTACGTGAATGCATCCTTCAATTGGCATAAATTTAAAGAGTTTATAGATGAGGATATCGATTTTTCAGGGAATGAACTTACTGGAGTTCCAAATGTAACCCTGGCTTCTGGAGTAGCTTTAAATTTTGATCAATTCTCTTTGTTTTTCAATCATCTGTATGTGGGTGAAATGCCTATGAATGATGCCAACAGTCTTTTCAGTGATGCCTACAACCTTTTAAATTTAAAGCTCAATTACGTTGGTCAACTTCTTGAACGGCTTGGTTATGAAGTGAATTTTGGAGTCAATAATTTAGCAGATACCAAATACGCTTCTTCCATTCTTATCAATGCCACCGGATTCAATAATTCAGAACCAAGATATTACTATCCTGGAAACCCTCGTAATTACTATGGTGGCATCAAGCTGAACTATAATTTTTAGAAAATTGTAACAATGTTGCTTGTTGAGCGTCATACAAGTACATCAATCAAACCACATCATGAGAGAAGATAGAACATTAATCGTCATTACACATTTGAGCCAATTAATAACCTTACTTACAGGTTTTGGAAGTTTAATTTTACCCTTAATTCTTTGGGTGACCCAAAAGGAGAAAGTATATCAAATGGATAGCCATGGAAAAAACATCATCAACTTTCAGTTAAGTATGATTGTCTATTGTATTATTTGTGTGCCGCTTATTCTTTTGTTCGGGTTGGGAATTTTAGGGTTTATCGTCTTAGGTATTGTGTCTGTCGTTTTCCCTGTCATCAATGCCATTAAAGCCAGCAATGGCGAAACACCAAGATATCCTTTGTCTTTTAATTTTATCAGTTAAACAATCATTAGATAAAGCAAAAACGCCTACTTTTTTGAGTAGGCGTTTTTTATTAAAATAAGAGCGGACTTTTTTATTTGTTCTAATTGTTAAGCATCACAGGCATCACCAACATAGTCACGCGTTCACCTTCATCCAAGCCGTCAATAGGCGTTAAAATTCCGGCTCTATTTGGTAAGCTCATTTCAAGTTGCACTTCATTGGCACCAAGATTGTTCAACATCTCAGTCAAGAATCGGGAGTTGAAACCTATTTGCATATCATCACCTTGGTAATCACAAGTGAGACGTTCTTCTGCTTTATTACTGTAATCAATATCTTCTGCCGAAATATTCAATTCAGCACCTGCAATTTTTAAGCGTATTTGATGTGTTGTTTTATTGGAGAAAATGCTCACACGTCTGACAGAATTTAAAAATTGGTTTCTGTCAATAGTCAACTTATTAGGATTTTCCTTAGGGATCACCGCTTCATAATTAGGATATTTTCCATCAATCAAGCGACACACCAATACAGAGTTTTCAAAGGTGAATTTTGCGTTGGAGTCATTATATTCAATGGTTACGGCATCATCATTACCCGCTAAAATCCCTTTTAAGAGATTTAAAGGTTTCTTTGGCATAATAAATTCAGCCACCTGATTGGCAGTGACATCTTCACGTGTATATTTCACCAATTTATGGGCATCAGTCGCAACAAACGTTAAACCTTCAGTAGAAAACTGAAAAAACACGCCGCTCATTACGGGGCGTAAATCGTCATTTCCTGCGGCAAAGATCGTTTTGCTAATAGCAGTTGCCAAAATATCTCCCATTACCATTGTAGTACTAGGATTTTCAAGCGCTACCGCTTTTGGAAACTCATTGCCATCTACATATGCCAACGCATATTTACCATGGTTAGAACTGATCTCGACAGTATTGTTGTCTTCAGCCACAAATGTAAGCGGTTGTTCAGGAAACGTTTTAAGGGTGTCCAATAATAATCGCGCAGGTAACGCAATACTGCCTGTGCTTGTACTTTCAACATCTATGATGGAAGACATTGTAGTCTCTAAATCGCTCGCAGAAACAGTGAGCTTTGAATCATTAAGTTCAAACAAGAAATTATCGAGAATAGGTAAGGTGTTTGAGTTGTTTATGACCCCTCCCAACACTTGTAATTGTTTGAGCAAATAGGTACTTGATACGATAAACTTCATGTATGTGTTTATTTTGTATGTTATATTATTAGACAAAGCAAATATATTTGATTAAAGTGATACTACTAAGCCTTACTTATACAATTTTATTAACAGTTTGTGCATATGTTTGGTAACCTTGAAGACTTTGCAAAGGCTAGTAGTCGCATTTGAAAAGTATCAGAATTCACTTTACTTTTTATGTGTTGATAGGGTGCAGAAGTTTTGTTCAGAAAGTGTCAAAAAACGATCATCCGGAAAACGAAATCACTTTGTTGTTAGGCGTATTTTTTACGTCTTATGTAATTGAAAATAAAACCAAAAAGCGCTAAAATTATCAGCGGTAGCACAATGGATATCAATTGCCATTGTGTTTTGTTTTGCTCTATTTTTTGAGCATCTAAAAAGGCAATGTTGATATCTTTGGTTCTGACGTCCAATAAGCCGTCATCGTTTAACAGATAATTTACGGCGTTTAGTAAAAATTCCTTGTTCCCAAAGCTTTGTCCTGTCCAGCGATCAAAACCTAACTCTTGAGGTTGATTTTTGATAACATCATTTTTAATGACATCTCCATCCGCAATTACGATCATTTTAGTATTTGGACTCGAATCTTTAAAAGTATTAGTTTTGAATGGTTTTATCCGATCCTTATAAGCCGAGGTAAACTGGCCTTCCAACAACACCGCCAAGTTTTGTGGCCCTCTATTGTACGTTGCAGGATCTTGCTCTTGCGTGACGATCTCTAAACTAATTTCATTGGGAACACCTTCCAATTTTGTGAGTTTGGAGCTTTGTAAGAGTAGCGTCTTGTTGGTGCTACTTTTTAATGTGTCCAATTGACTTGCAAAATCAAATTTCACCAAATTCAAATTGCTTGTAATGGGATGTTCTGGGTTGCCGGCTGCCAATGGCGAATAAGGCCATTTTAAAGGCTGAAACTGGGCATTGCTCCCTTCGCCCATGGCAATAGTAATTGGTGCAGAGTACATGTCATTTACAATAACTGGGTTGATCCGTATGCCGTACTTGAAGAAAAAATCGTTTAAATTCAAATCGTTTATAATGGCGACACCCCGGCCTTCATCGTTGAAGAGGCTATCTTTATCCATTAAAATACTTTCGGTGAGCCACAAGCTTTTACCGCCATTCATGGTAAACTGATCCAAAACCAATTTTTCTTCCTCTGTAAAAGCTTGGGTTGGTTTTGCGGCAATAATGAGGTCAAAGTCTTTTAATTTCTCTAAGGTTCCTTCAGGATTAGAGGCAACACTATCTAAAGTGAACGGCGCAAGAAAATAGTGTTCTTTGATGGTTTTTAGAAAATCAGCCAAATATTTATCCTCTAATTCCCCATTCCCTTTTAAAATGGCAATCTTTTTACTTTTTGGGGTTACTAATTTTTGAAAGCCTTCAGCAAAGGCATACTCTAAATGCTGAATGGAATTTGTAACCAGTTCCTGTTGTGTAGCTCCAATTTTATTTTTAATCAGCGGAATTTTGACCGTTTGGTCATTGTAACTTGCCAAGGCCCAAGGGAAGATTAATTCTTGGGAGGTTTTACCGTTGTTGTTAACGCTCAACTGTAAGGGTTCCAAACCGCGTTCTATCAGCTGTTCAATGTTGTTGTCACGTGTGTTTTCATCTTCCAGCGGATTGATGAAGTTAAACACAATCTGATCGTAGTCTAATGCAAACTCCTCCAGTATCTGCTGGGTTTCGGTTCTTAACCGTCTAAATTCCGAAGGGAAATTGCCTTCTAAAAACACATCTACAAGCAGTGGCGACTTCACATCCTTAACAGTGGCCAAAGCCGATTCTGACAAGGTATAGCGCTGATCTTGCGTGAGGTCAAATCGTTTGTACACCTTAGCGCCAACCCAATTTAGAACTATGAGCGCAACAAGGAGCAAGACGATTTTTAGAAGGTTTGATTTATTTTTTATCATCAATTTTGAGGTCTAGTTGAAAGTTATTGACTTTACTCACTGTATCATTCTCAAAGGTAATTTCTAAGGCTTCCGATTTGCTATTAAAAGCTCCAGGCAGAATGCCAATACCATAATTCCAACGGTCAACATCATATCCATTTTTTGCGTCATCCCAAGCCAACCATTCATAGGTTCCTAATAGTTCTGTAATAGTGGTTTTCGATTTTCCAACGAGCGTATCCGTTACCTGCAGATTATCATACATTTCATAACGAAAACTCGGGCTGTCGAGCCAAACTTCGGAATCAAAATATTTTTCATGATGGTAGCTGCTAAAGATATTTATCAACGGGTAAAATGCGTAGAAATAAAGAAACGGCGTCAAAATAAGACTGAGCGGAATGGTAATCCATTTACGTTTGTCTATGGTGTTCACAAAAAGGAACGTCAATGCAAATACGATAATTAGAAAAACAACAAGTAAGGGCGTAAGGATCATATTATTTTTTTTGAATGTTGAATTGGGTTAGAATGATGAAAAATATAGAAATGCTTATAAAATAGACTAAGTCTCTGGTATCTAAAACGCCTCGGCTTATACTGTTATAATGAGCTTCCATCCCCAATTGTTCTAGGGGTAAAGCACTTAAATCTGAGAGGCCTTCAAAACCAAAGTAGAAGAAAAAACATAAAAAAACGGCACTTATAAAGGCAACAATCTGATTGTCAGAGAGCGTAGAGGCAAAAAGTCCGATAGCTGTATAAGCAGCTACCAAAAATAAAAGTCCCAGATAGGAGCCTATAATGCTGCCATAGTCTAATATGTCTGCGCTCATTTTTAAATTGTCGAGTGCCACAATATAAAGTAGCGTAGGCAGTAGAGCGAGACTGATCAATATGAGCGCGCCAAAGTATTTCCCTAAAACAATTTGTAGATGAGACAGGGGCTTGGTAACCAAAAGCTCTAAAGTGCCTTGTTTTTTTTCATCAGAAAAAGTCCGCATGGTTACCGCAGGTACTAAAAAAACAAGAATCCACGGGGCTAAAAGAAAAAACGGCGTCAATTCAGCAAAACCACTTTCCAAAATATTAAAATCGCCTTTAAACAACCACAGAAAAAGTCCGTTGAGCACCAAAAACAGAGCGATGACCAGATAGCCTATGGGAGAGGCAAAGAAAGAATTGTATTTCTTTTTTAAGTATTGCAAACATTCTATATATGTTATAAATTATATAAGAGAAACGAGCTTATCCACGCTCCACGCTTCCGGTTTATCATTAAAAGATTTCTTGGTTGTTGCCCAAACATTTTTGAATAGATCTGAATTTCGGTAATTTTCTAAATCTGCTTCTGCGTTCCAGTAACTATAGGTAAAAAATATATTGGGATGCGTTTTATCTCTGTAAAGTTCTAAAAACTCACAGCCTTCAAAACCCCTGATGAGCTTTTTTTTTAGTTTCAAAAAACGACAAAAATGCATCAATCTTAGAAGGCTCAAAACTACATTTTTACTAATTCTTACAAACATTTTTTAGTATTTTAGTTGGTCTTTTTTTTTAGTCTTCAGTCTTCAGTCTTCAGTCTTCAGTCACCCGTCACCCGTCACCCGTCACCCGTCATCCGTCACCCGTCACCCGTCATCCGTCACCCGTCACCCCATCAACACATCACTTTGCAAAATTAATCGTTACAGTATCTCTCATTTGTAAGCCCATCAAGCTTGATGCGCTTCCCACGGTGGCAAGATCACTTTTATAAATCGCAATTTCTAAATAATCAGACGAATTAAATACAACCAATCCACGGCCTTCATCCTGACGATCTTCTTCAGGGACCTCGAAATTAACAATATCACTGTATTTTTTATAGATGTCCTTAAATTTATAACTCCGTGCAGAAATTTCAAAAGACCGTCCTTTTTGGATCTGTTCAAAAAATTTACGACGGATATTGGTCACCACATTTCCGTAATTGTCAATATAAATAACGTTTCCAATAATTTGAGATTGCTCATCATTAATAAACGGGATCATGTTTTTGATGGGTTTAATGTTGGAAATAACTTTTCCAACCACCTCTAAAGTACCTCCACGTGCAATATGGCAGGCCACCTTTACAAAGACATCCAATACCGGAAAATTGGTTTCAATTTTATCATGGATGTTGATTTCGACTATCTTTTCTGCAGCAATTTCATTACAGATCATGCTCATAATGCCATTATTGGCGCATATAAAGTAATGCTCATCCAAATTTACGGCAATGTGCTTGTTATCTGGGTTTAACTCAGAATCAATCCCAATAAGATGGATGGAACCTTTAGGAAAACTCTTGTAGGCATTTTGTATGATATAGGCCGCTTCCAGAACATTAAATGGAGAAACGGAATGTGAGATATCAACAATCTTAACATCTTCAAGCTCACTATAAATAGACCCTTTTATGGCGCCAACAAAATGGTCTTTTTCTCCAAAATCAGTTGTTAATGTGATGATTGCCATGTACTTTTGAGAGTTCTTTTTTTAGTTGGTTAAGACGGTATTCCTGCTTTCTTTTATCTCTTTAAAAAATAAACGTTTCCATGAAACTTTTTATAAATTTTTCAGTTAGATTTGTAAGGTAGCGTGAAAAATACGTGACTTTTTTAGTCCACACAAAACTAATAAAACTTAAGAGATTAATTTATTAAATCCCATAGCTTTTGAATGAACTTATAATCGAATTAGAGGAAATTGCTCCAAAAGATTTTTTTGGAGCCCAAAATGTTAATATTGAACTTCTTAAAAAATATTTTCCAAAGTTAAAAATCGTCGCACGAGGCAATAAGATAAAAGTCTATGGTGAGGAGGATGTGCTGGAAGAATTTGATAAACGCTTCACAATGTTGACTGCGCATTATGCAAAATACAATTCACTTGACGAAAATGCCATAGAGCAGATCTTAACAAGAGACAGCAGTGAAGATTATACATCCACAGAAAAAAGTAACGACGTGATTCTACACGGTGTTGGTGGTAAAATAATCAAGCCACACACTGCCAATCAGCGTAAATTGGTTGAAAGTATGCGCCAACATGATATGGTCTTTGCCATAGGTCCTGCGGGAACAGGTAAAACCTATACGGGTGTTGCTTTGGCAGTAAAGGCCTTGAAAAATAAGGAAGTCAAACGGATTATTTTAACCAGGCCAGCTGTAGAAGCTGGTGAAAACCTCGGTTTCCTTCCTGGGGATTTGAAAGAGAAATTGGATCCTTATATGCAACCTTTATATGATGCCTTAAGAGATATGATTCCGGCAGAAAAGCTGGCACAATTTCTTGAAAATGGGACCATTCAAATTGCACCATTGGCGTTTATGCGTGGGCGAACCCTGGATAATGCGTTTGTGATTTTGGACGAAGGACAAAACACAACCCACAACCAAATGAAGATGTTCTTGACCAGAATGGGTAAAAACGCCAAATTTTTGCTGACGGGAGATCCTGGACAAGTGGATTTGCCAAAACGCACCACTTCTGGATTAAAAGAGGCCTTGTTGATATTGAGAAACGTGGAAGGTGTTGGTATAGTATATCTGGATGAAACAGATGTAATCCGTCATAAATTGGTCAGAAAAATCATTGAGGCTTATAAAGAAATTGAAAATAGAGATTAAGGGATTTTTAATAAACCTTGAACAAATTCACATGGTGTCATATGACGCGACATGACAGCAATGAACGCTTGTCAGTTTAACCACTAATTTCAAAATCAACCATTTAAATATTTTATAAAGAATTGCAACTCGATAATTCAGTAATGGTATACATTTTGAATATGGGATACACTAATTTATAAAATATTTACAAACATGAAAAAGGTTATTTTAGTATTTGCGTTGTTCATAGTAGGAACAACTTTTGCACAGGAGGTGGATGACATTACTTCAAAAAATTCGTGGTTAAAAATTGGTCTCAACACAGGTTTGCCAATTGGGGATAGTGATGAGTTTGCATCTGCTACTCTTGGATTGGATTTGAAAGGTCAATTTTTGGTAACGCCTAATTTTGGTATTGGTGTGGCTACAGGTTACACTCACTTTTTTGCTAAAGATGGTGCTGATGATTTTGGCATTGTTCCAATTGCTGGTTTTGCGAGATATTACTTTCAACCAAAAGGCTTATTTGTTGGCGCGGATTTCGGTTACGGATTCTTAACAAATGTTGATAATGAAGGAGGCCTTTATGTAAATCCACAAATTGGATACCATAATGAAGATTGGAATCTCTTTGCCTATTATCAAAACACATTTGCTGAAAATGATGTCGATATTCAAGTGCTTGGAATAGGAGCAACCTATAACTTAAGATTTTAAGACAAAGTATTAAAAGTTTAAAAAGAGCAGTTTTTACTGCTCTTTTTTTTGTTACATAATGGCCATTAGCCTTACTTTTGTACCAACTACAATTGCTAATATTTCTTTAAAATGAATACTATAACAGCTACAAACTTCAATTTTCCAAATCAAAAAGGTTTTTACAAGGGTAAAGTAAGAGAAGTTTATACTATTAATGACGATTTGTTGGTCATGATCGCCACAGACCGTTTAAGTGCGTTTGACGTGGTAATGCCTAAGGGAATCCCTTATAAAGGACAAATTCTGAACCAAATTGCGACTAAGTTTATGTCACAAACTCAAGATTTGGTACCAAATTGGTTAATTGCCACACCAGATCCTAATGTCGCTGTAGGTCATTTATGTGAACCTTTTAAAGTAGAAATGGTAATTCGTGGCTATATGTCAGGCCATGCTGCACGAGAGTATAAAGCTGGGAAGCGCCTGCTTTGTGGTGTTGCTCTTCCGGATGGATTAAAAGAAAATGACAAATTTCCTGAACCTATTATTACGCCAGCAACAAAAGCAGAAATGGGAGACCATGATGAAGATATTTCAAGAGAAGATATTTTGAAACGTGGTATTGTCAGCGAAGAAGAATATGTGGTTTTAGAAGATTATACCCGTAAACTTTTCCAAAGAGGTTCCGAGATTGCTGCGAGTAGGGGTTTGATTTTGGTAGACACCAAGTATGAATTTGGCAAGACAAAAGATGGAAAAATAGTGTTGATTGATGAAATCCACACTCCAGATTCCTCACGCTACTTTTATGCAGCAGGGTATCTAGATAGTCAAGACAAGGGAGAACAGCAAAAACAATTGTCAAAAGAATTTGTACGCCAATGGCTAATTACTAATGGGTTTCAGGGTCTTGAAGGGCAGTCTGTTCCTGAAATGAGTGATGCGTACATTGAAACCGTTTCTGATCGATATATTGAGCTCTATGAAAATATTATGGGAGAGCCCTTTATTAAGGCAGATGTTAGTCAAATTCAAGTGCGCATTAAAACAAATGTAGAGCGTTTTTTGGCTGATCGTTCTTAATCCTCATCAGTATTTTTAGAAGTGTTTGCCTGTGATGGTTTAATTAAATGCAACATTTTTCTGAGGTATTTGTAGATAAAGGCGTTGGTTTTTCCAATGTGGAATACAATAATACAAACCGCTACTATAAAAGCTATGGCGCCAAACACGGCTTCCCATGGTTCTAATGATTTGTAATAGAAATACTTTAAACCAATTCCGATAAAACTTCCATAAATAATTATAAAGTGA
Organism: Gelidibacter algens; assembly: GCF_001678675.1. Lineage (GTDB taxonomy): Bacteria > Bacteroidota > Bacteroidia > Flavobacteriales > Flavobacteriaceae > Gelidibacter > Gelidibacter algens. The sequence continues at coordinate 156,743 of NZ_LZRN01000003.1, forward strand.
ACGATGTAAATATTCAGTGTCGTTTCTCCAATCCGGGTAACAATGGATTGCTTCATAAAACGTTCAAGAAGGTAAAAGAAGCCAAAATACAACAACACATTCCCCAATCTCAAAAACAAGTAATTATAGTTGGCTGCGCGTTCAAATAATTCTACATGCGTCAAATAGAACAATTCGTGCAAGATTGTAGTTGAATACATGAGAAGTATGATGCCCAAGGCGAAAAATGCCGTGAGGGTAATCTGTTTAAAATATTTTTTCTGGGAATTTCTAAAAAATAATGTGGCTAAAAATCCGCCAAAAGCTACATAGCCAAACCATGGTAACATTGTAAATACAGATCCATTGGAATTGCTCAAATAGTTTGCAAAAATAAGCGGGACATTGTTTAAGGTCAATTCGCGGTATAAGGGTTCTGTAATAAAAATAAGGCATCCAATACCCAATAATACTATGGATAGTATATAACTGTTTCTCCTACATATTAAGTATAGCCCAATTAGCAAAAGCAAGGAAAGACCTATACATTGGAGCACATCAATGACCAGAAAATACGTGTCAAAACTGCCGTTTAGCCATGAGAAAAATGGAATCCGAAGGGCATATCCAATTCCAATCAACATCACTCCGCGCGTGGCACCTTTTCGCAAACGCTGTTTGTCGCTTCCTTTGGCGTGTGCTTTTAACAATAAATAAAGAAAAACCAATCCCGAAATCGTAAAAAACGTGGGCGCTGTAATGCCTCTAAAATAGGACCAGATGGTATAGGCCATATAAGAATCATCTCTATAAATTGGATTTAAAAGTGTGTCTACGAAGTGGCCTTGAAGCATCATTAAAATGGCAAAGGCCCTAACAGCATCAATAAAGTAAAGTCGGTTTGGTTTCAATGAGGTTGTAACTAGTAAATGTAAATATAATGTTAAAATCCAAAATTAGTAACTTTTTAGAGTAATCCCGATTTTTTTAATACATTCTTAAAATTTCTAAGTCGAAAACTATATCTTTAAAATCGCTAACCAAAACTCACAAATGGAGACATTAGATTCGATCTTTCAAACCTTTGCTGATTACGCATGGGGCCTACCTTTATTGATCATATTAATTGGAGGCGGGTTGTACTTATTGGTACGCTCCCAATTTTTACCTTTTCGTTATTTTTTTCATGCCCTAAATGTTTTGAGAGGCAAATATGACGATCCAAATGCGCCGGGAGAAATCACTCATTTTCAAGCACTTTCAACAGCCTTAGCCTCTACTATCGGTATGGGGAATATTGCTGGTGTAGCTGTCGCCATTCACATCGGGGGTCCAGGAGCAATGTTTTGGATGTGGATCAGTGCCATAATTGGCATGTCCACAAAGTTCTTCACTTGTACTTTGGCTATTATGTTTAGGGGTAAAGACAGCAATGGTGATATCCAAGGCGGGCCTATGTATTTTATTATGGAAGGCCTGGGTAAATCATGGAAACCGTTGGCTGTGTTTTTTAGTATTTGCGGACTTATAGGCGCTTTACCAGTTTTTAATGTGAATCAATTGAAGCAGGCCATCAATTTTATATTATTGGAGCCAAACGGAATTGAAGTGACCAATACATCCAATATTATTATTGGTGTGGTACTTGTGGCAATCACAGCCATTGTTATTTTAGGAGGTTTGGACAGGATCAGTAAAACGGCCTCAAAGCTGGTGCCAAGTATGGTGTTATTGTATTTCGTTTTGGTGATGATTATATTGGGTGTCTATATAGAAGAGGTGCCTCGATATTTTGCACTGATGTTTACGGATGCCTTTGCTGCAAATAACTATAAAGGCGATTCATTTTTAGGTGGCGTTGTTGGTGGATTGATCCTTTTAGGAGTGAGACGTGGCGCTTTCTCTAACGAAGCAGGTATTGGTACCGCCCCAATGGCTCATGGTGCTTCAAAAACCAATGAACCTGTACGCGAAGGTTTGGTAGCCATGTTAGGGCCTGCCATTGATACTTTAGTAGTTTGTACCTTAACAGCATTGGCCATCTTGGTCACCGGAGTATGGCAAACTAGTGAGGCCAATGGGGTGAGTTTAACTGCCGCCGCATTTAATGATGCCATTCCGGGTTATGGCAATTACTTGTTGTTGATCTGTATTGCTACATTTAGTATTTCTTCATTATTTACCTATTCGTATTATGGTACAAAATGTATGTCCTTTTTATTTGGAGCGCACAACAAGCACTACTACAACTACTTCTATATCGCCAGTATTATTCTTGGGGCGATAACCCCTTTAAGTATGATGCTCAACTTAATAGATGGAACTTTCGCTTTGATGGCAATTCCTACAATGACCGCAACTATTATTTTGGCGCCAAAGGTTATTAAAGAAATGAAGGCTTATGCACAACGGATGCGATTGTAAAGTTATATCTTTAGATATGGAGACTAAACCACTATGGACTTCAAGTCCATGGGTTTTTTAAAACAGACTGAAAGTCTGTTGAATTCGTGAAATGAATAGTATCTCATTGCGTGCGTTTTTAGATAACAAACGGTTTCGTGAAAATCTGTGAAATTCGTGGCAAAACATTTTTAGAAGCTAAAACGAAATGCACCAAAGTGCATAGTTTTAACTCTATTTGAGACCAATAAATTTGTAGAACCGTCACTGAATAGTTACTATAAATATTTAATACTATTTTTGAATTAGTAAGCACTGTAGGTTATTTTTCTTCTGATAAATAGTCACTTTATAACACCACATCAAACAATAGCAACATATGAGTCATTACCACATTAAAAATCTTGAAGAGTATTATCAAGTCTATAGAAAATCAGTACGAGAACCTGAAAATTTTTGGGAAGAAATAGCAGAAGAACATTTTTTATGGCGAAAAAAATGGGACAAGGTACTCAGTTGGGATTTTAGAACACCAGAAGTCAAATGGTTTGAAGGTGCAAAATTGAACATCACAGAAAACTGTCTCGACAGACATTTACTCAGTCGTGGCGATAAAGTGGCCATTATTTTTGAGCCTAATGATCCTGATGAAGAAGCACAGCACATCACCTACAAACAACTTCATGAACGGGTTTGTAAAATGGCGAACGTTTTAAAAGATCAAGGGATTGAAAAAGGAGATCGGGTATGCGTCTATTTGCCCATGATTCCTGAATTGGCTGTGACACTATTGGCATGCGCCCGTATAGGGGCAATCCATAATGTGGTGTTCGCAGGATTTTCATCAAAAGCATTATCCACACGCATTATTGATAGTGATTGCAAAATGGTCATCACTTCAGACGGTTCTTTTAGAGGGAATAAAAGCATCGATTTAAAAGGAATTGTAGATGAAGCACTTCAAGAATGTGATACCATCGAGACTGTATTGGTAGTCAAACGGACCAACTCTGAGGTAACAATGATTGAAAACCGCGATATCTGGTTGCAGCCTTTGCTAGATAATGCTTCTGCCGAATTTGAAGCAGAATTGATGGACGCTGAAGATCCGCTGTTTATATTATACACCTCTGGTTCTACAGGAAAGCCAAAAGGAATGGTACATACCACTGCCGGATATATGGTTTACACAGCCTACACATTTAAAAATGTATTTCAATATAAAGAGCACGACGTGTATTGGTGTACTGCAGATATTGGTTGGATTACAGGCCATAGCTATATCGTTTACGGGCCTTTGGCCAACGGCGCAACCACGCTCATGTTTGAAGGGGTGCCACATTATCCCGATTTTGGAAGATTTTGGAAAATCGTTGAAAAGCATAAAGTGAATCAGTTTTATACCGCACCAACAGCTATCCGAGCCTTGGCAAAGCAAAACCTTTCCTTTGCTCAAAACGTAGATTTATCGTCTATTAAAGTATTGGGCTCAGTTGGTGAACCTATCAATGAGGAAGCTTGGCACTGGTATAATGATATAATCGGGAAAGGTAAAAACCCGATTGTGGACACGTGGTGGCAAACGGAAACTGGAGGTATTATGATCACGCCGCTACCATATGTCACTCCAACAAAACCAACCTATGCCACCTTACCATTCTTAGGGGTTCAACCGGCATTGATGAATGAAAATGGCGAAGAGTTGAAAGATAACCAAGTGGCAGGCCGCTTGTGCATCAAATTCCCATGGCCTGGAATGGCGAGAACTATTTGGAACAACCACCAACGTTATAAAGAAACTTATTTTTCTACGTTTGAGAATAAATATTTTACAGGTGATGGTGCCCTGAGGGATGAAGTTGGATATTACAGAATTACGGGAAGGGTAGACGATGTGGTGATTGTTTCTGGTCATAATTTGGGAACAGGGCCTTTGGAAGATGCCATCAATGAGCATCCTGCCGTGTCAGAAAGTGCCATTGTAGGATTTCCTCATGACGTTAAAGGAAACGCGCTTTATGGCTATGTCACCTTAAAGGAAACTGGCGAAAGCAGAGTCCATGATAATTTACGCAAAGAAATCAACCAATTGATCTCTGAACGTATTGGCCCGATTGCCAAACTTGATAAAATACAGTTTACTGATGCCTTGCCGAAAACGAGAAGTGGTAAGATTATGAGACGTATTCTTCGTAAAATTGCCGAAAATGACATGTCAAATTTAGGAGACACGAGCACCTTACTAAATCCGGAAGTAGTGCAGGATATCATTGAACATAGGCTATAATATCAATATGGCAGCGCTTGTTTCAACAGAAGACAAATTAAAAGAAGGCATTAAAGAACTGACCTGTCTTTATAATGTGAGTTCTTATATTGCCAATTGCAATCTGTAAGATTTTCCAAAGCGAAATATAATAAGAATGTTTTTGGAAGAAGAAAAACAGCTCCTTAAAATGTTGACGGTAGAAGTTGTTAATCTTATTGAGCGCAAACAACTGAATAGCGCTAGAGAAAGTGATGAATTGGAATGTGATCAATTTTACATTCAAAAACATGACCTTGTGTTCAAAAAGTATGAGGAATGCGTTACGACATACCGCTTTATAAAGGATAAAGTTTACCAAAAATTGCTCGTTTAGTTTTTCTGACTAGTTGAATACTATTAATATTTGGTTCAGCAAGAAACCATAGCCAAAATAATGGCTATGGTTTCATTTTTTTTTAGTAGTCTCTGAAAAAATAGCAACGCGGATAAATTTCCTGCAATTAAATAGTATCTTTAACTTTTAAAACGTCTAAAATTTTATAATAACAACAACTCCAAATAAATGGATATCAAACTTGCAGTATTAATAGATGGTGACAATATTCCCTCAGCCTATGTAAAGGAAATGATGGAAGAAATAGCAAAATATGGGAACCCAACCATCAAGCGTATTTATGGGGATTGGACCAAGCCTCATCTTTCAAAATGGAAGAACATGTTGTTGGAAAATGCCATTACGCCAATTCAACAATATGGTTATACCGTAGGTAAAAATGCCACGGACTCTGCTATGATTATTGATGCCATGGACATTCTTTATTCTGCAAAAGTGGATGGTTTTTGTTTGGTTTCCAGCGATAGTGATTTTACACGATTGGCAACCCGATTACGTGAAGCAGGAATGAAGGTTTACGGCATTGGTGAGAAGAAGACCCCCAATCCGTTTATTGTGGCTTGTGATAAGTTCATCTATATCGAAATTCTTAAAAATCAGAGCGAAGAAGAAGTTAATCCTACTGAGGAAAAATCAAAATCAACAAAGAGTAATATCGATAAAATTACTACAAAAGATATTAAGTTCATATCCGCAACAATTGATGATGTGGCAGACGAAGATGGATGGGCATTTATGGGCGATGTTGGGAGTTTGCTTCAAAAGAAACAGCCCAATTTTGATTCCCGTAATTATGGATTTCAGAAATTAACGCCCTTAATCAAATCCATTAATGAATTTGAAATTGATCGTCGTGAAGATTCTAAAGGACATTTCAAACTCATCTATGTCAGAATAAAAGAGAACCAACCCAAACCAAAGCCTAAAAAGCAATCCCGTGGCAAGAAGAAGTTGATTTCTAAGCTTTAATCCACTACTATAAAGTTTTATTATTAAACCATATCCTCACTTCTGACAACTGAAGAGTGTTCAATTCATGGTAAACAAATCATACTTTATTCTAAAAATTTAGGACATTATTGTTCTATTTGATTTTAGGAAAATTCAAGTCTTGATTCTTGCATCTAAAAGCGAAGCGATCTTGAATCTATATTAAAAAATCATAATGGAATATTCCCATGCTTGCGTTTTGGCACGTCTACGTGTTTATCTTTCAACATCGCAAAAGCCTTGATCAATTTACGTCGCGTATCTTTTGGAAGGATCACTTCATCAATAAATCCGCGTTCTGCTGCACTATAAGGATTGGCAAAAAGACGGGCGTATTCTGCTTCTTCTTCTTTCAATTTGGCGTCTTTATCCTCGGCATTATTAATTTCTTTTTTAAAGATAATTTCTGCCGCGCCTTTGGCACCCATCACCGCAATTTCTGCACTCGGCCACGCAAAATTCATATCGGCTCCAATATGCTTGGAATTCATCACATCATAGGCGCCACCATAAGCTTTTCTGGTAATAACGGTCACTCTTGGAACGGTAGCTTCACTAAACGCATAGAGTAATTTGGCGCCGTGTACAATAATTCCGCGCCATTCTTGATCCGTTCCCGGTAAAAACCCTGGAACATCTTCCAGAACCAAGAGCGGAATGTTGAAGCAGTCACAAAATCTAACAAATCGTGCAGCTTTCTTTGAACTGTTCACATCTAGAACACCAGCCAAATACATCGGTTGATTGGCAACAATACCAATGCTTCTGCCGCCTAATCGTGCAAATCCTACAATGATGTTTTCTGCATAATTTTTATGGATCTCATAAAAGGAATCGGTATCAATAATCCCGTTGATGACGCTGTGCATGTCATAAGGTTTGTTGGCATTATCAGGAATAATATCTGAAAGTGCATCTCTAACTTCATCTTTTAAGTCATAAGGTAAAAGAGGAGGGGTTTCTGTATTATTTTGTGGTAAGTAGCTGATGAGTTTTTTAATATCCTCCAGACATTCCACATCGTTGGAAGATGTGATGTGAGCCACGCCTGATTTTGTTGAATGTGTGCTCGCGCCTCCCAACTCTTCTGAAGTTACATTTTCATTGGTTACTGTTTTAACCACATTAGGGCCCGTAACAAACATATAACTCGTATCCTGGACCATAATTGTAAAATCCGTCATGGCAGGACTGTAAACCGCGCCACCGGCACAAGGCCCCATGATGGCTGAGATTTGCGGAATTACCCCAGAAGCCTGTACATTTCTATAAAAGATATCGGCATAACCACCCAAACTTCTTACACCTTCCTGAATTCTCGCGCCACCGGAATCATTCAAGCCTATAATTGGAGCCCCAACTTTGACCGCCAAATCCATAACCTTACATATTTTCTCGGCATGCGTTTCAGATAGAGAACCGCCAAAAACCGTAAAATCCTGAGCAAACACATATACCAATTTGCCATGCACAGTGCCATAGCCGGTCACAACACCATCTCCATAGAATTGTTGTTTGTCCATTCCAAAATCCTTGGCACGATGCGTCACTAAAGCACCAATTTCCTCAAATGAGCCATCGTCCAATAAATAATGGACACGCTCTCTTGCGGTAAGTTTCTTTTGTTTGTGTTGTTTGTCAATTCGGTCTTGTCCGCCACCAAGGTAGGCTTGAGCAAGATTATCGTTAAGGTCTTTTATTTTGGATTCCATGTGATATGTTTTCTCGCAAGGCCGCAGATCTGCCTGTTGGGAGACAGGGACGCTAACCTATTGTCATTTTTTTTACTTGTGTTTTTAAGCTCTGTTTTTCAACTTCAATTTCAATTTCAATTTCATTTTCAACTTCAAATTCAGCCTTAGTTCCCTCCCGGAACACGGAGTACTTTTTGATCTTCCAAATACTGTCTGACGGCGATCAACGCAGCCAAATGTGCTTCTTCTTTATGTTGTTCTTTAATTTTTTCCGCAGAATAATATTTTTTGACAAAATGGGTGTCAAAATTCCCGGAACGGAACGCCTCATGTTCACAAACAAAAGTTCCGAAAGGAAGCGTGGTTTCGATGCCTTCCACATGATAATTGTTAATGGCGTTCAGCATTTCTTCAATGGCCTCTGCTCGTGTGTCGCCATAAGTAATCAACTTGGCAAGCATCGGATCATAATAGATAGGTATATCCATACCTTCTTCAAAGCCATTATCGACCCGAATATGATCACCTTTTGGCAATTGATATACTTCTAAATTCCCAACACTAGGCAAGAAATCATTCAGCGGATCTTCAGCATACACACGTAGTTCCAGCGCATGTCCTTTTATTTTTAAATCGTTTTGCTTAATCGGCAACACCTCACCACGGGCAACACGTATTTGGAGTTCTACCAAATCGGTATTGGTGATAAGCTCCGTCACCGGATGTTCGACCTGTAAGCGTGTGTTCATCTCCAAAAAATAGAAGTTGAGCTGTTCATCCAAAAGAAATTCGACAGTTCCAGCGCCCACATAATCACAGGCCTGAGCGACTTTTATAGCCGCTTCGCCCATTTTTGTACGCAGTTCTGCAGTTAACACTGATGAAGGCGCTTCTTCAATAACCTTTTGATGGCGCCGCTGGATGCTGCATTCTCTTTCAAATAGGTGAATGGTATTCCCGTGTGTATCTGCCATCACCTGAATTTCAATATGCCGGGGAGAATTGACATATTTCTCAATAAATACAGAACCGTCGCCAAACGCAGAGGTGGCCTCACTGATGGCGCGTTTCATTTGAGACTCCAGTTCTGACGCTTTCTCAACCACGCGCATGCCTTTCCCGCCACCACCAGCAGATGCTTTTATCAAAATTGGATACCCAATGGAATTGGCGATGGTTTTCGCTTTTTCAACATCTGTAATCGCTTCATCTATTCCGGGAACCATTGGAATGTCGTAATGTTTGACAGCTTCCTTGGCTGCTAATTTACTCCCCATTATTTTGATGGCTTTAGATTTTGGACCGATAAAAATAATGTCATTCGCTTCACAAGCTTCTGCGAAATCGGCATTTTCACTCAAAAAGCCGTATCCGGGATGGATCGCATCAACGTTCAGACGTTTTGCCACTTTTATAATTTTATCACCAAGCAAATAGGACTGGTTGGAAGGTGCCTCGCCTATTAAAACCGCTTCATCTGCAAACCTGACATGAGGCGAATTTCTATCGGCAGTAGAATACACAGCCACCGTTTTAATGCCCATTTTCTTTGCCGTTTTCATAACTCGAATGGCGATTTCTCCTCTATTTGCAACTAGTATTTTCTTCATTGAAAAAAGTTATTTTTTCATTCTCGCGAAGGCGGGAATCTGGTTCTGCTACGAACAAATCATTTTTTTGCCAGTAACCTTGTCTTGCTATTCATTTACTCATGTGGCAGTTTATTCAAACTCCACCAACAATTGATTCTTATCTACCGCATCTCCTTTTTTGGCAGAAATGGCTTTGATCGTTCCGTCTCTTGGAGACGTAATTACATTCTCCATTTTCATAGCTTCCAAAATCAGGAGTGGATCATTTTCTTTAACTTCATCACCAACATTCACACTCATTTCAAGAATTAGCCCAGGCATTGGCGCAGTAATTCTATCAATCTTTTTAGAGCTTCCAATTTCAAAACCTAAATCCTTTATCAGTTGATCTAAGCTATTGTTAATGTTTATGTTGTAGACGTTATTGTTGACTTTTACTTTATATGATTTTTTTGAATAATCTTCTGAGATAATGGTCACTTCAAAAGAGCTATTATCATGTAGCACGTGGTATTTTGAAGCTGCAGTTTTTATGATATCCAATTCAGAAAGTGACGCGGAGTCGATATTGAAATCATAGGAATTATTAACGTTGACTGAGAAGGTTTGCTTCATTTTTTAACTATTTATTTGAACTACTAAATTACGGATTCCTTTTCTATTCGCCTTTTTAAATTGGCTATTCTCTTTATTTTGGTCTGAAATATGAAATGTTCTGGTGTCTTTTAATAGCTTTTCTGGAAAGTAGAATAGCGATAGACAGCGATATAAAAGCACCCATCCAGATCCCAGGAACAAAATCTATAAACAGAAAAAAGTCATAAGCCCCATGGAATAAGACCGCGAGAAATAATCCTGTTAGATTTAGAACTATACGGTTATTGGAAAACTTTGCTTTCCCAATATAATAACCCATTAGGATGGCAAATGTGGCGTGGGCAGGAATTGCCGTAAATGCTCTGATGATGGCAACTTCCATACCGCCTTGAAGCACATACATTAAGTTTTCTGTAGCCGCAAAACCCATAGAGACCATTACGGCGTAGACAATGCCGTCAAAAGGCTCATTGAATTCGTCATGAGATTGTGCGTAGTAGCGTACAATAATATACTTGCTAAATTCTTCTGAAAGGCCAACAACAAAAAATGCTTTGATGAACTGTTCATAAATACTGTTATGGTTTTTTAAAGGCAATGGAATATCGATAATGACATAAAGCAGCGTTGTGATTATCACGCTTACAATAGCGCCTAACAAAAAATTGTAAACCAATAATCGCGTCGGTTCCTTTTCATATTTATCTTGTATGAAAATGTAAAGGATGACGATAAGCACCGGAGAGATGGCCAGCAATAGTAGGGTCATGCTTTTTTATTTAAAAGTCGGTTTTCAATGGCCTTAATAACTTCAAGGTAATAGGAGGTGTTGCTCGACACAAAATGACTGTTTGATGCACTGTTTTTTAAAAGTTCATGAAATTGAGGAATGCTTATAAACTTTACTTGTCCCACTTCATCTGTATCTAATTTTAGGTCTTTTAAGGAGCATTGCGTCTCTACAATATAGGTGTGGTGGAATTCATTGTCCTTAATGCCATTGGGGTAGCTTTGGAAACATTTGTACACACCAATTTTTCCCAGATCCTCTTCTGAAATTATAAGACCAATTTCCTCTCGTGTTTCTCTAATGGCGGCATCTTCAATGGTTTCGCCTGCATCCACATGGCCCGCAACAGAAACGTCCCAAAGTAAGGGGTAAACGGTTTTGGAAGCAGCCCGTTGTGCCAATAATATTTCGGCATTTGTATTGTAAAACCAGACATGGGCAGTGTCATGATAATAGCCTTGCGTATGGATTTCTGATTTTAGGCAAGTTTTCCCAGTAGGCGATCCATCTGCATTTAAAATCGCAATGTATTCTTCTGTCTCCATCTTAATTTATAACAGATTTTAAGCAATTTAAAAATCTTTCAAAATCTTTTTCGGTATTGAAAAAATGACAAGATAAACGCACGTAATTGCCTCTAAATGAAACAAATATCTGTTGATCAGAAAGCGCTTTTTTAAAGGCTTTTATATTTATTGATTCTGGCAATTCGAGTCCGAAAAGGTGATGGCTTCTATAATCATCGGCTTCAATATAGCAGCCTAGATTCCTGAGTTCTTCTACCGCTTTTACTGAAATTCCTCTACAATAGTTTTGAACAGCTTCGGGCGTCCATAAAAGCACTTGTTTTAAAGCTTCCAACTGCATATTAACGTGAATAAAACTGCCACTTTCTCCCATTACATATCTGTTGGCAAGAGGCTTGTATTCATGTTGATATCGCGTTAAGTCGGGTAATTTATGGCTATCTAACCTATTGGTCCAATTTTCTTCCAAAGGCTCGCCGCCATCAAAATAAGGTCCGTAATAGGCATAGCCGCAGCCGTAAGGTCCGAAAAGCCACTTATAGCCTGCACAAATTAAGGCATCGGGCTGGATTTCTTTGACCGAAAAGGGGAGGGCACCTACTGATTGGCTGCCATCAATGATCAATAACGCATCATGCATTCGAGTTTTTTCTCTAATGGCTTTCAAATCGAATAAAGCACCACTGGACCAATGGATGTTGCCCATGGCCACTACCGCAGTGGAATCATCAATGGCTTCCAAAATAGCTTCGTTCCATAATTTGGCGCGATTGCTTGTGGTTTTGGGTGCTTGAACTATTTTTAAATGGGCTTTATATGTATCGGTTAATTTCTTCCAAGAATAATAATTACTTGGGAATTGTTCCTGCATTAGCACCACGGTATCTCCGGCATTTAACTCAATGTTATTTGCAACTGTGGCAATTCCGTAAGACACCGATGGAATACTTGCAACACGCTCAAATTCATCTAACTGAATGAGTTCAGCAAATCTTTTCTTTAACTCAATTACAGGGTCAAAAAAATCGGATGACGGAATAAGATAAGGTCTACTTTTTTGCAAAACAGCATCAATTCCCGCTTGCTCTACTGCTTTAAACGACGGTGAAAGACTCGCCGTGTTTAAATAGCAAATATCCTCAGGAATATCAAATAGATCTTTTTGTTGTGAAGTATCCATTAGTTTTCAAAATAACTAAAACTATCGTTTTCTTTTATGTTCAATAAGGATTCATAAATTAATTTGATCACGTTTTCAACATCGTCTCTGTGCACCATTTCCACCGTGGTATGCATGTAACGCAGTGGCAATGAAATCAACGCACTCGCCACGCCCATACCGCTATAGGCAAAAGCATCAGTGTCAGTGCCAGTCGCTCTCGAGCATGCGGAACGTTGGAACGGAATCTTATTGCTTTCTGCCGTTTCAGTAATCAAATCCCTCAATTTCTGCTGCACAGCCGGCGCATACGCTACCACAGGACCCAAGCCGAGTTCCAAATGCCCTTCTTTTTTCTTATCGATCATTGGCGTGGTTGTATCGTGGGTGACGTCAGTAACTATAGCTACATTAGGTTTGATGCGTTCTGCAATCATTTCTGCACCACGCAGTCCAATTTCTTCCTGAACGGAATTGGTAATGTAAAGTCCGAAAGGCAAGGTCTTTTTATTTTCGTGCAACAAACGTGCTACTTGGGCGATCATGAAACCGCCAATACGGTTGTCAATGGCGCGACACACAAATTTATCCTTATTAAGAATATGAAAGGTGTCAGGATAAGTGATAACGCATCCAACATGGACACCCATTTTTTCAACTTCCTCTTTGTTTTTGGCACCAACATCAATAGTAATATTTTCTGGTTTTGGCGCTTCTTCCTTGGCTTTATCTCGGGTGTGAATTGCCGGCCATCCAAAAACACCTTTGACGATGCCACTTTTGGTATGGATGTTTACAATTTTGCTCGGAGCAATTTGATGGTCACTACCACCATTTCTAATCACGTAAATCAGGCCATTATCTGCGATATAATTGACATACCACGAAATTTCATCCGCATGTCCTTCAATGACTACTTTGTATTTTGCTTTCGGATTGATTACGCCTACGGCGGTCCCGTAAGTGTCCGTGATAAATTCGTCAACATAAGGTGTAAGGTAATCCATCCATAATTTTTGGCCGGTCCATTCGTACCCTGTTGGGGAAGCGTTATTTAAATAGTTTTCTAAAAATTCTAATGATTTGTTGTCTAAAATGTTCTTTTTTGGCATGAATAAATATTTTGTCTAAAATTAGTAATATTAATAGGATTTTAAGGTTAATGCTTATGTAAATTCTTAATTTTGGAATGATTTTAGCGCATGTGCACCAAATGAAATTAATAACCTACATTCTTGTTTTTTTACCCACTTTAATCTTTGCTCAGGTAGTTCCTGTTGAGCAAGATTCAACTACAGTAGACTATTATTACATTGATGGTGATTCGATTCCTGTGGCCATCATTGATTTGGATCCCGTAGTGGTGTTGAATAGATTGAAGTTTGATGATAAAGAGGCGCGCATTCGGTATTTGATTTTAAAGCGGAAAACAATAAAGGTGTATCCGTATGCAAAATTGGCAGCAGAACGTTTGGTGGAACTTAATAAGCGTTTGGCAACCTTAGAGCGTAAAAGTCAAAAGCGCCAATATGCAAAAATTATCCAGAAGTATATTGAAGAGGAATTTTCGGCTGAACTCAAGAAACTCACCCGAACTGAGGGCCAAATTCTGGTGAAGTTAATTCACAGACAAACTGGGGAAACTACATTTGAGTTAATTAAGGAATTACGCAGTGGCTGGCGTGCGTTTTGGTTCCATAATACTGCTAAATTTTTTGATATTTCTTTGAAGGAGGAGTTCAATCCTTTAGACGTCAGCGAAGATTATTTGATAGAAGATATCTTGGAACGCGCTTTTCAAAGCGGACAGTTGGAACGTCAGAAATCTGCATTTCCTGTTGACTATTTTGATCTCAAAACCAAATGGGCTTCTAAAAGCGTGAAAAACTAATGCGTATACAATCTGATCTTGAAGAAAAATTAAACGCATGGACCCACGGATTTGGGGCACTTTTAGGAATTACAGGCTTGGTGTTATTGATCAGTTTTAAAGAGCACAAAGCAGACTGGAGTTTGTTTAGTGTTATTATTTATGGCATCTCTATTATTATATTGTTTTTAGCTTCGGCAATTTACCACTCCGTTACTGGAGAAAGACGGAAACATTATTTCAGGATCATTGATCATATCAGCATTTATCTCTTGATTGCAGGCACCTATACGCCAGTTACCCTGATTGCTTTAAATGATAGTTTGGGGTGGCCATTATTTTGGAGTGTTTGGGCTATTGCGGGTTTTGGATTGATACTCAAATTATTCTTTACCGAGAAATTCGAAATAGTATCCACTTTGCTTTATCTCGTAATGGGCTGGCTGATTGTTTTTGATTTCAGTAATCTTTCGCAATGGATTGGCCCCAATGGTGTCAAACTATTTATTGCTGGGGGCGCTTTTTACACCATCGGCATCATTTTTTATGCGGTTCACAAAATCCCTTATAACCATGTTATTTGGCATTTATTTGTACTTGGAGGTGCTATTTGCCACTATTTGATGATTTTTCTTTATGTGTTGTAAAAGTGGGTGATTATGTTCTGAATTTATCTTCTTTCCATTTTGTGGGATTGTTAATAATATAATTTGAAATAGTTTGAAATGCCCTTTCATCTCTTATTATGTTGTCGTAAAATCGGGTTTGCCATTCAAAATCAAGGTTTAAGCGGTGCGCGTGTTTGGTTACGGCAGATTTATAGCCGCCAATAATGGAGGAGATGGAGTTTTTGCCAGGATTTCGTAGGCGTTTTTGGCCGATGGATTGTTGGGGATTGGGGTTTTTATTCGGATTGCGGAATCCATCCGCATCGGAATTAGGATATTCATCCGCATCGGGATTTTGATTGCCATCCGAATGGATGATTTTATGCGAATCGGGATTAGGATATTCATCCGCATCACGAAGAGACAAGGCATGCCTTGTCTGTACTTCGGAATCAGGATTATTGTTAATTGGATTCCCATCCGCATGATCAATATCAGAATCAGAATTGATGATCAAAATGCCATGAATATGATTAGGCATCACGATAAATTCGCCAAAAGTTAGATTTTTAGAATGGTGTTTTATTTCATGCCAGAAAACATCTGCCAATACACCAACATCGCTTAATTTCATTTCATTGTTCACGACCTCACCAAAATAATGGATCCTGTTTTTTGTACAGATTGTTATGAAATAAGCCCCGTTCCAACGATAATCCCACGTTTGCATGCGTGCCGATGGAATACGATATTTGTTTTGAAATTTATCGGTCATTAGGATTTTTTATATAGGCTGTCTTAATCAGCTCGTGACATCAACGCAATTTACTAACATCAATTTTGAAAAGCTCCGCCGCATTCTTCCATAATATCAGTTCTTTTTTATCGTCTGCCAAATCCAGCTGGTTCATAAATTTGAGGTAGGATTTCATGTTGCTGATGGGCCAATCTGTCCCGTAAAGCAAATATTTAGGATCGCCCGCATAAGTGATCATTTCCTCAATTTCCTTTTTCATATAGCGCTCAAATTTCTCGTTGAAATCACCCAAAACCAATCCAGAAATGTCAGCATGCACATTTTGGTTTTTATAGACAATTTCCATACAATCCTTAATCCACGGATTACCAACATGGCAAATGACAATTTTCAGATCCGGATAATCCACGGCCAAATCATCAATATGAATAGGGTGGGAGTATTTGATTTTTCCATTAGGAGCGTAAGTGTCACCCGAATGGAACATGACGGGCACATCAAACTCAATAGCCATATCATACATCACCTTAAACCTAATATCATTGGGGTAAAAAGGTTCATAACCCGGATAAAATTTCAGACCTTTTATAAGTCCGGCATCAAGAAACTCACTAAGTTCCCGTAAATCTTTGTAATCATAATTGAGGTAACTGACACCAGCCACGACCCCCAGATTATTTCTGTTGCTAATGGCTTCGACAACTTTTTTAGTGCTCGGTCTGTGTTCATTTACTTTATAGGACGATAAGACCAACGAATAATCCACACCATTTTCCTGCATCTCAGCTGTGAGTTTATTGAGGCAGTCCTCTAAGGAAACAACGCGGTCTTCATGGTAATTATTGATATGGGTATGGACGTCTATGATCATAATGTTTTTAAATTTTGGTATAAGCTAACAATATCGAATAATTTAAGGAGATGGGCAAGTTTAGTGTTCAGTGTTCAGTGTTAGTGATCGGTATTAGTGTTCAGTTTTCGCAAATGTCTGAATAGAAATGATGGCTTTTATTTATAACGGTTAGAATAATCTTTGTATACCTAGTTATTATGTTAAATCGCTTATTCATGTTGTCAACTGACCACTGATGACTATTTAGGCATCAATAAAATCTTGATAGTCTTCAAAAAACGCTTCAAACAAGATCATTTTTTCGACAAAAAATTCCATGACCTCTCTCCAAGTGTTTTTATTGTGAATGGAGACTTTTTGATCTAGGGACACATAGATTCTAGAAATTTCTTTCCCGTTTTCCAAGAAATATTCTTCTTCAAAAATAGCTTCTGGTAGAAATTCCTTAGTTAAAATGGTTTTTAGGGATTGTAGTTTTTCCCAATAGTTGATCCGGTTTTCAAGATCGTCTTCAAGATCTAAGGTCACCATTGCCAGTTTGGTATCAAAATGAAACTTAAAGGCAAAACCCTTCAATTTGGTATCGTAAAGAATCCATTTTCGAGGAAACGACTTCCCAAAACTGATCCAGAACTCTTCTCTTAATAGTCTTGATTCTTCTTTGCTAAACATTTTTTTTTCAGTCTTCAGTCTTCAGTTCTCAGTCTAAAGTGTTCAGTTTGCAGTGCGAAATAGTTTATTTTAGATTTTCTAACATCTAACATCTAACATCTAACATCTGTCACCCGTCACCCATCTAACCCTATATCACATAAGCCACCAAAATCCCCAATACTATCACCACCAATTTTGAAAGGTTGAATTTATGTCCTTCGCTACTTTCAAATAAAATAACTGTGGAGATGTGAAAAAATATTCCAATCACAATCGCATTGATATAAAACACATAGTCTTCAACTAACGTTACCGTGTTTGAGATAAGCGTTCCGATGGGTGTCATAGCTGCAAAAACAACTAAAAACCCGATAATTTGTAGTTTTGAAAATTTGGATTGTATTAAATAGGTTGTGATCAACGCTGCAATAGGGATTTTATGAATGAGAACGCCATAAACCATATCATTATGTTGGTGTATTGGGAAACCCTCCAAAAAACTATGGATACTCAAACTGATAAACAATACCCAAGGAAATGTGGTGTCGTCTTTCTGAATGTGGACATGGCCATGCTCTGCGCCTTTTGAGAAAAATTCCAAGAGTATTTGGATGAGAATACCAAACATTATGAACAAGCCTGTTTGTTTTGCCTCTAAATGTTCATAGACTTCAGGTAGTAAATCAAAAAGTGTCAGCGCCAATAAAAAAGCACCACTGAAAGATAACAATAATTTTGTGTAGTTGGATTTCTTATGCTTGAAGATCAAGACTAGCAGCACACCAAAACCAACGGCAAATATTGGTAATAAATATTGCATCATTTAAAGATCATTATTAAGCGTTCTGACGTTTCTTTATGAAATTTTCGGAGTTTATAATCGCCAAAAATATCCAATAAATATACACCAGCTTCTTCAAAAAGTGCTTCAAAATCAGATAATGTCTTTGCTCTTACGCGTTCTTGATAGTTGTAGTCCTTGCCGTTGTCAGTAAAGCTGATATCTTTGACGATATGTCCGTCTTCAACATATCTTTTCTGATGAAAATCAATACCACCAACAGTTTTTACATCTTCTGGCACTAAATTATCGATTACAAAATCAATATTCATAAAATCGATGACTCCAAAACCAAACTCGTTCAGATCGTCTTTAATGGCTTTAATAGTGTTCAGGTTGTCTTCTGATTTATCAAAATATCCAAAACTGGTAAACAGATTAAATACGGCGTCAAATTTATCATTGTACGGTTTGCACATATCATGCACGTCAAAATGGAGCGCTTCATTTTCGTATGTTTTGGCATACGCAATGCTGTTCTCTGAAAGGTCAACTCCGGTCACATCGTAACCCAATGAATTGAGATATATGGAATGGCGCCCTTTACCACAGGCAAGATCGAGTATTTTACCATTTTCTGGCAGATTCAAATACTGGGTTAAATTATCCATAAACTGATGTGCTTCGGCATGGTCTCTATCTTCATAAAGCATGTGATAATATGGTGTATCAAACCATGAAGCGTACCAATATGTTGTGTCTTTTGTCATTATAAATTCGTCTGACTGCAAAAATACTTTATTTTTGTAATCTATATCAGGAGAATAATGGATAATAATTTTAGTATGGTTGCCAAAACCTTATTTGGTTTTGAAGAATTGCTAGCAAAGGAATTGACTCAGTTGGGTGCACAAGAAGTAAAAACTGGTGTGCGTAACGTGAGTTTTGTTGGAGACAAAGGGTTTATGTACAAAGCAAACTTAGCATTGAGGACCGCCATTAAAATTCTGAAACCCATCCATAGTTTTAGAGTAAATAATGAAAAGGATTTGTATGATCAAATCTATAAAATGGACTGGGGACTCTATCTAAAACCCACAGGAACAATGGCTGTTGATGCCACAGTGCACTCGCCTTTATTTACACATTCATTATACATAGCCCAAAAAACAAAAGACGCTGTTGTCGATAAATTTAGAGATACTGTTGGCGAACGACCAAATGTCGATTTGAAGTTTCCTGATTTGAAAATCAACGTCCATATTGATAGAAACATGTGCAACATCTCTTTGGATACTTCAGGAGATTCCTTGCACAAGCGCGGCTATAAAACAGCGACGAATATTGCACCAATAAACGAGGTTTTGGCAGCGGGGTTGATATTACTTTCAGGATGGGATGGTCAAACTGATTTTATGGATCCCATGTGCGGTAGTGGTACTATATTGGCAGAAGCCGCGATGATTGCCTGTAATATTCCACCCAATTTGATGCGAAAGGAATTTGCTTTTGAAAGATGGCAAGATTGGGATGTTGATTTGTTTGAAAAAATAGAGGAATCACTTTTGAGCAAAACCAGAGATTTTCATCATAAGATTATAGGGTACGATAAAGCTCCGAGTGCGGTTGCTAAGGCAAAAGAAAATATCAAAAATGCAAATTTGGAAGATTTTATTGAAGTCAGGCACGAAGATTTCTTTAAGACCCAAAAAGCGGGCGATGAGAAATTGCATATGGTATTCAACCCGCCGTATGGAGAGCGGTTGGATATAGATATGGAATCTTTTTATAAAAGTATTGGGGACACGCTCAAGCAAAACTACCCAGGTACAGACGCCTGGTTTATCACGTCCAACCTTGATGCTTTAAAACATGTTGGACTCAGACCATCCCGAAAGATTCATTTGGTGAATGCTAAATTGGAAGCGCGGTTGGTAAAGTACGTGATGTATGAGGGCAGTAAGAAGGGTAAATATATGGATCATTAGATAGCCGTTTTCAAAACCAATCAGTCCTCTACTTTAAACTTTTTCAATTCTTCCAAGGGTTCCATAATGGTGTAATCCTTCCAAAATAAAGGGTCGTACTGTTTCAATTGGATGAACTCTACTTTATTTGCTTCTTTGATTTGGTTGAAAGTGGCATCGTCAAATGGTTTAAAATCAAGACTCATCAGTTCTTGTTTTTGAACGATAGTCCCTTCAATGGTAACATCAAAAGCCACTTTATTATTATTGATTTGGCTATTTTCGATGAATTTGAAAGGTCTGTGCGCATAGACATATTGACCAGATTCATGATTGATGTAATATGGGTAATATATGTTGCTCTCAATGTTTTTCTTGTAAATGACAGTTCCTTTGTTAGCTTTTTCAACATATTTGACTCCTAATAGAAGTTTTAAATTCAGTTTCTCACCAATTTTTCCTTCGGCATAACTATAATCCAATTTTAAAATGGCATAATCTTCATCATTCACATAGATAGTGCCTTTAAATTTTGCTCGGTTTTTTCTTGGCTCAAAATTGATAATATATACCAATTTGTCATTGATATTGGCAATGTTTGTAAGTTGATAGTCATAGCTGGCATGATCCAAAATAAAATCTAAAGCGGATTGATGTTCAAAGAGATGTTCCTCAATAGTGTTAATGTTGTCTGATTTGAGACTATTTAAACTGTAGTCGTCAGATTCCTCTTTAATTTCCTTACTTTTTTTGAGCGATAGATCATCTTCAATCTTAAACCACCCTGTTTTTACTGTGTATGTTTTGCTGGTATCTAAATGCTGAAGTACAATGTTGCTGACCCTCGATTGAATGGTTTCAAGAGTTAAATTGTTTTTACGATCTTTTAATTTGGTCGCTTTCTTAACTTCCATTTTACTCTTGGAATCTGGTTTTAGATATACGTCAGAAAGCACATCTGTAAACATTTGGTTAGGAGGATTGGTGACAATCTGATTGGTCAAATCCTTAAACTGCTTATTTGATGCTTCTAATTGTTTCTTGTTGAAACCAGACGATTTCTCAATATCTACTTCAAGATTATTCGCTTTAAAGTAGGTTGTTTGCCTTGTGAAAAGGGTGTATTTAACATCTGAAAAATGATAGTTTGTATATAAGTTTTTATTGACCCTCGCCATAATACTATCCACCCTTGGCAGTTGGTTGGTTATGTAAACGGTATTCAATTGATTTACAGCTTCCTTGAGCTTAATAAGATAGCTTTGATTTTGTAAGTTTTTTACGGTTAAGCGCTGTGTTTCGTAACCCATGAAAGATATGGTTAAGGAGGAATCAGGATTCAATTTTTCAGAGGATATATTGAAAAAACCTTCCATATTTGAAACCACCCCATTGTTTTTATCAAACTGAACAGTAGCAAACGCTATGGGTTCCTTGGTGTTGGCATCAATGATTTGTCCTTTGATGTGTTGTGAAAACGCAGGAATAGCGCACAGTAAAAGTAATATCCAAACAGAACACAATTGAAGCTTCATAAGTTATAGGTGACGGTTAAAGGAGGAAGACGAATAAGGTGACGCTTTGTAACTTTAAATTAATAGTTTTCTGTAAGCGTCTTTGTACGATATTCCACATGATAAGCATTACACATCAAGATTTCCCTTATAGATATCTTACCCATAAACGGATGTGGCAGTAATAGCGTGTCTAAATTTTCGTCCGTTATTTTTCTGGCTTTATACTGCAATTTTTTGCTTTCTACTTGAAGCCGAGTCAAGATATAGGTTTTATCTTCTAGTGTTGAAGTTTTCATTTTTCGAGAGCCCTTAAAAGTATTCCCTTCGGCATCTTTCAGATGTTCAAGATAGAGCCTAACGATCGTGTCATAATCGCGCGCCTTCCGATTGGTTTTTCCAAACCTGTAGCGCAATAAAAATTTAGGCATGCTTAACGCATTGTTTAACGGAATGATGCTTTGCAATAAATATAATGCTTGCTGACCTGTAGTCCATTCGCCGTTAGGGCCTTGTGTCCATTTTTCATGGTCTTGGCCTTCTAACCAATTAATAAGTGTATGATATTTTTCCTCCAATAAATCGGCAATCTCATCTTTATGCATACGGCGGTATTAGTAGGTAAAAGTTACGCATATTTCTTTTAAAAACGAATGCAAAATTTGAAGTATTTGCGAGGTTTTATTCCTCTACGGGAATTTTTTTATTTTTCTTAAAGATAGGAATCAAATACGATACGTTGTAGCCAAATCCGAAGCCAAACCTTCCACTATCAAAAGTTCTATTAAACCCGGGCACGAATAGGTTTTCAAAATTCTCAGGTTGATCTTCTGCGACCATACCTTTTAATTGGACATTGATACCTACAAAGAGATTGGTCACCAATTCAGCCTTAATACCAACAACAAATTCCACCCAAATGGCTGATAGGCCTTTGTACTCCTGTAAATCTGACGATGTAAATGGTTCATAGTATTGGTCAGTCGTATATACGGTATAACTGTTCAAATTTTGACTAAACGTGCTGACGCCAACCCTTAATCCGGTATAGATCAGGTTTTCCATGTCCAACCAGTTTTTATAAAGGTTGTAATCTATTCCCGCTTTAAAGTAGTTCCCTTTTGCAGTAACATCTAAGTAATTGTTTCTGATGGTATTCTCCTCGGTGCCCAATTCGCCTGCCAAATATAATTTTTGGGTGAGTCTATAGTCGCCACTAATTTCAAAACCCGTATAATCATCATCAATAAATGAACGGGTTAATTTACCTACATCACCTCCCAAGCGAAGTCCATATTTTTGCTTTACAACGATGGTGTCATTGACGGGTGCTTCTTGATCTGCAATGTCTTCCTGTGCAAATGATGTTAATGGCAACACCATCAAAATAATCAGACTAATGATAAATATTGATATGCGCTGCATTTTCATTGTTTATGGTGGTGTTAATAACTTCAACATCAATAATCCAGTTGTTAGGGTCAGAATCTCGACTGGCAATGACATCATTAAAAATACTTTTGTAGCCACAGGCGCGCGACACGTAAATGAGTTCAGGCGTGTAAGTTACTTCAAGAATATCCGTATTGCTAACGGTATTTGGATCACTATCAGTTTCGAAATCGATGTCCCTTTTTATTTCAAACCTTGTTGTGTTTAAATTGTCTAGGACATCTATTCTCAATGGCAATACGATGGAATCTAAAGTTTTATCGTCTACAATGAATTTGGAAGTGTTCTCCTCTTTAACAACCATCCGTCTTACAGTTTTAGTTTCTGACCTGTCGTCAATGTCATAAAAACGAACAATCAAATGTGGCGTTGTAGGGGTTGCGGAAGCGCAAATATCATCACGTTCACAACTCAACAAACATGTCAAAACGAACAATGACAATAGCAATGTAATAGGCTGAAAGACTTTTTTATGTTTCAAGTTTCTTAGGTTCTTGTTTAGAATGGTTACAGATGATTGGTATTGTTATTTCATCAATCGTTGATCACTTTATCGTTTTTCCAAAAGTACAACATTTTCCACATGATGGGTTTGTGGAAACATATCAACGGGCTGCACTTTCGTGATTTTGTACATGCCATCCATCATTTCTAAATCTCTAGCCTGCGTCGCGCTATTGCAACTTACATACACCACTTTTGACGGTGCAATACTTAATATTTGTTGCACCACATCTTTATGCATGCCATCTCTTGGCGGATCAGTAATAATCACATCGGGATGTCCGTGCTGGTTGATAAAATCAGCATTGAACACATTTTTCATATCGCCCACATAAAATTCAACGTTGTCAATCATGTTTAATTTTGCGTTCTCTTTGGCAGCGGTAATGGCATCAGCAACAGCTTCTACACCCACTACTTTTTTGGCATTTTTAGCTACGAACTGTGCGATGGTTCCTGTGCCTGTATATAAATCATAAACTAGCTCATCACCTTTTAAATCGGCAAATTCTCGTGTAATTTTATACAGTTCATACGCTTGCTCAGAGTTTGTTTGGTAAAATGATTTGGCATTGATTTTAAATTTTAAACCTTCCATTTCTTCAAAAATATGGTCTTCGCCTTTATAACAAATAACCTCTTGATCATAAATGGTATCATTCGCTTTCCCATTGATCACATATTGCAAAGAGGTAATTTCCGGGAATTTATCGCCTATATAATCCAACAGTAATTCACGGTTGGCCTTATCTTCTTTGAAAAACTGAAAAAGCACCATGATATCTCCAGTGGAAGAGGTGCGAAGCATCAACGTGCGCAAGAATCCCGTTTGATTGCGTGTATTGAAAAATTCAAGTCCGTTTTTAACTGCAAACTCTTTCACTGAGTTTCTAATGGCATTGGACGGATCAGCTTGCAGCCAGCATTTTTCGATATCCAAAATTTTGTCCCACATTCCAGGGATATGCAAACCGAGCGCATTTTTATCGCCCAAATCTTCATCAGAACGTATTTCATCAAAGGTCAACCAGCGACTATCACTGAATGAAAACTCCATTTTGTTTCTGTAAAAATAATCCTTGGCCGACCCTAAAATAGGGGTCACAGGAGGGAGTTCCAGATGGCCAATACGCTTCAAATTTTGCTCCACTTCCTTTTGCTTGTAAAACAATTGGTATTCATAAGCCATATCTTGCCATTTGCAACCGCCGCAAACGCCAAAATATTGGCACATTGGTTCTGTACGTTTATCAGAGTATTCGTGGAATTTTATGGCATTCCCTTCGTAGTAGGATTTACGCTTCTTAAAAGTTTCTACATCAACAACATCGCCCGGAACCACATTTTGCATAAAAATAACAGCACCGTCTGGTGCTTTTGCTACTGATTTTCCTTTGGCTCCAGCATCAACCACAACAACATTCTCAAAGATTTGTTTTTTATTTCTTCTTCCCATATCGCAAAAATAGTGAAACCAATTGCGAATTACGAATTACAAATTGCGATTTTATTAAGGCTCATATAAAAAATAGTTCTGCGGGGAAGGCGTAAAATCATCGCGAAAAATTTTTTGGAGGTTTAATTATTTCCTAATTTGCAGGCCCTAAGGGATGATTTCTCTCCCACGCTGCTTTTTCGAGCTTTATCGAAAGAATAAAGGTACAGTAGGAATGGTTATTTTACTCGCTTAGCGAGATATAATTATTAATGTTTGCTTCTATAATACGTTGTCAAACCATGTCTTTTTAGACATAAAACCTTAAATTCTTATAAAATGGCTGTTTTAAACCAATTAACTTCGCAACAAGCGATCGATTTAGAAAACAAGTATGGTGCACACAATTACCATCCACTACCAGTAGTATTGAGTAAAGGAGAAGGTGTGTATGTATGGGATGTTGAAGGAAGAAAATATTATGATTTTCTTTCAGCCTATTCCGCTGTCAACCAAGGTCATTGTCATCCAAAAATCGTCAATGCCATGACCAAACAAGCACAGACCTTAACCTTAACCTCACGTGCGTTCCACAATGATATGTTGGGGAAATTTGAGGCCTATGCTGCAAAATATTTTGGGTTTGACAAAATATTACCAATGAATACAGGTGCGGAAGCTGTTGAGACGGCCCTCAAAATTTGTAGAAAATGGGCTTATGAAGTCAAAGGGATCCCAAACCATAAAGCAGAAATAATTGTTTGTGAAAATAATTTTCATGGACGTACTACAACCATCATTTCATTTTCCAATGATCCTGTGGCACGCAAACATTTTGGACCTTTCACAGACGGTTTTATAAAAATTGAATATGATAATTTGGAAGCATTGGAAGCAACGCTAAAAAGCACTCCAAATGTTGCAGGATTTTTGGTGGAACCTATTCAAGGTGAAGCTGGTGTTTATGTGCCTAGTGAAGATTATTTGTCAAAAGCCAAAGCCTTGTGTGAACAGTACAACGTCTTGTTTATAGCAGATGAAGTACAAACAGGCATTGCACGGACAGGTCGTTTATTGGCGACTTGTGGCGACTGTAGCTGTCCCGAAAAAAATTGTTCTGGCACCCCAGACGTGAAACCAGATATCTTAATTTTAGGAAAAGCCCTAAGTGGTGGCGCGTATCCTGTAAGTGCAGTTTTGGCGAATGATCCTATAATGAATGTGATACAACCAGGAAATCACGGTAGCACGTTTGGCGGAAACCCTATAGCTGCGGCCGTAGCAATGGCTGCTTTGGACGTTGTTCAAGAAGAAAAATTAGCTGAAAATGCTGATGTATTGGGACGACTCTTTAGAAGCGAATTGGATACATTTATCCAAACCAGCAAGATCACTAAATTGGTGAGAGGAAAAGGTTTGCTCAACGCCATTGTGATCAATGATAGCGAAGACAGCGATACGGCTTGGAATATTTGTTTGGCACTGCGTGATAACGGACTTTTAGCCAAACCAACCCACGGCAATATCATCCGTTTTGCGCCACCATTAGTGATCAATGAAGAACAACTTTTGGACTGTGTCCATATTATTATAAAAACATTGAAACAGTTTGAGCCTAATTCATAATGATGGAAGAAAAATCTGCATTTGATACTTTTGAACTGAATCTCCCGCCAGCAATTTTAGGATTTTTAAAGGAAACTTCCACATGGACCTATTTTCTGTCCATTCTAGGATTTATTGGCATCGGACTTATGTTTCTTTTCGGAATATTTTTTAGTGTTGTTATGGGGATGATGCCTGGAGGCAATCCGTATGAGGACTTGGGAATGGACATGTCCTATTTTGGAATTGTTTATGTTGTTTTTGGCCTGGTATACTTTTTCCCTGTGCTTTATCTCTTTAATTTTTCACGAAAAATGAAAGGTGCTTTAAACTCCAATAATAATGATGAGCTTACGGCAGCATTTTCAAATTTGAAGTCACATTACAAATTCTTGGGGATTTTCACCATGGCCATCATTAGTTTATATGTGTTGATTTTTGTGTTTGCAATCATTGCTGGAATGATGTAGTAAAAGTAGGAAAGTTTATAAAATGAAAAAAGCGGCCGTAGAGCCGCTTTTTCATTATTAAATAGGAAATTATTTGTTTCTGCCTTCCTCCATACCTTGGTTAAAGCTTCTCATAAATTCTTCTTGAGCTTCTTGCATGCCGTCATAGCCGATAGTTGTAAACATCCAAATGACATAGATTAAGAAAATTGCATTTAAAACGATTCCAATTATAGCAAGAATTTTTCCAGTTTTTACATTTTGAAATCCTTTATAGATCTCAGGGTTCTCTGCATAAACTGCGGTTGCTTTGTTAGCCATTACTAAGGCGACGATACCTAAAGGTAAACCGATGATACCATAACAGCAGCAGGTCACTATTGATATGATCCCGAAGACTAAAATGAGTGTTGAATTTGGTAATTGTTGTTGTTCCATGTAATTGGTTTTAGTTGGTTATTTTAATTAGAAAACTGATGACGATGATGGCAACATTAAGGCTTATCAATCCCATTTTGAGTCCATAATCGTACTTGAATTTTTTAAAGAGGTTAAATATAAGAAAAAGTGCCAATAAAAAAAGAGTGTATATAGCGGGATACATTTTAAATGCCAGAACGAATTCGCCTTTGAATAATAAGATTGTAGCACGTTGAATACCACAGCCCAAACACTCCACGCCAAACAATTGTTTGTTCAAACACGGCAGCATAAAATCTTCAAGCTTGATAAGGCCAATCAAAGTCATGCACAAATGTATAAAAAGAAAGGAATTAATGCCATGATTTTTTTGAGACTAGATTTGCCAAAAACCAAAGCTCATTTGCTCCAAAATGTGTAATTTCGTTGTTTACTATTTAAATCATCATTCTATGGATACATCACGGTTTATAAGTCTTTTATTAATAATCATTGGCGGATTGGTAGCCATTTACGCCAAAGCAGGAATGGATCAAAATCAATACGTACTCATTGGAGGTATTGTAATTTTGATGATAGGGGTGTATCGTATTTCAAAAAACATACCAAGCAAAAATGATTCAGGAGCGCCTTCTGATAATGACGAGAAACTATGAAATTAAAAATAGGAGATAAGGTGACTGTTTTGGATGAAGCCATTTCTGGTAAGGTTTCAAAAATTGATGGTATGACCGTTTTTATTGATACTGACGACGGATTTCTTCTGGATTTCAATGAGAATGAATTGCTGAAATTGGATGACAAGGACACGTTGAAAGCCGAGGTTTTTTCTGAGCATTCATTTCGTGAGGTTATTTCAGAAAAGGAACAGACTGGCAAGCGGAAATCTGTAAAGGTCAAACCAAAAGACCGTAACCAACCAACAATGGAAGTAGATTTGCACATCCACAATTTGACAGAGAACCAACGTCATTTATCCAATTATGATATGTTGACCCTGCAATTGGATACCGCACAACGTCAGTTGGAGTTTGCGATCAGCAAACGCATCCAAAAGATCGTTTTTATTCACGGCGTAGGAGAAGGTGTGCTCAAAATGGAATTGGAAACACTATTTGGACGCTATGAAAACCTCAAATTTTATGCTGCCGATTTTCAGAAATATGGGTTAGGGGCGATGGAAGTTTATATATTTCAAAATGTGCAACCTTGAGTTCTATTGATCGTTACCACTGAAATTTTAAGACAACACTTCAGTAATAAAAACAACTACCATCAAGTTTCTATTCCTCTTGAATGGTAGTCGTGCTTTTGTAGGTTCCAAAATCTACCTCAGTCAAACTAATCACATTTAAATTGACATTTGAAATAACAAATTTCACGGTAATGATACGGTTATAACTGTTTTTATTAAATGATTGATAGTCATAAGTATCTTTAGCGTCGGCATTTAAATATCTAGAAACTGTTGGTGTTGACGTGTTTTCGTCACGATCATCTTTTGGGTTTCCATTCGAATTTTCATCTTCTAGTCGCGTCAATACGCCATCGCCATCGTCGTCGTCGTCCAAATAATCTGGGGTGCCATCTCCGTCAGTATCTTGCGCTTTTGATAGGCCATCAGCTTCAGTATAGTTAGGTTTTTCATCAATAGTCAATACATTGTCATTATCGTCATCGGCATCAAGATAATCCGGAATGCCATCACCGTCAAAATCTGTTGGGTCAGTAGCAGGATTATTATCACCATCTAAATTTTTATCCTCTATTTCAGATGGAATGCCGTCAGCATCATCATCAACAAAGGTAGTTATTGTAGTAACTGTACCAGAAGTTGCGGCATAATCATTTATAATAGTGGTGTTGGGGTCTGGTAAAAGATTACAAATCAAATTTTCAGGATCGCCGTTATACGTTCTGTAATTGAAATTGGTGCCACTACCATTAATTTCAAATGTGCTCGTGAAATTATTTGCCACTGGATTGAAAATAAGAGCAGTGGTAGGATTTTTATCAAAAATCAAGCTCAAAGATTCAGACGGATTTGTTTTTGTCTCAAATAGAAAATAAACCTCGGGATCTAAATTGCACAATGTAAGGTTTTTGTCAAAAGCCAATTCCACTTCAAGAATATCACCATCACTACAAGAAGTGACCAATACACATAAAACTAAGAGGTAAAGTAATTTTTGCATTTCCATCAATTTAGCAACAAAAATAAGTCATTCTGTAATTTATAAGGTGGCATCTTTCAAATAATTTTATTTGGAGTACTTTTGTGTTTTGGAAGCTCTTTTTTAGTTGAAAGGTTATTGAGTTATTGGTGTGTTTGAACAAAATAACGTTTAGCTTAGGATTCAAGACTTATAAAAATCACCAGATCTATTCAATAGAGGTAATCTTTCATCCCAACGAATCATTCCACATTAATAAAGCACTATGAAACAGGTTTATTTTGATAATGCAGCAACAACACCAATGAGGGACGCTGTTATTGAGCGAATGGCAGACGTGATGCGTTTACAGTATGGCAATGCCTCTTCTACCCATGGTGTCGGGCGGTCAGCAAAATCATTGATGGAAACCTCCAGAAAAACCATTGCGTCATTTTTAAATGTCCATGCTTCTGAAATTGTCTTTACGGCAGGAGGGACTGAAGCTGATAATTTAGTGTTACGAAGCGCTGTTAGAGATTTGGGTGTCACTGAAATCATTACCAGCAAATTGGAGCATCACGCTGTTTTATACACCGTTGAGCATCTCCAAAAGCAATATCCTATTACCGTTACCTATGTAAAAGTGCTTGAAAATGGAGCAGTTGATATAAATGATCTTGAGCGTTTATTACAATCGTCAAACAAGAAATTAGTCAGTTTGATGCACATCAATAATGAAATTGGCAACAAACTTGATATCCAAAAAGTGGCGACACTTTGTAAAGCAAATAAAGCCTTATTCCATAGTGATACGGTGCAGTCTGTAGGCCATTATGATTTAGATTTGCAAGCTATTCCCATCGATTTTTTAGCAGCCAGTGCCCATAAATTCCATGGTCCAAAAGGTGTTGGATTTGCTTTTATCAGAAAAGGTTCTGGCATCAAAGCGTCTATTTTTGGAGGTGAGCAGGAGCGTGGGTATCGCGCCGGTACAGAAGCCATCCACAATATTGTAGGAATGGAAGAGGCTCTCAAATTAAGTTATGCCAATCTTGAAACAGAGCGTTCTCACATTTTAGAACTAAAAACCTATTTCATTGTGCAATTAAAAGCGTTGTCTCCAGGGATGTCGTTTAATGGCGGCTGTGAAAATTCAGAAGAAAGCACGTATACTTTGATTAACGTCTGTTTGCCAATTGCCGTAGAAAAAGGAGGGATGCTTCACTTTCAGCTCGATTTAAAGGGCATTGCATGTTCTAAAGGTTCTGCCTGCCAAAGTGGAAGTAATCAAAATTCGCATGTCCTTTCTGAAATTTTAAGTGCAGATAATTTATTAAAACCTTCTGTTCGGTTTTCGTTTTCGAGTTTTAATAGCAAAGCTGAAGTGGATTATGTGATTGAAGTGCTAAGGGAATTTATATGAAGCTAAACACTATCCAGAATATAATTCAAAACTCGGCGCCTTTACGAGCAAGAAAAAAATCCTAAAACTTCATAGACAACCGCACGTTAAACACACGCGGACTCAAATAATTGGGAATTGCATATTGGCGTTTGCTATATACATCTCTCACCCACGTATTTGTAATGGAGTTTTGAACATCAAACATATTAAAGACTTCCACACCAATGGTCAGTTCCTTAAACGCACTTTTCCAGTTGGCATTATACGTTTTTTCGCTATCTATAATCACATAAGAAAAACCAACATCGGCACGTTTATAATCCCGTAATCTGTTTTGGTATTCATAAGGATCAGCATAACTTGGAGAGCCACCAGGAACACCCGTATTATAAACCAAATTGAGATACACCTTTAATTCTGGAATATTGGGCACATAATCTTGGAACAAGACGGCAAATTTTAAACGTTGATCGGTTGGCCTGGCAATATAGCCACGGCCTTCAATATTCTCTTCAGTCTTCAAATACCCAAAGCTAAACCACGATTCCGTACCCGGAACAAATTCGCCGTTCAATCTTAAATCTAAACCATAGGCATAAGCCTTTGCATTATTGTTGGCACGATACCTTATTCTTACGTTTTCCAGAGTATACGGATTTACATCGGTCATGTGCTTAAAATAGGCTTCAGACACCAATTTGAACGGTCTGTCCCACATTTTAAAGCTGTAGTCATTGCCCAATACAAGATGTATTGATTTTTGGGCTTTTACATCTGGTCTTACGATACCTGAAGAATCTCTAAGTTCTCTATAAAAAGGAGGCTGGTAATACAACCCACCAGCAATCCTGAACAACATGTCTTTGTCCCAATCAGGTTTGATGGCAAATTGTGCCCGCGGACTAAAAACAGTTTGTGTGTTACTTTTAATACCGTCGCCATTTACCGTCCAGTTGTGTGCTCTTATCCCAATGTTGTAAAATACCTCATTAGTACCCAATTCTGAACGTTTGCTCCCTTGCGCATACCCCTGAAAGCGATCGATTTGTACATAATTGGTGGCGCGTACATTTTGAAAAGCAACCAAAGGGCCTTGATAGGGTTGATAAGGCTGGTTATTAAAGACATCTGATTTTGGCGGATTTATAGAAAATCCGGCAGAATCAATTACTTCCCATTCTACCAAACGGTCTCGAATATCTTCATGTGTATATTTTATGGACCATTCAAAGGTGTTGTCGTCCATTTCATAATCGCCTTTGTGTTCAATAGTGGTGATCAAAGCGTCCAAATCATTTCTAGCGTGAGTTAGCTGAGAGCCGATGCCTTCACTAAACTCAACTTCGCCTAAGTTTTCATCGCCAATATTACTATTCACTTCGCCCAAACGGTATTGGGCCAAAATATCAAAATATTCTTCTTCTGTAGTGTGATACGTGGAGGCAATAAGTTTTAACGTTAGGTCTTCACTCGCAAAATAATTTGCTTTAAAAGCACCAAAATAGGTGTTGTAAGCATCCTTTTCCTGACCTTCATAATAGACCAATAAGGCCAAAGGGTTGGCTAACGTTCCGAAATTGGTCTGTCTGTTTTGTGGCTGAAAACTATACTTATTGCTCGATATGTTTCCTAAAAAGTTAACTTGGAATTTATCGGTAAATGTATAGGTAAGATAGGTTTGAACATCTGCAAATACAGGTTTTACAATGCCTTCAGTTTCCAAAGAATTAAGCACCAAACTATTGTCTCTATAGCGCAGTCCAATAATACCTGATAACTTGGAATCTTTTGATACCGCTTCCGCAGAAATGCTGCCACCCAATAACGACACATCGGCTGTGATACCAAATTTTATAGGATTTCTGTACGTAATATCCAATACTGAGGATAACTTATCGCCATATTTGGCTTGAAAGCCACCAGCAGAAAAATCAACGTTTTGAACCAAATCTGTATTTACAAAACTCAAGCCTTCCTGTTGTCCCGAGCGAACTAAAAATGGTCTATAAACTTCAATCTCATTGACATATACCAAATTCTCATCAAAGTTGCCACCCCGTACTGAATACTGTGTGCTCAACTCATTAGAAATATTGACTCCAGGTAAGGTTTTTAAAATATTTTCAATTCCGGGCTGTGCGCCTTTTATAGTGCGAAGAATTTCAGGAGCAATAGTGGTCACTCCTTCTACAAATTGCCGCTGATTGCTATTGATAATTACTGTTGCAATTTGCTCAATATTTAAATTCATCACAGGATTGAATTCTATGTCCTGTCCATTTTTGAGATTAAATTTAACAACGATTCGTTTATACAAAATATGGGTGAACTCCACAACAACATCCCTTTCGATTGGAATCTTAAGTTCATAAAACCCATTGTCATTAGTAGTAGTTCCTAAATCTCCTGATGAGATATTGACGTTTGATACAGGCACATTTAGGTCATCCAAAATAATACCTCTTATGGTTGCGGTTTGTGACCACCCTATAACTGGTAGCATTAAAAGCGCAAAACGAAGCATGTAAAAATGTAGTTTCAAAGAGTGTTTTTTTATTTTCTAAAGAAGGTTGCTTCAAATGTAAAACTATTTCCTACATTATCAGTGACGATGAGTTTCAATTCGTTTTTGGTATCGGTCACCACATTATCGTTAAAATCAAAGGTGAGTGTATTGGTTTTATATTCGTATTCCATCAAAATAAATTTGCCATTAACGGTGGCTCGGTAATTACTGATACCAGAAAGGTTATCTGTAATTTTAAATTTAAGAAAGCGGTAGTTGCTCAACCATTTCCCATCTTGAAAATTAGAAGCTGAAATTTTAGGACCTTGGGTGTCCATAACCAATGCATATGTTCCCAAAGCATTTGAAGATGCCGTTAAGATATTGTCCTTTCTTTTTGTGTTAAGATAACTTGGGTAGTTCCGGTAACCAATCAATTCAGCAATATAGAGTTTGTCTCTTTCAGTGTCTTTATAATTACTGATGTCATAACTTATGGTAACATTTTTTTGAAGAGGAACAATGTCTTTATGCAAGTAGAGCGTATCATTACTCACCCTAAAATTGATAAAAGTATCTTCATAAAAGCTGTTGGCAGGAAAGTAAACCGTTACATTTTTTTCGTTCAAATTGGTAGGTTGCTCTGAGAAAATATAAGTTTTGTCCTTGGTATCAATTTCCGTCGGGGTACTTGACATCTTTTTGCCATTAATGGAGATATTGACCCAAGATTCATTACCGTGAAAATCCTTAATCCTGATTTTGTAAACGGAAGAGGTACTATCTTCTACAATCACATAACCATCATTATCAAGATCCTTATAGAGACTGAGCACATTTCCTTGTTCAACGAACAACTTTTGAATGCGACTTTTTTTGGTTTTGAGAAGTTCATAGTCGATGAACCGATTGATGTGCTTACTTTCATCAAAAGAAAACCGGTTGAAATCCATCTCAAGCTTTTTTTGACCATTAAAAAAGGTTTCTATCCCGTTAATGCCGTTTTGGTTGACTGCCAAATCTTGGGAATCATAACTTATAACCCCAAAACCAATGGTTCCGATAGCACTGATACCCTCTACATTATAATCTTTATTTTTGGTAGGAATGAGGCGCAATTCAACTCTACCGGTTTTACCATTTACAAATGAATCATCGCCTTTTGTATAGGCGTAGACTCCAGTTACAAAAGGTGCCTTTTTGTCCTGTACTGCCAATCCAAACAATAGCGGATTGATGGTGCGTTCCTGTTGATCCCTGATTTCAAAATGTAAATGTGGTCCTCCAGAACTCCCGGTGTTTCCTGAATATGCAATGATCTCATCTGCATTTACTTTCAACTCATCAACTGCAGGAAATAGTTCAACCTCATAGGATTCATTTTTGTATTGATTCGCTTTTATATAGGCTTCAATGGTAGGCGCATAACTGGATAAATGCCCATACACGCTGGTGTAGCCGTTGGGATGGGTGATGTAGATAACTTTTCCGTAACCATAATGCGACACTTTGATGCGGCTTACATAACCTTCAGCAACCGTGTATACATTGAGGCCTTCTCTTTGCTGGGTTTTGATGTCTAATCCTGCATGGAAGTGATTGGTTCTTAACTCTGCAAAAGTTCCTGAAGGGATGATGGGAATGTCCAGCGGACTTCTAAAATAGTCCTTTGGATAGTCTACCTGAGAAAAGGCAAAAGTGGTCAAGAGAAGAGGGATAAAGAGAAATTTCATAGCTACATTTGAAAGGCTAAAAATATTAAAAAAGTTAGTAGTGCCTAAAGTTATGAGACTTTAAAGTTATTTGTTGTCAAGGGCTTTTTGAGGTACTAAAGAGCAGAGAATCTATATAGGGATTAGTTCTCAATTTAAAGAACAGGACTGCTTCAAGCATAGCGGACACTTTTGAAATGCCCACAAAGATTACCAATCATAAAAAGTGTAACACTTAGTTAACTTTAACCGTGCTAATTGCTTTAGGCTTATAACTTTAAAAAATTTTAAAATTTATGACAAAACAATTGCGATTTTTAATAAGGTATGTTAACTTTGTTTCATCAGTATTGAAATTTGTAAATGAGTAAAGTTGAAGATATTGTTGATTCTTTAGAAAATAAAATCAGCAGAGTTTTACATAAACAAGAGGTTTTAAAACAAACCAATGCGAAGCTTTCTGAAGAATTGGCCAGTTATCAGCAAAAAATTATTCAACAGCAAGAAGCATTAAGCTCTTGGGTTGAAAAATATGAAGCCCTTAAAATTGCAAATTCAATGTTGGGCAGTGATGAAAATAAAAGAGAGACAAAGCTCAAAATAAATACATTAATAAAAGACATAGATCATTGTATAGCGCAATTATCTGAATAATGTAAGCATAGTATTTAATGTCAGAACAGCAAAAAATTAAGCTATCCATTGCAAACAGAGTGTATCCGTTAACGATTACACCAGGTCAGGAGGAAGGATTGCGAAAAGCCGCTAAGAAAATTGAAACTATGATTGGTCAATTTGAGCAGAATTATTCCGTGAGGGACAAACAAGATGTTTTGGCCATGTGCGCCTTGCAGTTTGCGTCTCAAGTGGAACAGAAAACAATAGATAAAGACAATGTTAGTGAAGATGTCAAAAATAGATTAGCCGCTTTAGACGATCTTCTTCATTCACATTTGAGCTCTTAACGTTCTTTAAAATAAATAGGTTACTGCCTACATTAGTTATTTTTTTTGATAAACTCAACGTTATTTCTTTAAAAAGGGTGAGTTTAAGTTGTAAAATCGAGCTGCCTTTGAGCAGATTTTTGATCAGCTTGTTAGCCCTAAACTTGTTTTTAAGGGGTTTATACAAAATTCGAAGCTGATGTAGGCTTTTTTTTTGGTTAAGTGCCACATCTTTATAGGGGATGGTGGTGCTAAACTATTCCCGCTTTATCGGGACCTTTTTATGATATCAAAATTTTTTTAAACTCAACTAAACATGGAAACGAATACAATTTTATTAATTGTTGGTGGCGTAGTATTAGGCATAGTACTCGGATATATTGTAGCAAAGACACTAGAAAAAAACAATGCTTCAAAACTCATTAAAAATGCACAGGAAGAATCAAATTCCATTTTAAGACAGGCAAATTCTGAAGGTGAGTCCATAAAAAAGGACAAGCTTTTACAAGCAAAGGAAAAATTTATTGAATTAAAGTCTGAACACGAGAAGATTATTCTTTCACGTGATAAAAAAATGGCTGAAGCTGAAAAGAGAACCCGCGATAAGGAATCTCAAACCTCCAATGAATTAGCTAAAAATAAAAAGCTGTCCCAAGAAATAGAAGATAAAATTAAGGATTATGACTTCCGACTTGAATTTTTAGAAAAAAAGAAAGAAGAAGTTGATAAAGCGCACAAAAGCCAAATCAGGCAGCTTGAGGTTATTTCCGCACTGTCTGCCGAAGAAGCTAAATCACAACTTATTGAGTCTCTTAAGCAGGAAGCCAAAGCTGATGCGATGGCGTATGTGCAGGATACCTTAGAAGAAGCTAAACTTACTGCACAACAAGAAGCTAAGAAAATTATTATTAATACCATTCAGCGTATTGGTACCGAAGAGGCTATCGACAATTGTGTGTCGGTATTTAATATAGAATCTGATGATGTTAAAGGACGTATTATAGGTAGAGAAGGCCGAAATATTCGTGCCATTGAAGCTGCAACAGGTGTAGAGATTATTGTGGATGATACCCCAGAAGCAATCATATTGTCATGTTTTGATTCTGTCAGACGTGAAGTAGCGCGTTTATCGCTTCATAAATTGGTGACTGATGGAAGAATCCATCCAGCTAAAATTGAAGAGGTCGTTGAAAAAACGCAAAAGCAGATTGAGCAAGAGATTATTGAAGTTGGAAAACGTACGGTAATCGATTTGGGAATTCACGGACTGCATCCTGAACTCATCAAATTGGTGGGACGGATGAAATACCGTTCTTCTTACGGTCAAAACTTGTTACAGCATTCACGTGAAGTAGCAAAACTTTGTGGTGTGATGGCTGCGGAACTAGGCTTAAATCCTAAAATCGCAAAACGTGCCGGATTGCTTCATGATATTGGAAAAGTACCAGCATCTGAAGCAGACATGGAAACCCCCCATGCTATTTTAGGCATGCAATGGGCAGAAAAGTATGGTGAAAAACCAGAGGTTTGCAATGCCATTGGCGCCCATCACGATGAAATTGAAATGACTACTCTGTTTGCACCAATCGTTCAGGTGTGTGATGCCATTTCCGGAGCAAGACCGGGCGCACGACGTCAGGTATTGGATTCCTACATACAACGTCTGAAAGACTTAGAGGCTGTGGCCTTTGGGTTTAACGGTGTCAATAAAGCCTATGCTATTCAAGCAGGACGTGAATTGAGAGTGATGGTAGAAAGTGAACGCGTTTCAGATGAGCAAGCCGCTAATTTGTCTTTTGAGATTTCACAGAAAATACAAACAGATATGACCTATCCAGGTCAGGTAAAAGTTACAGTTATACGAGAAACTAGAGCTGTGAATATTGCAAAATAATAATACAGTATAAATTATTTTTAAAAGCCTGGCAATGTGTTAGGCTTTTTTGTTTTTGCTATAATGGTAAAAGTCGTCCCAACATTTACCTCGCTATCAACTGCAATAGTACCGCCAAAGCTCTCAATTTGATTCTTTATCAGATATAAACCGACGCCTTCAGCATCATCATTATGATGGAACGTTTTGTACAACCCAAAAATATCTTTGCCATATTTGTCAAGATCTATACCAATGCCATTGTCAGTAATCATAAGTTTAACCTCATTTTTGTCTTTAGTGCAATCAATTGAAATCACAGGGTCTCTATCGGGATGTTTGTACTTTATGGCATTTGATAATAAGTTCTGGATAATGCTTTCAAAATAGGAACTATTGAAATAAAGAAATATTTTCTTATTGATATTATTGTGAATGGTAGCGTTATTTTCTGTAATAACAAGATCAAGAAGCTCCAGGATATGATCAATTTGTTTGGCGATATAGATCCTTTTAGTTTCATTGGATTTGCTATTCTGCACATTAACAATGTCATGCAAATTTTTGATTGTTTTTGACAAAGAAGTCGACAGCGTTTTCAAATGAGTCATTATTTCTTCTTTCTCCGCAGGGGAGTTTGATTCTTCGTAAAACTCCAATAAGCTCTCAAAATTTCCTGTGTGTTGCTTTAGATTGTGAGTGACAATGTGGGCAAAGTTTTTCAGTTTGTTATTATGTTCTGTCGCAATCAGCAAAGAATTGTTGATGGTATCTTGATTTTGCTTTTGGCTCGTGATGTCCATATGCGTTCCAATAAGACGCTTAGGTTGGTTGTGTTCATCCCATTCCACAATTTGACCTCTATCGCGTATCCATTTATAAGAACCATCCTCACATCTCACACGGTGCTCATTTTCATACATCTCGGTAAGTCCCTTTAAATGGTCCTGGAAATTCTTAAAATAAAGCGCACGGTCTTCAGGGTGGACACGATCATTCCAGGCATAAGGATCAGATCCAAAAGAAGGATCTGACACACCTATAATCTTTTTTGAACCCTCAGAAAAATAAACACGCTCCAGTACGGCATCATATTCCCACATGCCTATACCAGAATATTCTAGTGCCAATTGCCATTTTAGGTCATCCACGAACGGAGTTTTTAAATTTAATTTTGATAATCCTGATCTGTGTGAGGTCATAGCTTTTTCTTGAAAAATGTGAAACAAAAGTCACTTGGTAATTTCTGGGGGAAATCAATTACCGTTTTAAAATGCTATTAAAATCAATATCAGAGGGATAGTACGTAAGTTATGAATTTTTTTGTAAACTTATAATTTTATTATAAGCTTGCTGTTCAGTAAGGAAGTACTCAATCGTTGAGGATTAAGTTAATCTAGAAGAGTAGTAGAAGAGATCTATATTAAATCCCTTCCAGAACCAAAGGAATGAAGACAGAGAACCATCTTAAAATTTGAAGCTTTAAGTGGTTTAAAAAAAGATTGGTCGGCAGTTTAGTTTATTCTGTTTGACTGGCTATTTTAGATTTGATAGCAGGAGCCAGTCTTTTTTTATCGCCAATGGTTATGATGAATTTAGAACCTTCATCAACGGTACTCTCCACTGTAATTTGACCTCCTAAAGCTTCAATCTGGTTTTTGGTGATATAGAGTCCAATGCCCTCAGCATTGGTATTGCCGTGAAAGGTATTGTAAAGTCCAAAAATAGCATGTCCGTGTTTTTCAAGGTCAATGCCCACCCCGTTGTCTTCAAGCGTAATTCTAATACCTTTTTGAGATGCCTTTGCATCAATGGTAATGACGGGCTGTCTCTTTGGATGTGAATATTTTAAGGCATTTGAGGCCAAATTTAAAATAATACTTTCTAAATACGTTTCATTGCTATGCAATGTTAGCTCATCACTGACATTATTTTTAATAATGACATTCTTTTCTATAATCTCCAACTTTAGCAACTCAATGGCCTTATTGACATAGTCGTTAAATCTCAATGGTTTGATCTCAAGTTTGGTGTGTGTTTGCTTGGAAACTATCTGTCTCAAATTCCCAATAGTTTTGGTCAGGGAATCAGATACTGTGACCAAGTGTTCAATTATTTCCTCTTTACCTTCTAGGGTAGTAGCCTCTTTGTAAAAACCTAACAAACTTTCAATATTACCTGCGTGTTCCTTTAAATTGTGGGTGACAATATGCGCAAAGTTGGTCAGTTTTTTATTCTGATTGCTAATGATACTCAAATCTTGTTTTAAACGCTCTTCATCTTCTTTTCTTTGGGTGATATCAATAGTGGTACCGATAAAAGTTTTGGGAACATTGTTCTCATCATAAGCCACAATTTTTCCGAAGTCTAAAATCCATTTGTAGGAGCCATCTTTAAGTAAAATGCGATGCTCACTTTTGTAATCTTGGGTGACGTTTTGAATGTGATCATTTACAGCTTGTTGAAGTGCTTCAAGATCTTCGGGGTGGATGGCTTCACTCCAATGCGTTGTAAGTAGATCCAACTGTGAAGCTTCATAACCGTGGATTATTTTGGATTCTTCAGAATAATGCATCGTATTGTTCAGCATATCCCATTCCCACAGGCCAATATGGGAATTGTCTAGGGCATATTTATATTTGTAAATATTTAAGTCTTCATGACTTTCAATAAAAGCGGGCGGTGTGCTCGTAGGTAACTTCATCCATTTAGGGGTGTTTGGATAAAAAATTTTAGTTAGGGCTTAAATATACTATAATATTCGATAAAAGGATAA
Source organism: Gelidibacter algens (assembly GCF_001678675.1). GTDB lineage: Bacteria > Bacteroidota > Bacteroidia > Flavobacteriales > Flavobacteriaceae > Gelidibacter > Gelidibacter algens. The sequence goes on from NZ_LZRN01000003.1 coordinate 197,378, forward strand.
TAAAATCGATAAAGCGTGTTATTTTCTTGGATGGAATTTTAAAAGGACTTCCTTTAAATGGCTTCGGTCCACATGCATATAAATTTCTGTAGTGGTAATGCTTTCATGGCCTAGCATGAGTTGTATCGCCCTTAAATCGGCACCGTTTTCCAATAAATGTGTCGCAAAAGAATGTCTAAAGGTGTGAGGAGATATGGTTTTATTAAGGTCAATTTTTTCTGCAAGTCTTTTTATCATGGTAAAAATCATTGCTCTGGAAAGCTGTTTGCCTCTATTATTTAAAAAAAGAGTGTCCTTGTATTCCTTTTGAACATTTATTTTTGAACGGACTTCATCTTTATAAATGTTAATATATTTTTGTGTCGAAGTCCCTATAGGAACAAAACGCTGTTTGTCACCTTTTCCAGTAACCTTAATGAACCCTTCCTCAAAGAAAAGATCTGAAATTTTGAGATTGGTCAACTCACTCACACGCATGCCGCAACTGTAAAGCGTTTCCAGTATGGTTCTGTCGCGTTCTCCAATCCGCACCCCATTATACTCCTTGGTCAGCTCTATAGCTTCTATTAAGTTGTTGATGTCCTTAATGCTCAGGGTGTCTGGAAGCTTACGGCCAATTTTTGGCGATTCTATATGGTCTAACGGATTTATTAGTCTGTAATCTTCAAAAACGAGATAGCCAAAAAAGCTCCGCAGTCCTGAGATAATCCGGGCCTGAGATCTGGCATTGAGCGTCTTTGAAACCTCATAGATAAATTGTTGAAGTGTGGTATGCTCAATGACGATTGGGGAAACAGAAATAGAATTCTTTTCTAAAAAGCCTATAAGCTTTTGAATGTCAAAAGTGTAGTTGGCAATAGAATTGGGAGACAAACCGCGTTCGATTTTTAAATACAGCTGAAAATCGTTAAGGGCGTCGTTCCATTTCATGAAAAGTAATTATAAATTTTGATAAAAATAGCGCTTTAACTTAAGTATGAAAATCGTTTTCAACTTTAAAAAAGCGATGATTGTCATAAGTCAATCCATAAATGGTCAAAAATCCCAATTTAACAAGGAAATCAATTTGATAATATTCTCGAAATCAAAGTCATAGTTTTAAATGTTAAAAAAAATGTTAATTTGCCTAAAGAAAAACCTTGTTTATTGAGATAAAATCATTTTTTTGTTGAAAACCAAATCAATTTTAAATTAAATAAATTTATGAAAAAATTACTTTTAACTGCTGCTATTGCAGCATTCGGATTCTCAAACATCAATGCTCAAAATATTAGTTTTGGAGCTAAAGCTGGTGTCAATTTGGCCAATTTGACTGGTGATATTGAAAACAATGACATGCTTGTCGGTTTTCATGTTGGAGGTGTGGCTGAATATATGTTTGATGAGAAAATGGGGCTTCAAGCAGAAGTTTTGTATTCATCCCAAGGCACAAAATTATCTTATAGCGAAACCGACTCTTTTGGCACATATGAAGAAGAGGGCAAAATCAAATTAAGTTATATTAACATTCCGGTATTATTTAAATATTATGTTACAAATGGTTTAAGTCTTGAAGCAGGACCGCAAGTAGGAATTCTAGTATCATCTGAAGCAGAATACAGCTATAAAGAGACATCTGAGGGAGTTACTGTAAGCGAATCTGAAACAGTAGATTTAAAAGATGAAACAAATTCTTTAGATTTTGGTTTCAATTTTGGATTAGGTTACAAGATGGACAGCGGTTTAAATTTTGGAGCGCGTTATAATGTTGGACTTGCCAATATTGTTGATTCAGATGATTCGGATGATGAAGATTTAAAAAATGGAGTTATCCAACTTTCAGTAGGATTTATGTTTTAAATAAATGATGTAGTGTTCCAAAACCGAAGCAAAGCGCTTCGGTTTTTTTGTTATATATAATCAAATAAACGGCTGTGAAATTCTACATTCACTGTTTGGTAATAATAACAATATTGCTATTTTAGCTATCTCAAATAAATAAACAGTTAACAAAATGAAGAAAATAATGTTATTAGCTGCAATAGCAGTTTTTGGTAGTAAGTAATGTCAATGCACAATCTCAATTTGGCGTTATGGCTGGGTACACAAACATCACAGCCAAAGTTTCCTTTGAAGGCAATTCCATATCAGGCGATGAATCTGGTTTTTTTATTGGTGGTGTTGCCGACTTTGAAATTTCCGATAAATTTCATATTCAACCAGAGGTTTTATATGCTAGTGCAAATGACGTAAGTTTTTTATATATCCCTGTATTGGCAAAATATATGGTTTCTGAAGAATTCGGAATATTAGTAGGACCGCAAGGTAATTTGAGTTTAGAAGAGGCCGAAGATGGTGTGAACTCATTTGGTATTGATCTTACTTTTGGTGCTAACTATAAAATTACCCAAAACTTTTTCTTAGAAGCGAGATACGGGTTTGAGATTACCAATAGATATAGTAAAAGTGGAGATTTCGATTTAGATGGCGGAGACTTGAAAGGAACTATTAACACACTGCATATTGGTGTTGGATACATGTTCTAATGACGTTGCAATTTAATATAAAAACCGAAGCACAGGCTTCGGTTTTTTTTTGGTTTAAATCGTAAAATTTAAAAAATTGTTAAAAACATACAACTTAAGTTAAACAGTGTTAATCTGAAAAAACGTCAGTACTTACTTACCTACCTTCGAACTTCAATTTAAAAACAAAAACTCATGAAAAATTTATTTTTAGTACCATTAGTTGTTCTCTTTAGCGCCACAACTATTTATGCACAGTCAGATGAAATAACGCCGCAGTTTGGTGTAAAAGGAGGGGTCAATCTTTCTACTGTTGCAGGAGATGACATTGGTGACCAAGACCTTCTAACGAGCTTCCATTTAGGATTGTTTATGGAAATCCCTATTAGTGAGCGTTTCTCCTTCCAACCAGAAGTATTGTACTCAGGTCAGGGTTTTACAGCTGTAACAAGAGATGAAAGTAACTTTTTTAATACTGATGGCAATGTTGATTATAAGTTAAGTTACATCCAAGTACCTTTAATGGCTAAGTTTTATCTAGTTAAAGGTTTGTACGCTGAGGCAGGACCGCAGTTTGGATTTAAGGTCAAAGAAGAAATTGACTTTAATTCTGATTCAGATGGAGGCGATATAGAAATCGATTCGGATGATTCCCAGATTAAAGATTTTGACACCAGCTTAGCCCTTGGTGCTGGCTATAAATTTGATAATGGTTTTTCTTTATCGGCACGTTACACCTACGGGTTAACCACTATTGTTAAAGATGATTCTGCCTTCCTAGGAAATAGCGATATCAAAAATGCAGTTTGGCAATTTGGAGTTGGATTCTCATTCTAACACCTATTTAAATCATTATCAAGAAGATAAAAACCGAGGCAAAATGCCTTGGTTTTATTATTTGTTAAACCACTAAATACAGTAGTTTTTCCTTTGTTATCGATGAAGTTAATACTAGTTTCGTGCTCTCAAATAAATCGAACTTAAACTTTAAAAAATGAAGAAATTAATGTTAATGGCTGCAGTGGCAGTTTTTGGATTGTCAAATATTAACGCTCAAGAGGAGCATAATGATCATGGATCAATCCACGAAGGAAAATGGCTTATTGAAATCAACACGGGTTCTTGGGCTACAGGAAGTACCGCTTTTTCATTGACATCCATTGATGGAGATACCCAATGGTCAGTTGGAGCAGAAGGTGGCTATTTTGTAATTGATAATTTGGCTATTAAAGCTGGATTTGGTTATGGTGACAGTGGCACTATAGATGGTGAAGCTTTTGCCTACAAAGTGGGTGCAAAATATTATATCGCTGATAAGTTCCCTGTTGGTGTTGATTACACTGGCGTAAGTTATTCTGAAGGAGGTGAAGATCCATCTTATGTTGGTGTTGAAGGTGGTTACGCATGGTTTATTACTCCTAAAGTAAGCATTGAGCCTAAAATTCGTTACAATGTATCTATGAATGATGTTTATGAAGATGCTTTTCAAGCGCTTGTAGGGTTTGCAATACATTTATAGTAATTGCTAAAATTCATAATTTTAGAAAAGGAGGCCAGTGGCTTCCTTTTTTTATGCCTAATTTTTAATACTTTTATCTTATGAAAAAATTGATCATCATTAATGGCCCCAATTTAAACTTATTGGGAACCAGAGAACCGGATCTTTACGGAAGTCTCTCTTTACATGAATTTCTGGATGCCATCATAAAGAAATATCCCACCGTTGAAATCGCCCATTTTCAATCGAACATTGAAGGCGAATTGATTTCAAAAATTCAAGAAGTGGGTTTTAGTTATGATGGTATTGTGTTGAACGCTGCAGCATATACACATACGTCAGTAGGCATTGGAGACGCCGTTAAAGCTATCAAAACCCCAGTGGTAGAAGTTCATATTTCGAACACCTTTGCGCGCGAGGAGTTCAGACATCACTCTTTTATTGCGCCACATGCAAAAGGCATTATTGTTGGTTTTGGATTGCAGAGTTATGAATTGGCGATCCAAAGCTTTTTAGAAATCCCATCCTAGCCTTCCCAAAGGGAAGGAACTCACTCAA